>CALVAJ010000012.1 GCA_944325505.1 uncultured Bacteroidales bacterium
GTCCGTTTATATTCTTCCATTCGGGCATTAAATTCCTCCTCTGTTATATCCACATAGTCAATCTTGATGTCGAAATACTGACCTGCCGAAAGGCTGTAACCTTTTTCTTTGATTTCATCGTAGGTCACGGCCACTGAGAAATCATCTACTGCCTCTTTGTTTTGGAACGTGTTGACTATCTGGTCTATCTCAAAGTCGCAAAGACGGCGTTTTTGGTTATTCCCCTCTTTATACTCCTCGCCTAATTTGCTTGCATCAATCAGGATTACCTTGTCGTGATTGGCTGACTTATCGAAGAAGATTACCGATACGTTGGTTCCAGTTGTAGCGAATACATTGCTTGGCATGGAAACAACGCCATACACCCATCGCTCGTCCACAACTCGTTGTAAGATACGCTTCTCTACACCGCTCTTGGCTGTGATGAAACCAGTGGGAATGACAACGGCAGCCTTGCCTGTTGGCTTCAATGAGTTAAGCACATGCTGTATGAAGCAGGTGTAGATAGCCATCTTTGGCTTCATCGGGTCAACCTTTTTCACAGCATTTGGCACTCCCGCCCAAAAGCGGATGGTATCGGATGCCAATGTATCACGATATTCAGGAAAATCAAGTTTGAACGGAGGATTGGAAACTATGAAATCAAACTTACGCAACACTCCGTCATTCTCCTTATGGGATGGTTCAGTGAGCGTATTGCCTTGCACTACATTTGGCAATGAGGCTGCAAAGTTATTGAGAATAAGATTTAGGCGAAGCATTTCCGTAGACTTTTCTGAAATGTCTTGCGAGAAAATTGTGCAGCGTTCTTCGCCTATTTGATGTGCCAGTGCCATAAGCAATGTACCGGTTCCTGCCGAAGGGTCATAACAGGTCACGCCGCGCAAATCAGTATTATCTCCTACCAACAGGCGAGCCATCACTTGTGCTATGGCCCGTGGCGTGTAATATTCGGCATATTTTCCGCCTCCTGCATTATTGAAACCTTTAAGCAGATGCTCGAAAATGCGTGAGAAGAAATCGTATTTTTCATCAAAAACATCCTCAAAATTGAATGAAGCCACATTGCGCATCAGCGATTTGGCAAATTCGTCACGTTTCTGCGTATCAGTAACGTAGGTTGTCAGCGGAAAGAAGATATTGACTTTGCTCTTGCCTGATGTAGTGACTGAAAATGTTTCGGCATTGAGAGAAGCAATATCTACCAATGTAGCATCGAGTAAAGTGGAAAAATCGCCCTTCGTGGCAGAATTATAAAGATGCGACAACGTATGTTCAGGTTTCAATCGTGGCACGGAATGTGGCAGATAGCTAAACAAATCTTCCACTTCTTCCTCTGTAAAAGTATCGTATTCAGCATCCCATCTTTCAGCTTTCGACAATCGTTCTCCATACATAGGGTCACGTTTGGCTTCGTAGCCGAACTTGTCGTTGAAAAATTTGTAAAGGAACATTTCCGTTACAATTTTATACTCGCTCCCCGTACCAGCCAATCCAAAGGCACTGGTGGTACTTTTCAAGGAATCAATAAGGGCTATGGTGGCCTCTGATATGTTGATGTTACTCATATACTAATAAGCGTAGTTTCGTTGTTGTAAATATTCTGTTGTAATCAAGTTGCTCAAATACTTACGGTCTTTAATGTCTGTCCGTATTTTCATTGCTAAAAGTTCCTTGCCTATGATAGACAACACATCCTGGCCAAACGCTGGTTCGTTGTCAAGAATGTTAATGTCAAGGAACAGCCGTCTGTCGATTTCATCTTTCATCTTCGCCAAATTCTCGGCAATCTCATATTCATGTGCAGATATGATAGGACGTTCACGCTTCTGGTTTTGTTCCTCAATGCGCTTGTGGATGCGGACAAACCGTTCATCCCCTTTATACTTACGTTTAAGGATGTTGTTGCGACGGTTGATTTCGCGTATTTTCTTCATCACTTCGTCCATATATTGAATGCTTGCCTTGGCATCCTCGGTGCTTTGTGGCACAAATCCTTTTTTGCGGAAATACTCACGGAACTCATCGGCAAGGATGACATACCGTTCTTCTTTGGTGTCGAAGTTTGCTTCAAATTCTGCCTGTACCCGCTCACAACGTTCCCGAATGTCATTGACAACAATCCGCAACTCTTCTGGCATTCCTTTTTTAAACTCAAACTCCAGTTCAGACAGAGCTACATTGATAATGCCGGAAACATCAGCCTTGTGTTCTGTGCTTTCAAAAAGATTGATGCGCTCAATGCGGTGGGTAACCTCTGTTATAAGGGAGGGTATTCTTCCCATAGGGAGCGAAGCAAGTTTCTCCTTAGTTTCTTCATCGCCAAAAGAACGTACTTGATTGATGATGGCTTTGGCATCAGAAAGCGTATTGCGCAGCTCATACAGACTGTCCTTATTTTCAATCTCGTCTATTTGTTTGCGGAACTCTTCCACATTATCAATGGTGAAATTGAAAAGCACACTCTTTATCTCTTTTATCTTGGCCTCTACGTCTTCTTTGCTGACTAATATGTCATTGGCAATATTTTCGGTATGCGTATTGTCCGATTCGTCCGAAGTGCGGTTAAGCTCTCGCAGATAACGGTCATTGGTTGCATCAAAGTTTTCCTTAATATCTACAAAGTCCACCACATATCCATACTTGAAATCATGATAAGGGCGGTTTACCCTTGTAAGGGCTTGCAGCAAGTCGTGGCCATCGAGAGAACGACCCAAATATAATTTCTTCAAACGCGGTGCGTCAAAGCCCGTAAGAAGCATCTTATTGACAATGAGAACATCAATCTCCTGCTGTTTCTTAAAACCTTCAATATACGCCTTGCGTTCCTGTTTATCACCCTCGTCATGCAGTATGAGCGATGCGGTCAATGGTTTATAGTTCCCGTATTGGAGCATCGGTTCTGCTGCCATAAACATTTGTTGCTCTTGGTATTTGCTAACCTTGCTTGCCATATTGAAGCGTTCCTGCCAAAGGCGGTATAGTTCCCTTGCCTGTGGATTTGTGCGGCATACTATCATTGCGCCCACTGTTTCATCGTTTTGTTCCTTTCGGAAGCGGCGGAAGTCTGATATGATATAATCTAATAGAGCATTCAGGTAGCTTTCATGTTCCATGATTTGATTACGGTCAATGTCTGTCTTCTTAACTTCCACATCGCCTGCCAACTGGTCGAGGATATTTTCAATCTTCTCTTTGTAGATTGTTTCGACAGGTTCTCGCATCAGTTTGCAGGTGTAGCCATCAGCAATGGACTTGTCGTAATAGTAAGTATGAATATAGTCGCCGAATACTCGCCATGATTCGCGTTCCTCTTTTAACAGCGGTGTCCCTGTCAATGCGATTTTGACAGCGTTTTTGTCTGCCTCCAAAAGGTTTGCCAAGAAACTTCCTTGCGGATTATAGCCACGGTGTGCTTCATCAACGAAGAAAATCCGTTGCAAATGAGTGCTGTAACTATCTTCTACTGTTACTTTGGCTTTGTCCTCCTTGAATTTTTGGATGTTGACCACCATGATTTCAGGCTTTCCCTCATCATTGCTTGTTACTTCTCGGCTTGCTATGTCATCCATCAGTTCCTTGCGGCTCTTGGCATTGTGGACTACAAGACCACGGGCAGCAAATTCATCTGTAGCTTGCTCCATCAAGTCAATGCGGTCAACTATGAAATAAAATTTTGCCACTACATTACGCTGTGCGAAATAGTCAGTCAAGCTTTTCACGCTGTAATAGGCCAGCGCAGTTTTCCCGCTCCCTTGTGTATGCCAAATGATACCACTTTTCACGCCTCTTGATAAAGCGTTGCGGATAGCATATGAAGCGAACAACTGCTGATAGCGCATTACATGTTTCTGTAATTGGGTTCCTTGTGTGCCATCAGCCAGTTCTATTTTGCGTTCCACGTATGCAAATCCATAACGCAGCAGGAATAAAAATCTCTCCTTGCTCAGCATAGAGGTGATAATGCGGTTTGTTGGCGTGGTTACAGCCTTATTGGTTTGATATTCTTGCAGATTCCTAATGACCACACAGTTGCGGTGCTTCAGCACCTTGTTCTCTATTTCATCAGTTATAGTCCGATAAGGATAATCTGACACATACCGCTTGTCCTCCTCACGGAACACGTTGAAAAACGCCTTTTCCTTAGCCGCACAGCAATAAAAAGCCCCTTGTATAGGCACACGGTTGTCGGTATCATACTCTTGGTTGTTGGAGAAAATCATCAGTTGGGTGATGTTGAAGAAACGGCGGAAGCAGGACTTGCTCATCCGTTTGTTGATGCGTTCCCTCTCTGCCAAAATACCCTCACGGTTGTTCGGCTTCTTAACCTCAATGAATGCAAGCGGAAGACCATTTACGAAACAAGTGATATCGGGGCGAAACTCATCTTCGGTATCTTCGTTTTCACATGTAAATTCCGTAGTCACATGCCAATCGTTGTTTTCGGGATTTTCAAAATCAATAAGTTTTGTACCGCTGTTCGTTGAAAGCAACTGGTAAAATTCACGTCCCAAATCATCGTTATTGGCGATATTCACAATTTTTGCATATAACAGTGATGCCTCCGAGCTTGACAATCCGGGGTTAAGGCGTTTTACTGCATCCAAGAAAACGTCAATCAAGATGTTTGTCTTAGTATCGTAGGCACAGATGTCATCCAAATAAGTATAACCCAGCTTGCACAAATGGAGTGCCGCCGGAACTTGTACTCTGGTATTCTCATTAAATTTGGTATTGCCCATAATCGTACATCTTATTCAAAATTGATAATCTCGCTCACACTAACCTCCAACAACTCCGATATACGTTTCAGCGTTGCCAAATCTGGCTGAGTCGTATTGGTGCACCACTTGGAAACAGTTGTCTGATTCACGCCCAACTGTTCTGCCAACCATTTGTTGGTTCTTTTCTTCTTTACCAACACCAATTTTAACTGGTTCAAATCTTCCACTGTGTTTCAATTTATTGCTTTGGATGCAAATTTAATGATTTTCTTTGAATAAGCTATTATTTATAATCAATTATTATTAGAGAAAATGTGGGTGATTAGAGATGGAACGTAAAAAATAGGGGATGATAATTTATCGCCCCTAAATGACATCCACTTCAAACATAGGGGGATGTCATTTCAACACCCCCCTGTTTGAACTATTATTCAAGTTAGAACACACCGTTTGTCAGGTTTATTGCTTCAACTTTTTTCTCCATGTTCACCTTTGCGTAAACCTGTGTGGACGCAATGCTGCCATGTCCCAATATCTTGCTGACCGAATAGAGTTCAGCACCTGCCGTTATCGCCAGCGTTGCCGCCGAATGTCGGCTGCTGTGATAGGTGAAGTCCTTTTCTATCCCTGCCTTGTTCTTTATGCGGCGCACATACTTCGCCACGTTATCTGGCTTCTTCACTAACGGGAAAATAATGCCATCCTTACCGTTCTCAGGTCTTGGAGGAAGCAGCGAGATGGCTAAAGCGTTAAGCGGCACGGCGACAGGCTGCTTGGTCTTGTGTTGGATAAGGGAAACCATCAACACGCCGTTCACGTCCTTTATGTCGCTCCACCGTAAGCGTTGCATATCACCGAGCCGAAGCCCCGTCATGCAGGAAAAGCCGAAAGCCCTCTGCACGACTTCTTCCATAAAAGTTTGCGGTTCTACCGAGAGAAAACGTTTCAGTTCGTCAGCCGTCAAGTATTCACGGTGCTTGTCCGGCGCATGGAAGCGTTCTTCTTTAGATAGGTCTTGAATAGGGTTGTACGCAATCAGACCGTCACGCACGGCTTTGTTGAAAATGGCCTTTACTGTTTCCTCGAACAGCACGAGGGTGTAAGCGGCCAGCCTGCCGCCATTCTTCTTTATCTGTTTTCGGTTGCGGTAATTGCGCATATACCCGAACAAGCCACTTACCAAATCCCTATCCACGTCTTTTAGCAAGACATCCGTTTTCTTTGCACGTTTCAAATAGGCTTCAATCCGTCTGCGAACGACATCCTTGTGTTGTATCATCTTTTTGCAGTTTCCATCTGTCATGGCACAACGCACATAGTCATCGCACCACCCAAGCCAAGTCATGGTCTTGGTCTGTTCGTTTTCTCCCCTCTTCTCCTTCTTCTCGAAAGACGGAGGTGTAAGGATGCGCTGTGCCTGTATCTCCTGTGCCTTTCGTAAGGTCTGTTCGTTGAGTTTTCTCGCATTGGGAGCGTCATCGGGGATAAGGTACAGATGCAGGTTCTCCCTCTTGCGGAAGCCTGTTTCGTAATACTCCAAGTAAAGGCTACGGTTTCCGGCTGTCAACATTCTTGCTTTGATTTCTACTTTCATAAAATTCTTCCTTTCTATTTTTAAGTTATACAAACATATTGTTCACGAGGTTCATCGTTTCAATTTTCTTTTTGTCCACTATCTTGGCATAGACTTCTGTCATCCTTATGCTCCGGTGTCCGAGAATCTTGCTCACCGTATAGAGGTCTGCGCCGAGGGTCAGCAACAGGGTTGCCGCCGTATGCCGTGAGCAATGGTAGGTGATGTGCTTCTGTATTCCGGCCTCCTGCATCCATTCGCCCAACACCACTTCAACCGTGGTAGAGGTGATACGGAGTTGGTGGAACACTCTTTCGTCCCCTTTCGACTTTCTCGGCATCCATTTCAAGGCTTCGTTGGAAAGCGGTATCGTCACCATGTTCTTGGTCTTTACCTGCTCATGCTCGATGTAAAGCGTCTTACCGTCAGCCGCCTTGTGTATCTCGTTCCACTTCAATGCCATCATGTCACTGTACCTCAATCCCGTAAAACAAGAAAACAGGAAAGCCTTTTTTACAATCTCATAGCGGCACGGCTTGGCAATCAGCATCCTCAGTTCCTCTATGGTCAGAAACTCGCGCATGGCGCTTTTCTTTTGCGGCTTCTCCTTTGCGTCCAACAGCTTGAACGGGTTGTTTTCAATCAGCCCCTCACGGACAGCCATGTTCAAGGCGGCAGCTAAACGGTTCATGAAGATACGGCAGGTGGTGCTGCCCAATGTCTTTTTCCCGTTATTGAACGTGCAGGTCTTCAAGAAGGCGATGAAGCCCTTGCAGAAATCCTTGTCCACCTCTTTCAATGCAAGATTGGGCTTCCCTATATATAATAGGTATTGTTCCACCCTTGCCTGTGCGTTCCTTTTCGACCTCATGCTTGCAGGAGTAAGACCGTTTTCATCCTTCGTGTATTTCTCCACCCAAGCGGAAAGCGTCATCCGACCCTTTTTCACGTTCTCCCAGTTTACAAGGCCGTGCTGCTGGATGTCGAGAATGCGCTCAGCCTTGATTTGCTCGGCAAGCTTGAGCGTATTCCGGTTTTGTAACTTGGCGGCAGCGTTCACTTCCGGCACGAGGTAGAGCTTCAGCCCCTCCTTTTTCCTTGCGCCCATGTAATACATGTCGAGATATAGACTTACATTGCCGTCATTGAGCCTCTTCTCGCGTATACGGACAGGCTCTTTCATTTTGATTTCTTTCTTCTTTCGTCCCATTTTATTTTCTGTATTATCCGATTCTTGGATTTGTTACTACATTGTTTATCAGTCATTTATACACTTCGCAAAGATAAATCCAAAAGGGACAAAAACGGGACAAAAAGCGCACGAAAATATCTCAATTTAGGCAAATATAACGGTCTAATCAAAAATCGGACTTTATTCATAACTAACTATAAATCAGTGTGATTTAGCCGATTTTGTTATATTGGGTTTCCTATGTTTTTACCCATCTGCAATAATTGGTGGTTACTGGTGGTTGCAGTTATTGCGCTTTTGTCTTTTGCCGTTATCAATGCCGTATCATATCCCCATAGTCAGAAGTATGAACTGACGGTTTTCAGGGTTAGTAGTGGTTGGGGATATGATATCGGCTTTGACGGCAGAACGGTTATACACCAGCCGTTTGTTCCCGCTTTGCCCGGAAACATGGCTTTCCCTGACAGGGCTTCGGCATCGGCTGCAGGCCGGCTTGTCATTGACCGGCTCTCATCAGGAGCCAGTCCCTCGCTTGGCAGGGACGAAATTCTCAGGATTATACGTAAGTAGACAGGATTCTGTCTTGCGGGGGCTGTCCGGGTGGAATAATCCGGTGTATGTATTGGAACATTCGGGAAAACAGAGTACCTTTAAAGATTAAAATCCTGATGTGAGAAATTTTATGGAAAAGATTATTTTCGCTCTGTTGGCAGCATTTATCGCATTCCCTGCTCCCGCGCAGGAAAATCTGAAAAAGGTATACGACGAAAGCATTGACCCTATGGTCCAGATCGACCGGGCACTTGTGAAGGCAAAGTCCGAAGGCAGGTTCGTGGTATGCCAGGTGGGAGGAAACTGGTGTCCGTGGTGTCTCCGGTTTGCGGATTTCATTACCGGGGATGCGGATATAGCCAGGGTCATAAATGAAAATTTCGTATATATCCATGTGAATTACAACCCGCGCAAATCATCGGACCAGGCAGGGAACACTGCAGCGATGATGAAACGCCTTGGAAATCCTGCCCGTTTCGGTTTCCCTGTCTTCGTCATCCTGGATACTGACGGGAAAGTCCTTCATATACAGGACTCATCCCTGCTTGAAAAAGACAAGAGCTATGACCGGGACAAAGTCCTGCGCTTTTTTGGCACCTGGACTCCGAAAGCGGTAAGGGGATAATTTTACTAATGAGTCCTTCTGTCGGCTGCCGCTTTGGAATTGCATGATTTGCATCCGCTCCCTTTCAGCAGGTTTTTGGGATAGGCGTTCCAGGATTTTCCGCATCTGCCGCATCTGACAAGGACAGGGGCGGACAGGGATTTGAGTCTCCCGATGATTTCTATCCCTGAATGATGTTCCTCCACTTTCTTTACGAAATGCTCATGTGTCCATCTTGCTCTTCCCGCGCATTGCGGACATCCTGTCCTCATTTTCCTTGCGGTTAAATGGTACGGTCTTGCATGCCATTGATAGCCGCATACCCTGCATTGCACCATGATTTTAGTATCACAGTTTACATATTTTTCAAGTGCCATGATGTCCGGATTAGCCTGTTTCAGCCTTTCTTTGAATTCGGCATCAGTCAATTTCAGGGTTCCCGCACACCGGGGACAGCCGCTGCCGGCATAAAGTGATGACGGGGTCGCTCTCCATCCGTATCCGCATACCTTGCATCTCAGATCGGTCCTGTTGTTTGTCCCGTTGAAATAACCGGTCACCTCTATGCTGTTGTTGAGGCCGGAAAGCCTGGTCTTGAATTCATCGGTAGTGATTCTGCCGGATGCGGCCCTTGCCTTTTGCCGGATTTCTTTCCAAGAGTCTGCGTCAAAATCCCCTGACAGCCCTAATTTGCCTATAACGGTTTTCGTGACATCGACAAGCCTGCCCGTATTGAGGTCGCGCGACAGATCGTAGCGGGATACTACACAGTCTTCAGTTGGCGGTACTTTACCTGTAAAATGGTCGTAGACCGTAATAAGCCGTATCCCTCCGGCCCTGCACAGGGACTGTTTTCTAATGTCGTTTTTAATCTGGTCTTTATGCCAGAACCATGCTCCGGGCTCTATTGCGGCATTTATTTCAGGGATATAGATATCAAGTTCCGCCCCAATGGCTCTCCTGTCTCTTGAAAGTACCCCTGATTCTCCGAATATATGCACAAAGGCATAGTATATGAATTTCTCAAAGAAAGATGTCCCTGCCTTATGACAATTGGGGCATCCGCGACAATGCTGCAGGTCATGGAGATTTATCCGGTATTCATGCCCGCAGGCACGGCATCGCACAGGGTCCGGAGTCCGGTTGTTCGAATATACTGCACCGCTCAGGATTTCAAGGTACGGCGACACATTGTGCAGCCTTTCACGGAATACATCCAAAGACAGGCGTTGTGATGCTCCCTTGCGCAATTTCCCGCATACCGGACATCCTCTGCCAATAAGTACATGGGACGGTCTCATATGGCATTCATGACCGCATTCCAGAAATCTGAATCCAGTCCTTTCCAGAGCCTTAACGTACTTCTCCGTAATGACTACATCACTCCTTTTTGAACTCAGGATTTCCAGAAATTCCCGATGGCTCCTTTGTCGTGACATGATAGAAAATCCGGCATCAGTTTATTTTTTAATGTATTGGCTTGATATGCAAATATATTGTTTGATTTTTTGCCATTCGGCTTTTAGGTCAGATGGAGCACCTATCTTATCCCCACCATCTTGTGCATCTGTACCGAGAGTCGCCAGTGGGGGTGTTCCTTGCAGAAGCCGATGGCTTCGGAGAGGAGACGGAGGTTTTCTTCCGGGTCTCCGGTGTCGCATGGCTGGAGAAAATGGTGGCGTGCGGCGATACCTGAGTAGATGGACATGTCCTGGCGTCTGTAGATGACCTTGATTTCGTCACATTCCTTCAGACTCAGTTCCGCTCCGCTCTGTACGTCGAACTTGGGAGAGAGGGTCACCCAGTCGATGTTGCCTGGAAGCGGGTGTGTGCCGTTTGTTTCTATGGCCACGAATTTCCCGAGGCTGTGCAGCGATATTATGAATTCCCTGTCTATGAAAAGGGATGGCTCGCCTCCGGTCAGGACCACGTGCTGTGAAGGGTACTTTTCCACTTCTTCGAGGATTTCCGGCTCTGTAAGGATCTGGCCATCGGAGTGGTCGGTATCACAGTAAGGGCAGTGGAGGTTGCATCCGGAAAAGCGGATGAATATTGCCGGGGTGCCGGTGTAGTAGCCTTCTCCCTGAAGGGAATAGAAAATTTCGTTGATCTTACAGTTTTTCATAGCGCTGCGTTTTCAAAGCCGTCTTTTACATAAACCGCGATGTTTCCCTCCGATTCCTGGAACATTACCTTATAGCAGTGCGGGACCTGGTCGCAGATCCACCTGGCAAGATTTTCGGCTGTGGGGTTAAGAGAGATGATTCCGTTGGCATAGCCGTGGTCCAGACGTGAGGTCACGGCTTCTTTTATATGCTTGAAATCCACTACCATACCGTTATTGTTGAGCTGCTCTGAGCAGCAGAATACCGTGACTATGGCGTTATGCCCGTGAAGGCGGGTGCATTTGCTCTCGTAGTCAAGCGACAGTCTGTGAGCGAATGCTATTTCTATGCGTTTTGATACGTAGTACATGCGGTCCGGTTGAATTCAGGCTGCAAACTTATAAATTTTTTGCCGTCCGGCAAAGGTGGCGGCATAAGAACATATGGAATTTTTCATTATTTTTGCACGATATTTTGCCCGATGATGGGTGTTGAATTGTAAAATTTTGAAAATTAATATATTAGGATAGATTTATGGAACTTCCTGCTAAGTACAGTCCTGCCGAGGTGGAGGACAAGTGGTATGCCTGGTGGCTTAAAAACAAGTTTTTTCATTCAGAACCTGACGGGAGAGAGCCTTATACTGTCGTGATTCCGCCGCCTAACGTGACCGGAATCCTCCATATGGGCCATGTGCTGAACAATACCTTGAATGACGTGCTTGTGCGCAAGGCCAGAATGGACGGGAAGAACGCCTGCTGGGTGCCGGGAACCGACCATGCGTCCATCGCTACCGAAAGCAAGGTGGTGGCGAAGCTCAAGGCTGAAGGCATCAGCAAGGAGGATATTACCCGTGAGGAATTCCTCAGGCACGCATGGGAGTGGAAGGAGAAGCATGGAGGGATAATCCTCAGCCAGTTGCGCAAGCTGGGGGCCTCATGCGACTGGGACAGGACGAAATTCACCATGGACCCTGACCTGAGCGAGGCTGTCATCAACACCTTCGTGTATTTCTACAAGAAAGGCTATATCTATAGAGGTATCCGCATGGTGAACTGGGATCCGGTCGGGCTGACCGCGGTGAGTGACGAGGAGGTAATCCACAGGGATACCGTCAGCAAGTTCTATCATCTGAGATATTTCATTTCGGACGGAAACGGAAATCCTACCGACAAATACATCATTATCGCGACTACGCGTCCTGAGACCATCATGGCCGATGCCGCTGTCTGCATCAACCCTGAGGATGAGAGATATCACTGGCTGAAAGGCAAGAAGATTCTCATTCCTTTGATAAATAAGGAGATACCGATCATCGAAGACAGTTATGTGGAGATGGGCTTCGGTACAGGCTGTCTGAAAGTGACTCCGGCCCATGATGTGAACGACTATGAAATCGGCCTCAGACACAACCTTCCTGTCCTGGACATCATTGATGACCACGGACGTCTGAACGAGAAGGCGCAGATACTGGTGGGAGAGGACCGCTTTGAAGCGAGGAAGAAGATAGAAGTCATGCTGCAGGAGGCCGGAAACCTTGAAAAAGTAGAGGATTACACTTCTCCGGTCGGATATTCCGAGAGGACGAATGCGGTCATAGAGCCGAGGCTTTCGATGCAGTGGTTCCTGAAGATGGAAGACCTTGCCAAGGAAGCCCTGGAGTCGGTGGAAAGCGGAAAAGTCAAGCTCATTCCGGACAAATACAGGAACACATACCGTCACTGGATGGAGAACGTCCGCGACTGGTGTATCTCCCGCCAGCTGTGGTGGGGCCAGCGCATTCCGGCCTATTATCTGCCTGACGGACGTTTTGTAGTGGAAGCTACTGCCGAAGAAGCCCTTAAAGCGGCGCAGGCGCTGGACCCGAAGATAACGGCTGCCGACCTGAAGCAGGACGAGGACGTACTCGATACATGGTTCTCTTCATGGCTCTGGCCGATTTCAGTGTTCGATACACACAAGGCCGGGCATCCTGAAGCGCAGCCTAACAAGGATCTTGCATACTACTATCCTACCAATGACCTGGTAACAGGTCCGGACATCCTGTTCTTCTGGGTGGCGAGGATGATCATGGCAGGAGACGAGTTCATGCATGACGTACCGTTCCGCAATGTCTATCTGACCGGTATCGTACGCGACAAGCTCGGGCGCAAGATGTCCAAGACTCTGGGAAATTCTCCTGACCCGCTCGATCTTATTGCCAAATATGGAGCTGACGGGGTACGTCTGGGTATGATGCTCTGCACCTCTGCCGGCAACGATATCCTCTTTGACGAGTCGCAGGTGGAGCAGGGAAGGAACTTCTGCAACAAGGTCTGGAACGCTTTCCGCCTGATGAAGGGGTGGACCGTGGATGAAAAGGCCTCTCAGCCGGAGGCGGCTGCCGTAGCGGTAAGGTGGTTTGAAAACAAGCTCGATATGACGCTGGAGGCAGTGGAGGACCATTACTCCAAGTTCAGGATTTCCGATGCCATTATGACTGTCTACAAACTGTTCTGGGATGACTTCTGCGCATGGTATCTGGAGCTGGTCAAGCCTGCTTACGGAGCCGGAATAGATGCCGCTACATACAAGGCTACCGAGAGGTTCTTCGATGCCCTGCTGAAAATGATACATCCTTTCATGCCGTTCATTACCGAGGAACTCTGGCAGAATCTGGCTCCGAGGAAAGAAGGTGAGACCATCATGCTGCAGAGGATGCCTCTGGCAGGGGAGTATGACAGGTCGGTAATCACGGATTTCGACATGGCATGTGAGGCCGTAGTCGCTGTCCGCAGTATCCGTCAGCAGAAGGGACTTTCTCCTAAAGAGGCTCTGACGCTTCTGGTCAAAGGCGCCTTCCCGATGGATACTCTGCCTGTTGTCCGGAAACTTGCCAACATTTCCTCTGTGTCCAAGGTGGACAGTTTCGAAGGAGTGTCAGGCGTGTCATTCATGGTAAGGACTGTAGAGATGTCCGTGCCTCTTGAAGGCCTTGTAAATGCAGAGGAAGAGCTTGCCAAACTTGAGGCCGCTCTGGATTACCAGGAGAAATTCCTCGCTTCGGTGCGCAAGAAGCTCTCGAACGAGAGGTTCGTTGCCAACGCACCGGAACAGGTCGTAGCCGTCGAAAGGAAAAAGGAGGCTGATTCCCTCTCCAAGATCGAGAGTCTGAAGGCCGCTATCGCAGCATTGAAAAAATAAGCGTATGAAATCCGAGCTTGAACTTGACATAAGGTACTACGAGACCGATCAGATGGGTATAGTCCACCATTCGAACTATATCAGGTTTTTCGAGTGCGGCAGGTCTGACATGATGCAGAAGGCCGGACTGCCCATAGAGAAGATAGAGAAAGCCGGTGTGATGCTTCCGGTTGTGTCCGTAGAATGCCATTACAAGCATCCGGCGTACATGGGAGACAGGATAAGGATAGTTTCTTCCATAGACAAGGTCCCGATGGCTAAACTGGTGGTAAAGAGTGAGATATACAACCAGGACGGAGATCTTCTGGTTACGGGTGAAGTCGTTCTGGGCTTTATCGATGCCCTTACCAGGCATCCTGTCCGCTGCCCGGAGTCTCTTGCGAAGGTCATAGCCGACTCTTTATAGCCGTCAGGTGCGGAGGCCGGATTCGGACCGGGTGCAGAAAAAATGAATTGTAAATAATTTAAATATTGAACATTATGTATATACCATTGGTATTCGGTTTGGGTTTCTGGGAAATCGCCATCATCGTTTTCGTAATAATACTGCTTTTCGGTGCCAAGAAGATCCCTGAGCTTATGGGAGGTCTCGGTAAAGGGATAAAGAGTTTCAAGGAAGGTGTGAAATCTGACGATGACAAGCAGAAGAAAATTTCTTCCGACTCTGAGCAAAAGCCTGATGATCAATGATATCCATTAACGGCCTTACGGTAGCTTACGGAGGGTTCACCCTCCTTGATGACATCAATTTCCATATCAGCGAGAATGACAAGATCGGCCTGGTAGGGAAGAACGGTGCCGGCAAGTCGACGATCCTGAAGCTGATATGCGGTCTCCAGACGCCGACTGCGGGCAAGGTTGCTGTCCCCTCAGGCATAAAGATAGGTTACCTTCCGCAGATAATGGAACACCACAAGGGCAAGAGTGTCATAGACGAGACCATGACGGCCTTTGCCGATATGTATGCCAGGGAAGACGAACTGGAGAAAATTACAGAGGAACTGGCCTCGAGGGAGGACTATGAATCAAAAGAGTATCAGAACCTTATAATCCGGCTCAACGAAATCAACGATTCCCTCACCTATACACAGAGCGAGTCGCCGCGGGTGCAGGCGGAACGCACGCTGCAGGGGCTCGGATTCAAGTATGAAGAGCTCGGCAGGCCGACCGAGACATTCAGCCAGGGCTGGAACATGCGTATAGAACTGGCTAAGATACTGCTCTCTAAACCGGATGTACTTCTGCTGGACGAGCCTACCAACCATCTGGATATAGAATCCATCGAGTGGCTTGAAGGCTATCTGAAAGACTACAAAGGCTCGTTAGTCCTGATTTCCCATGACAGGAAGTTCCTGGACAGCATTACCAACCGTACTGTGGAGATAATGCTGGGGCATATACATGATTACAAAGTCCCTTACAGCAAGTATCTGGAACTCAGAAAGGAACGCATTTCGCAGCAGAAAGCGGCCTATGAGAACCAGCAGAGGATGATAGAAAAGAGCGAAGAGTTCATAGAGAAGTTCAGGTACAAGCCGACCAAATCCAACCAGGTCCAGTCCCGTATCAAGCAGCTGGAGAAACTGGAGCGCATCGAGGTGGACGAGGAGGACAACTCCGCCCTGGTAGTCAAGTTCCCGCCGGCTCCACGTTCAGGCGACATTGCTTTCAAGGCAACTGACCTGACAGTAGGCTATGGCCCGAAAGTGGTTTTCTCCGGAGCTGACATCGAGGTACGCAGAGGGGAGAAAGTAGCTCTGGTGGGACGTAACGGCGAGGGAAAGACCACTCTCATGAGAGTGATAATGAGGGAGCTGGAACCGATTTCAGGAGAGGCGAAGACAGGCCATAACGTGAATATCGGGTATTATGCCCAGAACCAGGAAGATATCCTGAACAAACAGGATACTGTCTATGAGACTCTGGACCGTATAGCGGTGGGGGATATCCGGACCAGGCTGCGTGATATCCTGGCGGCTTTCCTGTTCAAGGGCGAGGATATAGACAAGAAGGTGGCAGTCCTCAGCGGAGGGGAGAGGGCGCGTCTGGCCATGGCCAAGCTGATGCTCAAACCGTACAACCTTCTGGCCCTGGACGAGCCGACCAACCATATGGATATCAGATCGAAGGATATTCTCAAACAGGCGCTTAAAGCCTATGACGGGACGCTGATCATAGTCTCCCATGACAGGGATTTCCTGGACGGGCTGGTCGATAAGCTCTATGAATTCAGGGACGGCAAGGTCAAAGAGCATCTCGGGACCGTGGCCGAGTTCCTCGAAAGAAGGAAGATAGAGAATCTCAACGAACTGGAACGGCATTATAAGCCGGCAGAAGAAAAACCGGCCGGAGTTCAGGAAAAGAAAACCGCTTCACAGCAGGAGTATCAGGCTAAAAAATTCGTTTCCAAGGAAGAGAAACGCCGCAAGAACAGGATCCTTTTCCTGGAGAAGTCCATAGGGGAGATAGAGGAGAAAATGAAGGCGATAGAGACTAAACTTGCCGATCCTGCTCCTGAGGATGATATAATGGACCTGACCCGCGATTACCTGGAACTTAAAAGGGATCTTGATGCAAAGACGGACGAGTGGGTGTCGCTCGGGAGCGAGGATGAGACTTCCGGGAAATAGGTAAAAGACGGGAACAGTGATTATGAACGAGAAAACAGACCATATCATGGAAGAGAAGAAAGACCAGTACCTTTTCGGGATGCACCCGGTACTTGAAGCGGTAAAATCCGGAAAGAAATTCGACAAGGTCCTTCTTAAGAAGGGGCTTGAAGGAGACCAGTTCAGGGAACTGCTCAGCCTTCTGACAGAGAAGGGGATCAATTTCCAGTTCGTGCCTGCCGAGCGGCTCAACAGGGCTGTACGCGGATCTCATCAGGGAGTGATAGCCTATATTTCCCAGATCGATTATGTTTCCATTGAGGACATGGTGAACAACGCCCTTGCCACCACGGATGCCCCTGTGTTCATAATGCTCGACGGCGTGAGCGATGTACGCAACCTGGGTGCAATAGCGCGCTCGCTCGAATGTGCCGGAGGCAACGGGATCATTGTTCCTGCAAAGGGAGGCGCTGCCATTAATGCGGATGCTGTCAAGGCATCGGCCGGTGCCCTCATGAGACTGGATACATGCAAGGTGCCGAACCTTAAAGTAGCTGCCTACTATCTGAAACAGAGCGGTTTCAGGCTCATCGCCGCTACGGAGAAAGTGGACAGGCTGATGTATGATACCGACATGACCGGTCCTTGCGCCATCATCATGGGTTCCGAGGACAAAGGTATTTCTCAGGCAATGCTGGATTTGGCAGACGACAAGGTACGTATCCCGATGAGCGGCAGCATTTCCTCCCTGAACGTATCTGTGGCTGCATCTGTAATGGTGTACGAGTGCGTCAGACAGCGCCTCGGCAAATAGATTCAGACCCATGTTCGTCCTGGATTCACACTGCGACACCCCTTCACAGATACTCCGTCTGAGAGATTTGTCCGTTGATAACGGACATGCCCAGGTGGATATCCCCAAGATGAAGAAAGGGGGAGTGGACGCATCTTTTTTCGCCCTTTATACTCCGGCATCGATGGCGCCGGATGCCGCCTGCAGGAAGGCTCTGGAGCTTCTGTCGGCTGTATATGATACTGTAGAAGCGAACAGGAATTCCCTGGCTCTGGCCCTTACTCCGGCGCAAGCTCTGGCAAACAAGGAAAAGGGGCTTATTTCCATCTTCATAGGAATGGAAAACGGCGCGCCGATAGGGAAGTCGCTTTCATTGCTGCGTATGTTCTTCCGTATGGGCGTGCGTTATATGACGCTTACACATTCTGCCGACAACGAGATATGCGATTCATGTTCGCCAGGAACGAAGCGCTGGCACGGGCTGAGTCCTTTCGGCAGGAAAGTGGTAGCAGAGATGAACCGGCTCGGGATGCTCATAGATGTGTCGCATATATCCGACGAATCTTTCTATGATGTTCTGGAATGCAGCAGCCGGCCGGTCGTTGCGACACATTCATGCTGCAGGGCTCTGGCTGACCACCCGAGGAATATGACTGACGATATGTTAAGGACTCTGGCTGACAATGGCGGAGTGATCCAGATCAATTTCTATCCTGTATTTCTGGACGGCGGATTTGCAGGGATATTGAAGGATTCCGGGATTATGGAAAGGGGCGAAAAGATCGAATCCGAGTTTATAGCCGACCCGTCTGATCCTGCCAAACGGGCTGCCTGGTACACCGTTCAAGACAAGCTTCAGTCTCTTCCCCGTCCGTCGTACAAAAGGATTGCAGACCATATCGACCATGCCGTCTCCATAGCCGGTATCGACCATGTCGGAATCGGTTCGGATTTCGATGGAATCGAGGTGACGCCGGATGGCATGGAGGATATATCCTGTATCGGGAAAATCTTCGACGAGATGAGAAACAGAGGTTACTCGGAAGAGGAAATCGGGAAGGTAGCCGGAGGCAATTTCCTGCGGGTTCTGGACGAAATAGTTGTAAATAAGTAACAAAAATAAATATAACAAAATTGTTTTACTTTAAAACGATTTTGTTATATTTATTGATTATAAGTTATTTATATCTTTCTCGATTGCCCTCCTCAGAAAATCCAAAGCTGAAGCCGAAAATCTTTCTATATTGCGTTTTCTGTCGTTCTTGTATACAATACTGAACGTTTCGGTCCTGTCAGGAGTGCATATTCCGATCCACACCAGCCCCACAGGTTTTTCCGGGGTGCCGCCTCCGGGACCGGCAATTCCCGAGGTTGCAACGGAGTAGTCGCTCCCGGTAATCCTCCTGACGCCTTCGGCCATCTTCGCTACGCATTCACTGCTGACAGCGCCGTATTTTTCTATGATTCCGGCAGGGACTCCGAGGATGTTTTCCTTGACACTGTTGGCATATGAAGTCACTGATCCGAGGTAGTACCGGGAGCTCCCGCCGACAGAGGTGATAAGGTGTGAAATCATGCCTCCCGTGCAGGACTCGGCACAGCTGAGCGTCTTGCCTGATTTCAGCAGAAGCCTCCCGACGGTTTCCTGCAGATTCGTATCCTCTTCGGCATAGATGCAGTCTCCGAGTATCTTCCTGAGACTTTCTGTCTGTTCTCCGATTATTTTGTCTTCTGCAGTCTTGTCTCCTCCGTAAACGGACAGTCTCAGCCTGACTCCGGTCAGAGGGTTGGGCAGATATGCAAGATGGATATTCTCCGGAAGGGAATTTTCCCAAGGCTCGATAAGCTTTGCAAGCTGGGATTCTGCCAGACCGTAAGTCATTATGGTCTTATGTGAGATGTCATCGGCAGGGTAATGCTCCTTGATATCATTGATGATATCAGGAATCGCCCCCAATGCCTCGAATGGCACCCCCGGCAGGGAATAGAGTGTGCATTCATGCCCGAAGCGTTCCGCCGGGAACCTGAATACCATTACCGGGGCTGTTCCAAGCCTGTTCGGAATCACTTCGCATGTGTCCGGGACCGCTGCCTGGGCAGCATTTATGTCCAGAACATCCAGACCCTTGGCCTTGAGAAGCCGGTGGATGATTTCAAGCTGCCTTGCATCTGTCCTTGTGGCACGGCTGCCGGAAAGTTCGGCAAGTGCAGGTTTGGTTATATCGTCCTTTGTCGGTCCCAGGCCTCCAGTCACTATCACTATCCGGTTTTCCTTCAGTTCCCGCTCAAGGGAGGAGATGATGGTCTGCCTGTCGTCTCCGAACGAAACCATCCTCGTTACCCGGACTCCGATCCCGTTCAGTGCCTGTGCTATATGGGAGGAATTTGTGTCTACTATCTGCCCTATCAGGATTTCATCGCCGATAGTACAAATTGAAGAATTTATCATTGTTCTGTCCTGTTAATTCTTTTTGGCCGATTTCTGGAGGTACTTGAGTATGCGTTTCACCAGTGACGGGCCTTCATATATGAAACCTGAATAAATTTCCACGAGAGATGCCCCCGCATCGAGCATTTCCTTTGCCTGCCGCGGGGACATGATTCCCCCCACGCCTATTATGGGAAGGTTGCCTCCTGTCTTGTCATGTATATACTTCACCAGTTTCAGATTCTTTTCGAACAGCGGAGCTCCTGACATTCCTCCGTTTCCTATCGCATCTATCTTTTCCTGGCTTATACTGAGCCCCTCACGGCTTCTGGTCGTGTTTCCGGCCACTATTCCGTCCACACCCGACATAAGTACGTAGTCGATTATTTCATCGAGCTGCTGCGGAGGGATATCCGGAGAGACCTTTACCAGAACAGGACGGTATTCGTCGAAATACATTCTGAGGCCCAGCAGTTTGTCCATAATGTCGGACAGGAATGAAACGTCCTGTAGCTTTGCCAGCCCGACGACGTTCGGACAGGAAATGTTGATGACGAACATGTCCACGAAGTCATACAGCAGGGCAAAGGCCGTCTCGTAGTCCCTGGAGGCCTCTTCATTCATGCTGGATGTATTCTTGGATATGTTGGCTGCCACTATGACACCTGGCTTTTCCTTTTTAAGGTGCTCTATGGCATTCTTCACACCTTTGTTGTTAATTCCCATCCTGTTGATGATGGCGCGGTCCTTTACGACTCTGAAAAGTCTCGGTTTCGGGTTTCCGGGCTGAGGCTCCGGAGTCAGGGACCCGATTTCCACAAAGCCGAAGCCGAAGTTCGCCAGATCGTTGTAGTGTTCTCCGTTCTTGTCCAGCCCGCCTGCGAGTCCTACCGGGTTGGGGAAGACGCGTCCGAAAACTTCTCTGGACAGTTCCGGAGTGTCCCTGCAGAAGATGAGTCTGGTTATCTGTTTTGCAAGTGGAATATGCTTGAGGATTTCCAGTGCGCCCATCGTAATGTTATGGGCTGTTTCCGCGTTGAACCGGAACAGGATAGGTCTGATGAAATGCTTGTACATCTTCACATATTATTAGCGGCAGCGAAAATACGCAAAATTTCTATAATTTCATCGCAGTTCCTGGAAAGTCCCGTCATCGAAAAATATGACGATTTTTATCGCTTTGCGCTGTTTTACAGACTGTTGCGACTGCTCGGAAGGGGAGTGTACGCCTTCTGAGGATTGGATATTTGCGCACGTGAAGCCATCCGTACGTTTTTTTTCGATTCCTGCGCCCATACCGGCGGGAGATCCGGGGGCAGGCCGCGTGTCCTGGAATTCTTCGGCGAACAGGGATCCGGGGATCTCTTCCTGAGGGGATGCCGCCGCAGCTGCTCTTGCCGTCTTGTACATCTTGCCCTGACCGTCCAGCAGCCATTCGATGTTAAGATCCGGAAAAGCCTTCATGGTATTCAGCATGAAGTCGTATCCCGGACGGTTCCTTCCGGCGAGGATGTGCGATATGCTGGCCGGAGCCACATGGATCATGGCTGCAAACTGAGCCTGTGTGATGTTTTCCGCATCAAGAAACTGCTGTAACCGTCTATTCATAATTGTAATTCATGTATTTACAAATGTAGACATAATTTTGTTAACTTTTGTAACTTGTTCTGATTTTATTTTTGTAAATAATATTGATCGAACCCGTAAGTACTTATATACGTATTTTATATGAATAGATATAAATATTTGGTTTTAAGTGTATTATATTAGAATATAAGTTATATTGACATATTTAAACCGTGCTTGCTGCCTAATTTACTTGAACCATATAAATAACCGATTTGGATAATATGATTTAAATATCTGAGTTTGAATTCTTTATATATTATAATATCATATATGTAATGTTTGTGCGATTGATTTTTGTAAATCTTGTTTATAATTTACTTTTGTATAGGTACGCTTTGGATTAAATTTAATTTCGTATACCTACGGTTTGGTATTGTTATTAAGTATTGTAAATCATACTGGGGAGGTCTTGTTTAAGCGCAATATTTCATATTGTCGCGACAATTGCGTATTTTCGCGCAACTTTTATAAGGTCCGTAAAAAATGATACCTGAGATACGAATCGAAGACTATGACTATTCTCTTCCCGACGGGAGGATTGCAAAATATCCCCTCGCCCGGAGGGATTCATCCAAGCTTCTTGAATATAGGGACGGTACTGTTTCAGAGCACGTTTTCCACGATATACCTGATCTGATCCCGTCTGACTCCATAATGGTGTTCAACGATACAAAAGTGGTTCCTGCAAGGCTTCATTTCCAGCGGGAGACAGGAGCACATATCGAGGTGTTCTGCCTGGAACCGGTATTCCCGTCCGAGTACAACCTGATTTTCGCTCAGACCTCATCATGCAGATGGAAATGCATTGTAGGTAACGTCAAGAAGTGGAAATCGGATGTCCTTTCCCTTTATAACCCGGACAGTGATCCATCGGTAAGCGGCCTGGACCTTAAGGCCGTCCTTATAGAAAGGGACGGCGAAACATCCGTAGTTGAATTCACCTGGAACGGCGGACTGCCTTTTTCTCGTGTGCTCGAGATATGCGGTTCCATACCTATTCCGCCCTATCTTAACCGTGAAACAGAGGCAATAGACCAGGAAAGGTACCAGACTCTTTATGCACGCTTCAGAGGGTCCGTAGCGGCCCCTACCGCCGGACTGCATTTTACCGATGATGTCCTGCAGAGAATCAAAGCCAAGGGAGTGGACATGGAGACTGTCTGCCTGCATGTCGGAGCCGGTACTTTCCTTCCGGTGAAAAGCAGCGAGATTTCCGGACATACGATGCACAGGGAGCCGTTCGTGGTAAAACGCGGTTTTCTGGAAGATCTCAGGCGGGGCGGACGGCCTGTGACGGCTGTCGGAACCACTTCGGTCAGGACTCTTGAGTCTCTGTATTACATTGGCGTAAAATGTATCGAGAACGGCCGTCCTGAGGATATCGGCCAATGGATGCCTTATGAAAAAGACTATGCATATACGCTGGAGGAAGCGCTGGATGCCATTATCGGATACCTTGATTCCAACTCTCTCGATGAATTGAAAGCCGGTACGAGGATAATCATCGTTCCGGGATACCGTTTCAGAGTCGTTGATATACTCGTGACCAATTTCCACCAGCCCAAAAGTACGCTGCTGCTGCTGATTTCAGCTTTTGTTGACGGGGACTGGAGGAGGATATATGATTATGCGCTTTCGCATGACTTTCGGTTTTTGAGTTACGGTGACAGTTCTGTTTTATTCCGTAAAAAGAAATGATATATCCGTAATTATATGCCGCTTTAAATTCAAGAATTAATATATTTGTGATGCTAAAATACGTTGATTATGGTCGATCTATCTGAATTTGAGAGCATTAGCCCTTATACTGATGAAGAAGCCGTAGAGGCTTTGGGAAAAGTGGCGGAGAATCCTGTAATTTCGGAGGTTTCACAATATTTCTTTCCGGACGAGTCTCCGGATTTCCTCAAGAAACTGCTGAAAAGTGTCAAGGGAATCGATGATTTCCAGATCATGGTGATGTCGAAGGTCGTGGAGTGGGTCCTTGACCATACCGCGCATATCTTTTCGTATGACGGGATTTCCAATATCGACAGGAACCGGGGAAAATTCCTTGCCCTGTCGAACCACAGGGACATAATTCTGGATCCGGCCATTACACAGCTCGTACTGTACCGCAACGGCATACCTATGACCGAAATAGCAGTCGGGGACAATCTCATATCCAACAAGTTCATCGAGTACCTTATCCGGTCCAACCGTATGATCAAGGTTGTCAGGGGCATTTCAGCCCGGGAGCTGTACCTTTCGTCCCAGATGCTTTCCAAGTATATAAGACTGAACATCACCGAGCAGAAAAGCTCGATCTGGCTTGCCCAGCGTCAGGGAAGGACCAAGGACGGTCTGGATATCACCGAGCAGGGTCTGCTCAAGATGCTGGACATGAGCGGCACTTCCGATTTCAGGAAGAACTTCGAGGAGCTGAACATAATACCGATGAGCATTTCGTACGAAATAGAGCCGTGCGATGTGCTTAAGGCACGGGAACTTCTCATTTCCAGGACACAGAAATACGTAAAGGCTCCGGGAGAGGACCTTAACAGCATTCTCACTGGCATAAAACAGCAGAAAGGCAACATCCACCTGAACATCGGCAAGCCTCTTACTTCAGAGGAGATTGCCGTGGCTTCCCTGTGCGACAAGAACGACCGTTATCAGCTTATCCGCCACGCTGTCGACCTGAGGGTCATAGAAGGCTACCGTCTGTGGAAGACCAATTATCTGGCATACGATATCGTGAACAAGACCACGAAATATTCCGACAAGTATACTGTCAGCGATATCGACTGGTTCACTGACTATATGGAGCATCAGCTCGATACGGTAGAGAAGGAACTCGACAGGGCCGCCCTGAAGGACATTTTCCTTCATATATATGCCAATCCTGTGGTATCCAAGGAGATGCTTCGCGAGAAAAACACTCTCCCGGGCTGGAAGACACAGCTGTAAAAGCTGTAAAACAAGCAAGCCTGTACGAAAAAAGCAGCCCCGCAAGGCTGCTTTTTTTTCATTTGGTGCTCTTTCTGTCAGTTCTGTGAAATGTGTACGTCCATTTGCGGGAACGGGAAATTGATGCCTTTACTGGGGAGTACGGTATATATCTCCTCGTTCAGCTTATAGTAGACATCCCAGTAGTCGTCCTTTTTCACCCATACTCTTACTACGTACTCCACTGCGCTGTCCTTGAGGGCATTGACTGCGATAAGAGGATCGGCGGGGGCCCCTGTACCGGTGTACAGCACGCGTTTTTCCCCGTCTACTATCCCTTTGAGGACTCCCTTGACTTCCTCGGCATCGGTACCGTACTCGACACCTACCAGCCACTCGACACGGCGCATCGTGTTCATCGAGTAGTTGTTGATCGTACCGTTGGACAGGCTTCCGTTAGGGATGACGATAATCCTGTTGTCCGTAGTGGTGAGTTTGGTGCTGACGATATTCACATCGGTGACGGTTCCGGAATAACCGTCCTGCGTCTCGATGAAGTCACCGGCTTTGAACGGCTTGAAAACCAGCAGCATGATTCCGCCTGCGAAGTTCTGTACAGTACCGCTGAGCGCCATACCTATGGCCATACCTCCGGCGGCAAGAAGCGCTGCCAGAGATGTGGTGTTGATTCCGAGGGTGCCGACCGTTATTATCACGAGGATAATCATCAGAGAGATGCTTGTAAGACTCTCTACGAAAGATGCTATGGCCTTTTCAGTATTGCGCCTCTCGAAGATCCTGTGGAGCATATGCCTGATTTTCTTTATCAGCCAGGCTCCGATAAAATATATCAGAAGTGCAATGACCACCTTGATACCGAAATTGATGGCTTCTTTCAGCAATTCCGGAAGCAGCTCATCAAGCGGCGTCGTAGCGATGTGCTCGATCGTGCTGCGTGCAGTCTGTTCTATCTTGTTCAGTTCGGCCGTGTCAACCGGAACCGTAGATTGCAATAAATTGTATAACATATGTTCAACCGTTTAATATCCTGTCAGATTCCGAAAAGTTTCTCTACCTTTCCGATGATTTCTTCGGCAGGCAGGAATGTGTCGATCACCATGTCAGGTTTTGCATATACCACATCGTGATGCTCTTTGGTAAGAGACTCTCCGCCACCCGTTATGTTCAGCATGATGACTTCGTCTTTCTTTACGGAACCGTCGTTGACGGCTTTTTCAAGGCTTGCTACAGCCACAGATGCGGCCGAATAGATATCGATGCCTTCCAGTTCACGGAATTTCCCTTTCCAGAAATCCAGTTCGTTGTTGGTTACCTTGTAGATGTCTCCGCCGGCATCCGACATGGCATCGAAAAGGCCTCCTACAAGCGAATAAGGCGGTTTCCTGTTTGAAAGCACCTTGGCCTTGATTTCGGCTGCCTGATGCCTTGCTTCTTCTGCAGAAAGAGGTACAAGTGCCCTTGAACCGGCTTTCCATGAATCGTACATGATAGTGAACGGGTCGTTCTGGGACGGATAGAGACGCATCTTGTGGCTGCCGAACCGTCCGTCTTCGAGAAGCCTCAGGTTGTTTTCCCATACTGCGATAGTGCCTGTACCGCTTCCGATTGCCTGGAAATACGCATCCGGAATACGTCCGATTTTCTCTACGGCAGACAGGAGCGTAGTGCCCATTCCGTCCCTGCGGGCGATGTTCTTTGCCCCTCCTTCAGCCATGAATTTAGGAGACTGGCATACCTTGTCGGCAAGTACGATGGCATCGAAATAGTCGCATCCTGCAGGGGCTGCGATGATCTTCACGCAGTCATTGAGCGGGCGGTGGAACCACAGTGCGCTGATATTGTCCTCCGGAACCGAAAGCAGCAGAGGGATGTTGTTGTCTGAGCATACTTTGGCAAATGCCCTTGCCGTGTTTCCGGCAGATGCGACCACAAGCACCTTCCTGTTGTCCTCCGGCAGCCTTGCGCATACCGAATAAGCTTCGGTCTCTTTGAATGAGCATGTCTCCATGCACGCACCGATTTTCGGGAAATATCCGGAAAAGGTTATATACAGGTTTTCAAGTCCGAGATATGACGCAAGGGCTTCGCTTTTATATGTCACCGGAGCATGGGAGTGCTTCAGTGTCCTTTTTACCGGAAGCCACCCGGAGAATCTATAGAATCCGTCAAGGTCGTTTCTTATCTCGAATTTCCTGTTCTCATAGACAGCCCTTACCATTGCCGGAGTATCGCATTCCGGATCTGCCAGTGTCCAGCCGGCATCCTCGAATATCCTGCCGGTGGCACAGTTCATAAGTTTGTACTTGGTTGGAGTAAATGTCATGATTTTTGGTTTTAGTTACTTGTATTTCTGTCGATTGTTTCTGCTATATCTTCAACTTTCCTGTCTGCATAGCGGCTGAATGTGCTCAGACACAGCGGACATGCCGTGACAATGACATCGGGCGATGCAGCGGTAAGGTTGTTCAATGCGTTTTCCGTCAGGGCCTTGCGCTTGTCGAAGCTCAGTGAAAGGCTGCCAACGCTTCCTCCGCAGCAGATGCTTTCTTTCCTGTTTTTCGCGGCCTCTACAAGTGTTCCCGCACGCAGCAGGACGTTGCGCGGCTGCTCGTATATGCCGCTGCCCCTGCCGAGTTCGCACGGGTCGTGATAAACGTATTTTCTCGGGTCCCTTTTTATTTTCAGACGTCCCTCAGAGATGAGGCTGTCGATGAATTCCGTGTGGTGGACAATCCTTATTCCTTCAAGACTGTATCTCTCCTTGAAAATCCTGTAGCAGATAGGGCATGAGAGAAGCAGGGTGTCCGCGCCTGAATTCCGGATTATTCCGGTATTTTTCTCCACCATCTGCTTTGCCTGGTCGAAACGTCCCGCCATCCACATCGGCCTGCCGCAGCATATTCCTCCGTCCTTGTCCATCAGCTCATATTCGACACCGGCCTTTTTCAGGAGCGACTCCATCGCTTTTCTGATTGACGGGGTAAGTGCGGTCATGCAGCCGGCATAGTAGAGTATTTTCCCGCGGCTGTCAATTGCAAGGGATGCCGTATCTATTGAGGAGTAGTCAGGACTGAGACCGTATTTGCGGACTGATCTCTGCGCTATACGGAGCTTGTCGCCTTCGACTCCTACCGGACAGATTGCAGTACATTTCCCGCACAGGAGACATTTGTCGCTTATTTCTTCTATCCGCACTTCATTGCCGCGGCGTATCTGCCGGTTAAGATATACGGTCGTATCCTTGATATTCCCTTTCTGGACGCTCATCGGGCAGGCGTCGATGCACAGTCCGCAGCTCGGGCAAGAGTAGACCTGCGCCTTTGCAAGGCCTTTTCTCGCGTGTCGTATCTTTATTCCGGCATTCCTGAGCGGTATCAGCAGGATTTCGGAAGGTATGTGCATGTACCGCGTAAAAGGCAGTACGCAGAAGAATATTCCCAAAGCGCATGAATACGCCCACCAGGAAGGAAGCATATTGGCATGGTCGCTCAAAAAGGATGTGAATACGTAATTCAGTGATTTCGTGAGAAACGACCCTCCGCTGATGTCTGCGGTAAATCCTTCGGCAAGCAGCCTCAGAGGGAAAATGGACCATAGGGAGTACAGGCCTACCAGATCAAGGAAGCTCGGGTTGGTAGTCCTTCTCATGCCGAATATCTTCGAGCGTATCCTCTTGATTATCGCCAGCGCTATGCCGCTGAGTACGACAAGAAGGAAAAAGTCCATAAGGAAGAAGAGCACTGCTCCCTTCATGGTGGTTTCCGTCTCTGCGACAAAGTACCTGAAGAATATCGGATAGTAAAAGAGCTTTGCCCGGTGCGGAGTGTAGAGCAGAACCTCGATATGTCCGACGACAATGAGCATGAACCAGCCGAAAGCGATACTGGAGTGCATATAGCCGAGCAGCTTGTTCCTTTTCCATATTTTGACATGCAGAAGGCAGTCGCAGAAAATGTCCTTGATGTTCTTTGCCAGTGTCTTGGGTGTGATGAGGGATATGAAGAAACGCCTCCTGTCCTCTTTCGGCAACTGTCCAATTATCCTTATCAGGGCTATGATGCAGTACGTGAGGATGAATACCATCCCTATCATGAACGGCAGCACGAAATCATTGTATCCTGTAAGAAACCTCTCTCTCACGTCAGTCTTCTTTATAAAGTTTGCAAATCGACAGTATCAGATGCCTGGTGTTTATTCCGCGCGGACATACCATGCTGCACTTTCCGCACAGCATGCAGCACCGGAGCATCTTCACCGCGTCCTTTTCCTTTCCTCTCTGCAGGGCATGGAGCACTTTCCTCAGGCTCATGCCGCTGAAGTTCCCTGCAGGGCATGTGGCGGTGCAGGAGCCGCAGGACATGCATTTCCACGCATCGGGCTCGAGCTCATGCAGTCTGTTGAACAGTGTGAGATCCACATTGTCCAGATTGACAGTCGAGCTTGGCGATATGCTGAATCCGAAAATATTCTCCATTGTCATAGCCTGTTGATATATGAATGTATCTCGAGTGCTGCGGACCGTGCTTCGGCAAGGGTTTCAGGTACGGTCTTCGGGCCTGTGCACGCACCGGCATAGTATATCCCGTCCCTTGATGAGGAAGTGATGTCCGCTATGTTGTCCCGGCTCTTGAAAAAGCCGTCGGAGTCTGTCTGAAGCGATACCATGCCTGCCAGGGTGCTGCAGTCCGGGTTGCAGACCATTCCTGCCATGAGGACCAGAAGGTCGAGGGTTACCTTTACAGGTTTTCCTGCAAGGGTGTCTTCTGCCTTTACTATGACTTTGCCCTCTATGTTTTCACTTACTTCCGATACGCGTCCCCTTATGAAGCGTACGCCGTAGTCCCTTTGCGCGGCGATATAGAAGTCTTCATACTTTTTCCCGAACATTCTGAGGTCCATGTAGAAACAGTATACCATGGCGTCGGGAAACCTCTTCTTGATCTCGATTGCCTGCTTGACGGCGGTTATGCAGCATACTTTCGAGCACTGCGGATTCCTGGCTTTCTCATCTCTGGAGCCTACGCAGTGTACGAATCCTATCGCATTCATTTCTGAGCCGTCTATGCGGTCATCGTTTCCGTCGTTGAACCAGTGCTCGAGGTCGCTGTTGGTCATCACCTGATCATAGACGCCGTAGCCGTATTCTTCCTTTTTTCCGGCATCGAATACTGAAAACCCCGTAGTCACAAGCACGACTTTGGCTATGACTGAGACACCGTTTGTCAGCATTATGTTGTAGCTGTCCTTGAGCCTGTTCATAAACGAGATTTCAGTGTTCAGGAAGATATTGGCCCTCCCTGTAGCTTCTATGAGGGACGAAACCACATCCTTTGCCGGGGTCATGTCCGGAAAGAGACAGTGCCACTGTGCGACATGTCCCCCGAGACGGTCCGACTTCTCTACTATTATCGGGTTGTAACCAAGTTTAAGAAGCTGTCTGGCCGCTTCCATTCCGGCGATTCCTCCGCCTACTATGACTATGTTGTCTTTCATATCAGTGCGATTAGCAGCATTTGAGCACACCGGGGAGTTCCGGCCGCATGATGTCTTTCCTGTTCAGTCCCTTGTACTTGTCTTCAGGACTGTATTCTATTCCGATCTTGTCCAGGAGCGGCTCTACGGCCACCTGGTGGAGCTGCAGCCCCAGATCCCACGGGTCATATCCGAGGACAAGACCTGCCACTTCCTCATAGGTGAATACCGGTATTCCGTACCCGTTCTGCCCGTATGTCTTGCCCTCCATCTCGGCGATCACATACTGCCATCTGTCGAGGAAATACGGACAGCCGGGGCAGTTGGTGATTATCATGTCCGGATGATAAGGTTCCATCGATTCGAACTTCTTGTGCGTATTGGACAGGGAGTAGCCCCTGTTGGCCTTTACATGGTACTGCCTGAATCCGTATCCGCAGCAGTGCCTGCGTTCAGGATAGTCGATTACGCTTCCTCCCCATGACTCTATCATTCCGCAGAGCACATAAGGGTATTCGGCGCCGCCGACTCCTTTTGACGGGAACATTTTCGAGTAATGGCATCCGATATGCTCCACTACCTTGAGCGGCTCTCCGGTCTGTCTGTTGATCAGCCTGAACTTTGCCTTCTCGGCAATTTCATTCCTGTATTTGTAGATCAGGTCGCTTGCGTGCGCTATGTATTTGGGTTTCTTGAATTCCCTTCGGCATGCCTTCCACAGCAGCTCCCGGATCCTGGTCTCCAGTTCCGGAAACTCATGCCATGTCTCGAGAATTTCCAGATAGTTTCCGAAAGAGGTGATGCAGGAAGCCACATAGTTTTCGTACCCTGCTTCCGTCATCAGGGCGAACTGCCTGGCTACGATAGTCATTACGGTTTCCTGCGGTATGGTGTCGCAGTGGTATGCTATCCCTCCGCAAGTGGTGTGGTTCGCAGCTTCATAGAAGTCTTTTCCCAGCACATTGCGGCAGATTTCGAGGAACATCCGTTCCGCTCCCGGAAAGAAGTTCTGCCTGATGCAGCTCCTCACGTAGAACCACTTGTCGTCCGGAATTTCTTTCTGGTAGTCCGCCCATATTTTCTGTTTTCCTTGGTATATCATGGTCTTTCTGTAGACAGGTTTTATGGCCCTGAAACGGGCCTGTGGTGATTATTCTTCGCTGTTGAAATGGCCCGGGGATATCTTTTCGAAGGTCATCCTGCAGTATTCGTCGATATCCATGCCCAACTCACCGGCTTTCTGTTCCGAATATTTCTCTACGGCTTCGATCCGTTCCGTACCTCCAGTTACATCGAAGATGCTTTTGAGCTCGTCCAGGGATTCCTGCGGAATCTTCCTGAGCACTCCCGGGCCTTCGCCCTTGAAGTTGGCCCCGAGACGTTCGAAATTATCCTTGAGGTGTTCCGTATGCCACTTCCACACAGGGCCGGACTCCACATGGTCCTCCCATTTGAACGTATCCGGATATACGCAGTATCCGTAGTTTAGAATGTTTCCGGTGAGTATGCGGGTCAGGGGCAAGAGCTGTCTCCCTTTCTCTGAACATGTAAAATACCCGAGCTTTGCGGAAAGGTTCCTCAGGGCCATGATCACCAGTCCCGGAGCGTTTTTCCGCGGACAGCGTGTGACGCATGACATGCACTCGCCGCAGTACCATATGACATCGCTTTTGAGGAGCTTCTCTATCTCGGCTTCGTCCTTGCTCTGGACCGTGTCGACAATCTTCCTCGGGTCATACCTGTAGAATTCTGCGGCGGGGCAGATGGCCGTACAGGTCCCGCAGTTGATGCAGGTCTTCAGGCCTTCCTTTACCCTGTAGTCTTTTATGAGTTCATCGTAAAGTTTACCCATAACTGTATTTGGTTTGAGGTTTCAGTACATTTGCACTCACGCGCAATCCTACAAAGGTAGAAAAATTTTGAAGAAATGTCAAAACTGCCTCTGCAGGTCGAGTCTTACGACATTTTCCACATGATGGGTATGGGGAAACATATCTACAGGGCGCACTGCGGTTATTGCATATTTGCCTGACAGGATTGCCAGGTCGCGGGCCTGTGAGGCCGGGTTGCAGCTTACATAGACTATCCTTTCAGGTTCTGCCTTCAGGATGACTTGCGCCACGTCGGGATGGATTCCCGCCCTCGGCGGGTCGAGAATAACCACATCCGGCCTTCCGTGCATCCCTACGAAATCATCTGTCAGGATGTCCTTCATGTCTCCGGCGTAGAAATCGCAATTGGTTATCCCGTTGGCCCTTGCGTTCTCCTTTGCGTCCTCTATGGCTTCAGGCACGTATTCTATACCTATGACTTTCTTTGCCTTGGCGGAAACGAACTGGGCTATCGTTCCGGTTCCGGTATAAAGGTCATAGACGGTCTCCTGTCCTGTAAGGGCGGCGTATTCCCGTGCGACACTGTAGAGCCTGTATGCCTGTTTCGTGTTTGTCTGGTAGAAGGATTTCGGTCCTATCTTGAACTTCAGGCCTTCCATATATTCGTATATGGCTTCCTCTCCTTTGTACAGTATGCATTCCCGGTCGGCAATGGAGTCGTTCGCCTTGCCGTTTATCACATAATACAGGGATGTTATCTGCGGAAACTCTGCAGCTACGGCATCCAGGAGCGCGGAACGTGCCCCGGCGTCTTCATGATAGAAGCAGACGATGAGCATTACCTCGCCGGCTTCCGTGGTACGGATGAACATGTTGCGCAGAAAGCCGGTATGTTCCCTGATATCGAAGAATTCCAGACCGTGCTCAAGAGCGTATTCCTTAATGAAAAGCCTTATCCGGTTCGAAGGGTCCTTCTGAAGATGGCACTGCTTTATATCCAGCACTTTGTCGAAGAATTTACCCACATGGAATCCCAGGCCGCACCTTTCTGCCTCCGTAAGCGAGTCAGGATCCTCGTCCGGGAATATCCACCGCCTGCGTGAGAAGGTGAACTCCAGCTTGTTCCTGTAATATTCTGTTTCATCGGAAGGTACGATAGGGGATATCTCCGGTACATCCAGGTGTCCTATACGTACCAGCTGGTCATAGACCTGCTGCTGCTTTGCCTGGAGCTGCATCGGATAGGGAAGCGGCTGCCATTTGCACCCGCCGCATACCCCGAAATGGCTGCAGAACGGCTCCAGACGGTGTTCAGAAGGCTTTACGATCCTGAGGATGTAGCCTTCCATGTAATTCTTTTTCTTCTTGGTAACCTTCACGTCCACTATATCTCCAGGTACGGCGAACGGCACGAAAAGTACCGTGCCGTCCACTCGCGCCAGGGCTTTTCCTTCAGCCGCGACAGATTCTATCAGGACGTTTTCAAGTATTGTATCCTGTTTTTTCCTTGACATTTTGTTGACTGTATTGCAGCCTGCTATTTGAGGCTGTTACTGTATTTGAGCAGCGATTCCGAAACGTTGATCATGAAGTCTCCCATCTGCTCCAGATGCGAGATGATGTCCATGTACCAGACACTTGTCTGATAGTTGTCCCCTTTCTGCTCGATCAGGCGTATTTCCTCGTCACGGAGGTTGTTACGCATATTGTTGATACTGTCTTCCGCATCGTAGGCAGAGGCTATGCTGTCTATTCTGGTGATGTCGCCCGAGAGGTTTCCGATCATCACGTCATATGCCCTGTCCACCTGGTCGATCATCCTGTTGAGTTTGGTGATGGCCTCCGGAGAGAACTGCTTGCCGTGGGCGTTCTTCTGGGACAGTATCCTGCTTATGGCCTCGCCTGAGTCTCCGAGACTTTCCAGCTCGCCTATGATCTTGTACATCATACGCACCTCAGTGATAGTGTCATCGCTGAGCTCCTGTTTGGAGAGGTTGTTCAGGAAAGCCGCTATCTCATGCTCGATACGGTCCGCGATCTCTTCGTATTTGACCAGTTTGGCCCTGTATTCCTCGAACTTGTCCGGATCCTCCTCATTGACAGCAGACCTGACATAGCCGAAACCTTTGCGCGAAATCTGGGCGAAATGTATGATCTCCTTAAGAGCCTGTTCTATGGCAAGTTCCGCAGTACGCATCGCACCGACATTGATGAACTGGAGCTTGAAGCTGTCTTCTTCCTGGTTTGCCGGAGCCTTGACCATCCATGACACGGCCTTCACGATAAGAGGGGTGAACCATATGAGGATGCAGGTGTTGATGAGGTTGAACATCGTATGCATCATGGAGATGCCGTACAGGGCAGCCGTTTCGGCGTCTCCCGTTGCTTCGCTTCCGGTATAGACTGCCGTAGTCGGGTCAGGATATCCCATAAGGGTTATTATCTTGCCGATGAAAGCAAGGAAAGGATGGAAGAATATAAGAGCCCATATCACTCCGAATACGTTGAAGAGGGTATGGGCCCTTGCAGCCCTTTTGGCAGCCGTATTGGCAACTGCCGCCGCTATGTTCGCCGTAATGGTCGTACCTATGTTTTCTCCGAGAACCATTGCCGCACCCATCTCGAACGGGATCCATCCCATGTTCAGCATTATCAGCGTAAGGGCGACAGTAGCGCTGGAAGACTGGAGTACGAGCGTGAGCAACGTACCGAATACAAGGAAGATAAGTACTGAACCGAAACCGAAGTCAGTCCACCTGGCGATGAAAGAAAGCACTTCAGGAGAGGACTGGAGATCCGGCACCGAGGACTTCATGAATGAAAGTCCGAGGAACAGCAGCGAGAAACCGATTATAAGTTCTCCGATATTCTTGCTCTTGCTTTTTTTGGACATCGTGCAGATGAATCCTACCGCCATCAGCGGAATGGAAAGTACCGAAATGTCCGCGGTAAAGCCCAGAAGGGAGATGATCCATGCCGTTACCGTAGTTCCGATATTGGCACCCATGATCACGCCTACGGCCTGGGTGAGGGTGAGGAGTCCTGCGTTTACAAAGCTTACCACCATTACGGTAGTGGCACTCGAAGACTGGATGATGGCTGTGATGCCGAGTCCGGTCAGCACCCTCTTGAAAGGATTCGAAGTCATGGCAGCGAGGAAAGATTTCAGCCTTTCGCCTGCGGCCTTCTGTAGTCCGGAACTCATCATGTTCATTCCGTAGAGGAACATTCCCAGAGCTCCGAGCAGAGTAAGAATTTGTAGAACCATAAATATTGTTTAAATCAATGTTGCCATGCAGCTGCGCCGTCAGGCGCTTTCCCTATTTGATGAGCTTGCCTGCCTTGGATATATCGTAGGAATATACCGGAGAGCAGGGCTCATATTTATAAGGTATATATTCGAACAGCTGGACAAAGACATGCCCTGTCCTGGTGCTGTAGTATGTATCGATTTTCAGTCCGTTCCCTTTGTTCTCTTCATTCAGGTCGATGCTTTGCGGGTCTGTCGACAGCGCTTTCAGTACGGACTCCGATTTGCTGGCAGGGAAGTATTTCTCGGTCTTCTTCAATACCTCTCCGGTTTCCGCATCCTTGAATGCCGTCTTCATGACGAAGAAGAGGATAAGTCCGACTATTGCAAGAGTATATCCTGCAATGTTTACAGGTACCGAAGTCGGTGCGACTATGCATGCGACGCCGGCTGCAAAGAGTACTGCTGAAATTACTATGTCTTTTGCAGAATGTATTCTGCTGAATCTGTTTTCCATAATTCTAAATTTTATTATCTGATTAATTTTCAATATGTTACAATATTAAAGCCGGGGAGGGGAGCAGGGGGCCGCCTCTCCAATCAGATAATAAGTTTCTTCAGAGACAGGAGCCTTGTCTTGAAATCTCTTGTCCCGGAAGGAAACAAGTCAATATAAGTGAGGTAAACCGTATATGAATTACGTGTAATGACTTTTCCGTCCTTGAAAGTCGCTTCCGGACTTCCGGAGTGTCCGGTACGTTTGGCCGTCGAATGCTGCCTTGGATGGCTGCTGACCGAAGTGTTTCTTGGAACCGCAAACTGTGGTGCGTCTGCATAGATACTGCCCGTATCCTGTTTCCCGTCAGGGAGTGTGTCATAAGGAAGCACCAGTCCGGTATAGTGCCCGATAATACTGCCGGCACCGGCATTTCCGCCGGCTGCAGCTGAAGTGTCTGACGTTACTGTCCACAGAAACGGAAGGAGCAGTGCCAGAGCATGGATGAATACCTGTATTTTGTACGGTTTTTTCACGGCGTGCAAATTTAGTCGGAAATTGTCTAAAAGTCAAAATTATTGTAAAAATGTTTCGGCGGGAGAGTGTCCGGTAGACGCAACTTAACATAATATAAATTGTATGACAAATATGCAAAATCTGATAAATAGGTGAGTGTCAGTATTTGCATGAAAAAATTATTGGTTTAACTTTGCACCCGATTATCCGATGCATTTTAATTTATTTAACAAATATCTTAGTATGACTTTAGCTAAATCATCTGCAGTGCTGCAGTCGGTTACGGCTACAGTACTGGCGCTTTCCGTATGCTCATGCGTCAATGAAGAGTATGACCTGAGCAAAAACATCGACGGTACGATGGATATCCAGGGCTCCATAAGCCTGCCTGTCGGAAGTACCGAATTCATGCCGATCGGTGACTTTCTCGAACTGGACCAGGATGACCAGGGTTCTTCGATCCTGACTACCGATGAAAACGGAGATTACAGACTGTCTGTAAAAAGCGACAGCCCGATTGTTCCGGACCAGCCTGTCTCGATACCGGGAATAGATATTAACGCCAAAGATCTGCTCCCAGGCGGAACCGACGGTGAAGGTGGCGGGTTCAAATTTGTCGATGTGGATCTCAGTACTGTCGGTAAATACATTCAAGACCTTGATCCTGATGATATTACCGATGAAATAGTAAACGAACTGAATCAGGATCTGGGGCCGCTTTCTAATGAAGTAAAGAGTACGCCTATATCCGTTAATGAAACCTTTTCGGAAGAAGTGAAGAAAACCGTAAAAGATATCAGCTATATACGGCTCGATGCTCCCGTCAGGCTCGCAATCAGTCTTCAGGGAGACAACTTCACTACCGGGAAAGTGAAACTGAGCGGCCCAGAGACAGATAATGGCCGGTTTACCATTTCATTTCCGGAGTTTGTCGTACTGACCGACGGTTCGGACAATGTAACGATAGAAGAAGACGGCCATACCCTTTCATTCAAAGATCTTGAAGTCGATGCAGGCTTCCCTGCGGAATTCACTTTCTCCCTGGCTGCAATAGACATGTCCAAACTCAAGGCCGGACAGGGATTTGCAGACGGTAGACTGTATATAGAAGACGAAATAGAGCTGTCCTCCGGTATCCGGCTTTGGATAGACCCGCGTGATTTTGTTGTCGGCGGGGCCATATCGGTTCCGGAATCCATATCGGTCGACTTGGATCTTGCGGTAGAGGCAGTTACTGTCAAGAGTGTGACAGCCGAACTTGATCTGAGCGGTTTTGACATGAAACCTACGGACATTTCCGTGGGCGAACTTCCTGAGTTCCTGTCCGGCAGCAATGTGACCCTGGATCTGTACAATCCTGTAATACGTCTGGATGTACTTGCCGACGAGTCCAATACGCCGGATATCAGCTTCCCTAAATTCACGCTCAGCGCGAGCCTCGATGCATTCGACAAGGACGGGCAGTCCACAATGGACTCCCCTATCAGCCTTGACGGCATAACCATCGGCAAAGGCATGAACCATGTGATAATATCGAGGCTTCCGGTCGACCGGATCGATCCGGTTCCTCAGGGCGAACATTACGATTACCGCGAGATTTCCAATCTCAGCGACATCATCAAGGTGATACCTGACCATATAACCATCAGCGGCATCACAGTGGAAACCGCTGAGGAGTACACTGAAGTGGTATTTCCTCAGGACGGTTCCGGCCTTACTTATGATGTAAGCGTAGAGTACAGCCTCGATGTACCGCTTGCTTTCGGCAAGGATCTCAACATATCCTACTCTACCGATTTCGACGGCTGGAACGAGAATTTCAGCGATACTTCCGACTCGGACTATATACTCAACCTGAAGGAAGCCTCGATCAGGTTCGATTTTGTAAGTTCCATTCCTCTGGAGCTGGATCTGTCTGCCGATGCCATTGACCTTGACGGGAATGTCATGGATGATATCGAGGTCGCGCTTGACGGCAGGCTTGCTGCCGGAAATATCGGCTCTGAAACCACTACGGCAATAAAAATAACCATAAAGGCGACCCAGGAGGCCCTCAACAGATTCGACGGGCTGAGGCTGAATATCCGTGCCGCTTCCGGAAATATGGAAGGTGTCACCTTGAACAAGAACCAGGGCATCAGACTCGATAACATAAGCGCCAATATCCAGGGCGGCGTACAGTTTGACTTTAATTCGAAATAATAACGAATAGGCTATGAAAAAGACATTTATCATCATATTGCTCCTGTCCGTGTTCATGGGCTATCAAGCCGCTGCCCAGGATGCAGTAAATTCAGGGTATTTCGTAGAAAACTACACATATAGACATCAGCTGAATCCGGCGTTCGCCAGCAGCAGAAGCTATTTTGCCATTCCTGTTGTCGGCAACCTGAACTTTACGACACAGAGCAACCTCGGAATAAGCACGTTCCTTTACCCGTACAACGGTCAGCTCACTACATTCATGAACGGGGCGGTAAGTGCGGATGAATTCCTCGGAAAACTCGGGAAGAACAATAAGTTCGGGGTCAATGTTTCAGCTCCTGTCTTTTCTGTGGGAAGCTGGGGTAAAAAGGGCGGATTCACCACTGTCGAAATGAGCATCAAGGCCAATGCCGCCTTTAACCTGCCATATGACATGTTCGATTTCATGAAAAATGCCGGAGCCAAACAGTCCTATGACATAAGCAATTTCGGAGCAAGGACCGATGCATATGCGGAAATCGCCCTGGGACACGCCCACAAGATTACCGACAGGCTGAATATCGGAGCAAAAATAAAATTCCTGGTCGGACTTGCAAGCGTGAATGCCAGGATAGACGATATGAATATAAACATGACGGAAGAGCAGTGGAGCATAAATGCGACAGGTTCACTGGATGCTTCGGTCCCTATGCTCAAAGTAAAGACAAAAGGCGAGACCGGAACGGCGGCCGATCCTTCCCAGAACAATGAAATAGATTTCGATTCCATTAAGGACGGCATGGAATTCGATTCTGTCAGCGATCTGTTTTCCGCTCTGACATCCGGGCTCGGTTACGGTGCTGCCCTCGACCTCGGGGCCACATACGAGTTCGACAGCGGGCTGCTTGAGGGACTTAATCTGTCTGCTGCGGTCCTCGACCTTGGTTTCATGTCATGGGGGAATACGACTACGGCTGCAGCCTCTCCCGATCCATGGACATTTGAAGGGTTTGACGATATTGCACTTAAGGAGAACGAAAACGGCAATTCCCTTAATGACAAAATCAGTTCTCTCGGTGACGACTTCAAGGATATGCTTAAATTCAACAAGACCGGTGACGGCCGGAGAAAGTCGAACATGCTGGCATGTACCATCAATATAGGAGCCGAGTACGAAATGCCTTTCTACAGAAGGCTTTCTGTAGGATTCCTGTCTTCTACAAGGATACAGGGGCCGTACTCCCACTCCGAGGGGCGTTTTTCATTAAATATCGAGCCTACGAAATGGTTCGGTCTGTCCACCAGCTACGGCATATCCACATACGGTTCTACATGGGGAGCCATAGTCAACTTCAGTTTCCCGGGACTGGGACTGTTCATCGGTACGGACAGCATTCCGACCCAGCTTACGGCACCGCTTGAGGGCATAGGAATCGGAATTCCGTGCAACAACCTTAATCTGAATGTAAATTTCGGTCTGACTTTCAATATCAGCAAGGTACGTCATCTTGGCGACAGATAGACCGGAATCTGACAATAAAAAGGAAGGACGGGGTCACTTCATATGGCCCCGTCCTTCCTTTTTATCTGAAGACAGCTATTCTGCCATCAGTGCGGCAACGGCCTCCATATCGCATTTCTTTCCGGAGTATGCCTGTGGGAAACTCATACCTTCCGAAATGAGCTCGAATCCCTGTCTTGAAGCCATCTCGTTGAGAAGCTTGACGCTTGCTCCTGCCCATGTATATGAGCCGAAGGCAAAGAACTTCCTGTTCTTCACGAGCCTTGCGCAGACACCGTACATGAAATTGTAGGCTGGAGGGAAAATGTCATTGTTGTATGTAGGGGCACCTACGGCGAGCGTGTCGTATTTGAACAGGTCGCGGTATGCAAAAGAGACATTTTCGGTACAGAGGTTATGAATGGCATACTTCACTCCCCTCTTGGCCAGGGAGGCGGCAAGCGCCTTGGCGGCCTTGGCTGTATTGCCGTACATGCTGGCGTAAACGATGCATACGCCTTTTTCAGCCTCATATCTGCTCAGTCTGTCATAATATGCGACAACATCTGGAACATGATTCTCCCATACGGGGCCGTGAGTGCTGCAGATACGCTCTATCTGCAGGCCGGAGAGTTTTTTCAGGGCAGCCTGGACTGTCTGTCCGTATTTTCCTACTATGTTCGAATAATACCTTGTCATCTCTTCCCTGAACTCCTCAAAACAGCTGTCGGCCTTGTCCAGCCAGCCGCAAAGACGGGCTTCCGTATCCTTTATTCCTCCGTCTACGGCGCCGAATGTTCCGAACGCATCTCCTGAGAACAGGGTCTTTTCTTCTTCAAGATACGTGACCATGGTTTCGGGCCAGTGTACCATCGGAGCCATATAGAATGTCAGGGAGGATTTTCCGAGGCTGACGCTCTCCCCTTCCTTGACAGCATATATGTTGTCTGTCACCCCGTAATACCCGTTTATCATGGGAACGGCTTTCGCACTTGTAAGTATGCGTATATCGGGATACTGCTCCCTGATAGCGCCGATGAGCGACGAGTGGTCCGGTTCCATGTGGTTCACTACAAGATAGTCTATCTTCCTGTCCCCTATCTCGCTGCGGATGTTGTCGAAATACTCTTTTTCAAAGCCGGCTTCGACAGTGTCTATGAGGGCGACTTTTTCGTCCACTACCAGATATGAGTTGTAGCTGACCCCGAAAGGAAGAGGCCACATCCCTTCAAAAATGACTTTCGTGTGGTCATTTACGCCGACGTAGCGTATCTTTTCTGAAATTTTCTTTTCCATATATAGTCTGTTATTATCGTTTCCGTACATGCAAATATATCAGAATGTGAGTCCTATTCCAAAGGTAAGTGCCAAATAGACCGCATCATTCCTTCTCAGGTTCTTTTCCGGGACATAGATTACGGAACTGCTGCCTGAATCGAAGGCGCCGGAGTCGGTCATCACGGCTCTTGCGGATACCAGAAAATCGAGCTTTGTGTACCGGCTCAGGGGCACCCTGTATCCTCCGCCGAGTTTCCATGTCCCCGAGATCTGAATCTTGTCCATATTGCCTGAAAATCCCGGGCCCATATCGATATAGGCCAGCCATTTGCCGTGCATTGGCTCTTTCCCGAAATGGCAGGTAGCCCGTAATGTAACCGGATACATCCATTTCATCCTGTATATCCCGCTGCAGCCTGTGTACAGCGACAGGTTCAGATGCCTTGAAGCGTTCATGCCGAGATGGACGAGGAATTCCCCGTTGCTGCGGTATCTGGTGTCCATGAACTTGCGGTCGATACGATAGCCGTAGGATGAAATGAAGTTGTAGTGCCTGTAGGCAGATACCGTGCTTATGTAGCTGCCTTCAATCCCGAAAGTGAACCTGTCAAGAAACCCTGCCCCTCCGTTTCTGGCTGAAGCCGGAGTGGAAAACATGGCGGCAAGCACCGCTGCAATAGTCAGATATCCTGATATTCTGCCCATACCTTCAAAAACAATATCTGATCCCGAGTCTCGGATAATAGGCTTTTGACAGTCCGTCAAGGTACATTCTGAGACTGGATGAAGACCCTGCCGAGTCAATCTGCATTCCGAGCAGAGGTGAGAAATCCAGGGAAAGTACCACCGGTGTCTCCGTAAATACGTATTCAATCCCGATTTTTCCGAGCAGTCCGGCCGCAGGTCCTGTCGTGCCGTCTGTCTGTCTGAGATATCCGGCGGCAAGGCCGATGCCGGCATAGGATGACAGCGAACCTGAACGGAAATCGTGGCTCCAGAATATGAAATTGTATGAGAAGCTTGCCTTTGCTCCGGGATATAATGTCCGGCCGTCAAGCACACCGCACAAATCTATGCCCGCATTTATCTCGAAAAACGTCGAGTCCGCAGCCTGATGCTGATATGAGATTCCCAACCCTCCCGGAGAAAACGTCCCGCCTATTGATCTGGGCTGGGACAGTGCCAGGAAAGAGATGGCAGAAACCGACATCAGCAGCAATATGGTTGCGTACAGGCGTTTCATTTACAGGATATCTTTCTGCATATGCTTCATCCGGTGCCCGAAAAAATCCTTGATTCCGGCCTCCGTGAATCCTAACCGTCTGTACAGGGCTTCGGCTTTGGGCTTGTCTACATCCACGATCAGTCCGACTTTGCCGAATCCCTGCCTTCTTGCCCTGTCGAATGCCGCCTCGAACAGTCTTGAACCTATACCGTGCGAGCGCATCGAAGGATCTACGCCTATGGAGTCGAGATAGTATTCACCGGCTTCGGTCTCCTTTACCCTTGAAAAATCATTCGTAGAACCGGCCGGCAGATCTTCGACGACAGGCCTCTTGAGACGCTCGTAGGAAGCGCCGTCATACCCGTTGATCGCCCCGCAGACCTTGCCGTCCGCTACTGCAACGATAGTATTCAGATAGCTGTACAGGGTATTGTCCGCCTCTACATAGCGGCAGATACGCTCATGGAGGTTTTCAAGTGTCATCGACGGATCCATGGCAAGGAACTCCTCTACCGGCCAGGCCATCATTAAAAGCCGTGCCACCGAGGGTGAGTCTTCCTTTCTGCAGTCTCTGATTGTTATTTCCATAACCGTATTTTTTAGATATATTTGAATTCCATGTATGTGGCCCCGAGTTCATCGTTGAAGCTGCCTCCAATGAACCCTACGAGGTCGCCTTCCTCGAGCATTCCGTCTTCGGTCAGCATGCGGACCGCGTTGCGCACGAAATCCTCTTTGGTTTTCTGTATCTCGAACTTGTACGGGTAGACATCATATGAGAGGGCAAGCTCCCTCATGGTAAAATCGTTGTAGCACATGGCGTAAATCGGCACTTTCGGCCTGAATTCCGCAAGATAGCGTCCCGTACGTCCTGTCCATGTGTCGAATATTATCGCCTTTACCGGAAGCTCCTGTGTTGCCTCCACGAGATTTTTGGCCAGGACCGCAGCTATCGGCTTCATCACCTTGTCGAGATTCAGGTCAAGTGAAATTCCTATCGATTTCTCGGTTTCACGCGCTATCCTTGTCATGGTACGGACCGCATCTACCGGATATTTCCCGCTTGCCGTCTCCCCGCTGAGCATTATGGCGTCGGTACTTTCGAAAATGGCATTGGCCACATCCGTAACCTCCGCCCTTGTCGGGCGCGGATTCTCTATCATGCTGTGCAGCATCTGCGTGGCTATGATGACCGGTTTTTTTCTGGAGCGGCAGGTCTGTATCATCTGCTTCTGGATGGTAGGAATCCTTTCTGCCGGGATTTCCACCCCGAGGTCTCCCCTGGCCACCATGACGCCGTAGCAGTAGGAAAGGATGTCGTACAGGTTGTCTATGCCCTGCTGGTTCTCTATCTTTGATATTATCTTGATATGGCTTTTCCTGCTGTCGAGGATCTCCTGGATTTCCATGAGATCTTCCTTGCAGCGTACAAACGAATGGGCTATGAAATCTATGTCCGCATCGATGGCCCAGTTTACGAATTTCCTGTCCTTTTCCGACAGCGCCGGAAGCGATATGTGTACGTTGGGTACATTGACGCTTTTCCTGCCTTTGATCACCCCGCTGTTCTGGACTTCGCACAGCAGCTTGTCATTTTCCTTCCCTGTAACGAACAGGTCGACGGACCCGTCGTCGATGAGTACATGGGCACCTACCGGCACATCCTTCACGAATTCGGCGCAGGTGGTATAGAGGACCTTGGAATTGCATAGCCTGTCCGGCCCGTTGTGGATTTCTATCCAGTCTCCTTCCTTTACCACGAAACCGACGGCAGACTCCATGTCCGTAAGACGGACTTCCGGACCTTTGGTATCCACGAGAATCCCGATCCTGTCCGAGACGGAACGTACATTGTCAACTATTTTCTGCGCACCTTCCAGACTTGCGTGAGCGGAATTTATCCGGACTACATTCATGCCGTTCTGGTAGAGTTTCCTCAGAAAGTACGGATCGCAGTTTATGTCTGAAATGGTACAGATTATCTTGGTTTTCTTTGCTATCATCGTATTCTCCCTTATTTGACCCGCGAATTTAACAAAAATATTGTATTTTCGCGCCCTCAAAATTATTTCGAAATGGTTATCAGCGGTGTTTTCATCATTATCCTCTATTATGTACTGGGTAATGTGGTCTCAGCCCTTACAGGGCATCTCATACCGGGCAGCGTCATAGGCATGCTGCTGCTTTTCTTTTCGCTTGTGTTCAGGCTCGTCAGGCCGGAGCGCATCAGGCAGGTCGCTGAATTCCTTACCGGGAACATGACCGTATTCTTTATTCCCGCGTCGCTGGGAATCATGGAACAGTGGGGGCTGATCCGTTCAAGTTTCACGGGCTGGGTCGGCGTTACCTTCATTTCCACCCTGCTGGTGCTTGTCACTTCGGGCCTGATGCAGGATTGGCTTATGAAGGCCGGGAAAAGACTCTCCGGCAGAAAAAGATAAACCGGATTATGGAGAACCTTATACATAACGTGCCGTTTATGCTGGCGCTGACCCTCGGGTCATACCTTCTCGGCGTATGGGTCAAGAAGAAGTCGGGGCTGTCACTGCTCCATCCGTTCCTTATATGCATTCCGGTGATAGCCGCCGTACTTAAATTCACAGGAACATCCGTACAGTTTTATATAGGAGCGAATAAAATGATAGATTTCCTCCTTGGCCCCAGCGTAGTATCGCTCGGACTTCTGATGTACGACCACCTTGAAACCATCAGGAAGCATCTGCTCTCAATCCTGGCATCGGTCTTTACCGGGAGTCTTGTCGGGGTGGGCAGCGTGTATTTCCTGTGCAGGTTTTTCGGACTTGACGATTTGTTCGTAAGATCCATGGAAGCCAAGTCGGTCACTACCCCGATTGCCATGGACATCACGGCCTCTCTCGGCGGCGATGTGTCGCTTGCAGCAGTGACCGTTATCCTGTGCGGATTTATCGGGACCGTATTCGGACCTCTGATAATCAGGATGTTCCATATTGAAACCCCTGTTGCCAAGGGACTGGCGCTGGGATGCAGCTCGCATGGCCTGGGCACTTCCAAGGCGATAGAACTCGGTGCCGTAGAGGGCGCTGTCAGCGGACTGGCGATCGCCCTGATGGGAATAATGACCGCAGTTGCCGTTCCGCTGTTCAATATGATATTCCCGATTTAATTCCTACCTTTAGGCGCATTTTGCGCAATTCCGGCCCTGCCCGGGCCGCAGCATTTTATTTAAGGAATATGGATAATGCAGAAAATATCGGACGGAGCCGCATGCTCCCTCCCCTTCCGGAGAGGATGAGGCCTCATGACCTTGACGGGTATGCGGGGCAGAAACACCTTGTGGGCCCCGGAGGCGTCATAAGGAACATGATAGAGACAGGCAATCTTACTTCTTTCATTCTGTGGGGACCGCCGGGAGTGGGCAAGACTACGCTGGCCAGGATAGTGTCCCGAAGCATGCACAGGGAATTCTTTACGCTTTCAGCCGTAAGTGCCGGGGTCAGGGAGGTCAGGGAAGTGATTGAAAAGGCCCGGTCAGGGTCGGTATTTTCTTCCGGAGCGGCGCCTGTACTTTTCATAGATGAAATCCACAGGTTCAACAAGTCGCAGCAGGATGCCCTTCTCGGTGCGGTGGAGGACGGAACGGTAGTCCTTATCGGAGCCACTACCGAAAACCCGTCATTCGAGGTCAATTCCCCGCTGCTCTCCCGCTGTCAGGTGTTTGTGCTGAAAAGCCTGGAGGCGGCCGATCTTCAGGAGCTGCTTGAAAAGGCAGTAAAGACCGATGTGCTCCTTAAGAATATGGATATCAGGGTACAGGAAACCGAAGCCCTGTTCCGCTACAGCGGAGGGGACGCCAGGAAACTGCTCAATATACTTGAAATCGTAACAGGTTCCTCTCCTGCCGGTAAGCCGGTTATAATAGACAATACTTCGGTTACTTCCTGCATACAGGAAAACATGGCCATATATGACAAGGGCGGAGAGATGCACTATGACATTATATCCGCTTTCATCAAGAGCATAAGGGGATCTGACCCAAATGCCGCCGTGTATTATCTCGGGCGCATGCTCGTCGGCGGCGAGGACCCGCTTTTCATCGCCAGGCGGCTTTGCATTCTGGCAGCCGAGGACATCGGACTTGCCAACCCCAATGCGCTCCTGCTGGCCAATTCATGTTTTCAGATTGTCCATAACATAGGCATGCCGGAAGCAAGGATTCCGCTGTCGGAAACTGCCATATATCTGGCCTGTTCGCAGAAAAGCAATTCGGCGTACATGGCCATCAACAACGCTATGGACATGGCTTCAAAGACGCAGACTTCACAGGTGCCCCTGTATCTGCGCAACGCACCGACAAAACTCATGGAAGAACTCGGATATGCCGACGGGTATAAATATGCGCATGACTATCCGGGACATTTCGCCGAGCTGGAATTCATGCCTTCCGATCTGGCGGGGACCAGATTCTACGAACCTGCCGACAACAGGAAAGAGGCCGAGATGCGCGCCCGCCTTTCTGCCCTGTGGAAAAAGAAATACGGGTATTGATTAATGCGTCAGAACGGATAGCCGACTCCGAAATGTACTGCATATCCGTCCCGTCGCAGCCATTCACCGGGTCTCAGCCAAGGGGAACTGCGTGCCGGGTCATGCAGTTTCATACCCATATCGATACGCAGCAGAAGGAAGTTCAGGTCGAGACGCAGTCCCACCCCCCAGTTCATTGCGATGCTGCGTCCGAAATTTTTCCATGTCAGCATGGAAAGCTCGCTCTGCTGAGTGCCGATGTTGTTTCGCAGTGTCCATACGTTGCCGGCGTCAGCGAACACTGCTCCTTCGAATTTCCAGCCCAGATGGAACCTGTATTCTATATTGGCCTCCAGTTTCATGTCTCCGGTCTGGTTCGGAATGACGAAAGAACTGTCCATGGGAGCGATGCCCGGGCCGACAGTCCTTGCCTGCCATCCTCTGAGGCTGTTTGCTCCGCCTGAATAGAAATGCTTTTCGAACGGAAGCGCATTGGAGTTGCCATATGCACGTCCTGCCCCTGCCAGGAATCTGGCGGCGAGCGCCTGCCCGCCGTTCCTGCCGAACCTCCATGTCTTCCCTATCTGGAATTCAGCCCTTACATACTGTGAAAACGGTGTGTTCCATATCATTCCGGACCCGTTGCCGTCTTTCTCCATGAGAGGCTTGAAGGCACTGAGCAGGTTTCCGGCAATGTCGAACTGCAGCCTTGTATAGAAGAAAGATGTCTTCGGTATCACCTCCGCATTAGTAGTATAATAAAGGTTGCCGCCGAGTCCCAGGTCGAAGTGGTCCTGATATGCATTTTTCATGAAAGGATCGCTTTCGAGACTTTTGAAGAATTTCGGATCAAGGTTGAAAAGCCGGACTATGTTCAGCTGGAGAGGATAGAACTGGTAATAGAATTTCGGTCCGACGGAACCGTTGATAATCAAAGAAGTGGAGATTATGTTCCTTGTGTATTCCGGCCTGTTCTGGTAATTGTAGGACAGGTTGATTTCAGTTCTCGGGATAGCGCCTTTGAACAGCCTGTAAGGCAGGAACAGGAATTTCGGGAAACTTATTCCCGCGGAGACTCCGAATTCATTGGACCGCACGTCATCGTTGAATTTGAACTGGAAGTTTCCCATGAAACTCAGGTTGAGCCACTCTCCGCCACGGAAAATATTCTTGTGATAGTAGGAAATCTGGGGAGATATGCCGAAAAGGCCGGTGGAGTTGGACGAGGCTTCAAGGTTCAGCTTGACTCCCTGAAGTTTCGACTGGGTAAGGTTTATGCTGCAGTCGACGATATTGGTATCGGCCTGGTTCATTTCGATGTTGACGCTGCTGAACACATTCAGGGATGAAAGCCTGGAGTATGTACTGTTTACATTCCGTTCGCTGTACAGGCTTCCCGGAATTATGGTATTGAGGTTGGTAAGGATGCTTTCCCTTATTTTCAGGCTTTTCGGGTACGTAAAACTGACATCCCCTATGCGGAATCTGTTCAGCGGGCGTGCATCCTGCGGCGTTTCATTTCTTGTATAGTTGCGGATGCTCATCTCCAGATTTGCGGAGTCCGGATGGAAAAGGGTATCGGCTTCAAAGAAATAATAGTTCTTGGAAAATCCGTAGAAGCCTTTGTCCCTCAAATATTTGCTTGACCTTTCACTTTCAGCGTCCAGAGCCGCCTCGGAAAGCCAGTCGCCAGGCCTGACTGTCACTGAGGCCGTATCTTTCAGGAATTCTTCGCGGATTTCCCCCTCCGGAAGGACAAATCCGATGTCCTTGATGACGAATCTCTTGCCTAAAGTCACGATGTAGTTTACCTTCACGCGGCGTTTCTTTACATGGATTTCGCTTTTTACATCGGAATTGTAATATCCGAGATACTCCAGATGGCTGCTGATATTCTCTATTGAACTTTCGACAAGGTCCGGATCATAGACTACCGGAGCAACCCCTATTTTCTGTACGAACCTGTCCCAGCCTCCTCCTTTGCCGTTGGTCCAGTTATATACGTTAAGGAACGGATTCCATCCGAAGAATGTCGAATTGGGCCGCTGCTTTATATACGGTTCGATGCTGCGGGAGCTGAACCTGCTGTCATTGGTGACTTCGAGCGTATTTTTCTGCAGCCTGTACTCTCCGTCCTGAAGAACACGTGTAGTGCTGCACGAAAACAATACTGCGGCAGCTCCTATTGAACATATTAGACGGATTACTCTTCCCATTCCTGTCAGGCATATCCTGCAAATTTATCTCAATTAACTCACATTCCAACATTTTTTATGTCAAATATTAGAAAAGATAGATTTAAGTGATATATTTGCACGGCGATTATGCATATCCGGCCTGGCCGGATGTCAAGTTTTTGTTTAATGTAACTAAATTACTTCGGTACAGATGAAGAACAAGTACATTGATCTGATTGACCAGACTTTCGAGTTCCCGCAGGATGAGTTCAGAGTAGAAGACGGGGAACTCTACTTTCATGACATTAACATGATGGATATCATCAACCAGTACGGCACACCTCTGAAGATAACATATCTCCCGAAAATCTCCTCTCAGATACAGCGTGCAAAAAGGATGTTCAATGTAGCCATGGCCAAGGCCGACTATAAAGGCAAATACCACTACTGCTACTGTACCAAGAGTTCGCATTTCGAGTTCATTCTCAGGGAAGCGCTCAAGAATGATATCCATATCGAGACTTCATCCGCATTCGACCTGAACCTTATAGAAGCACTTGAAGCCGAAGGCGCAGTCAACAAGGACCTTTACATAGTATGCAACGGGTTCAAGAAGCCTGCTTACATCGAGAATATCGCCAATTTCGCCAATTCCGGCTGGCACAATATCATTCCTGTCCTGGACAACATGCATGAATTCATGGACCTGGACGCCCTGATAAAGGTGCCTACCAACCTCGGCATACGCATCGCCTCGGAAGAGGAGCCGAATTTCGAGTTCTATACTTCCCGTCTGGGCATCCGGTACAGCGACATACTTCCTTTCTATGAGAATCTCATAAGCAAGAGCGACAAGTTCCGTCTGAAGATGCTGCATTTCTTCATAAATACGGGAATCAGGGATACCGCCTACTATTGGAACGAACTTTCCAAGTGTGTCAGCGTGTACTGCGACCTGAAGATGATCTGTCCCGAACTCGATTCCCTGAACATAGGAGGAGGGTTCCCGATCAAGAATTCACTTGCAATGGACTTCGACTATGAGTACATGGCCGAGGAAATCATTTCCCAGATAAAGACCATGTGCAATGCCCGGGGAGTGGCCGAGCCGAACATCTTCACGGAGTTCGGAAGCTTCACTGTCGGGGAATCCGGAGCGACTATCTTCCAGATTCTCGACATCAAGCAGCAGAACGACAGGGAGCGCTGGTACATGATAGACAATTCCTTCATGACCACCCTGCCGGACACCTGGGGAATCAAGCAGCGCTTTATCCTGCTCCCGATAAACAAATGGAACGAGAAATACCAGAGGGTCTTCCTCGGCGGCCTTACATGCGACAGCCAGGACTACTATAACGCAGACTCGCACGCAAATGCAATCTTCCTTCCCATAATGGAAGACCGCGAAGACCCGCTTTACATAGGCTTTTTCCATACAGGGGCATATCAGGAGTCCATTTCCGGCTATGGCGGCATACAGCACTGCCTTCAGCCTGCTCCGAAGCATATCATCATAGACAAGGACGAGAACGGGGACTACAGCACCAAGCTGTTCAGCAAGGAGCAGACCTATAAGTCCATGCTGAAGATATTGGGTTACTGATATGTCCGGAATATCAAACAGTGAAATAAAAAGAGTCAGATCCCTGTCCATGAAGAAATTCAGGGACCAGGAGGGACTTTTCACGGTCGAAGGGGAAAAGATGGTTTCAGAAGCACTGGAATCATCTTTTCATGTCGAAAAGGTATACAGGGCGGACGAAATCGGACAGGAGACCATGTCCCGCATCTCTGCCCTGTCCTCCCCTTCTCCGGTGCTTGCCCTCGTGCGTAAGCCGGCAGGACTTATGCTGGACGGTACCGGAGAGATTCTCCCGGCCCTTGTCCCGGGGAATTCCGCGGAAAAGAAACATGACGGCACCGTCACTTCCGGCCAAAATTCAGGGCTGTTCCTGGCACTCGACACCATCCGCGACCCTGGCAACCTCGGCACGATCCTGCGTATTGCCGACTGGTTCGGTATAGACGCGGTTTTCGCATCTTATGACACTGTAGATGTATTCAACCCGAAAGTGGTCCAGGCGACTATGGGGGCTATCTTCAGGGTGCGGTTCCACTATGCCGATATTACGTCACTTGCAAAAAACGCCCTTGACGCAGGAGGCCATGTCTACGGTACTTTCCTGGACGGAGATGGCATATACGGCAAGGATCTTGATTGCGGGTCCTGCTCCCCTTCGGTCATCGTCATCGGCAACGAATCCAACGGCATATCCCCCGGGGTAGCGGCACTTGTTTCCGACCGTCTTTTCATACCTCCCTATCCTTCCGATTTCCCCGGGTCAGAGTCACTCAACGCTGCCGTCGCAACGGCCATCACCGTAGCCGAGTTCAGAAGACGGTGCATTTGAAGTGCTTCCGTACCGACAACCGGAATTTCTGAGTATCTTTGATGCCGGATTGATTGTTACCGCATTATGAATACTATAGAGCCAGTAAACCTGAAAGAACTGCAGGAAACCGATTACCAGTCTCTCATAACCCACAGAATCAGGCGTATCCTGATGATATGCAGCAATTACGATGCATTCATCCTGGAGGAGGACGGACAGATAGAGTCCCGTATCTACGAAGAATACATAGAGCTGAACCTGAGCAACCCTCCGAAGTTCATCTGGGCGCAGTCTTCCGAAAAGGCATATGATATCATACAGAATGACAATGATATAGACATGATCATTTGTATGTACAATGCAGGTGACTCGGGAGTATTCTCCCTTGCATCCAGACTCAAGGGACAGGGCAGCAGGATACCTTTTGTCCTTCTGACGCATTTCTCCAAGGAAATCTACCGCAGGCTGATGCATCAGGACATGTCAGTGATAGACTACGTGTTCAGCTGGCATGGCAATGCCGACCTTATCGTAGCTATAGTCAAACTGCTTGAAGACATGCTCAATGCAGAGAACGACATACGTAAGGTCGGAGTACAGGCAATCCTGCTGGTGGAGGACTCCGTGCGCTATTACTCTACATATCTTCCTGAGCTCTACAGGCTTATCCTCAAACAGAGTGCGGAATTCCTGAAAGAGACCCTGAATGAGCAGCAGAGGAAGTACAGGAAGCGTTCGAGGCCTAAAATCCTTTTGGCGACAAACTACGACGATGCCGTCAGCTATTACGAAAAATACAAGGAAAACCTTCTGGGCGTAATATCTGACATAGGCTTCGTAATGCATAAGAACGACAGGCCGCAGGAGGAGAAACTCGATGCAGGACTTGACCTGGCGAGGATGATCAAGGCTGACGACCCTACCATGCCGGTGCTTCTGCAGTCTTCTCAGGAGAGTTTCGCGGAAGAGGCGGCACGCATAGGCGCCGGATTCCTGAGGAAATACTCCAAGACACTGATAATACAGCTCGCAGAATATATCAAGGATGAATTCTGTTTCGGCGATTTCGTCTTCCGTGACCAAAACAGAGTGGAATACGGGCGTGCAGCCAACCTGAAAGACCTCGAAAAGTGCATCCGGGCCATCCCTGACGATGTCCTGCTTTACAACACTTCAAGAAACATGCTCTCGAAGTGGTTCTATGCAAGAGGCCTTTTCACTCTGGCCGGCAGGTTCAAGAAGGTGCAGGACAGCCATTTCCAGAATATGGAGCAGCTGCGGCAGTACGTTTCACAGGAAATCCACGACTACCATGCACTGACAGGACGCGGCATCATTGCGCATTTCGACAAGGACACGTATGAGAAATACATCTGGTTCGCCAGGGCGGGAGAAGGTTCCCTCGGAGGCAAAGCCAGAGGTCTCGCATTCCTTAACAGCCTGATACTGAAATATAAGCTGAATGAAAAATATCCTTCGATAAAAGTATCCATTCCGAGGACAATGGTGATAGCCACCGATTATTTCGAGGAGTTCATAATAGAAAACGGGCTGCAGTATGTAATCGATTCGGAAGTCTCCGACGATGACATTCTGTCGGAATTCGTGGCCTCCAGGCTGCCCGAATCCTTGGTGGAGGAGCTGCGTGTTTTCGTCTCTACCGTGACCTCACCGCTGGCCGTAAGGTCGAGTTCCAAACTGGAAGACAGCAACTACCAGCCTTTCGCCGGAGTATACACCACATACATGATTCCTCTTACCGACAACAGGGATCAGATGCTCCGTCTCCTTGGAAAGGCCATCAAGAGCGTTTATGCTTCGGTATATTTCAGCGGAAGCAGGACATATATCCAGACTACCGGAAACCTTCTCAGCGAGGAGAAAATGGGTGTTATAGTCCAGAGCATCTGCGGTACGCAGCATGACGGATACTATTATCCGATGCTCTCCGGTGTGGCAAGGTCCGTGAACTACTATCCTATCGGCAGCGAGAAAAAGGAGGACGGGATCGTGAACCTGGCTTTCGGACTGGGCAAGACGGTGGTGGACGGAGGCCATACTCTCCGGTTCGATCCAAAATATCCCAAGAAGATCCTCCAGCTCTCGGACATATCCCTGGCCTTGAGGGACACGCAGAAAGAGATGTACGTACTCGATCTGCGTCCGGGCTCGTTCAAGACATCCAGGGATGACGGAATCAATCTGATAAAACTGCCTGTCGCGGATGCTCTCAAGAGTTTCGGATATCCTGAACTGGTCGCTTCTACCTTCAGCACCGCTGACCGCAGGATAGTTCCCGGCATCACGGCACAGGGGGCAAGGATCATCTCATTCGACGCCATACTCAAATACGGCAAGTTCCCTCTGGCAAAACTCCTTGAAGAACTCATGGAAATCTGCAGGAGAGAGCTTATGTGCGATATAGAACTGGAATTTGCCGCGGACGTCATTCCTGAGTTCGAGGGCAACGCCATAGTCCTTAAACTGCTGCAGGTGCGTCCGGCGGGAGTATACGATGAGGATTCGGACATGACTTACGGGCAGGTTGAAGATGAAATAAAGGAAGTCCTTCTGACTTCGGAAAATGCCCTGGGGTCCGGCAGCATATCCGGTATGAACTACATACTGTTTGTCGATCCGGCGGGATTCGACAGTTCGTATACCGGACAGATGGCGAAAGAAATCTCGGAAATGAACACTTATATCAAGGAGCAGGGAGGAAACTGTCTGCTTATCGGACCGGGCCGGTGGGGGTCTTCTGATCCGTGGCTCGGTATTCCCGTAGTCTGGAGCGATATTTCCGAGGCCAGGATGATAGTGGAATGCGGTATCCCGGGCTACCAGATAGAGCCGAGCCAGGGAACCCATTTCTTCCAGAACATCACTTCTCTCGGAGTGGGCTATCTGACTGTAAATACCGTAACCGGCAGAGGGATGATAGATACCGGAAAAATATCGTCGATGGAATGCATAAAGGAAAGCAAGTTCGTAAAGCTGTACAGGACACCTTCCGAACTTGCTGCATATATCGACAGAGAGACTTCAAGAGCGATTGTCGGCCTGTAGCCCCTACAGGAGGCGGATCATTATACCGTCCATCGGAGGTACCGTCACTTTTATGTGTTTCTGCGGATTCAGGTCTTCAGTCATCGGCATCCCGAGCCAGTCGAAAGCATGCTCCGGTATCATCAGCTCCATTGTAGCCTCTCTGGTGGAGAAATTGGACACGAACAGCAAAGTCTCTTCTTCATGGTCCCTCAGCCAGGCGAAATGGCGGTCCTTGTCGAAGCCGTCTGAAGAGAAATTGCAGTAGCACAGGTCATATACCGTACCTTTTCTTACGGCAGGGTCCTCGGCGGCAAACCGCAGCGCCCTGCTGTATCTCCTGAACACCTCCAGTTCAGCGTCACCGGATATCGGGGCCGCTGAATCACATATCCGACGGTAACTCCCGTCTGAAATCATCTTCCTGAGACGTCTGACAGTGCCCACTGACCACCAGTCGAAGATGGTAGTCCTGCCGTCCTTCCCGCTGAAGCCTTCCTCGTCCATGCCTTTCTCCCCCATTTCCTCTCCGTAATAAAGCATGAACGGAGCCCTGTTAAAGAACAGCGAGACATACAGAGCCGCAAAGGAATTCCTCGCGTCCTTTCCGAAGAAATCCGATGCAAAACGCTGCTCGTCATGGTTTTCCAGAAAATTCAGCATATAGGGCTGCAGGTCTCCGAGGAACTGCCAGTTCCTGGTAATCCCTGTCGCGGACTGCCACAGGTCGACGGGCATTCCGTTGTCTTTCACATTCTTTTCCACCACTGCCCTCAAGGTATCATAAAGTCCGGATTTGTCATACAGATAATCGAATCTCACTTCCCTGATGTATTTCCTGTACAGGTCTTTCTTGTAGACTTCCGCTATGAAAATGACATCCGGGAACTCGCTCTTGATACGTGCTATCGCCCAGGTAAAGAACTGTGCCGGGACAAGCTCCACCATGTCGCAGCGGAAGCCGTCCACTCCTTTCGATGCCCAGAACCTCAGGATATCGTACATCCTGTCCCATGTTCCGGTGTGTTCATCGGTATAGTTGAGCTTGATGGTCTCGTACCAGTCATTGATGCCGGGGGAAGGACTGTAGCAGTTGTTGCCTGTAGCCATTGCCGGCAGTTCACTGTAAGGGGAAAGTATTTCCCTGTACTGTCTGAGAAGTGCCTTATAGCCGTGCTGGTCCTCAGGAGAACCGGTGGCGAAGTCCCGGCACCGGTCGACAAGCCATGCCGGGATAATCCTGTAGTCATACCCGAAATCCTTGTTCTTAAGAGCCTTGCATTCTTTGGAAAAATCTTCTGCGTCAGGCATTTCCAAGGACTGCTCCGGATAATAGAAAAAATCATTTCCGGCGCTCCAGTGGACTGACCTGTCGTCATTCTCTCCGAGGTATTCTACCGGATTTCCGTCCTTTCCGCTGAAATGGGGTGAAACTTTGCCGTAGTCGCGGGATACATGGTTGGGCACGAAATCGATTATTACCTTAAGCCCGGCATCATGCGTCCTTCTGACAAGTTCTTCGAATTCCTCCATACGCCTGCCGGGGTCATCTGCAAGATACGGATTGACATCATAGTAGTTTTCAATGGCATACGGAGAGCCTGCTTCACCCTTGACAAATTCAGGATGAGAAGCGATACAACCCCCGCCTGTACTTTTGGTAGAATGTCGCAGGACGCCTGTATACCATACATGAGTACAGCCCAACCATCTGATGTACTCAAGCGTCGGGCTGTCTATGTTACTGAACCTGCCGGTTCCGTTATGTTCCAGTGAGCCTCTTTTCCCGGGCTTTTCCGTGTCGTTCCCCCAGATTCTGGGGAAAATCTGATATATGACAGGTTTTTCCATTCCGAATTGAATTAAAACAAATGACTTATTGTCGGCTGCCGGCTTATATAGCATTTTTTGCGCCACAATTTCATTATGTCAGAATAAAGTCACAAATTTGTACTTAAAGAATACATTTTACGAATTTAATGAAATTAATAATGAGAGCAAAATTGTTTACTGCAATCGCTGTATTATCCCTTTTTGCGGGCATCCGGTCATTTGCGCAGCATAAGGACTGGGCGCAGTTCGGGCGTTATGCTCAGGCGAACGAGGATGTCACGTTTACCCCTAAGGCCGTATTCATGGGTGACTCGATTACCGACGGATGGGATGACAAAGACCAGGGATTCTTTACTGACAATGGCTTTGTCTGCCGCGGGATTTCAGGACAGACCACATCGGAGATGCTTGTCAGGTTCCGCCAGGATGTAATCGGACTTCATCCGAAATATGTCGTAATACTCGCCGGGACCAATGACATAGCCATGAACAACGGATACATCGAGCTTGACAATGCCCTCGGAAACATCATATCGATGTGCGAGCTTGCCCGGGCGAACAGGATAAAACCCATACTCTGCTCGGTCACACCTTCAGCGGGATTCGGCTGGAGACCGGAAATAAAGGACGCGGCCTCCAGAATAGAAGAACTGAACGGAATGATAAAAGCTTATGCCGAATCGGAGAAAATACCGTATGTCGACTATCATTCTGTACTCAGGGACGAAAACGGCGGGCTCCCTGCGGAATATTCCGGAGACGGTGTCCATCCGAACCTGGACTGCTACAGGATAATGGAAAAGACTATTCTCGAATATCTGTAAACATGAATAATATAGTAACAGGAATAGGAGAAGTCCTTTGGGACGTGCTCCCCGAAGGTAAGAAACTCGGCGGGGCGCCTGCCAATTTCGCCTATCATGTGTCGCAGTTCGGTTTTGAAAGCAGGATAGTCAGCGCTATCGGACCGGACATGCTCGGAGAAGAGCTCCTTTCAGGCCTTGGTGACAAAGGACTCGACTGTATGATAGAGGCCGTCCCGTATCCTACAGGGACAGTACAGGTGGAGCTTGACTCTGACGGAATCCCTTGCTATGACATCAAAGAAGGTGTCGCGTGGGACAATATACCGTTCACTCCTGAACTTGAAAACCTCGCCAGGAACACTAAAGCGGTGTGTTTCGGGTCTCTGGCACAGCGGAGCCCGGTATCGAGGGATACGATAAACCGTTTCATAGACGCCATGCCTGAAGGGAGCCTCAGGATATTCGACATCAACCTGCGCCAGAATTTCTACACGAAGGATATTGTATGCAACTCTATGCGCAAATGCAACATCCTGAAAATCAATGACGAGGAATTGGAGACAGTAAGCAGGATGTTCGAACTGCCGGACGGCCCTCAGCAGTCGCGGGCAAAGACGCTTCTGTCCATGTTTGGACTCAAGGCACTGATTCTCACCTGCGGAGCTACTGGAAGCCATGTATTCACTTCTGAAGAAACCTCCTATATCGCGACGCCGCAAGTCGAAGTCGCGGACACCGTCGGCGCGGGCGATTCCTTTACCGCAGCCTTCGTCTCCGGCCTGCTGAAAGGCCTGGACATCAGGCAGGCGCACAGGCTGGCAGTAGCAACTTCCGCTTTCGTATGCACTCAGGAAGGCGCGATGCCCGTGCTTCCTGCATCATTGACGGATTCCGTAAAAGTGGTATAATCATCCGTAACACGAATACAGTCTTTATAACGGCCCCTCCTAATTTTGCATTGTAAAATCAGGAGGGGTTCTTTATGAATAAGTTATTATCTGCCACTATGATGCTCGCATGCTTCTGCTGTGCAGGAAGCCTTGCGGCACAGGACAACCGACCAAATACCAATACTGACATGGAAGAAAAACTGAATCTGACGCAGGACTGGGACAAGGTATTCCCGCAAAGCGACAAAGTAAACCACACGAAAATCACATTCCACAACAGGTACGGGGTCACTCTGGCCGCGGACCTGTACATCCCGAAGAACGCATCCGGCAAACTACCTGCCATCGCCATGAGCGGCCCTTATGGAGCAGTAAAGGAGCAGGTATCGGGACTTTATGCCCAGACACTTGCCGAACACGGATTCCTGACCATCGCTTTCGACCCTTCATTCACAGGGGAAAGCGGCGGGTCTCCGCGCGGAATCTCCTCGCCGGACATCAATACCGAGGATTTCAGCGCAGCCGTTGACTACCTGTCCACCCGTGACGATGTTGACCCAGGGCGTGTCGGCATTCTCGGAATATGCGGATTCGGAGGCTTTGCGGTCAATGCGGCAGCAATGGACACCCGTATCAAGGCCACTGCAGCTATAACCATGTATGACATGACCCGTGTGACTGCAAAGGGATATTTCGATGCCGATGACAGTGCCGGTTACCGCTACGAGATGAAAAAGCAGCTGAACGCCCAGCGTACAGAGGACTACAGGAGCGGCACTTACGCCCGTGCAGGAGGGAATCCCGATATGGCACCGGCCGATGCACCGCAGTTTGTCAAGGATTATGTGGATTACTACAAGACTGAACGCGGCTACCATCCGCGCTCACTGGGTTCCAACGAAGGCTTCACCAGGACTTCCGCCCTCGCCCTTGTAAACATGCCTATCCTCCAGTATGCCGGAGAGATACGCAGTGCAGTTCTGCTTGTACATGGAGAGAAAGCCCACTCACGCTATTTCAGCGAGGATACATTCAAGCGGCTTACAGGAGATAACAAGGAACTGATGATCATCCCTGGCGCGAACCATACCGACCTGTACGACAATCTTGAGGTCATCCCGTTCGACAGGATAGCAGGCTTTTTCAACAACGCTTTTTCAAAGTAGCGAGACGGCTGACCGATTCCCTGTATTTGCGTGACACCGGGACGGTTTCCATGCCTACCGACAGACAGTCGCTGTCAAGTCCGCTGATGCAGTCGATGTTTACGAGAAACGCCCTGTGGGAACGGATGAAACGCTCCCCGAGAACAGACTCCCATTGCGAAATGGGGGTCTTGTTTCTGTATACGGTGCCGTCTGACATGTGGATATATACCTCCTTGTCATTGGACTCGATGTAAGCGATGTCCGCTGCATTGACGGTCACTTTGTGCCTGTCGGACACGAACGAGACGGTATCGGGGATTTTCGAAGAGAATTTTGCGTACAGCCTCTGGAGAGAAACGTCACCGGAGACAAGAATACCGAGAATCAGGACCGTAAAGACGGGATTTAGCAACACCTCATGGAATTTAGAGGGACGGAATACGTATGTATGTGTCGTCAGTACCAGAAAGAAAGTAAGTACAGTCACTGCCATGGCCAGGAAAAAGGCATCGGCTACCCCCTTTTTCCTGTCGGAGAAAGACAGCTGGGGAATGAAATACTTCAATGCGAATGCTCCGGGCATGAATAAAGTGCCGAGGAAGAAGGCCTGTCCGAACGAATAATCGAAACTCAGGAAAATCATTGCCAGCAGCAATGACGCCAGAAAAACATACCCGATATCTATCAGAAATTTCATCAGCCTTACGTTTGACAGTCCAAATTTAAGACAATTTCTTTCAAAGTAGAACCGTCCCTAAAGGTCCTCAGGCTGGAACAAGGGGATTTGACATGGCAAAGAGGGGATTTAAAATTGCATTGAAACATACTATACGGTACTTTTGCGTCAAACCAATAAAACCAAAAGTAATGAATAACATCTTCGCTTTTTTCGTTCAGGGTAATCCTGTGCCGATGGGTATTGTCACCCTGATTCTCGTTCTCATATTCTTAGCCGCATGGAAGGCCCCGGCATGGGTCAGCAATCTGGGAAAACTCGGCCTTGTCACCGGAATCCTGGGGACACTTTTCGGTATTTCCCAGATGCTGGACTATCTGGGCGGAAATGCAGAGACCCCCGCAGCGGTTATCTACGGAGGTCTGAAAGTCACGCTGATTCCTCTCTATTACGGGATTTTTGTCTACATTATCGGTCTTATAATAAGCACCGTACAGAAGCCGAGGCTGCGGTAGTCATTTCTTCGGAATCCGGTTATCCTTTATTCGAACTGGCGGGAGAGGTTCACCATCTCGATGGCTGTGGTCATGGCGTCGAAGCCTTTGTTTCCGGCCTTGGTACCGGCTCTCTCTACAGCCTGCTCGATGGAATCCGTGGTCAGGACACCGAATATTACCGGAATGCCGCATTCGAGGCCGACATGGGCAATGCCTTTGGCGGCTTCGTTTGCCACCATGTCGAAATGCGGTGTAGCTCCGCGAATTACTGCCCCCAGGCAGACTATCGCATCATACTTGCCTGTCAGGGCCATTTTCCTGGCCATGAACGGTATCTCGAATGAGCCAGGGACCCACGCCACATCCAGGTCATCCCCATTCCCGCCGTGACGGATAAAAGAGTCTTCAGCTCCGGAGAGAAGTTTCGATGTAATGAATTCGTTGAAACGTGCCGCCACGATGCCGATCTTCTGGCCTGCGGCAGAAAGGTTGCCTTCTATTGTTTTCATATTGTTCAGTCATTAGTGTCCACTAAAAAATCATAGAAGTTCTTTGAAATTATTGAAATTCAATTTGTTATAGGCAATTATAGATT
>CALVAJ010000013.1 GCA_944325505.1 uncultured Bacteroidales bacterium
GAATCTATAATTGCCTATAACAAATTGAATTTCAATAATTTCAAAGAACTTCTATGATTTTTTAGTGGACACTAATGCCTCGGACTGGAAAATTACGGTTATTATGAAGATGAAGAATATCGTTTTAATGACGTTTGCTGCGGCGGTGGCGGTTACAGGCTGCGGGCAGACAAAAAATGCGGCTCCTGCTAAGGAAGGGTCCGCAGTCGGTTATTCCATATCGTTTTTCAGAAATGCTGTATCAGGTGCAGGGGAAAACGAAAATGTCTTTGTCTCCCCGTACAGTGCCGGAGTGGCTTTGTCGATGCTGGCGGAAGGAGCTGACGGACAGACTCTTGAAGAGCTGAAAGCCGCTCTTGGCGGAGTGAAGTTCACGGCGGACGGGCTCTCGTCCGATTCCCTTGCCGATATCCGCTCGGCCAATGCGGCATGGATCCGTAACGGCTTTAAGGTGAAGTCTCCGTATCTGCAGACGCTTGCTTCTTCTTACGGGGCCAGGGCGGAGAATCTTGATTTTTCCGATCCGGCGAGCGTGGGGGTCATCAATTCATGGTGTTCGGAAAATACAGAAGGGAAAATTACTGAAATAATTGATCGGATAGAGCCCGATATGGTGATGTTTCTGATGAATGCGCTGTATTTCAAGGCTCCGTGGGAAAAGACGTTCGACAGGAACGCTACCGCGGAGGATACTTTCCACGGCTCTTCCGCTGACAGCAAGGTCCCTTTCATGAACATCAAGGCAAGCTACAGATATGCCGAATATTCGGGGAACCAGCTGATACAGCTGCCATATGCGGGCGGCAGGTACAGTATGCTGGTGTTCCTCCCTTCTGAAAACGTATCTCCGGATGCAGTTCTGCCGTATCTGAATGCAGATGCATATGATGAGGCACTTGCCTCAATGCAGAAAAAGGAAGTGATACTGCGTCTTCCGAAATTCAGGCTCGAGACCACGACTTTGCTGAACAGGACATTGGCTGCTATGGGCGTAAGAAAGGTTTTCACACGGTCAGCGGAGCTTGGCGGCATTTCGGACGGCAGGATAGCAGTGGATGAAGTCAGGCAGAAATGTTTTATCGAGGTGAATGAGGAAGGGTCCGAAGCTGCTGCCGTTACAAGCATAGGAGTCAGGCTGACATCGGCTCGGGTCGAGCCTCTTCCTGTAAGGATGACGGTGGACAGGCCGTTCCTGTTTGCAATCACAGATACTGAAAGCGGCAATATCCTTTTTGCCGGCAGAGTAATGGATCTTTAGTCCCGTGTTGGAATACTATGATGAAGAAATGCATGATTACGGCAGTCGCGGTGTCCTTTATGGCCATCGTGACTGTTTCTTTTTCGCAGGAACTTTCCGCAAGAAACAGAAAACCGTCCGTTCCGGCGGTCCGGCCGGGAATTGAGGTCCTGGAACTTACGGGGTTCGAGTGCCTTAAAGGCAAGAGAACAGGGTTGGTGACCAATCCGAGCGGCGTCGACAGGAACATGAGGTCTACAGTCGATATCCTGTACAATGCGCCAGGGGTCAATCTCGTCGCCCTTTTCGGCCCGGAACATGGCGTGCGCGGGGATGTCTATGCCGGAGGAAAGGTCACTGATTCCGTGGACCCTGCAACAGGTCTGCCGGTGTATTCACTCTATGGGGCGACCAGGAAACCGACGCCCGGGATGCTAGACGGGATAGATGTCATGGTGTATGACATACAGGATGTAGGGGTGCGGTCCTATACTTTCATCAGTACTCTTGGGCTGGTGATGGAGGCCTGTGCCGAGAAAGGTATAGAGGTGGTGGTACTTGACCGTCCTAACCCGTTGGGAGGTAACAAGATAGAAGGCCCGTACGTCGAGCCCGGATTCTTTTCCTTTGTCAGCCAGTACAGGATACCGTATGTTTACGGACTTACGGTAGGGGAGCTGGCCCTTCTGATTAACAGTCAGGGACTGAACAGGGGGCAGCTCGGTGACAGGAAACCGGCAAGATGCCGTCTTACCGTAATCCCTATGTCCGGATGGAACCGTGACATGCTGTATAAGGATACAGGCCTGCCGTGGGTGCTCCCGTCTCCGAATATCCCTTCCGATGAGGCTGCGCTGGGATATCCGGCTGCCGGTCTGTGCGGAGAACTGTACGGGTTTCTCAATATAGGTGTGGGCTATACGCTCCCGTTCCAGGTCTTCGGAGCGGAATGGATTGACGCCGAACGGCTTAAAGAAGTGCTGGACAGCTACCGCCTGCCAGGGGTCGCTTTCCGGACAATATATTACACGCCGCTTTTCGGCAGTTCTAAGGGGAAGCTTGTCAAAGGAGTGCAGTATTTTTTCACTGATTATGATGCCGCGGCAATAACTGAAGTGCAGTTCTATGTTATGCAGGCTGTCGCGCAGCTGTATCCGGACAAGGGTGCCTTTGAAGAGGCCGATGGTGTCGGACTGTTCGACAAGGTCTGCGGAAGCGATTATGTCAGAAAGAAATTCGGAGAGAGGTACATCTTCTCCGACATCGAAGACTACTGGCGGAAGGATGCCGGGCCGTTCCGTCAGCTGTCAAAGAAATACCATCTTTACAAATGACTGAGGGTGAATTCAAAAGGAGGAATTTCAAGCGTAACGCAGTAAGTACCCTTTGGGGGCTCTGGACCCTATTTTAGTCCCTTCATAATTATCTGATTTTCAGTATGAGTTGTGGAGCTGGGCGGACTCGAACCGCCGTCCAAACACCGCACCAGGCAGCTTTCTACACGCTTAGTCTCTCTTTGTCTGTCGGCTGCAGACTGCCGGGAGACAGGCTATCCGCAGCTTATCCTTTAAGTCTTGGCAGAGTTTAAAGGAGTCCCTCTGTGCATCCGGTTTGGATGATACCTCGTATTCCGGACATAACCGGCCTAAAGCCCGGAGAGATACTCGTCGCGGCCGCAGCCTTGGCGGCCGTCGATTAAGCTAAACTACTTGGTAGGTTAGGCAGCGAGTGCATAGTTGTTGTTGCCAACTGAATTTTTGGAGGCTGAGATTAACGGGCAAACCTCCGACGCCCGACGTGCTTACCGTCCGATGTCATGTGCTGTCAAAACCAAAACAGCCCCATTTCCTTTTTACGTGGAATCAATATCCATCGCATATTATTATACTCCTGTCCTGTGAAAATGTTTCAGGATAACTGAAAATAAATTGAAAACAGGCAAAAGACAGAGGCCGGCTCAAAAATCAGGGCCGGCCTCTGTCTTGTAATTCATCCTGCCTGGAGCCTCATCTCGGATTCAGTCTTCAGAAGGAAAATCCTTTTGGAATGGCTCCATATTTTCTGAAAGCGCGTTACTGCAACTTTTCGATGTTGTATGTCATCGTGTCGAGATATACATCGATTTTGTAACGTCCAGGTTCTTCGACATCGATGTTAGTCGAAGGATCATAGAAGTAGAAGGCCAGCCTGTTCTTCATATCCGGATCATTTGATACGACCTTTCCATAGCGTGGCCACCAAAGCTCGTTCGGGTCTCTTTTACTGAAGAACGCGAAAACTCCGCCATCGACTTTGTGCTCTTCTCCGGTTTCGGTGATCTCTCCCTCCCACGAAAAATGCCCGTTTCCTTCATTTATCATTTCCTGACCATCGTCCGGATTCCATGCGGTGTTGAGCACAATATAGAGATGTTCATCTAAAATAGTCTTGTCCGGATGCTCCTCGTTGCAGATGAGATCCACTTTTCTCGTTTCGAAATTGACCGTAACCGTATATTTGCCTGCTTTGTGTACATCGAATCCAAGATCCTGATATGGCTCGGATACACGCTCTGATAACGTCCAATAGTCTTCCGATTCACCGTCTCTGATATATCCCGGCCAATAATTGTCTGTCGGTATGGCGAATCGGAATGATCCTCTGACAAGGTCTCCTGTCCATTCGAAGCCTGTCTCCGTTGGTGTCATTTGCCTGTCTTCTCCCCATGTCCAGGCGTCCCCTAAGGCAGTTCCGCCGATTACAAGCGTTTCGGGCATGCCATATGTGACGGCAACAGTCATATCACTGATATTGGCAGTGATACGTTTATAGTCGGACGTTCCCTCATAAGTGAACGGAAGATAGGTTTCTGCAGCCTCGGGTTCAGTGCCGAAATAGCGGAGAGCAGTCCCGTCCTCGCTGCCGGCGTCCTTTACGAAGCCGGGCCACCAGGAGTCGGCTTTCGTTAAGAATCTGTAAGTCGTGCCGGTTTCTATCCATCCGTTGTATCCAAATGCTCCGTTCCCGAGATTTTCCATCTGGACTGCATTTTCAAAGCTGTCACCGAATGCGATGTAGAGTGTCTCTACATTCATCTGTATTGAGTAGGTAAGACTCAGAAGATCGACCGTTATGGTATAGTTTCCTGCTTCTACATTTATGGCTACGTCAGAATCCGGCATTTCATTATATAATGCCAGTTTCCCCGCTTCTGCTCCCGCTCCGTATGCCGGCCAGTCCGTTTCATCTGATACTTTGAAGATTATAGAACCTCTGCCGGTGATCGTTCCGGACCATGAGAACTGTCCCAGGGCGCTGCTTGTCATAGGTACCGTTTCCGTGAGTGCGGAGCCGGCGATGAACAGCGTAGAAGTGGTCGGAGAGAAGGTGGTTGCCGAGAATTCTGTTTCTGCGGTCTGTGTAAGGTCTTCCCTGTTTGATACAGTAGCTGTAATCCTTGCCTTGTATTTTGCTGCCGTACCGCTTGCCGCATCGAATTCTTCAGTGAGGAAACTGTTGAGTTCGGAGTTAGTCCAGGATTTGCTCATTGTGGTCTTTCCCATATCCTGGCTGTAGCCGTCGGAATAGTCGGAGCCGTCTTTAGTGATTTCGAGAGTGTAATTTATCTCCTCATCGAGTCCGTAATCGGATGCCGGTGTCAATGAGCTGATCCCCCTCCGGGGTTTCTTCCTTTGTGCATCCGGAAATCAGGAGCCCGGCTGCAGCACCAAACAAAATTAGTCGGTACAATTTCATAGCTATTTTTCAGTTTTAATGTTAAATATTTTTGTGAACCACAAAATTCACCGTTTATTCAGACTTATCAAATACCCTTAAATGAAATAGTAGTGGATTTGGAAAAGATTTTGGGTCTAATTCGTTGATATTCAGTACGGATTCTCTGCAGAGAGCGAGGCGATTTAGTAGTGGGATAGGCTGTGCTGATGACGATATGATCGGCGGATTATACGGTATAATTGACATTTTTGGTTGGTGACAATGACAAAAGTGGTTGGTGGAATGCAGCAAGACTTTTCCATCCCTTGCTTGGTACACCTGCAGTTGGGTGATGCGTGTAACTTATTGTAAATAAATGCATTCCTGCAATGTCGCTTTTTCAGGTGTCACACTTTAATGCACGCCTGCGGTAACAGATGTGCCCTACAGGTACGTGTAGTGAGGTTTCACTACTGCAGGTGTGTCCGAAAATGTTACACCTGGAATTGATGCTTTTGTTGAATTATTTAAATATCAACGGCTTACATATATGAGCCATTTCCAAGTGTGCGCGACATTCTTCCTCATTTCGGGCAGCGCTGGGCCGCCTTATTTTTCGATTATCACTCATTAGATGAAACTCGTTTCATCTAATTTCTATATATTACAGAATTTTTCGGGGCCCACTCGGTATGAATTAACCGTATTTTGCGGTCCGCCATAAACAAAAAATCCCGAAGTCGCAGGACTTCGGGATTTTGGTTTGATTTGCCCTTTCGGGTGGTGGGAGCAGAGGGAGTCGAACCCCCGACCCTCTGCTTGTAAGGCAGACGCTCTGAACCAACTGAGCTATGCTCCCTTTTTTCGTTTCTTTTTGGCGATTACTGCGTTGGACTTCGTATCGTCAGTCAGTCATTTACATGAGTAAACTCCTTCCCTCCTCACTTGTCCGTCTTGTACTCACCAAAAACAAACTTCAAAATAACAGATCTTTCTGAAAATAAACTTCAAAAATTCTGTTGTTTATCTTTTGGGAAGTTACTGCGTTGGACTTCGTATCGTCGGTCAGTCATTTACATAAGTAAACTCCTTCCCTCCTCACTTGTCCGCCTTGTACTCACCAAAAACAAATTTCAAAATAACAGATCTCTCTGAAAATAAACTTCAAAAGAACTTTTAGTAGCGGGTCGCAGGATTGAACTGCGGACCTCATGATTATGAATCATGCGCTCTAACCAGCTGAGCTAACCCGCCATCATTGGCTTTGTCTTTTTAGACTCTCCCGCCCGGAATGACGGTGCTGTCTGGAATTTGTTGAGATAGAAGGACTCGAACCCTCACTGACAGAGCCAGAATCTGTAGTGCTACCATTACACCATATCTCAGTTTTTCTCCCCGCGCTATAGCAGCGTTTTGTTTTGGGACTGCAAAGGTACAAAGGTTTTTTGAAAATGCAATATTTTGTGACAATTTTTATATGGTTGGCTGCAGAAAAGTGCGATATGCTATTTTATCAGCAGTACAGTGGCATAGACGGCGCATCCTTCGCCGCGTCCGATGAAGCCGAGTTTTTCGGTGGTGGTGGCCTTTACCGATACCCTGCTGATTTCAAGTCCCATTATTTCTGCGAGTGTCTGACGCATCGGCGTGATGTAAGGCGCCAGTTTGGGTCGTTGCATTGCTATGGTTATGTCGGCATTGCTGACTCTGTAGCCGGCAGAAGCGACCATTTCCATTGTTCTGTGCAGCAGTATCTTGCTGTCTATGCCCTTGAACTCTTCCGATGTGTCGGGGAAGTGTTTTCCTATATCGCCCAAGGCCAGGGCGCCAAGAAGCGCATCGCAGAGCGCATGTATGGCCACATCTCCGTCGGAGTGGGCGATGCATCCTGTCGGGCTGTCTATCCGTACTCCGCCTAAAAACAGCGGCAGTCCTTCCGCAAGGGCATGGACGTCATATCCGTTGCCTGTCCTGATATCTGTCATTTCTGGGGTTTTAGTCCTGCAAATATAGAAGCAGTTTTGATTTTTTGAAAAGAATCGACAAAAAATCAGTACATTTGTATTTTGCCATTAAACGGATTATTATGGGATTTAATTTCAGTTTCTTCGGAACCCCGGAGCACAGGGTCTTCAACTATAAGCCCCGGTATTATGATCCTGAGAAAGAAGCTTTGAAGGAAAAGTTCGGAAAGGTGGACGGCCGTCTCGAAAAGGAGAAATATGTTCCCGGAACCTATATCAAGGGGAGCTTCCGCAACGGGAATTACCAGAAGACCCGCGGTACCAGCAAGGCACAGAAGATAATAGGTGCTGTCGGGCTGGCGATATTTTTCGTGGCGCTGGTTTATATAGCCAAATTCTATTCATTGCTTTGGTAGCCGTGCGGTAAGTGTAGGGGGACAGGAAGGATGGATATCAGGATATTACCGGGCAATATAGCCAATATGATAGCTGCAGGAGAGGTCGTGCAGAGGCCTGCTTCTGTGGTCAAGGAACTTATGGAGAATGCCATTGATGCCGGCGCAGACCATGTGTCGGTAGTCGTCAGGGATGCAGGGAAAACCCTTATCCGGGTGATAGACAACGGTTGCGGCATGACTCCTGATGATGCGGTCGTGTGCTTTGAAAGGCATGCGACTTCCAAGATAGCATCCAAGGAGGATCTGATGAACATAACGACTTTCGGATTCAGGGGAGAGGCCCTTGCTTCCATTGCCGCTGTTTCAGAGGTTACCCTGAAGACCCGCAGGGCAGAGGACGAACTGGGATGTGAAGTGGTGTTTGCAGATTCCAGACACGTGTCTACCAATGAGATATCCACTCCTAAAGGATCCAGTTTCGCTGTGCGGAACCTGTTCTATAACGTCCCTGCCCGCCGCAAGTTCCTCAAGTCCGACAATGTGGAGTTCAAGCACATAGTCTCAGAGTTCACCCATGTCGCGCTGACACGGCACGACATGGAATTCGATCTGGTCCACAATGACCGGGATGTTTATGTGCTGAAACCGGCCAAGTCCCTGAAGTTCAGAATACAGGATATGTTCGGCAAAGGTGTGGCACAGAACCTTGTGGACATCCATGCCGAAACTTCTGTCGTAAAGGTCGGCGGATATGCGGCCAGGCCGGATTCCGCGACCAAGACCCAGAGCAACCAGTATTTTTTCATCAACGGCCGCTATTTCAGGAGCGCGTATTTCCATAAGGCTGTAATGCGTGCTTATGAGAAATTGCTGCCGGACGGTTACAGTCCGTCCTATTTCATTTACATGGAGACGGATCCGGGTGCTGTGGATGTGAACATCAGTCCGACGAAGACTGAAGTCAAGTTTGAGGATGACAGCGTCATTTTCCAGATTCTGTATGCCTGTGTCAAGGAAGCTTTGGGAAAGAACTCATTCGGGGCGGCCATCGATTTCGATACTGAAGGGATGCCTGATATTCCGGTGTTCGGACGGCATTTCGATGATCTGTACCAGACCAGGGAACCCTCTACAGGGGCTGATTCAGGATACAATCCTTTTGACAATGACGGCTTTCCGTCCGAAGAGCAGCATTTTACCAATGTCATCGGTGGATTCTCCCCGTCTTCCGGCTACCCTGAAGGCAGTGACGGTTTCCCGCCGGTATCGGGTGACGGCACGCCGGCCGGCGTACAGGACCGGACACCGTTCCATGGTACGTCAGGATATGTCGATGAAAGGGATGACTACGGGAAACTTTTCGAAGACAAGACATTGCCGTCGAAGTCCGTACTCATTTTCCAGGGAAAGTATATTCTGACCCAGGTGAAGTCGGGACTGCTTGTGGTCAATATCAGGAGGGCTACTGAACGCATTCTGTTCGAGAAATTCCTGGACGCATATTCAAAGAACGGACATATCACTCAGACAACCCTTTTCCCTGTTTCGGTCCGGACCGGAGTGGAAAATGTCCTGCTGTTCCGTGAGCATGCCGGAATGCTCGCTTCTTTGGGATTCGACATAAGTCCGTTCGGGAATGATACCATAGTGGTAAACGGCGTTCCTGAGGGCTATTCCGCCGAGCCGGGGAAAGTAGAGATGATGGTTACTGATCTGATAGCGGTGCTTTCCGATGACCGGAGTCTGCTTCCGGAGACGATGGCCTCGACAATAGCAGGGCGTTTTGCCAAGATCGGGGCTGCGGGCAGAGACCCTCTGACTTCTCCGATAGAGGCCCAGAGGCTGATAGATTCCCTTTTCGCCTGTTCCAATGCCGAATATACCAGCTCCGGACACAAGACCATGGTCATCCTGCCGGCAGATGAACTGGACAGGAGATTCTGATTATTTTTTAATAAGGAAATTTTCAATCAAATGAGTTATTACAGCTATAACAGCGGAGGTTTCTTTTCTTCAATCCCTCCTGTTACCAAGAATATAATAATCATAAATGTGCTGGTGTGGATCATGGCCGCACTGAGGCCGGATTTCATGTACGAGACATTTTCGCTCTTCTATCCGACATCGCACTACTTCAGACCATGGCAGATCATAACCCATATGTTCATGCACGGGGGCTTCTGGCATTTGTTCTTCAACATGTACACTCTGTTCATATTCGGATGCGTGCTCGAGAGGATGTGGGGACCGAAAAAATTCCTGCTTTTCTACTTTGTTACAGGCATAGGGGCTGCGCTTCTGCATACGGGAGTCCAGGCATTGGAAATGCAGGCATACATGTCGCAGGCAGCGGAGGGCTCCGTATCGGCGGTAAAGGCAATCCATGATCTGAAAATGACTCCTACGGTGGGGGCCTCCGGGGCAATATACGGTGTCCTGATAGGATATGCCATGCTGTTCCCGGATTCGGTCCTTACGCTGATCTTCCCTCCGGTGTCCTTGAAAGCCAAATGGTTTGTCATTATTTTCGCAGTGATAGAACTTGTAACCGGCGTGTTCGGGATGGGTGGAGGTATCGCCCACTTCGCACATCTCGGCGGCATGCTTTTCGGCTGGCTGCTGATACAGTATTGGAAAAAAAGGCACACTCTCTATACATACAGGTAGGTTATGTCCAGGAACGGATTTGCAGGTATTACGGCCCGCATCCTGATGCTCATGGCGGCAGGAGTGCAGGTGCTCTCATACCTGTCGGTTCTGGTGAATCCTTCCAGGATGTGGATAATGACCGTATTCGGACTGTTTTTCATTCCGGTTTTCCTTCTTAATACGGTTCTGCTGGCCTGGGCCCTGAAGCGCAGGTCGCGTACTTTCATTATTCCGCTGCTGGCTTTGCTGCCGTCCGTCTTTTTTGTAGGGAAATATGTGCAGTTTTCCGCTTCTGGCGAAGAAGCGCGCCGTAGCGGGGATGACGGGAAACGGACCGTCAGGATTGTATCCTATAACGTGGGACGTTTCGCCTCGTCGTCATATATAGACAGGAGGCAGGATTGCGCCGATTCGGTGACCGTATTCCTGAAAAGCTGCGATGCCGACATTATCTGCCTGCAGGAGGTCTATTTCCGGAACATCGCTTCCCTGAGGGCTTTCCTGTCCTCAGGATTCAAGGGATACAAGGCGGAATATTACATGAATATAGGGAAGAAAGGATGTTTCGGGAATGTGACTCTCAGCCGGTTCAAGGCAGTGGATAAAGGCGTGGTGTCTTTTGAGAAGAGTACGAATATGGCTCTGTATACTGATTATTCCACGGCCGGCGGCAATGTGAGGATATACAATTGCCATTTGGAAAGCTATGCCCTTTCCTTGCCGAAGTTCGTCAAATCGCTAAGGAATCATGACAGGGAATTCTTCCGGAAAACGGAAGAAAAAGTCCGGGAATCCATTGCCCGCAGGCCGGAGCAGGTGGATATGATACTTGAAGACATAGCCTCGTCTCCGGTGGAGTCTTTTGTCTGCGGGGACTTTAATGACAACCCGATGTCTTATACGTATTTCAGGCTTTCGAAAGACAGGTCCGACAGCTTTGTCGAAGCCGGGACCGGATTCGGTGCGACATATTCGTTCCTGTGGCCCATGCTCAGGATAGACTATGTGCTTTATCCGGAACGGTTCCGTGCCGTATATCATAAAACTCTTAAAGTCAAGTATTCTGATCACTATCCGGTGGTAGCGGATATTATTATATGATGATTGTTTATGAACCGGTATAATTTATTCAGGACAATATTTCCGTCTGTTCTTCTTCTTGTGTGCTCCGTTTCTTGCGGCAGGGGCGGTCAGGACCGTACAGACGGGCATGCGGAGGAAAATATCGCAGACAGTACAGAAGTGTATGGCATACAGGGGTTCGATGCCGGTAATTATACTCTCAGGGAGGATAAGGTCCGCAGGGGAGAGTTTTTTGCCGATCTTCTTATGAAGCTCGGTATGGATGCGCAGCAGGCGTACAACCTGTCTGCGTCCTGCGATACGGTCTTCGATGTAAGGACTCTGCGGGTGGGCAACGGCTATAAGGCCTATTATACCGCAGATACGCTTGAATATCTGGTGTATGAGAAAGACAGGCTTAGAAGTGTGGTTTTCAAGTGTACCGAACCTTATGTCATATACAACACGGAAAAGCCTGTGAGTGTGGAGAGAAGATATGCTGACGTGACTATCGAACATTCCCTGTGGGAAGACATGCTGGAAGAAGGCGTTTCCCCGCTTCTGATTCTCAGCCTGTCTGATATCTATGCCTGGACGGTCGATTTTTTCGGGCTTCAGAAAGGCGACCGCTTCAGGGTCTTCTATGACCAGAAAGTCTGTGAAGGGGATGTAATAGCCGTAGATACGGTCAGATATGCTGTCTTTTCCCATGCAGGAGAAGAGTTCCCGATGGTAATGTTCGACCAGGGAGACGGGGGCAACATTTATTGGAACGAAAAAGGGGAGAGCATGAGAAAGGCTTTCCTGAAAGCGCCTCTGTCCTATTCCAGAATAAGTTCCGGATTTTCCTATGCCCGCAGGCATCCTATCACGAGGAAAGTGCAGCCGCATACCGGAGTGGATTATGCTGCCCCGAAAGGGACACCGGTGATGTCTATCGGCGACGGGGTGGTGACGAGTATGAAAAATGAAGGCGCCGGAGGCAATGTAGTGCGTATCAAGCACAACTCTGTATACCGGACGGCTTATCTGCATCTTTCGAAGTTTGCTTCGGGGCTCAGGACAGGCCAAAGGGTGCATCAGGGGCAGGTCATCGGCTATGTCGGCTCGACAGGGCGCAGCACCGGACCTCATCTTGATTTCAGGGTATGGAAAAACGGTACCCCGATCAACCCCCTGAAGATGGAATCTCCTCCTGCAGAGCCGGTAAAGGCTGAATTCAAGGCGGAGTTCGACAGAGTGGCAGCCTCCTGCCGCAGTATGGCTGATACGCTGAAAGCAAGGGATCTGTCTTTGGAAGTATTCGGATATCTATAATTTTCAAATGATTATGATAAAAAATATCATATTCGATTTCGGCGGGGTCCTTCTGGACTGGAATCCGGAATATCTCTATAAGGATTATTTCAAGGACGGACGGGAAATGAGGCATTTTCTGGACAACGTCTGTACGTTGGAGCGCAATTCGGAGCTGGACTGCGGCGTACCTTTCGTCGACTGGGTGAAGAAATACCAGGCAATGTATCCTGAGTATAGCGAAGCCATCGCCTTGTACCATACAGGCTGGCCGAAGATGCTTGGCGGGCTGCTCCCTGACGGGGTTGCGTTGCTCCGTGACATGAAAGCGGCAGGATATGGCATTTACGGGCTTACCAACTGGTCGGCGGAGACTATATGTTATGCGTATGAGGCTTTCGGGGATATGAAGCGGCTTTTTGACGGCATCGTCGTTTCAGGTGAGGAGAAGACGCTGAAGCCCGGGCCTGAAATCTACCGTATTCTTCTGGACCGTTACTCTCTCCGGTCTGAAGAATGTGTCTTTCTGGATGACAGCCGGAAAAATGTGGACGGAGCCATAGCCGTGGGAATCAACGGTATACTGTATGACGACATCACCCGCGTACGCAGCGAACTGTCCGGATTGCTGAAGTGAGTGCAGAGTCTCCATTGCCGGAGGCCGGACATGACTGATGAAAACGATGACAAGATTCTGTCACAAAAGACAGGGTCATCCGTCTATATATGCAGAATGGAAGGAAAGACACTGGAAAATACCTTGGGCAGCATCAGGCCGCGTCTGCTCTTTTACGCCACGAGACTGCTGCATGACGCATCCCAGGCGGAAGATATAGTACAGGATGCCGTACTTTCATTCCTCGGATCGCTTGACAAGGGTACGGAAATCCGGAACAGGGAGTCATTCCTGATGAGGACGGTGCGGAACGCATGTCTGGACAGGATAAGATACGGTTCCGTGCGGGTGACGGTTCCGGTTGAGGAGCTGAAGTCTTCCGGTCCGGCCGTGCAGGGAGAAAGAGAGGCAGAGCTTTCCGACCAGGTCGCACTGGTGGCCAGAATGGTGGAGAAAATGCCTGAGAATTACCGCTCCATATTCATCCTCAGGGACATGATGGGATATGAACTGTCCGAGATAGCACAGATGATGGATATGAAGGAGCCGGCTGTCAGGAAGGCCCTTTCCAGGGCCAGGATGCAGATCAGGGAAACCCTTATGGAACCATAGCATGGACATGGAAACTAAAGATAAACATATCAGACGCCTTGTTGACAAATATTTTGAAGGCCGGACTTCGCTGGACGAGGAAAAGGAGCTCTCGGAGTATTTCCGCGGCGGGGAAGTGCGGGAGGAATTCCGCAGGTTCGCCCCTCTGTTCGCTTTCAGGGACGCCTGTGCATACCGCCAGGCCATGCCGGAAAGGAAATCATGGACACGTCCGAAGGCGGTGAGGCTACTTGTCGCAGCCGCGGCGGCCGCAGCCGTTGTCTGTGCTGTCGTTATCCCGCGGTCTTTCAGTAAAGACCATGAAGCGGAGACGGGTGTCATCAGTCCGGCCTGCATGGCGGAAAACTTGCAGCGGGTCATGGAACTGGGCGGAAACGGCATTTCATCGCTTTCTGCAAAGCCTGCCGGCAATGCTGCCCTTGTTACGGCTACCATGGCTGACGGAACGGTAAAGACATATATCATGACGTGTGATGACGGTGAAGGATCCGCATCGTTTATCGCATTGAATGAATAATCAAGATTTATATCATTAAATTTCAAAACAGCTTCTAAAAACAGAAAAAGACATGAAAACTCTGATAATCTCGGCATTATGCGCTCTGGCGCTGTGTTCCGTACCGTATGGTGCGGAGGCAAGACCTGCACAGTCCGACACTCTTGACAGGTATGTGATAGACGGTGTGGATGTTACTGGCTTCGACGGAAGCCAGCTGGTAGGGAAAACAATACAGTCGTATGATGTTACGGTCTCCAAATCCGGCAGGACCGTATGTCGTACCCACTCTATAACGACTTTGCCTTCCTTGTCTGATCTTCGGGGGAAGTTTTCCGGCATGAGCCTGAGTCTGGATGCGCTGAAAAAGTTGGAAGATATTGATTTTGAGGAAATCAAGAAAATGGGAGCCGGTGATATGGAGAAGTTGAAAGAACAGATAGACGACCTGAAGGATGAACTGGAGATATACAGGAACATCTCGGCAGATGTAATGTACCGTCCGCTGATAATTGTAGACGGCACGGAGACCGAATCATTTCCGGATCCTCAGGATATCGCTTCGGTCATAGTCATCAAACCCGGTTCAAAAGCAGCCCTGGAGTATGGGGACAAGGCCAGGAACGGCGTTCTGGAGATCAACACCAAGAAGAACGCTCCGCTTGATTCTGCCAGGCCTGTGGTCATACTGGACGGCAAGGAAGTCTCCTCGGATGTCATGAATACTCTCGACCCAGAGAAAATACAGTCCGTCACCGTGTTCAAGAATGCGGAAGATGTCAAAAAATACACCGATGACCCGAACCGCGGTGTGATAGTGATCAAAACGAAGGGCAAATAGATGTCAGGGGGTGCCGGGAAATCGGCGGGAGTGTCCTGGGAATAACAGAATATCGGATAATATCCGAGGCATATCCGGAAATTGCATTTTCCGGATATTTTTTATCTTTGCACCCGCAGTTTGCCATCCTGTGCTGTGCGCAAGATGCTCAGACGGGTTCCGGTTGTTAAATGGTAGAATATTGAATATTAGGATAATATAATTAAATAAAACCGTCGAACTGACGTTAAATATTTAGAGATGAATAAGGTAACCGTAACAGCCATAGGGGCATACCACCCTTGTGACAAGATCACTAATGAATTCTTTGAAAGCCGCCTGGACACTTCCGACCAGTGGATAAGGGAACGGACAGGTATCGAAAGCAGATATTTCACCCAAAAAGACGAATATACAGGAGACATGTGCGTAAAGGCCGCCCTGGACATGAAGGAAAACTACGGAGTGGATTTCTCCGATGTGGACATGATCCTGGTGGCTACCATGACTGCCGACCATGTCGTACCGAATGTCGCATGTCAGATACAGGACAGCTTTGGCATCAGATCCACAGGCGCCATAGACCTCACCTGCGCTTGTTCAGGCTTCTGCTATGCCATGTCTCTGGCAAAAGGCCTTATAGCCAGCGGAATGCATAAGAAAATCCTGGTTTTCGGAGCGGAGACCATGTCCAGGATCCTTGATTTCACCGACAGGAACACCTGTATCCTTTTCGGCGATGCTGCCGCTTGTGTCCTTGTAGAGGCTACGGAAGGGGAGAACACAGTGTTCGAGTCCATCTGCGGGACGGACGGCAGTATGGGCAAGGAACTGTATATGAGCATGAGAAGCAACCGTGCCAACGGCGAGGAAATCCTGGCCGACGGATTCGTCCACCAGAACGGGAGGGCAGTCTACAAATGGGCTGTCACCACTCTTGCACAGGGACTGGAAGACCTGGCCGCGAAGAACGGGCTTACGCTTGACGGGGTGGACAGGTTCGTTCCTCACAGCGCCAATTACAGAATGCTCGAAGCGGTATTTTCACGTCTCGGCATACCGATGGACAAATGCGTTGAAAGTGTCTGCAAGTACGGAAACACTTCCGCCGCATCAGTACCTCTGGCATGGTATTACGGCATTAAGGAAGGCCGCATAAAGAAAGGAGACACCATGCTGATGCTCGGTTTCGGTGCGGGACTTACATACGCAGGTATCTGTGTGAAGAATATGTTATAAAATTTCAGCAATTCAAATTACCAGGTTCATTTGCATTGCTCTCTGCTTTTCATTATATTTGGCTTCGCCATTTATACCGTGGCCACATAATGTTATGGTACCGGTTCATCTTCATTTGTCGGAACTGTCCGGAAAGCCGGATAAAGGGATTTCCCGTTTCTGGGGAAACCCCGATCTGCCTTGCGGTACGGATTTTCCGTCCTATACGGATGAAAACGGGGAAGAGTGTCCATATGTCTTCCTCTGCCAGATAAATCTGAAAGAACTGGCCTTATACGATAAGGAAAACCTTCTTCCGCATGAAGGCATATTGTCCTTTTTCGCCAAGATAGCCGGCTATCTCGGATATTATTCCGGAGCGGACTGTATCGGTGGAAGCATAAGCGCCAGGGAAGATGTTAAGGTGCTTTATTTTCCTGATAATGAAAGTCTTGAAGAAACAGTATATGCCGGCAAAGGGCCTGCCGTGGATTCCCCGTCCCCTCTGAAAATGGACTTCAGCACAGAGCCGGGCCTGCGGCCGGATGACCATGCCGTTTTCGCCCTGCCGGAGCACAGGCCGTGGGAGAATTGGGATGCCCCTTTCGAGGACTGGCCGATACTGCTTCAGGTCGATTCCTTCGAGGGTAAAGACTTCGGATTGAACTTCATGGATGTCGGTGTCCTTGATTTCATTATTTCCCCGTCGGATCTTGAACGTCATGTGTTCGACGATGTCAGAGCTATTGTTTTATCATCTTGATTCATGTCCTGCCTATGAAAAGATTGTTGTTGCTTATATTGTCTGCATTGGCCGTATGGCAACTGGATGCACAGACGAGGTATCTTGTAAATACCCTTTCCCCGGTGGATTCGTATATGTACAGGTCTTACAGGTATTCCGGCCCGAATTCCGGAAAAATGGAACTTACCGGCGGACTGGACTGGTACGGAGGTTTTACCATAGGTGCGTCAGTGGGACCTTACAAGCCGGGATACGCCACATTCAGGCTCGGCGGACAGTACGAGTCCCTTATGTTTGTTCTCGGACGTATATATGATCCTGAATCCCTTGATTATGAGCCTGCTATAGTGACGGTCTATGCCGACGGAAAGAAAATTGCTGACGAGGTGGTCCGCAAATACGATGTGCCCAGACGCATGACTCTCGATGTAAAGGGCGCGGATGAACTCAGGTTCGTGCTTGTAAAGGGTGAAGACGAGATAGGGTTTGCTGAAGCGACTTTATGGAAGGAAGGCGAGGAACCTCGGGAGACGGGAAACCTCATCGGCTCCGCCCCGGGAATAACCTCTTTGGTTAAGGATCTGGAGCCGTATGCCCAGTACAACCATTTCTGCGTATCTCCAGAGCGTGAATACAAGAGCGTATATATCAACGGGAAGAAATACCACTACGGTATAGTTTGCAATATGAACATGGCGTTCATCGGGGTCCAGCCCGGGGCTTCGTATTTCAATCTTCGCGGGCAGTACGAGACTCTGAGCCTGCTTGCCGGTCCGGTGGACAATGACAAGAGTAGCGGAGGCAAAGGATGGATAACCATAAAGGCAGACGGGAAGATAATTTACGAATACGAGGTCTCGCAGACCGACATAGCTAAACGTATAGTGCTGGATGTCAGCGGGTGCGAGCAGCTTTCCTTCCATACGGAGCAGGCTGACCAGAGCATGTATGCGGCGATAGCGGATGCCGTCCTTTATCCCGAAGGGACATTCAAGGAAGACGGGCAGACGGAGGACAGCGATATCGACCCGCGTCTGAAAAGCCTGCCGGATGTATGCAAGCTCGTTTCCAATATCCCTCCATACGCAGTCGGAGGACAGATAGAGCACCAGGTGTATGGCGGCGAGTCGGACCATGTCACCTTTTCGATGGGAGGCACGAGATTCAGCGAGGGGTTCATCCTGTACGAAAAGGCTGATTTCTGGAACGACAACATCGTTTCATACGCCGTATTCGATCTGGGAAGGGAGTTCGACTATGTCAGTTTCACGGCGGGATATGTCGGAAAAAGCTGGTCGATGACCAATGATGTCATAAGGGTCTATGCCGATGATGAGCTTATCCTCGAGGCCCCTATGATGGCGACTTACCCCAACCGGGATTTTGTCCTTCCTTTAAGGAAATGCCGGAAACTGCGGTTCGAGAACGGCGGGTCAGGAAACCTCAATGTAGGGGCCTACGGCATAGCCGATATCGTGGTATACAGGGGCGAGCCTGTAGACAATGACCTTTTCGTCCATCCCCAGCCGGAGTGTCCGTACGAAATCGATCTCATAGACCTCGGGGCCCCTTATATCCATTATGTGAGTACGAAATCGGATGACAGGGACGGGATATTCTATGACGGGAGTACGCAGAGGAGATATTTCGAGATGCCGGACGGTACAAGGATCAACAAGGGGTTCATGCTTCAGACCAGCGTGCATTTCTCTCTTGACCACGGTGTCCTTTCGGGGACGGATAACGCTGCCGCAGCTGCCATAGGAGGAGCTGCAGTCGGATCTGCGTTCGTGGCTGCCGGAGCAGTCGGCGGGGCCCTCGTCGGCAGCACCCTTGTCGGGGCTGCCGCCTTTCTTATGCTTGCCGCTGGCGGCAATGCGGTAGAGAATTCCTGTGCGGCCTTCAATACATACGGGCAGTACAACAGCGTCACTTTCACCGTAGCCTGTCTCCGCCCTTTCTCCGAAGAACCTACCGACTATAAGGAAACACTCCTTATAGGGGCGGACCAGAAGGTAGTCGCACAGCTGACGGTCTATGAGACTATGGAGCCGCAGACCGTCACTGTCCCTATAAACGGTTGCGGGCAGCTTATGTTCTGGCTGGCAAACACCTACAATACATCGGGGCAATACGTGTTCTATGATATCAGACTTACCAAGGATGTCCTTCCGCTGACAGTCCCGAAGGAAGCGCGGCTTTCTCAGAGTGTCGTGACGGCTCCGGCGTACACTGAAAAGAATCTGGGCGTCGAATGGCAAAGGCCGGAATTTTCCGGATCCCAGAGCGTTGACGAGTACATATCCGGCTGTACTTACGCTTACAGCGAGACCCTCAGGCTGATAGAGGATACGAGACCGTACTACAAGATACATACATGGTACCTGGAAACTGCTTCCGGAGGGGTGTGCAAGGCCGTTTCATTGAAAATCGACGATGAGGACAGGCTCAATGACGGCGATTTCGTCAACATAGTTCAGGAGTACGGTGCCTGCATGGAGGAAATGAGACGCCTGAATGAACTGAAAGGCAAACTGATAGAGCTGGAAGTGTCATTTGTCGGTGCGAACCTCGGCCTGCCCGAACTCGGATTGAGGGCGATAGCATACGGCAAGGTCCTCAAGCTCGGACGGGATGCTATGGCTGCATGTCGGGCAGCTGTCGACAGTATGATAGAAGAGAAGCGTTCGGAGATCGTGGAGATGGAATCCTGGCTGCTGAACGCCAGGGACATAGACGGGACCAGCAGTACGGAGTACACCATACTTTGCCCTCTCGCGGACGGTGAAACCCCTCCGACCGACCAGCTTCAGCTTCTGTCGAAGTTCAGTGTCAGATGAAGTGATGCTGCCGGATAGTCCGAGGTCAAGACCGGCTTACCTGCATCCCTTTGACCGAAAGACTCATGTCTACGAACCTCGAACTGTCGTTGAGAGGTGAGGATGTGAGTTCTTTTTTTATCCGCGCCGCCGCTTCCGGGTCTTTGGCTACAATGTACAGGTATCCTCCTCCTCCGGCACCAGGGAGCTTATATCCTGCGGCATAGTCCTTTATCCGTGAAATGAGCGTCTCGACTGCAGGCGGGTTAGTACCGGAGTCCAGCATTTTGTTCTGTTCCCAACTCTTGCCTATGAGGCGTCCGTATTCGTTGAAATCCCCTTTCAGGATCGCTTCATACATATCGAGCGCATGTGTTTTCATTTCTGCGAGCAGTCGCAGATGCCGCCCGCTGTTGAGGAACATCCTGCGGACTATCTCGGCGAGTATCCCTTTGGCCGTGCGGGTGATTCCCGTGTAGTAGAGCAGATGGCAGGCCCGGTATTCAGGCTGCGTGAAAAGATATTCGGGGAGCCATTTTATGGACGGGACCTGGCGCAGCCCCTCGGTAGTCTGCAGAAGCTTTACTCCATGCATTATGCCGCCGTACTGGTCCTGCCATCCGCCTCCGGTCGTAAGAAGCTGTTCGAGGATCAGGGTGCGGTTCCCTGTTTCGCTCTTGTCCCAAGCAAGCCCGCAGAAATCCGACAATGCGCCAAGAACTGTGGCTGACAGTATGGAACTTGTCCCCAGTCCGGAGCCGGCGGGTATGGCGGCAAGAAGAGTCACTTCGATGCCGCAGCCGAATTCCTTCAGCTGTTCTTCAAGCGAATTGTACTGCCGTGCAGAGAATTCAGGAATGAATCCGGCAAGTGAGAGTGCCGCTTTCGGAATCGAGAACGGCGAGCCCACCTTTTTATAGTCTTTAAGTTCTTCCCAGGTGCTTACAGTCTCCATTGCACCCAGATCTATCGATCTTAAGGTGATCCGGTATTCCGGCGAAGGCTTTACATATACCTGCAGTGGAGGCTGTCCGTTGAGTTCTATGGCCAGATTCACGACCGAGCCTCCTGCGTACAGACAGTAAGGAGGCGTATCTGTCCATCCTCCGGCAAGGTCGATGCGCACCGGGCTTCTTCCCCATACTATCTGGTCTTTGTAGACATCCAGACGCGGCGACTGTTTTTCGGCAAGGACCGTGTCGACAAGTCCTTCCCGCAGCAATGAGAAAGCCTGCCGCTCCGTTTCTGCATATCCGGAATCATTCCTTGATTTCATTACCTGTGACCGGAACATGCTGTCCTGGATTCTTTTCATCACCGGGGCATCTTGCGGCAGCTGCGGAGGTAGAGTAAGCTTTCCGGCGACGAATTCTGAAGCGGCATCTGCCAGATCAAGCTGGTAGAATATGCTCTTTCTGTAGTTTGCCGCCAGCATCGGCCAGTTGTCTTTCCGGAATTTCCTTCTCTGGTCGAACAGACGGTGCAAGTCTGCCCTGTCAGAGAGCTGGTTGGCTGACATTTTTTCGGCCCGCATCCATATTTGCCGTCCCTCCTCAAGTTCAGGCTCCGATACCATCCACCTGAGGACTGCGCCCAGTTGCCGAATGTCCTGGCAGACCGGGAAAAGCTCCGCATTCTGGATATCAGGACAGTCTGGCAATGTCACTCCGCGCTCTTCCGCCCATTCTGCCGCCGGGCGTCCCATGAAAAGAGTCCTGCTGTCCGATGTGCTTCCCTTGAACGGGTCATTGAACCCGTATGGACGTGCCGCCCATTTGCCGGGTCCGACAGGTACGGTATCTATGCAGACTCCTGACGGGACATCCAGCGTCCAGTCGTTTTCCGGTACTCCTGTTATGACATGATGGTCTGAAAGTGTCCATCCGCTGCCGATGAAGCTGTTTTCAATCCAGAGGTCGGAGTTGTCTGATGTCAAGGGCCTGTGCAGGACTGCATTCTGTACGAACATTGCAGGATGCGGCTTGATCGTCTGCTGCATAATGATACGCTGGTCATGGACGAGGTTCTGTATGGCCAGCGTCGAGGAAATCAGTTCCCTGCTTGTGCCGTAATGGTAGAATTCTCCCCCGGGAAGCGGCAGTATGGCTACGGACAGCCCGTTCAGCTCCTTGTCTTCAATGCGAGGTGCCCTCCCGAGCGACAGTCCGAATTCCGAGTACAGGTCGTATTCTTTCATTTTCTTTCCGTCCGGCGTATATGACCTTTTTGCCAATAGTTCTACGGCCCGGTCGCTCAGCAGCCATATTCCCGTATCTATCATGAAGTAGTGTGATCCCGTCAGTTTTCCCAGCTCGTCGAGCGATGGTTTCTGCAGCATATAGTCAAGCTCTCCCGGCCTGTCTTTTCTTGTTACGAAGACACCGTGCCGTGTAGCCAGGTCAGGGTTTTCCCATAGTCCGTAGCATACGACATCTGCATCCGGTATATCCTGCAGCGGTTCCGTGCAGCGGATATATACGTCCCCGCTTGCAATCAATGTATGAAGCGAATCGGGGGCTTTCTCCATGATCTTCTCATAAAGAGGCAACTGAAGTGAGAGCAGATCCTGCGACAGTTTCTGCCCTCTTTCCCACCTGAAAACCGGTATGGGAGTGAGTATTTTCCCTGATGGGGCGTATGCCGGCACCCGGCGGCCCTGTCCTCCTGCATGAAGCAGTATCCGCTTTTCCTTTCCGAGCCAGTCACTGAAACTGCATCCTCCGTCCATATTTTCCGATTGGCGGCATGATTCGAGCAGCCATGCCGTGCCTCCTCCAGAGCCGAGACGGGCTCCGATGGGGTCGCAGCAGCAGAACCACTCTGCCGGGTCATACTTCGTTATCTCATGAAAGCAGCCTACCAGATTCGGCGGCAGGGAAAGCAATTTTTTCATTGTCTGCGGATGATTAGATTCCAACCTGTAAAGATAATGATTGTTGTTTTAAAGTTGTAATCCGGGAAAAGAAAAAACTTTCCGTTTCTTGAATTCCGGCGGAAATCGGTGAAAATCGCATTGGCGGAATTTGCTCGGAAAGGCAAAAGACCCTAATTTTGCCGGTCCAAACAATGGTATTCTATGGCAGGAAAACATACAGTCGACATGCAGTCGTGGACAAGACGCGAGCATTACCGTTATTTCGGAGAACTGGATGACCCGTATTTCGGCATCACGGCAAAGGCTGATTTCACATCATGCTACATGCAGTCCAAGCAGGACGGGGCCTCATTTTTCCTGTATTCATTGCATAAGATACTGAGGGCGGCCAACGCCATAGACGAGTTCCGGTACAGGGTGGAGGACGGAAACATTGTCCTGTACGACCTTATCGGGGCCAGTCCTACTATCGGCAGGGAGGACGGGAGTTTCGGTTTCGGGGTTTTCGAATACCATGAAGACAGGAAACTGTTCGTCGAGGAGGCTTCAAAGGAGATAGCCCGCGTGAAAAACGCTTCCGGGCTGTGTCTCGGAGAAGGAGAGTCGAGGAATGACCTGATCTATTATTCTTCCATCCCCTGGATAGACTTCACCGACCTCAAGCATGCAGGAAAGATGTCCAGGGGGCAGTCGATCCCGAGAATCTCCACAGGCAGGCTGGTCCCTCAGGAAGACAGGCTCATGATGTCCGTATCGGTAGAACTGAACCACGGGCTTGCCGACGGATACCATGTCGCGCAGTTTTTCAGACTGTTGAATATGCTTTAGTTTATATGGATTCAAGTTTAAAGGACAATATCAAGGTCATCGCCTTCGATGCGGATGACACTCTTTGGGCGAACCAGCCCTATTTCGACGATGCCGAAGACAGGCTGTGCTCCATCCTTGCGGAATACGGTGAGCCCCGATATATAAAATCAGAACTGTTCAAGACGGAGATGCAGAATATGGCGGAGCTCGGATACGGCGTCATGGCATTCACTCTGTCTATGATCGAGACGGCCCTGAGGCTGGGCGAAAGTCGTCTTTCTGTGTCTGCCGTCTCGGAGATCTACAGTCTCGGACGATCGTTGCTCCGTATTCCGGCCACTCCGCTGCCCGGCGTGAAAGAGACCCTGGAGAAAATCAGCCGTTCCCGTTCATACAGGACAATAGTCATTACCAAAGGCAACATGCTGGACCAGGAGCGCAAACTTGAATGTTCCGGGCTGAAACCGTTCTTCGACCATGTGGAAATTGTATCTGACAAGAACGAGAAAACCTATTCCGACCTGCTGGCATTCCTGGGCATCGGCGCTTCTGAACTTCTGATGGTCGGCAATTCATTCAAGTCCGACATCTCCCCCGTCCTTAATCTCGGCGGCTATGGCGTCTACATCCCCTTCCATACCACCTGGCAGCACGAACAGACCGACGAATACGACCACCCGAACCTGTTCAGGGCAGACAATTTCCGTGAGCTGGAGAATATTGTCCTGTAATCGGGAGAGATAAGCTGGAAAATCGTAACTTTGAAAGACAGATAAAATGAAAACATCATGTCCAAACAAGGTTATATCCAGCGGTATCTGCTGATTATCCGGTTGATACGGAACAACCGGTACATTTCCCTCCCGGAACTTATCCGCAAAGTCGAGGACGGTCTGGCATATTATGAAGACACGGAAGATGTCGGCATCTCCCGAAGGACGATTCTGCGAGACCTGAAGGAAATCCGCTCGGGAATGGGTATCAGCATTGAATACTCCAGGACTGAAAACGGCTACTATATACCTGAAGATGAGGACCAGGTATCCGATATCGAAAGGATATTGGAGCAGTACGACCTTATTACATCTCTCCATGCCCGGGAAGAGCTGTCTTCTATCGTCTTTCCCGAAAGGAGGAAGCCCCGTGGTACAGAACACCTGTCCCCGTTGATCCATGCGATCAAACGCAGCCTGATAGTAGAGTTCACCTATGTGAAATTCAACAATTCAGTCTTTCGCACTCGCAGTGTCATGCCTTATGCCTTGAAAGAAGGACGGGGCCGGTGGTACCTGTTGGCTGTCGAGATAGGGGATAATGTCCGGCATGCCGGAGAAATAAAGAGTTGGGGACTTGACCGTATCCGGGACTTGAATGTTACTAAGAATCGGTTTACGCGGAATTCCGCGATAGATCCTGAAAAAGAGTTCAAGGATGTCGTAGGAGTCTATTCGAATAATGACCTTCCGGTCGAGGAAGTCATCCTGTCGTTCTCCCCAAAAGGAGGCCGGTACAACGAAGCTTTCCCACTTCATGAGTCGCAAGAGACACTGATAGATGACGGAAAGGAATTCCGTATCCGGTTGAAAGTCAAGATAACATACGACTTCAAACAGGAACTCCTTTCCCAAAGCGACGACCTTGTCGTCATCGCCCCCGAACACCTCCGCAAAGAACTCTGCGAAGTCTACAGAAAAGCGCTGAAACGGATGGAATAGGTGCGAGGTGTCACAGAATGGCATCGTGTGGGGTAAATTTGGCATCACATAAATTTTAGAAAATGAATACAGGCTATCATTTACTTTTAAAAAGTATTATGGATGAATCGTGGGAACGTTTTGTCCAACTATTCACTTCACATAAAATAATGTATCGGGATTTAAGTATGAATGAAGCGATGTTTCAGTTTCATTTTGCAAATTTGATACAGACAATAGGTAATGATAAGGTGTCGCAAAATGAGACATTTGAGGTCAATCTGGAAACCAGATGGTATCCTAATTGTAAAAATGGTAAAAAGAGCAAAAAGTATAAAGATATAGACATAACCTGCTATATTTATTGTGGAGAAGAAAAGAAATATTCATGCGCCATTGAACTTAAATTCAAGAGGAAACGAAATAAAAAAGGCACTTTTGCCAAAGATAGGATGTTCAATATATATAGAGATCTTGAATACCTTGAACATGAAATAGGCATTAATGGGAAGAATGGACAATATCAGGAAATTTATTCAGAAGGACGATTCTATTTTATGACGGATAATATTGATTATGTCAATCGGCAAGTAGAAAATACCGGGAAGGAAATTGTTCCGTTTGGCCTAAAGAAAGACACATGTACTGCTAGTGGGAAAATTGTCATAGACTCAAAGAAGGAACTTAATTTAAATAAGTCATATCACATAAATTGGGTTTCTTATGGTGAATGGCACTTTCTTGAAATTGATGTAACCAAATAACACATATTTTTATTTTCCGGTGTCGTACTTTTGCACTTATGGGATGTATATTTGCATCACTTGATCGGAATTGAGTTGGATGTGTGTAGTACAGGCAGGTGCCGTAGGTCAGAACTACTTCGTAACTGGTACATGGTACGCCGGTTCGAATCCGGCCCGGCAAATAGCCGGTAGCTTAGTCGGTAGAGCACATGAAAAAGAGTCTGCCCGTTTGTCGCCCTGCTTTTAAAAACAGAAGCTATGAAATACAACAGCAATGCAAGGTCTTCAGCCATTTGTGCCAATTATGAAGGAGAAAAATCGTATGTGATGTCTCCGGAACTGGAATTGTACACCGCTGTTGTGACAAGTTCAATGGATCGGAGCTTTTATGAGACGAAGGATTCCAGAGAAGTCCGCATGGTGCGTCTCCTGCAGAAAGTGGATCCCGTATTTGTGGCGAAACTTGCAGTATATGCCCGGACGAAGATGAATCTGCGCAGTATTCCGCTTTTCCTCCTTGTGGAATTGGCGAAAATCCATAACGGCGATTCCCTGGTCAGTTCAGCTGTCAGCAAAACAGTGTTGAGGGCTGATGAGATAACGGAGCTTCTGGCCTGTTATCAGTGGAGGAATGAATCAGGAAAAGGAGACAAGAAATTAGGAAAACTCTCCCGTCAGATCCAGAACGGACTCAAGATGTCGTTCAACAGATTCGATGAATATCAGTTTTCAAAATATGATAGAAAGAAGGCTGTGGTAAACTTGAAGGATGCTCTGTTCCTTGTGCACCCGAAAGCCAAAGACGACGCGCAGCAGATGATTTTCGATAAGATTGCCTCCGGTTCCCTTGATGTACCATATACCTGGGAGACCCGTTTTTCTGTATTGGGGCAGAAACATTTCGGCTCGGAAGAAGATAAGATGTTGGCATTCAGGAAACTCTGGGAAGAATTGCTCGATTCGGGGAAATTGGGGTACATGGCACTGCTACGCAACTTGAGGAATATCCTCAATTCAAATGTGTCGCAAGAACATATTTCAAGGCTTTGCAGAAGACTGTCCGATCCGGTTCATGTGGCGGCTTCAAAACAGCTTCCGTTCAGATTCCTTTCGGCATATAAAGAGATAAAGAATTGCAGGTCTGTATATTCTTCTTCTGTGCTTTCTGCTTTGGAGCAGGCTGCCCTGGCTTCGGCTGCCAATATTGACGGCTTCGGCCCGGAAACCGGAGTGCTTGTGGCTGCGGATGTCTCTGCTTCGATGATGCATCCGGTTTCAATGAACAGTTCAGTGGAATTATATGATATTGCCATTCTCTTGTCGATGATATTGAAAAGCCGGTGTGCATCGGTCATAAGCGGAATGTTCGGAGACAAGTGGAAAGTCATTAATATGCCTCAGTCACACATACTTGCCAATACTATGGAGATGCGCCGTCGCGAAGGCGAAGTAGGTTACAGCACGAACGGATATAAAGTTATTGACTGGCTGATAAAAGAGGATATACGGATGGACAAGGTGATGATTTTTACAGATTGCCAGATGTGGAACAGTTTATACTCGGATGCTCATATTGAAACATTGTGGAAAAAATACAAGTCCGTCTATCCCGGTGCGAAACTTTATTTGTTCGACCTTGCAGGTTACGGCCGAACCCCTTTGCGGATTGAGAAAAACGATGTATTCTTGATTGCAGGCTGGAGCGACAAGGTATTTGATGTGCTGTCGGCTATAGAGAAAGGAGAAAGTACATTGTCTGAAATCCGGAAGATAGAGGTATAAGCAAATTTTTGAAACAAACCGCAGTCGCATATGCAAAAGACTTTATCGGCGTCCCTCTATGAGGACGACAACCCTAATGAGTCAAGAGGCGACAGAGTTGAGATAAAAGACGGACTTGTAACATTCGAGCAGCGGGACTACAATATACCGGATACGTTCGACAAATTTTCAGGGTTCATCTGTAATAATCATCTGGAAATACGATGTATATTGCGGTTAATATAAACGAGTAAAATGGCGATAGAAGAAACATTACAGATTGCGCTCGATGCGCACAAGGGTCAAAAAGACTTGGACGGCAAGCCTGCTATCCTGCACCCGATTGCTGTCGGTCTCATGGGCAGTAATGACGCAGAAATCAAGGCAGGTTTCCTGCACGATGTTGTCGAGGACACGAACTTGACTATTGATGATCTGCACCGGAAAGGTGTGGATGAGGATGTGCTTGCAGCATTGGAACTGCTGACCCACGACAAGGAAACGGACTATTTCGAGTATGTCTATAAGATTGCCCATTCCGACAATTACACGGCTATCCATACGAAAATTAACGACTTGAAACACAATTTAGACCGTGGCCGGAAGTCTTACAAGATGGCAAGGGAACTGAACGACACGGAAATGGCTGAACGGCTTAAAGGTATCAACGAAAAACATCGGAAAGCCTTGCAGATATTTGGAAATATACCCCTGTATGACAGTTTTGATAGTCTGGATTAAAAAACCGAGGGGATAGAGTGGAGTGCCGTTATCGGCACCGGGTCAAGTCCGGTCAGTCGGCACCCTAATACCTTCTGAAATGGCTCTGCACCCGTTCAACCTTGCCGAATCGTGTGCGTTTGTACGCCTTGACTCTGACAAGTCTGACAATCTCCGCTCTGACGGAAATTATGACGAGTCTGCAATATGTTCTTCTTTTCATTATAGAATTCTTACTTTAGCCGTAAGAACAATTGGCTCCTCGTATAAGTACCTCCCCTCGGTCGTAGTCTAAAAAAGCAGACATCCATTTAGGGATAGATGCCTGCCTTAATTGCTAAAGTAAAATCATTTCTATAATGATTTTGCAAAAATAATAATAATTTTCAGAACAGCAATGTTTTTGATTTTCCTGGTATAATTGGCATTTTGGGGCATTTTTGGTTGGTGACAATGACAAAAGTGCTTGCCGGCGTACAGTTGTCCGCACGTGTTCTGCTTCCCGTGGCACACCTGCAGTTGGTCATTATGCATAACTTTATGTAAATGAATACATTTCGGTGAAATTCTATTTGCAGGTGTCACACTTTTATGCACACCTGCGGTGACGGATGTGTCTTACAGGTGAGCGTAGCAGGGGTTCGCTACTGCAGGTGTGCCGGGAAATGTCACACCTGGAATTGATGCTTTTGTATAATTTCTTAAATATCAACGATTTATATTCATAAGCCATTCCCAGGTGTGCGGGAGGGCCAGCTGAATTCCTGTTCCTTGCTCCACACCCAAATCAACATTGGTCCTCAAAAATGGTTATGTGAGCGGCCTTTTGATACCGTTTCTCTGGGAATAATTAGAGAAAAGTAACAAGGGGTAATTATTTGATTTTCAAATAATTACCCCTTGTTGTACCCGGAGCCGGGGTCGAACCGGCACATCCTTTCGGACATTGGTGTTTGAGACCAACGCGTCTACCGATTCCGCCATCCGGGCTGGTGTGGCAACGGGCGGTAGAGCCGCTGCTGTAAAAATTGGAAGTGCAAAGGTATTGTAAATTGTCTGAAAAAACAATATGCCGCGGAAATGTTTTGGAATGTCGGATGGCGATTATCCAAATGGCGGCGTCATTCTCTCTGACGAAGATAACGGACATCCATCCATACGGCGGGTACGGGAATGGCTTGACGGAAAATTTTTAACTTTGCACCGCAAATCAATAGCGATGCATTGAAAATGAATACAAGAGAAGAAAAACTGGCGGCTTTCGGCCGTATTCTGGACATAATGGACGAGCTGCGTGTCAAATGCCCGTGGGACAGGGAACAGACATCCGAATCCCTCAGGCCGCAGACCATAGAGGAAGTCTATGAACTCAGTGATGCCATTCTCAAAAATGACGGCAAGAATATTTCCAAGGAACTGGGCGATGTCCTCCTGCATGTAATATTCTATTCCAAAATAGGGGAGGAGAAAGGACAGTTCGATATTGCAGATGTCATCAATCTGTTGTGTGACAAGCTGATATACCGTCATCCGCATGTCTTCTCCACTGTCCAGGTGGAGAATTCCGCGCAGGTGATGCAGAACTGGGAAATGCTTAAGGCCAAGGAAAAGGACGGCAACAAGCGCATACTTTCAGGTGTCCCTGATGCCCTTCCTCCGCTTCTGAAAGCATACAGGATGCAGGATAAGGCCCGCGGAGTCGGATTCGACTGGGAGAAGAAAGAGGATGTCTGGGACAAGGTGAAAGAGGAACTGTGTGAATATCAGGCAGAACTGGACTGTATGGAGGCGGCGTCTTCCGAGCAGGAGCGGAAAGCTGCATACGACAGGGCCGAAGGAGAGCTCGGCGACTATCTTTTCGCCGTTGTGAATGCTGCAAGACTCTACGGCCTTAACCCTGATACCGCACTGGAACGCACCTGTGCCAAATTCAAGAGACGCTTCACCTATCTGGAAGAGCATACCATCCGCCAGGGACGCAACCTGCATGATATGACCCTTGAAGAGATGGATGCCATCTGGGACGAGGCCAAGGCGAAAGGACTTTGAAAAATGGAAATCTGGAAAGAACGTACAGCGATGCTTATAGGAGAAGAAGGCCTGGAAAGGCTTTCGGAATCTTGTGTAGCTGTAATCGGAGTCGGAGGAGTCGGCGGCTATGCCGCTGAAATGGTAGTGCGTTCAGGTGTCGGCCGCCTTATAATCATGGACAGCGATGATGTTTCCGTGTCCAACAAGAACCGTCAGCTTCTGGCGCTGGATTCGACAGTAGGAAGGCCCAAGTGTGATGTCCTGAAAGAAAGACTGCTTGACATCAATCCGCAGCTGGACATCACTGTGATAAAAGAGTATCTGGAAGCGGATGCAGTGGAGTCCGTTCTGGGAGGCTATAAGATAGATTTCCTGGTGGATGCCATAGATACACTGTCACCGAAAATGGCTCTTATAAAATATTGTATGGACAGGCACATACCGCTGGTATCATCCATGGGGGCCGGGGCCAAGACCGATGCCACCAAAGTGAGGCTCACGGACATATCCAAGTCCTTCAACTGTCCTCTGGCTTTCGTAGTGCGCAAGAGGCTCAGACGGATGGGGATAAGGAAGGGATTCCAGATAGTGTTTTCCGAAGAACTCCCGAAAAAGGAAGCGATTGTCGAATGCGATGACCGCAACAAGAAGTCCCTTGTCGGGACCATATCCTATATTCCTGCGGTATTCGGCTGTGTCTGCGCCCAGGCCGCCATTGAATCCCTGTTACAGAAAGCGTGAACCTTTTTCAGGGAAAGTCACAGAAAGACAGTCAATATGTGTTAAGTGTTTTCTGTAAAAAACATTTTAACACATATTTTATTTTCTATAGAAAACACCTATCTTTGGTGAAAAATCAGGATTATGGAAAAACTTTTTGAACGCCACGATGAATATCTGAATGTTGTCCCTATGGATTTCATTCGGAGTTTCATGTACACCATAAACTGGAATAGCAGGCTTGTTTGCATAAAGGGACCGAAGGGCGTTGGAAAATCCACTTTAATCCTGCAGAAAATCAAAAAAGACTTCGCTGTCGGGGACAGACATGTGCTATATTGCGCTGCAGATACAGGCTATTTTTCCACCCATACCCTGGTTGATACGGTTGACCGGTTTGTCAAACTGGGAGGGAGATATATCTTTATTGATGAAATTCACAAATATGATGGATGGAGTCAGGAATTGAAAGAAATATATGATCTGCACAGGGAACTGCATATTGTTGTCAGCGGCAGTTCATTGCTGGAAATAAACAATGGGAAGGTGGATCTGTCAAGAAGAATGGTGGAGTATGAAATGCCTGGAATGTCTTTCCGGGAATACCTGTGCTTCACGACAGGTCTGGATTTCGTTCCGACAAGTCTTGACAATCTTCTGGAAAATGCATCTTTCTTCTGCAATGAAATAAAAAAGAAGTGTTATCCGTTAGAACATTTCAGCCAATATCTCAGAACCGGGTACTACCCTTTCTATTTTGAAGATAGGTTTACATATAATTTCCGCATTGAAAATATTATCAATTACACTATTGACACGGAATTGACGGCTCAAAGAAATATTGAATCCGGAAATACCAGAAAAATAAAGGCTCTGCTCCAGATTATTTCCGGGTTGGTCCCGTTTGAAGTGGATATAGCAAAAATTTCAAGAAATATCGGCATCCAGCGTCTGACAACACTGAAATATCTCAAAAGTCTGGAAGAGGCCAGGATTATAAGAAGACTGTTTACGGATCTGTCATCTACGGGAGATTTACAGAAACCGGATAAAATTCTTCTGGATAATACCAACCTTCTATATATCCTTTCACTGGAAATGCCTGAAAAAGGAACTGTACGGGAGACTTTTTTCTGTAACCAACTTGCCTCTGCCGGGCATACGGTGGAGTACGGTGGAATGAAAACAGGTGATTTCCGTATAGACAGAAAATATATTATCGAGGTCGGAGGCCGGGACAAGGATTTCAGTCAGATAAAGGATGCGGAAAACGGGTATGTGGCGGCGGATGATATCGATTCCGGAATATTCAGAAAAATCCCTCTGTGGGCTTTCGGATTCCTGTATTGACCCGGGCTCTGGATTATCGGAACGATTTCGTCTCAAGGGCCGGATTTACCTTTGCTTATCGCGGCCTCTTGCCAGGAGCCTTATCTGCATGTTGACAGGACTTGTATTATATAATTTTTACTACCTTTGCATCCGGTAAGTTGGCGAAAGCCAAGCCGGATGCGTTTATTGTATTAAAATACAGAGATTTATGCCTGACTATCGTATCGTAGAGGTCAAGTCGAAAAAGGACCTCAAGAGATTCATCGGATTTCCTGACAGATTGTACAAGGACTGCCCGCAGTATGTGCCGGCACTCCATTCGGATCAGGTGAAGTCGCTGACCAGTGTTTCTACATTGAGCTACTGTTCGCACAAGATGTGGATGGTGCTGGACGGAGACAAGGTGGCAGGACGTATCTGCGGCATGATAAATCCGAGGTACAACGAGCGTTACGGCAAGAAAAGGGCCCGTTTCGGATGGTTTGATACCATAAATGACATTGAGGTGGCCCGCCTGCTTATATCCACTGCCGAGGCGTGGGCGAAGGAGCACGGAATGAACGAGATTCACGGGCCGCTGTATTACAATACTTTGGGCAAGCAGGGCATGCTGGTGGAAGGCTATGAGAACATACCTCCGTTCAACTGCCTGTACAACTACCCTTATTACAACGACTTGGTGACAGCTCTCGGATTTGAAAAGGAGTGCGACTGGGTGCAGTACAAGCTTCGCGCTGACCAGCCTGTCCCTGACAAAATGACGGCTATAGCTGACCGCCTGATGGAGAGATACAAACTCGTGGAAGGGGACATAGATTCTCTGAAGCATGACAAGGCTCTGGTACGCAAGTTTTTCCGGATATACAACGAGAGTTTTGCGGAAGCGGTCTACAACTTCATCCCGTTCACGGACGAGGAAATTGCGGAAGAGGCGGAGCAGACCATCGGCCTGCTGGACAAGCGTCTGTGCTGCTTCCTGCTGGATGAGGACAAGGAGATAGCGGCATTCGGCATTTCTTTCCCGAGCATATCGAAGGCCCTCCAGAAAGCGAAAGGATCGATGTTCCCATTCGGATGGATACATTTTCTGAAGGCTCTCAAGAATGTCGAGACGATCGACCTGATGATCAACGGAGCCGCACCGAAATGGCAGAATACCGGAGTGTCATCCGTATTCCACAGCATAATGGCCCGCCAGTACCGCGAATGCGGGGCGAAGTGGGCTATCACAAATCCTCAGATTGACACCAATTCCGCATCGTTCGTCTGGAACAAATACGGTGACTGCGAGCTTTATATGAGACGCAGATGCTATATAAAGGCGATAGAGTAGTGTTGGCATCCCGGGTATGGCCGGGGGGGGGAATATAATCAGACATAATAAAGCATAAGGACAAAAAGAATATATGGCAGAAAATTCATTATTGGAGAAGATCCTGGGACTGCAGGACAAGTATGATTCGCTTCAGGCACAGTTGTCTGACCCTGAAGTGATTTCCGACATGAAGAAATACGTGCAGCTCAACAAGGAGTACAAGGAGCTGGCGCCTATCATCAAGGCCGGACAGGAATATAAGAAAATGATAGAAGACTATGATGCGGCGAAAGACATCATAGCGAACGAGAAGGACGAGGAGCTCCGTGAGATGGCCAAGGAGGAGATGGCTGAGATAGAACCGAGGCTTCCGGAGATGGAGCAGAACATCAAGCTGCTGCTTATCCCGGCCGACCCGCAGGACAGCAAGAATGCCATTGTGGAGATACGTGGAGGTACAGGCGGAGACGAGGCGGCGATTTTTGCCGGCGACCTTTTCCGCATGTATTCCAAATATATAGAGAAACGTGGCTGGAAAATGGAGGTCACCAACCAGTCCGAAGGTGCCGCAGGCGGATTCAAGGAGATAGTATTCAAGGTGATAGGGGACGGGGTCTACGGTGTCCTCAAATATGAGTCGGGCGTACACCGTGTGCAGCGTGTGCCGCAGACCGAGACACAGGGCAGGGTGCATACCTCGGCAGCATCAGTAGCAGTGCTTCCGGAAGCTGATGAGTTTGACATCGAGCTGAATATGAACGATATCCGCAAGGATACATTCTGTTCTTCCGGCCCTGGCGGACAGTCCGTGAACACGACATATTCAGCTATCCGCCTTACCCACATCCCTTCAGGTATCGTGGTGCAGTGCCAGGACGAAAAGTCGCAGCTGAAGAACTTCGACAAGGCGCTTGCCGAGCTCCGTACAAGACTGTACAACATGGAGTACGAGAAATATCTGAACGAGATATCGGCAAAACGCAAGACGATGGTCTCTACAGGTGACCGTTCTGCAAAAATCCGTACCTACAACTATCCTCAGTCCCGTGTGACAGACCACCGTATCAACTATACGATGTACAACCTTCCTGTCTTCATGGACGGTGATATCCAGGAGGTTCTCGACCAGCTTCAGATTGCCGAGAACGCAGAACGTCTGAAGGCTGCGGAGTAGCCGTGTGAACCGGACAGGGTGTGCTTGTTAACCACCCTTTATAATTAAAACAAGGACAATGAAAAACAATCCCATTCCGGGGCCTCCGGCCCCTGGACAGCGTGTCGCGCTGTCTCTTCCTTTCGTGCTGATGGCCATACTTTTCAATGTATGCCTTATAGCGTCAAATCTTTTCGAGACCAAGATATTCACGGCCGGTATGCTCACCCTTACCGGCGGCGTGATTATTTTTCCGGTATCGTATATCCTGAATGACTGCATAGTAGAAGTCTGGGGATACAGGAAAGCTCGGCTGGTCATCTGGACTGGCTTTGCAATGAATTTTTTTGTAGTGGCCATGGCACAGATCGTCAGGATTCTTCCTGCGGCTGACTTCTGGGACGGCGGTGCTCATTTTGACTATATCTTCGGACTTGCACCGAGGGTTACACTGGCGTCCTTGCTGGCATTCCTGTCAGGGTCTACCGTCAATGCCTACATCATGAGCAAGATGAAAATCGCCTCGCACGGCAAGCGGTTCTCCCTCAGGGCTGTAGTGTCTTCCATCGGAGGGGAGACCGTCGATTCCCTGGTTTTCTTCCCTATAGCATTCTGGGGGCTGGCGGGGAACGAGATGCTTAAGCTGATGCTGTTGCAGATTTTTCTCAAGACGGCTTATGAGGTGATTATCCTTCCTGTGACGAACATCGTTGTAAAGGCTGTCAAAAAATATGAAGGCGCGGATGCATTTGACATCGGCATCTCTTACAACCCGTTTAAAATAACCGACATACAGTAATGAATATGATGAACAATGATGAAGCTCTGGTCGTATTCAGCGGCGGCCAGGACTCCAGTACATGCCTGTTCTGGGCGAAACAGAAATTCAGTAAGGTCCATGCCCTGACATTCATTTACGGACAGAAGCATAGCCTTGAAGTGGAAATGGCCGGGAAGCTGGCGGAAAAGGCAGGCGTGGACTTCCATCTTATGGACGTGTCGTTCATCGGACAGCTCGGCAGGAATTCCCTGACGGACCCTTCCATGGCCATGGACCAGGAGAAGCCGGAAGACTCGTGCCCCAACACTTTTGTCCCTGGAAGGAACCTGTTTTTCCTGAGTATAGCGGCTGTCATGGCCCGGGAGCATGGGATAAACCATATAGTGACCGGAGTCTCGCAGACCGATTTCAGCGGTTATCCAGACTGCCGCGATGCCTTTATAAAGTCCTTGAACGTCACCCTGAACCTTGCTATGGACGAGCAGTTCGTAATCCATACCCCTCTGATGTGGATTGACAAGGCACAGACATGGGCACTCGCCGATGAGCTCGGTGTGCTGGACATTATACGGAACGAGACTCTTACCTGCTATAACGGTGTTCCCGGTGACGGGTGCGGACATTGCCCTGCCTGCAGGCTCCGCAGAGCCGGCCTGGAAAAATACCTGGCATCCCGGAGCGAAAAATGATTATCTGCAGATTCCCCGGTTTCGCCACCCGGAGTGAAATTTCTATGAAATTGCAGACATGAATCTATAAAAATCAACATATCACATGGAAAACAGAGAAAATGAAGGCCTCAAATCATTGGGCCGCAAGACGGAATACAAGAGTGACTATGCTCCTGAAGTTCTTGAGACATTCGAGAACCGGCACCGGGACAACGATTACTGGGTCAGGTTCAACTGTCCCGAGTTCACGAGCCTCTGCCCTATAACCGGGCAGCCGGACTTCGCGGAGATACGTATCAGCTATATCCCCGACGTGAAAATGGTAGAGAGCAAGAGCCTGAAACTATATCTTTTCAGTTTCAGGAACCATGGCGATTTCCATGAGGACTGCGTGAATAAAATCATGAAGGACCTCATAAAGCTGATGGACCCTAAATACATCGAAGTTACAGGCTTCTTTACACCGCGTGGGGGCATTTCCATCTATCCGTACGCAAATTACGGCCGTCCCGGTACCCGATATGAAGCTCTTGCGGAAAAACGGATGGCGGAGCACGAATGATATTTTGGATTTACCGGATGTATTGTTAAATTTGTCGAATTCGTGAAACCACATAATACACTGAAATATGAACAAGTATCCGAAGATCGGCATCCGTCCGGTCATTGACGGACGCCAGGGCGGTATCCGTGAGAGTCTTGAGGACAAGACTATGAATCTGGCAAAAGCCGTTGCCTCTCTCATTTCCGAAAATCTCCGTAACGGAGACGGTTCTCCTGTCGAATGCGTTATTGCCGACGGTACCATTGGCCGTGTGGCTGAAAGCGCGGCATGTGCCGGGAAGTTCGAACGGGAGGGTGTAGGTTCCACCATCACAGTCACTTCATGCTGGTGCTACGGTGCAGAGACCATGGATATGAACCCATATTATCCCAAGGCAGTATGGGGATTCAACGGTACGGAACGTCCGGGTGCCGTCTATCTTGCAGCGGTCCTTGCCGGACATGCACAGAAGGGGCTTCCTGCATTCGGAATCTACGGACATGATGTTCAGGATATCGAGGACAATACCATTCCTGCTGATGTGGCGGAGAAGATACTCAGGTTCGCCCGTGCAGCCCAGGCCGTGGCTGTAATGAGGGGAAAGTCATACCTTTCTATGGGCGGAGTGTCCATGGGAATCGCAGGTTCCATCGTCAGCCCTGATTTCTTCCAGGAATATCTCGGGATGCGCAATGAATCTGTCGACCTTACGGAAATCATCCGTAGGATGACGGAGGGTATCTATGACAAGGAGGAATATGCCAAGGCGATGGCCTGGACCGAGAAATACTGCAAGGTGAACGAAGGCGAGGATTTCAATACTCCGGCAAAGGTCAAGACACGTGAGCAGAAGGACCGCGACTGGGAGTTCATCGTGAAGATGACCATGATTATGAAGGACCTCATGCACGGCAATCCGAAACTTCTCGAAATGGGATTCAAGGAAGAGTCTCTCGGCCACAATGCCATTGCGGCCGGATTCCAGGGGCAGCGCCAGTGGACGGATTTCTATCCTAACGGAGACTATTCAGAAGCTCTCCTGAATACTTCCTTCGATTGGAACGGAACCAGAGAGGCTTATGTGGTCGCTACCGAAAATGATGCATGCAACGGAGTCGCCATGCTTTTCGGCCACCTTCTCACCAACCGCGCACAGATATTCTCCGACGTGCGTACATACTGGAGCCCGGAGGCGGTAAAACGGGTTACAGGAAAGGAACTCACAGGGCTTGCATCCAACGGTATCATACATCTTATCAATTCCGGGGCAACGACTCTCGACGGTACCGGACAGCAGAAGGACAGCGAAGGCAAACCTGTGATGAAGCCGTACTGGGAGGTGTCTCAGGATGAAGTGGAGGCATGTCTCGGAGCGACTACCTGGTATCCTGCCAACAGGGACTATTTCCGCGGAGGCGGATTCTCGTCCAACTTCCTTTCAAAGGGCGGAATGCCTGTGACCATGTCGCGTCTCAACCTTGTCAAGGGCCTCGGCCCGGTACTCCAGATAGCGGAAGGATGGACTGTGGACATCGACCCTGAAATCCACAGGATCCTCAACGAGCGTACCGACCGTACGTGGCCTACGACATGGTTTGTCCCTCGTCTTTGCGACAAGCCTGCATTCAAGGATGTCTATTCTGTCATGAACAACTGGGGCGCCAACCATGGTGCAATCAGTTACGGACACATAGGGAAGGACCTTATCACGCTGGCTTCAATCCTCCGTATACCTGTATGCATGCATAATGTGGATGAAGACGGAATCTTCCGTCCGGCAGCATGGAACGCTTTCGGCATGGACAAGGAAGGGGCGGACTACAGGGCATGTGCAGCTTACGGACCTATCTATAGATGACGTTGGCCATGATAGCAGAGGAATATTTCGAAAAATTCATAAGTCAGGCCCATCGCGCAGGCGATGCCGGCCTGACAATATGCAGCAGCGGCAACCTTTCATGGCGTATAGGCGAGGAGGCTCTGGTATCCGGTACAGGTTCATGGGTGCCTTCGCTTCAGCGCAGGAACGTGTCGGTCTGCAGGATAGCGACAGGTGAAGTGCTCAATGGAGTGAAGCCTTCCATGGAAAGCGGTTTCCATCTGGGCATCATGAGGCAGAGGCCCGAGGTGAATGTCGTCCTCCATTTCCAGTCCGTTTATGCTACGGCCGTTGCATGTATGAAGGAAATACCGTCGGATTTCAACGTGACAGCCGAGATCCCGTGTCATGTCGGGACGGAAATCCCTGTAATCCCGTATTTCCGGCCTGGCTCGAAGGAACTTGCTGAACATGTCGTGGCTGCAATGAAGGATCACGATTCGATTCTCCTGAGAAAGCACGGACAGGTAGTTTGCGGAAAAGATTTCGACGAGGTCTTCGAGAGGGCCATGTTCTTCGAGATGGCCTGCAGGATAATCGTTCTGACAGGCGGGTCGTGCAACACTCTTTCAAAAGAAGAGATCTCCGACCTGGAGACTTATGTTCTTGGAAAAGTAACCGGGTAGGATATGGCGACATATTTGGCAGTGGACTTCGGGGCAGGAAGCGGCAGAGTGATTGCCGGGACTGTCTCCGGAGCCCGTATGAAGACAGTTGAGGTCCATCGTTTCCTGAACCGTCAGGTCAGGCTCGGTGACAGGCTTTACTGGGATTTTCCGGCTTTGTTCGAAGAGATGAAGACCGGACTGCGGCTTGCCGCCAGACAGTTTCAGGACATAAGGAGTATCGGCATCGATACGTGGGGTGTCGATTACGGTCTGGTCGATGACAGCGGCAACCTGCTCGGCAACCCTATATGCTACCGTGATTCCGCGACGGACGGAGTCGTCGGAGAGTGGTGCAGGGAGCATGACGTTGCGGCACATTATGCTCAGGCCGGAATCCAGATTATGCCTATCAATACGCTTTTCCAGCTGTATGTCCGCCGCAAGGCCGGCGACAAGGCCCTGAATATTGCCAGACATCTGCTTTTCATGCCGGATCTTTTCAGTTATTATCTGACTGGAGTCCCTGACAACGAGTACAGTATAGCTTCCACTTCAGAACTTCTCGATGCAAGGAAAAGGGACTGGAACCGGCCTCTGATAGACAGTCTCGGCCTTCCGGAACGTCTTTTCGGTAAAATCGTCTTTCCTGGAACGGAAAGAGGGACTGTCAGGAAGGAAATCGCTGAAGAACTCGGCCTTCCGGACGATGTGAAAGTGGTGGCGGTCGGCTCTCATGATACTGCGAGTGCAGTGTTTGCGACTCCGTATGAAAAGGGAAAGGAAGGAGTGAGTGCGTTCCTGAGTTCCGGGACATGGTCCCTGCTCGGCGTCGAACTGGATGAGCCGGTCCTTACGGAAGCGGCCAGAAAAGCCGGATTCACGAATGAAGGCGGGGTCGGAGGCAAGATATATTTCCTGCAGAACATTACGGGAATGTGGATTCTCCAGTGCCTGATGAAGCAGTGGAAGGAAGTCGGACTTCCGGACACTTATGACTACCTTCTCGCAGAAGCGGAGACCTCGGACATCGGGTCCGTGATAGACGTGGATGCCGATGTTTTCATGCACCCGGATGACATGCAGGAGGCTGTGGCCGGGTATTGCCGCGAATCAGGGCAGAGGGTACCTTCTTCGCAGGGTGAGTTCGTCAGATGCGTCCTGCATTCTCTCGCAGTAAGGTACCGGAAGGGCATTTCCGGACTGAATTCGTTGATAAGCAGGCCTGTGGAACGACTCCACATCATCGGGGGAGGAAGCCGTAACCGGCTCCTCAACCGGCTTACGGAACAGGAGACAGGCCTTCCTGTAATCGCCGGACCTGTAGAAGCTACCGCTATAGGGAATCTTCTTGTCCAGGCGATTGCCTGCGGAGAAATCAAAGACAAGAGTGAAATAGAATCCATACTGTAACCCGAAACCATATAATGAATAAGAATACTGCAAGAATCCCTGTAATCGGAAGCGGACTTCGGCTGCCGTTCATCCTTATAACGGCGTGTTTCGCCCTGTGGGGCTTTGCCAACGACATCACCAACCCGATGGTCAAGGCGTTTTCCAAGATATTCAGGATGAGTGTCACTGAAGGGGCGCTGGTCCAGGTCGCATTTTACGGAGGCTATTTTGCAATGGCTTTCCCGGCGGCAATTTTCATCAGGAAATACTCCTACAAGGCCGGAGTGCTGCTCGGTCTCGGGATGTACGCCCTCGGTGCGTTCCTGTTTTTCCCTGCGATGAAGACAGGGACCTACTATCCGTTCCTCGTGGCGTATTTCATCATGACGTGCGGACTTTCGTTCCTGGAAACGAGCTGCAATCCTTACATCCTTTCGATGGGGCCGCCCGAGACTGCCACAAGACGTCTGAATTTCGCCCAGACTTTCAATCCTATGGGGTCCCTTATCGGAATGTATGTGGCGATGAACTTCATCCAGGACAGGCTTCATCCTATGGACACTGCAGACAGGGCCCTGCTGACCGATGTCGAGTTCGAGGCCGTCAGGGACGCCGACCTGGCTGTCCTTGTGGCTCCGTATCTGTTTATCGGCGCAGTCATCCTGGTCATGCTCATCTTGGTGGCCGTGGCAAGGATGCCCAAGAACTGCGACCAGTCCCACGGCATTGATTTTGTCCATACTGTCAGGCGGATATTCTCCAGACCGAACTACCGTGAAGGCGTCATAGCCCAGTTCTTTTATGTCGGAGCACAGATAATGTGCTGGACATTCATCATCCAGTACGGCACGCGTCTGTTCATGGGTATGGGAATGAAAGAGCAGGATGCCGAGGTCCTGTCGCAGAAGTACAACATCGCCGCCATGGCGATTTTCTGCTGCAGCCGTTTCATCTGCACTTTCCTTCTCAAATACATCAACCCGGGAAGACTTCTGGAGATTCTGGCCGTTGCTGCCGGTATCTTTACCCTGGGGACGATATTCTTACAGAATATACTGGGAATGTACTGTCTGGTAGCCATTTCGGCCTGCATGTCGCTCATGTTCCCTACGATATACGGTATTGCCCTTGACGGGATGGCGGATGATGCGAAATTCGGCTCGGCCGGACTTATCATGGCCATTCTTGGAGGTTCCGTCATGCCTCCTCTGCAGGCAGCCGTCATCGATTTGGGTACAGTCGCCGGAATGCCGGCGGTCAACGTGTCGTTTGTCATTCCGCTGATTTGCTTCATTGTGGTGACAATCTACGGATACAGGACTGTAAAAAGAGGTATTGCATAATCAGGAAAGAGGCCGGCCCAAAAGGGAATTCCTGCGTTACGCTTGATTCGAAATCCTCCTTTTGTGTCGTCCTCTTCTTTTATGATCTTGTGACTTTCATCACGTTGCGCAGTATGCGGAGCTGGGACAGCACCTTGTCAAGTTCCAGATTGCTCGGGATTGACAGCTTGACGGATATGTCGTAAGTGCCGTTCTTGATGTTTTCGTTGACATTGAAAGAACGTATCGATGCCCTGAAGGTATTGATGATGTCTATGATCTCGTTTATTACCGACGGTTCCAGCGCCGCGATAATCCTGAGGGTAGTCTGGAAACTTGATGTGGCAGGAGTATCGCTCCATTTTACCTTCTGTATACGGTACGGGTACATTTCCATCAGCCTTGCCGCATTGGGACAGGACATCCGGTGTATCTTTATTCCGTCCTTGATAGAGACGAACCCGAATACGTCATCGCCGTAGACAGGGTTGCAGCATTTGGCCATCTTGTAGTCCAGATGCTTGACATTCTTTGCGTTCAGCACCAGTATGTCATCGGAAGAGACGGCCTTTCCGTCCCATGTCTTTTTCTCGGCCCCCGGTCCGCCCTGGGAAGCTGCATCGGCGTCCTGGGCTCCGGAAGTCTGCTCTGCGGGTTTCACTCCGGTGACGGACTGGATTATGTCTTTCAGGTTTCCGATGTCTACGGTCCCGTCACCTATGGCTGCATAGAAGGCGTTCACGTTTTTGTACTGGAGCTTTTTCATCAGTGCTGCCAGAGTCTCGTCATCCACCTCCATTTTCCAGTTTTTCAGTCTCCGGCCCAGCAGTTCCTTGCCTTCAGCGGCTTTCTGGAACTCCGCTTCACTGAGTTTCTGCTTTATTTTTGTACGTGCCTTGGATGTGACCACGAAGTTGAGCCAGTCCTGCGACGGTTTCTGGTTCCTGGTGCTCATGATTTCGACGACATCTCCGGTCTTCAGAGCTTCCTTTATAGGTACTGCCTTACCGTTTACCTTGCCTCCGGAACATCTGATACCGAGGTTGGAATGGATGTCGAATGCGAAATCGAGCACGGTCGCTCCGGCAGGAAGTTTTCGGAGTTCGCCTGTAGGAGTAAACACGAAAATCTCTTTGGACGGAGGTTCCGGAAGGTCGTCTTCATAGTAATTCTCTCCGCTGTGCGGATGCTCCAGAGCGTAGCGGACGGACGTAAGCCAGTTGTCGAGGGTGGCTTCATGCTTTATCCCTTTATATGACCAGTGGGATGCCAGACCGCTTTCCGCGATGTCGTCCATGCGCTTTGTACGTATCTGGACTTCAAGGTACACGTTGTCGCTGTTCTTTACGGTTATGTGGAGAGATTCGTAGCCGTTCGGTTTCGGGTTCGATATCCAGTCGCGCAGCCTTCTGGTATCGGACTCGTATTCTTCCGTAACATATGAGAAAACTTTCCAGCACAGGGCGTGTTCGGTCTCCCTGTCTGCATCACAGTCGATGATGAACCTTATGGCGAATACATCGAAGACGCCTTCGAACGGAACTTTCTGCTTGACCATCTTCCTCCATATGGAGTATGCTGTCTTGGTCCTGATTTTCAGCTTGTACCGTATGCCGGCATCCGAAAGCTTGTGCTTGAGCGGCTCGATGAACTGGGTCATGAGTGCCTGACGGTCTTTTTCGGTTGCTTTCAGCTTGTTGGTGATGGTCCGGTACTGCTCGGGCTCGGCGTAGCGGAAATAGGTATCCTCCATTTCGCTCTTCATGTTATAGAGTCCGAGCTGATGCGCCAGCGGGATATAGAGCATGAGGGTCTCCAGGATTTTCCTTTCCCTGGACAGTTTCGGGAACATGTCGAGAGAGCGCATGACTTCAAGCCTGTCAGCGAGTTTGAGGACAGTCACGCGGGGGTCTTTGGAATATGACACTATGAGTTTTTTGTAGTTTTCCGCTTCGAGACGGGTGTCCTTGGGCTTGATGGTCGAAATCTTGTTCAGACCGTCCACTATTGTCAGGATGTCCTTCCCGAATTTTCCCCCGGATGTGATGTCGGTCTCCGGATGGAACCTCGTGGCTTCATGCAGGAATACGGCAGCTATGCACTCTGCCGGCAGACCGATTTCATCTGCTGCAATCTTCGCCACCCTGACCGGGTGTTCTATAAACGGCTTCCCGTTTCCTCTTGTCTGCTGTTCAAGAGCCTTTTCCGCTATGGCATAAGCGGACCTTACGAGCTCTTTCCCCTTTTCATCGAAAGAAGGGAACATTTCATCTACTGTGTCCATAGTAATGTCCGTTTCAGTCCGAAGCCAAATATACGCAAACTCGCCCACATACTGATAGATTTTAGAGAAATAATGCAAGCTGTTGGAAATGAAAGGTGATGTGCGGTTCCATTCTCAAATGGTATATTCTATTGGAGAAAAATGGAAGGAGTTCCAAATTTCTCCAATAGAATATCCGTAATCCGGATATTTTTCTCTACTTTTGCTGCATGATCATACCTAGAGACAAATACTTACGTGAACTGAAAAGCGCAATGCACAACGGAATGATTAAGATCATTACCGGAGTGCGTCGTTGCGGCAAATCCTACCTTCTTTTCGAGCTGTTCAAAAAATACTTGCTTGAAGACGGTGTGGATGAAAACCATATCATTCAAGTTGACTTGGAGGACCGTCGTAACATACGACTAAGGAATCCGGATGCATTATTGGATCACATCGACAGCCGTATTGCTGACGATAGCATTTATTACATCTTGTTAGACGAAATCCAATTGGTTCCTGAGTTTGAGGATGTGCTCAACAGCTACCTGAAAGTAAAAAATGCCGACGTATATGTAACAGGCAGCAACAGTCGTTTCCTGTCCAGCGATGTAATAACCGAATTTCGCGGGCGCGGGTATGAGATAAGGGTCCATCCGCTGAGCTTTTTAGAATTTCTTAAGGCGGAACAGCACGAAAGCGAACTTTCAGCTCTGCAGGACTACATGATATATGGCGGACTGCCGCAAATTACAACTTTTTCAAACAGGGAGGAGAAGGAAAAGTATCTGAAATCATTGTTTCAAGGTACCTATATCCGTGATATAAAGGAGCGATATGGCATCAGAAATGATGACGATTTAAGTGAGCTTATAGATATCATTGCTTCCAGTATCGGGTGCCTGACAAATCCGACCAATCTTGAAAATACATTCAAATCCGTAAAGGGCCACAGTATTTCAGATACTACCATACAGAGTTATCTTGGTATGTTGCAGGATGCGTTTCTGCTGGAAAGGGCCATCCGGTACGATATCAAGGGAAAGCATTATATCAACACCCCGTCAAAATACTATTTTGAAGATACGGGACTGCGCAACGCCCGTCTGAATTACAGACAGATTGACAGCGGACATCTTATGGAGAATATCATATACAATGAACTCCGTATCAGAGGTTATTCGGTTGATGTGGGGCAGGTAGAAGTACGCAAGACAAATGATGACGGAAAGAAAATACGGAAACAGCTGGAAGTGGACTTTATCTGCAACAGGGGAGACAAGCGCATGTATATCCAATCGGCGCTTGACATGCCTACGCAGGAGAAAATCGAACAGGAGACCAATTCTCTCCGTCATATAAGAGATGGATTCCCTAAAATCATCATAACCGGAGGTTTGACGCCGTCCTATGTAAATGAAGATGGCATATCGATCATTAATGTCATTGATTTCCTGAAAGACACGGAAGGTTTTTCACTATAGGTCCGATACTCATGTAAAAACATTATTATGTGTGCATATAAAGAGTTATTTGAAAACATGAGTGATATAATGGTCTGAACAGTCCGGCATTTTCTTATCCGTTGCCCGTTCTCGTGTGAGTTTTTATAAAAAGTAGATAATCAGATAATTATACAGGTGTGCTACAAATATACGCAGAAGTCCAGAGCAATGCAATGAACTTGACCGATTTACATTGCCGAGGCGTGAACCGTATAAATGACGAAGCCAAATATACTTAAAAACGGAAGATATTCCAATGCTGAAGTCTTTTTAATCTACATTGGATTCTCTTATATTATTGTTACCTTTGCCGGAGGTGTTGAAACTTGAACCGCATAATAATGAGTAACAAGAGCCTTTCTCCGCTCAGATGGGTCCCGAGTGCGTATTTTGCCATGGGTATGCCGTTTGTCGTCCTTAATATGGTATGCGTCCTCATGTTTAAGGGTCTGGGCATTGAAGACAGCCGGATAGCGCTGTGGACATCCGTAATCATGTTCCCATGGACGATAAAGTTTCTCTGGAGTCCGTTTCTGGAGATGTTCAGGACCAAGAAGTTCTTCGTTGTGGCCACGCAGCTGGTTTCCGGCATAGGGTTCGGTCTGGTTGCGCTGGCTCTCCATCTTCCGCATTTCTTCGCCGTAAGTATCGCGATACTGGCTGTCATCGCAATGAGCGGAGCCACTCATGATATCGCTCTGGACGGACTTTACATGGCCGAGCTTTCCAAGCAGGATCAAGCCAAGTATATCGGATGGCAGGGTGCGTTCTATAATCTGGCCAAGCTCGTGGCTACAGGACTGCTGGTCTATGTCGCCGGCATCCTTATCGATCATTTCAAGGCAGGAGGGGCAACGGCACTGGAAGCCTCTCTTCCGGCCTGGACCATAATCATGATAGCCTGCGGTGCGATTCTGGTCATACTCGGTCTCTATCATGCGAAGTCCCTTCCTTCGGGCGGGGCGGCTGCTACGCAGGTCAGGACAGCAAGAGAGACATTGGATGAACTCTGGGCTGTCATCAGGGATTTCTTTACCAAGAAATATATCGGATGGTACATCCTTTTCATCATCCTCTACCGTCTGGGAGAAGGCTTCGTGATGAAGATCGTGCCTCTTTTCCTGAAAGCGGCAAGGGCTGACGGCGGACTGGGTCTGAGCGAGCAGCAGATAGGTATGTTCTACGGGACATTCGGGGCGGCGGCTTTCGTGCTCGGCTCCCTGCTGGCAGGGTACTATATTTCGCATATCGGACTCAGAAAATCGTTGTTTTCGCTTGTATGCATCTTTAACCTTCCGTTTCTGGTATATACGTATTTTGCATGGGCACAGCCGGAGTCTGTGCTGCTGATAGGAGCCGGAATTATCGTGGAATATTTCGGATACGGATTCGGCTTTGTCGGGCTTACCCTGTTCATGATGCAGCAGGTGGCTCCGGGAAAGCACCAGATGGCGCACTATGCATTCGCTTCAGGTATAATGAACCTTTCCGTCATGATGACGGGCGCGGTGTCAGGCTTCCTGAGCGACGCTCTCGGGTACAAAGTCTTTTTTATCGTGGTGATGGCGGCGGTAGTGCCGATTTTCATAATGTCACGCTTTGTCCCGTTCACTTATCCGGACAATGCGGATGCAGACAACAAGGCATGATGCGTGAAACACTTCTTTGTAATCGTAAATAGTTTAAAATCAATATTATAATATTAAGAAAATGAACGAAGGAATCAAGATTTCAGGCAATCCTCTTCCGCATATGCCGTGGGAGGAACGTCCGGCAGGAACATCATCCGTAATGTGGAGATATTCGGCCAACCCGGTGATCCCGAGGGACCTGCTGCCTACGTCCAACAGTATATTCAATTCGGCCGTAGTGCCGTTCAAAGACGGATTTGCCGGGGTCTTCCGCTGTGATGACACCAACAGGCGCATGCGTCTGCATATCGGTTTTTCCAAAGACGGCCTGAAGTGGGACATAAATCCGGAAATGCTTGCTTTCCAGTGTGATGACAAGGAGATAGGGGAGTGGGTATACGGTTACGACCCTCGCGTATGCAAGATAGAAGACAAGTATTATGTCACATGGTGCAACGGCTACCACGGACCTACTATCGGGGTGGCCTGGACCGAAGATTTCAAGACTTTCCACCAGATGGAAAACGCATTCCTTCCGTACAACAGGAACGGGGTCATGTTCCCTAAGAAGATAAACGGAAATTTCGCCATGCTTTCCCGCCCGAGCGATACAGGACATACCGCATTCGGGGACATTTTCTATTCCGAGTCGCCTGATCTTGAATATTGGGGGCACCACCGCCATGTGATGGCTCCGGCTCCGTTTGAGGTCAGCGCATGGCAGTGCATGAAGATCGGGGCAGGGCCTATCCCTATCGAGACTTCGGAAGGCTGGCTGATGTTCTATCACGGTGTGCTTCATTCATGCAACGGTTATGTGTATTCATTCGGGTCCGCCCTTCTGGATCTGGAGCAGCCTTGGAAAGTGATTGCCCGCAGCGGCCCTTACCTCATTTCTCCTCAGAAAGATTACGAGTGCATGGGTGACGTGCCTAACGTTACTTTCCCGTGTGCCGCACTCCATGACGCGCATACCGGCAGGGTCGCAGTATATTACGGGTGTGCGGATACCGTTACCGGGCTTGCGTTCGGTTATATTCCTGAGATCGTTGAGTTTACAAAAAGAACGAATATTCTGTAAGGCATCATATGAAACTGAAGTTATTGTCCCTGTCCTTCTTCCTTTCTGCTCTGGCGGTTCCGGCCGCCTCCGGAGAAGAAGTCTCTGCCGGAGTTTCCGGATATGTCGATCCGTTCATAGGGACTACCAATTTCGGGACGACCAACCCGGGAGCCGTATGTCCGAACGGACTGATGTCCGTGTCCCCGTTCAATGTAATGGGTTCCAGTCTCAATGTCTGGGACAAGGACAGCAGGTGGTGGTCTACCCCGTACGCTTTTGAGAATAAATTCTTTACGGGATATTCCCATGTCAATCTCAGCGGCGTCGGCTGTCCGGAACTCGGGGCCTTGCTTACAATGCCTGTATCCGGTCCGCTGCAGGTGGATTATCATATCTACGGGTCGGAATATTCTGACGAACATGCCGAACCCGGGTATTATACCAATCTCCTTTCTGCATACGGCATCAGGACGGAGGTGACGGCAACAATGAGGACTTCAGCCGAAAGGTACACTTTCCCGGCCGGCGAGAGTCATATCCTTCTCAACCTGGGAGAAGGTCTCACCAACGAGACCGGTGCGATGGTCCGCAAGGTGAGCGACACGGAGATAGAAGGGATGAGGCTGCTGGGAACGTTCTGCTATAATCCGCAGGCCGTTTTCCCTATATATTTCGTCATGCGCGTGAACAAGGCTCCGAAAGCAAGCGGCTTCTGGAAAAAGCAGCGCGTGATGACAGGAGTGGAAGCCGAATGGACGCCTGACAACGGGAAATACAAGCTTTATACCCGCTACGGACGCGAACTGGCGGGCGATGATATCGGTTACTGGTTCAGTTTCGATACGGAGGAAGGCGAGCAGGTAGAAGTGCAGATGGGTGTTTCCTTCGTCAGTGTCGAAAATGCCAGGGAGAACCTCGATGCCGAGCAGAAGGGATTCGGTTTCGATTCGGTGCGGGCTCAGGCCGCTGCGCAGTGGGAACGCGACCTGTCGAAGATAAAGGTGCAGGGCGGTACCGAGGCTCAGAAGACGGTTTTCTATACCGGCCTGTACCATGCGCTTATCCATCCTAATATCCTTAATGATGTGAACGGAGAGTATCCTCTGATGGAAAATGAAGGGGTGGGCAAAGTACCTGCAGGGCAGAACAGATATACGGTCTTTTCTCTCTGGGACACTTACCGCAACCTCCACCAGCTGATGACCCTTCTTTATCCTGAACGCCAGCTGGACATGGTCCGCTCTATGATAGGGATTTACGAGGAATGGGGATGGATGCCGAAGTGGGAGCTTTACGGAAGGGAGACATTCACTATGGAGGGTGATCCTGCAATTCCGGTCATTGCCGATACATGGTTCAAGGGGTTGAAGGACTTTGACATCGAAACGGCCTATCAGGCTTTTGTAAAGTCGGCCACTACTCCGGGAGCGCAGAACAGGATGCGTCCGGACGTGGATCCTTACATAGAAAGGGGGTATATCCCTCTCGGAGTATTCGCTGCCGACCTTTCAGGAGACAATGCCGTTTCGCATGCGCTCGAATATTATATCGCCGACCACGCGCTTTCCCTGCTGGCTGATTCCTTGGGACACAAGGACGATGCCGCACGATTCAGGGCCGCATCTCTCGGATACAGGCATTATTATTGCCCGGAATACGGCACGCTCAGACCTTTGAACATGGACGGGAGCTTCTATTCTCCGTTCAATCCGCGCCAGGGTGAGAACTTCGAGACTGCTCCCGGCTTCCACGAAGGCAGCGCCTGGAACTATACTTTCTATGTTCCTCATGATATCCAAGGCCTTGCAAAACTGATGGGCGGAAAAAAGAAATTCGTGGACAAGCTCCAGATGGTATTCGACGAGGGACTGTACGATCCTGCGAATGAACCGGATATAGCCTATCCGTATCTTTTCAGCTATTTCAAGGGTGAGGAATGGCGCACCCAGAAGACCGTGAAGATGCTGCTGGACAAATATTACCGTCCCGAACCTGACGGCATACCGGGAAATGACGATACCGGAACGATGTCTGCCTGGGCAGTATTCTCCATGATGGGATTTTATCCGGACTGCCCGGGAGAACCTCATTATACTCTTACCGCTCCGGTGTTTGACAGGATCGAGCTTACTCTCGACCCTGAATATTCTGGGTCAGAGAAGCTGGTGATCGAGAAAGACGGAGATGGCTATATACAAGGTGTGACACTCGGCGGGAAACCTTTCAAGGGATTCCGCATCGGACATCATGAAATGCTCGAGGGCGGACACATTGTTTTCGACTGCAGGTAACCTCTATCGGAGGACAATGCCTGTCGGCCGGAGGATTTGCCGGAAAGAAAAACTGTAAAACACACACATAATGAAAACTTTACTGAAATCTTTGCCGCTGGTAATTTCTACCGCACTTCTTGCAGGGTGTGCAGGAGCGTATTCTTCCACGGAAGATTTTACAGATTATGTCAATACCAAAATCGGTACCGGAGGGCACGGCCATGTATTTGTCGGAGCCAACGTGCCGTTCGGATATGTACAGCTGGGCCCTACCAGCATTCCGCAGGAATGGGACTGGTGTTCGGGGTATCATGAAAGCGATTCTACCGTTATCGGTTTTTCCCATACCCATCTCAGCGGTACAGGTATAGGTGACCTTTTCGATATTACTGTCATGCCTGTCACAGGAGAGGTGACATACGCCAGAGGGACCGTGGATGACCGGACATCCGGTCTGTGGTCATACGCCGACAGGACGCAGGAAGTAAGTGTCCCGGGGTATTATAAAGTGCCGCTGGTCCGTTATGGGGTGACGGCGGAAATGACAGCTACGGCACGTGTCGGCCTGCACAGATACACTTTCCCTGCTTCCGAGGAGGCGGCCCTGGTATTCGACCTGCAGAACGGCGGATGCTGGGATGCCGCGACAAAGACGGAGATAAAGGCCGTAGGCAATAACAAGGTGGAAGGTTACAGATATTCGAAGGGTTGGGCTTCAGACCAGAGAGTGTATTTCGTGGCCGAGTTCTCCAAGCCGTTCGATTCATTCGTTCTTGCCGGACAGGATGACATGTACGGAAGGGCTTCTTTCAAGACAGCCGAGGGGGAGCAGGTGCTGCTTAAAGTGGCTTTGTCTCCGGTAAGTATCGAAGGGGCCCGCAAGAACATGGAAGCAGAACTTCCGGGCTGGGATTTCGAGGCCGTGGCTGACGCTGCCGATGCCGCCTGGAACGAGGAACTCTCCAAGATCCGCATCAAGACATCGGACGAGACCTCACGTGAGATTTTCTATACGGCTCTTTACCATACCATGATCGCCCCGTCTGTCTTCTGCGATGTGGACGGAAGCTATTATGGTGCCGATCATCAGAACCATGCTCCGGAAGGATTCACCAACTACACTACATTCTCTCTGTGGGACACCTATAGGGCCGCAATGCCTCTGATGACCATTATCCACCAGGAGAAGATGTCCGATATAGCCAATACGATGCTGAATGTCTACAGACAGCAGGGGAAACTTCCTGTATGGCATCTGATGGGATGCGAGACCGACTGCATGGTCGGGAATCCCGGTGTCATCGCAGTGGCTGACGCTGTCTTGAAAGATTTCGGAGGATTCGACAGGGAACTGGCCTTCGAGGCTCTGAAAAACTCTGCAATGCGGCCGGACAGGGGGCAGGATCTCAGGATGAAATACGGATATATCCCTTGTGACCTGTTCAACGAGGCTGTCGCATACGACATGGAGTATGCCATTGCCGACGGAGCCGTAGCCGATGTGGCGCAGAAACTCGGTAAAGAAGAGGACTATCGGTATTTCCTTGAGCGCAGCCATTCATATAGGAATTTCTTCGATCCGCAGACAGGGTTCATGAGAGGCAAGGATTCCAAAGGTAAATTCCGGACTCCTTTCAACCCGTTCGCGTCTACGCACAGGGCGGATGACTACTGCGAGGGGAACGCGTGGCAGTATACATGGCTTGCACCCCAGGACTTTGACGGTCTTGTGGGATGCTTCGGCTCTAAAGAAGCATTCCTGAACAAGCTGGATTCGCTTTTCGTCGTATCATCTGACGTAGAGGGCGGCAATACTTCTCCTGACATTTCCGGCCTTATCGGACAGTACGCCCACGGAAACGAGCCGAGCCATCATATCCTGTATTTCTATACGATAGCCGGGCAGCCGTGGAAGACTGCGGAAAAGGTGCGCGAGGTGCTTTCGACCATGTATCATGATGCTCCTGACGGCCTTTCCGGCAACGAAGATGTCGGCCAGATGTCAGCATGGTACATCCTGTCGTCGCTCGGATTCTATCAGACCGAGGCCGGCGGAAGATACTGGTTCGGTTCCCCTCTGTTCGACGAAGCCGAAATCAAGGTTCCAGGAGGTGTGTTTACGGTCAGGACGATTGACAACAGCGCCGAGAACATCTACATCCAGAGCGTAACTCTCAACGGCAGGCCGTATACTGAAAATTATATTGATTTCAAGGACATGAAGGCAGGCAATGTCCTGGAATTCAAGATGGGACCCCGCTTTTTGACGGAAAAATAATTTTAATTACAATAATATGAAATTCAACAGACTGATAATTTCCGCACTGTGCCCTCTGGCGCTCCTCTCGTGTTCACGGGATGAAGTCCGGATGGTCGACAGCCCCGCAGACTATGTGACTACGCTTATGGGTACCCTGTCGGACTTTTCCCTTTCTACAGGCAATACGTACCCTGCGACTGCAGTTCCGTGGGGTATGAATTTCTGGACGCCGCAGACAGGGACGATGGGTGACGGATGGACCTATCGTTATGACGCCCACATGATAAGGGGCCTGAAACAGACACACCAGCCTTCTCCGTGGATAAACGATTACGGACAGTTTTCCGTAATGCCGGTGAAAGATGCGTCGAAAGTCGACGAGAACGCACGCGCCAGCTGGTTCTCCCATAAGGGCGAGACAGCCAGACCGTATTATTATCAGGTTTATCTTGCCGACCATGATATAAATGCAGAACTGGCACCTGCAGACAGGGCCGCCAAGTTCCGTTTCACTTTCCCGGAAAGCGGAACATCGGGCGTAGTGGTGGATGCTTTTGACAAAGGGTCCTATATAAAGGTGATACCGCAGACCAATACGGTGGTCGGCTATACAACACGCAACAGCGGCGGAGTTCCCGATAATTTCCGCAACTGGTTCGTCCTCACTTTCGACAAGCAGATTGAAAGCTACTGCATTTACGACGGGGACAAGGTCGTGGCCGAAGGGACTTCCGTCTCTAAAGAACACAAGGGCGAACATGCGCTTGCAGTGGTCAGGTTCAAGACCGTAAGGGACGAACAGGTGAATGTGGATGTGGCATCATCGTTCATTTCCGAGAAGCAGGCATATACAAACCAGAAAGAGGTGTCCGGAAAGGATTTCGAGACGGTAAAGAATGCAGCATATTCGCTCTGGAACGATGTTCTCGGCAGAATCAGGGTCGGCGGAGGTACCGATGACCAGTACCGTACGTTCTATTCCTGCCTGTACAGGAGCGTATTGTTCCCGAGAAAGTTCTATGAAGTGGACGAAAGCGGCGAAATCCTGCACTACAGCCCGTATAACGGCGAAGTGCGTAAGGGCTATATGTACACCGATACCGGCTTCTGGGATACATTCAGGGCTCTTTTCCCTCTTCTGAACCTTGTCTATCCTTCTGTAAACGAAGAAATCCAGCAGGGTCTTGAGAACGTTGCAAGGGAGAACGAATTCCTTCCTGAATGGGCCAGCCCGGGACATCGCGGATGCATGATCGGCAACAATTCCGCTTCTGTCGTGGCCGATGCGTATATGAAAGACATCTATCCGGGCGGCATAGAGAAGCTGTATTCGGCTATCGGGTACGGTACGGAGCATGTCCACCCTCAGGTAAGTTCGACCGGACGTCTGGGGCATGAGTATTACAACAGGCTGGGGTATGTGCCGTATAATGTCGGGATAAACGAGAATGTCGCCAGGACTCTTGAATATGCATACAACGACTGGTGTATCCTTCAGATAGCCAAGAAGATGGACCGGCCTAAAGCGGAACTTCAGAAATGGGCGGCCAGGGCGATGAACTACAGGAATGTCTTTGACCCGTCAACGAAGCTCATGCGCGGCCGTAACGAGGACGGTTCTTTCCAGAGCCCGTTCAGTCCGTACAAATGGGGAGATGCATTTACCGAGGGGAATGCATGGCATTATACATGGTCCGTATTCCATGATGTCCAGGGGCTTATAGACCTGATGGGCGGAGAGGAGGATTTCTGCCGGATGCTCGATTCGGTATTTGTGGTACCGCCGATATATGATGACTCATACTATGGTGTCCGTATCCATGAGATAACAGAGATGCAGGTGGCCCACATGGGCAACTATGCACACGGCAACCAGCCGGCCCAGCATATGATCTATCTCTACGGTTATGCAGGCCAGCCATGGAAGTCCCAGTATCATGCAAGGAATGTCATGGACAGGCTCTACAGCGCTGCGCCTGACGGATATTGCGGAGATGAAGACAATGGCCAGACCTCGGCCTGGTATGTATTTTCAGCTTTAGGCTTCTATCCTGTATGTCCCGGTTCTGACGAGTATGTGCTCGGTTCCCCTCTGTTCAAGAAAGCCATGATCAGGCTTGAAAACGGAAAAACCGTGACTCTGGAGGCCAAGAACAATGCTCCTGAAAACAGATATATCAAGTCCATGAAAGTCCACGGTGACATCTGGAATCACAACTATCTGAAATATGAAGACCTTATGAAAGGTCCGTATATCAGTTTCAACATGTCTCCGGTGCCTGACTACACCAGGGGTACGGCAGAAGACGACAAGCCGTATTCGTTCAGCAGGGAGGAATAGTCCTGAACGCTCCGGATAGCATCCGGCCCGGATGCAGGCCTTACAGATCTTTTATTCCGGCGGATCACAAGTCCGCCGGTTTTTTGTTGAAATTCTTCTGAATTGCAACAAAACAAGGCGCATTACTTTATCAAGATTTGTCTTTAAATACCATATAAAGCCGTTTCTGTACATTAAACGTTTACATTTTTGTGAACACGGGTATTTCTTTCGTCATTTGCAGAATCATGCAGGCAGAAATCGGATGGAATGTTTGCCGGATAACTAAGAATAATTACATTTGCAATGAGGAAAGAATTGGGTAAATGGTTGATGGACATAGCCAAATATATCACTACGGCAGTAATACTAACTTCCATTTTCGGTGATGTAGATCAAAAATGGATAATTTAGGGACTGTCGTAAAAAGAATAAAACTTTATAATGAATTGATTGCCAATGTAATATAAAATTTGTATCTTAGCTAAAGATAAAAAGAATACCTCCAATTGCCCTAGAAAAG
>CALVAJ010000014.1 GCA_944325505.1 uncultured Bacteroidales bacterium
TTCATTCAGGGGCCTTGATTGGCGTCAAGTCCGGCCAGTTGTGTTTGTCCGGACAAAATTAATCAATTATCGCGACTGTCGGTTCTAACACACCTCGGTATTGTGCATGATGACAGGGGCATACTGTGGCCGAAGCCGGCATCGGCTCCCGAGAAGGGAAGGGGCCCGCAGCGCGGGAAGGACCGGCGGAGTGCCACAGTATGTCCCTGCCGATAGGTAACCCACATGCCAGGGAAACCTTGTCCCGTCTTGAATAAAGTTTACCAGGCAGTCGGGAATACGGACGACTTATAGAATGTCAAGCCCTGAAAAAATAAAAGATTGTAACATTGTATTTTCAATATCCTTTTCATATCTTTGTTTCCGGCCTGAAAAGATTACAAATCGCAAATTATACTAACCGTAACCAATAATCCTCAATCTTTGAAATATGAAAATACTCACCATCGGGGATCTGAAGACCGTCAGGGAGAGGGCAGCGAAGAAACTGCAGCTCAGGGAACAGAGCGACAAGGCTACCGACGGCCGGTGCTGTGGCCTGGATATCGGGACAGAGCACATGCAGGTGCTGATATGCGGAGGAACAGGCTGCAAGGCATCCTCCAGCCAGGCTATCAGCGAAAAAATTTCGGAACTGATTCAGGAAAAAGGATTTTCAGACAGGGTCGACATAGTCACCACAGGCTGTTTCGGCTTCTGTGAAAAAGGTCCTGTAGTCAAGATAATACCCGATAACACCTTCTATACGCAGGTAAAGCCTGAAGATGCGCAGGAGATTGTCAATGAGCATATCATAGCCGGGCGTAAAGTCGAGCGGCTCCTGTATCTGGACCCGAAGTCAGGGCAGCATGTCAGCGACTCCAAGCACATGGACTTTTACCGCAAGCAGAAGCGAGTCGCTTTGCGCAACTGCGGATTCATCGATCCTGAAAACATAGAGGAATACATCGCAAGGGACGGCTATAAAGCATTGGCTGACAGTCTTCTTAACAAGACTCCAGAAGAAGTCATAGACGAAGTGAAACGTTCCGGACTGCGTGGCCGCGGAGGCGGAGGATTCCCGACAGGAGTCAAGTGGGGCTTTGCCAGGAAAAGCGTATCGGACATCAAATATGTTGTCTGCAATGCCGACGAAGGTGACCCGGGGGCATTCATGGACCGTTCCATCATGGAGGGCGACCCGCATTCGATAGTCGAGGCTATGGCCATTTGCGGCTATTCTATAGGCTCATCAAAAGGCCTGGTGTACATCCGAGCCGAATATCCTCTGGCTATACACAGGCTGCAGACCGCTATCGCACAGGCCCGGGAATATGGCCTTCTGGGGGAGAACATCCTCGGGACGGGATTCTGTTTCGATATTGAAATTCGTTATGGTGCGGGCGCTTTCGTATGCGGAGAAGAGACGGCCCTTATCCATTCGATGGAAGGCAAGAGGGGAGAACCGACCATGAAACCTCCGTTCCCGGCCGAATCGGGATATCTCGGGAAGCCGACCAATGTAAACAATGTCGAGACATTCGCCAACATTCCCGTAATCCTCACCCGCGGGGCAGACTGGTTCGCTTCCATCGGTACTGAAAAGTCCAAAGGGACCAAGGTATTCGCCCTTGCCGGCAAAATCAACAATGTCGGCCTTATCGAAGTCCCTATGGGCACGACCCTCCGCGAAGTCATCTATGAGATCGGCGGAGGAATCAAAGGCGGGAAGAAATTCAAGGCCGTCCAGACCGGAGGCCCTTCCGGAGGATGCCTGACAGAGAAGCATCTGGATATACCTATCGACTTTGACAACCTTCTGGCCGAAGGCTCGATGATGGGTTCCGGCGGGATGATCGTAATGGACGAAGATGACTGCATGGTTTCGGTGGCGAGGTTCTATCTGGATTTCACCGTTGAGGAATCGTGCGGGAAATGCACCCCGTGCCGGATAGGGAACAAGCGGCTGCTGGAAACTCTCAACAAGATAACGGAAGGCCGCGGCACGGAAGACGATCTCAAGACCCTGTCTACCCTCGGGAAAGTGATAAAGGACACTGCCCTGTGCGGTCTGGGACAGACGTCCCCGAACCCTGTGCTTTCGACATTGAACCATTTCTATGACGAATATCTGGAGCATGTCCGCGACCATAAGTGCCGGGCGAAGCAGTGCAAGGCCCTGCTTACCTACAGCATTGATCCTAAACTGTGCATCGGCTGCCACCTGTGTGCCAAGAACTGTCCGGCGGACGCCATTATGGGAGATGTCCGCAAGCCTCACATCATCAATCCGTCCAAATGTATCAGATGCGGAATGTGCATGGCGCGGTGCAAGTTCAAGGCAATATCAGTTCATTAGTATCTATTATTGACCAAAAACACCGGAACAATGGAAGAAAAACAGATAACACTCCAGATAGACCATCATTTCGTGACCGTCCCGGAGGGTACGACCATACTTGAGGCCGCGCAGAAAATCGGGATAGACATCCCGACATTGTGTCATATCGACCTGAAAGGAACCTGTATCAAGAACAACCCTGCGTCCTGCCGTATATGTGTGGTGGAAATAGAAGGGAGGAGGAACCTGGCGCCTGCCTGCGCTACCAGATGTACCCAGGATATGGTGGTGCGCACGAGCACGTTGAGGGTGATGAACGCCCGCAAGATAGTCGCCGAGCTCATCCTGTCCGACCATCCCAACGAGTGCCTGACCTGTCCGAAGGCCGGGGACTGCGAGCTGCAGAATCTGGCGCTCCGCTTCAATATCAGGGAAATGCCTTTCAACGGTGGCGAACTTTCCCAGCGAAAGAGAGAAGTCACAGCATCGATTGTCCGGAACATGGACAAATGCATTTTCTGCCGCAGGTGCGAGAGCGTCTGCAACGAGGTGCAGACCGTCGGTGCGCTCGGCGCAATACGCAGAGGGTTCAACACGACCATAGCCCCAGCTTTCGACAAGATGATGTCGGAGAGCGAATGTACCTATTGCGGCCAGTGCGTGGCCGTATGCCCGGTGGGGGCATTGACAGAGAGGGACCATACCAACCGTCTGGTCGAGGATCTTGCCGATCCTGACAAAGTGGTGATAGTCCAGACGGCGCCGGCTGTAAGGGCGGCGATAGGGGAGGAATTCGGACTCCCGGCGGGGACTCTGGTGACCGGCAAGATGGTGGCCGCGCTCCGTGAACTGGGGTTTGATTATGTGTTCGATACTGATTTCGCGGCGGACCTTACCATTATGGAGGAAGGAGCGGAGATACTGGACAGGCTTACCAGATATCTGGACGGAGACAGGAGCGTACGGCTTCCTATTCTGACATCATGCTGCCCGGCGTGGGTGAATTTCTTCGAGCATCAGTTCCCTGACCTGCTTGATATCCCTTCGACAGCAAGGTCTCCGCAGCAGATGTTCGGCTCTATAGCCAAGACATGGTGGGCGCAGAAGATGGGCGTCCCTCGCGAAAAACTGGTGGTAGTGTCCATAATGCCTTGTCTTGCAAAGAAATACGAGTGCGACAGGGATGAATTCAAAACGAATGGAAACCCTGATGTGGACTATTCCATCACTACACGGGAGCTCGCGCGGCTCATCAAGAGGGCTAATATCAGTTTCACTCTGCTGCCGGATATGGATTTTGACCTTCCGCTCGGCGCATCTACAGGAGCGGGAGTGATTTTCGGGGCAACAGGAGGAGTGATGGAGGCCGCCCTCAGAACTGTTTACGAACTTTATACCGGCAAGAGTCTCAAGTCTGTCAATTTCCAGGCTGTCAGAGGAATGGACGGAGTCAGAAGGGCGACAGTCGATCTGGACGGATTCGAGCTCAAGGTAGGTATCGCCCATGGCCTGGGCAATGCGCGCCACCTTTTAGAGGACATCCGTCACGGCAGGAATGAGTACCATGCAATAGAGATCATGGCATGTCCGGGAGGCTGCATCGGCGGAGGCGGGCAGCCGCTTCATCACGGGCATTCGGAGATACTTTACGCCAGAGCGAATGCCCTTTACAGGGAAGACGCAGGCAAGACTCTCCGCAAGTCCCATGAGAACCCTTACATCAAATCTCTTTATGAGGAATTCCTCGGGAAACCTTTGAGTGAAAAGGCAGAACATCTGCTTCATACCCATTATTTCAATAAATCATTATAAAAGGAATACAGATTATGCCAGATACAAAACTGCCTTGTGATGTCGCCGAAAAGGTGAATGCCATCTGTGAGAAACATGGGGACAATCCCGGCGAACTCATCAATATACTGCATGAAGCCCAGCACCTTATGGGATATCTTCCGGAAGAGATGCAGCGCATGATAGCCAGACGGCTCAATATTCCTGTGTCCAAGGTCTACGGTGTCGTGACTTTCTATGCCTTTTTCACCATGACTGCCAAAGGCAGATATCCTATTTCGGTATGTATGGGTACGGCCTGCTATGTCCGTGGCTCGGAAAAGCTCCTTGACGAGTTCAAGCGCGTGCTGGGCATCGATGTCGGGCAGACCACACCTGACGGAAAGTTTTCCCTTGACTGCCTTCGCTGTGTAGGTGCATGCGGACTTGCCCCTGTAGTCATGATCGGGGACAAGGTTTACGGAAGGCTGCAGCCGGTGGATGTTAAACGTATCTTAGATGAACTAGAGTAATTTATGGTGACTGAAAAGGGTACTTTCTGCGTTACGCTTGATTCGAAAATCCTCATGTACGACAGTACACTGCGGTTTTCTCATCTGCGCAAGCCTTGAAATTCCACCTTTTCAGTCACCATAATTGTGTTAATTACAATAAATGCCTTGCATCTTGCCATTTCTGACGAATATTCCAATGCCAGGCAGATATGTGGATTTTGACAGAAAATGCCCTTTTTAGTGTTAAGGAAGGGCGACCTTATCGAGAATCCCTTTCAGCCAGGCTATGGCTATGCCGTAGTTGGTGATGGGGATTCCCTGTTTTCGGGCAGCGGAGATGCGGCTGAGGACATACCTGCGGTTGAACATGCATGCCCCGCAGTGGATAATGAGACTGTACGGGGAAAGGTCATCCGGGAAATCCGTGCCGCCCACAATGTCTATCCTCAGTCCGTCTCCGAACCTCTGGCGCAGCATCCTCGGGATTTTCACCCTTCCGATGTCTTCTGACGCCGGGGCGTGGGTGCAGGCTTCTGCGATGAGGATTCTGGAATTTCCGTTGAGGTGCTCCAACGCCCTGGCACCTTCTGTAAAAGCATTGATATCACCCTTGTAGGCAGCGAAAAGCACAGAGAAAGATGTAAGCCGGCATTCTGCCGGTTTTGCTGCCACGACTTCCTGAAATACTTGTGAATCAGTGATTATGAGATCTGGATGGGCAGCCAGTCCTGCCAGAGATTCCTTGATGCGGCCGGCGGTACAGCTGACCACGGTACATTCCTTGTCAAGCAGCTCGCGCAAAGTCTGGACTTGAGGAAGTATCAGTCGGCCTTTAGGCGCCTGGATATCCTGGGGCATCACCAGAAGTACCGTGTCACCTTTCTTTACCAGATTTCCCGTAATGGTTTGATGCCCGTAGTCTTCAGGAAGTCTTCGCTGTACAGCCCGTATGATGCTGTCTGTGCCTTCTCCTGTCAATGCATTGACCGTCAGGGGTTCGTCTTTGCATATAGCCAGTATGTCTTTCTTGAGGAGTCCGAGACTTCCGGGGCCGGTGCTTCCTGTCTTGTTTATAACCGGGATTACAGGTATGCCGTTCCCTTTAAGTTTTTCGTACCATTCTTTTTCGACTGCATCGCAATCCCGGAAAATCATCAGTGCGATGTCTGTCTTTTCCAAAGCCTTGGCCGTAAGTCCGATCCTTTTGTCTCCAAGCTCGGCTGCATCATCGTCAAACCCGGCGGTATCCGTAAAAAGGCACGGCCCTATGCCCGGGATTTCCATCGCCTTGTGCACCGGGTCTGTCGTAGTCCCCGGAGTATCGGACACAAGCGCAACCTTCTGGCCCGTTATCGCATTGACCAGCGAAGATTTCCCGGCATTCCGTTTCCCGAAAACCGTTATGTGAAGCCTTTCGGATGATGGTGTGTTGTTCATTGCCGATTTTGTTTAAAACCTGAAGTCGCGCAGACCTGCTTCGATATCTTGCAGATGACGGACGGTGAGGTCGCGGACCTTGTCGCTGCCGATATGGTCAAGTTCCCGGCGGATGGCTTCCAGTCCTTTGGCCTTAGTCTGCGGGGAAGCGTAGTCCTGGAGGTATTCCATAAGAGTCATCAGGGCGTTCGGCTGACAGCAGTCAGCGATCTTGCCTCGCTTTACCAGTGACATGAATCTGTCTCCGGTGCGGCCTTCCCTGTAGCAGGCGGTGCAGAAGCTCGGTATGTGTCCCATGTCCAGAAGCCAGCCGACCACTTCGTCCAGGGTCCTGCTGTCGCTGATGTCGAACTGGGCGCTGTTTTCCTCATCGGCTACAGCCTTGCCTGCCTTCCTGTCCAGCTCGTCCGCATAGCCTCCCACGCTGGTCTTCGAGCCCCCGCTGATCTGGGAAATTCCCAGCTCCAGGACCCTTTCCCTTACACGCTGCGACTCTCTGGTGGAAATGATCATCCCTGTATACGGCACGGCGAGCCTGATGACAGCCACTATACGGCAGAACACATCATCCGGCACGGCATTCGGGAAATCCTTTGTGTCGATATCGTCTGCTGGGCATATCCTCGGCACGCTTATCGTGTGCGGACCTACTCCGAAACGGGCCTCGAGATGTTCTGCGTGCATGAAAAGTCCTGTCAGGTCATATCTGTATGTGTCCAGGCCGAAAAGCACCCCTATCCCCACATCGTCTATCCCGCCCTGCATTGCCCTGTCCATGGCTTCGGTATGCCAGGCGTAGTCGCTTTTGGGACCTGTCGGGTGGAGGGCTTCATAGTTCGTCTTGTGGTAAGTCTCCTGGAAAAGTATGTAGGTGCCGATACCGGCATCTTTCAGTTTCCGATAGTTCTCTACGGTAGTGGCTGCTATATTCACATTCACCCTGCGGATTGCCCCGTTGCGGTGATGAGTCCCGTAAATTGTCCCGATGGACTCCAGAATATACTCAATAGGGTTGTGCACCGGGTCTTCACCGGACTCGATCGCCAGTCTCTTGTGCCCCATGTCCTGCAGGGCGATGACCTCCCTGCGGATTTCATCCTGAGAGAGCTTCTTCCTGAGGATATGTCTGTTCTTTGCATGGTAAGGACAATACACACAGCCGTTTACACACCAGTCGGAAAGGTACAGCGGTGCGAACATGACTATCCTGTTTCCGTAGAATTTCCGTTTGATTTCCTTTGCGAGACTGAACATCCTGCCGACCAGGTCCGGTTCGTCGCACTCCATCAGTACTGCCGCCTCCCGATGAGAAAGCCCCCGGCATTCCGCGGCTTTTTTCAGGATATTCTCTACAAGCGCCCTGTCATTCTTGTGGGCTGCAGCATAGGCTATGGTATCGAGGATTTCTCCGTGGTTTATGAATTCTTCCGCTTTCTCTGAAGCAGGGTTATATGGTATACTGTTCATTTTATGTCGTGTCAGGTCAGTTATCTGTGGCGCGGAAGTCTCCGCGGTCAATCGTTATATTGTATCCTATATTTTCTATCTGTCTTTTCAGACTTCCAAGCCCTTCGGCAGCTTCGGCTCCTCTCGAGGCTTTATTGTCATACAGAGAATAGTTGCCCCGTACCCGTGGCGGAGAGAGGTTCGGCATTATCACATTGGCCCCGGCAAGGATTCCTTTTTCATGTCCGTCCGGAACGAGCGTCGCAAGTGCCGTAGTTGCAGGGATGAGGCTGTCAGGAAGCATCAGCCGGAAAACGGATATGAGCTTCAGTGTCAGGTCCAGCCCTTCCTCTTCATGGCTTTTCCCTGGAAGTATGGAAGTAGTTGTTTTCCAATAATCTGCAAATACCGTATCCTTATGGGGTATGAACGGTCCGAGACCGATCATCTCAGGTCTGTATTGTCCTATATAGATGATGTCTTCGACAATATTGTCAGCACTCTGGAACGGACTCCCTACCATGATGCCTGTACCGGTCTGGTAGCCGTATCCTTTCAGAATATCCAGGCAATGCAGCCTGTTTCCTATCGACATTCCCTCCGGGTGGAGCCTGGAATAATGTTCCGGATTATGCGTTTCATGGCGGAGGAGATACCGTGTCGCTCCGGCTTCACGGAACCTTCGGTAACTGTCCGGGGAGCGTTCTCCGAGCGACAGGGTAATGGCACAGTCGGGAAATTCCTCATGTATTGCCCTGCACAGGGCTGTTGTCTTACTGTCAGCGCTTTCCGGGAGTTCCCCTCCCTGGAGGACGAATGTCCGGAACCCGAGTCCGTACCCGTACCGGCAGCATTCCAGGATTTCTTCATCTGACAGCATGTACCTGGATATGTTACCGTTGCTTTTCCGTATGCCGCAGTAAAGGCAGTCGTTGCGGCAGATGTTGGTGATTTCTATCAGTCCTCTGATGTATATGTTCTTGCCGAATCTCTCCACAGCCGTTTCCCGGGCTGCTTCGTGCAGACTCTCAATGGTTTCCCGGTCATTGCATAAAAGCAGAGACCTGTATTCACAGGCCTCGAGTCTTCTTTCCTTATGTAATTTTCTGACCAGGTCTATCATCCTTAAGGCTGCTCAATCGTTACAAAGTTACTTGTTTGACAGACAATTCAAACTTCCGCGTTTCCCTTCATGCTTTCAGACAGAGAAGAAAAGCCATGCGGATGCGGCTATCATGACGGCGGCGACTATCTTGCGGAAGTTCTTGCGCTTGATGTTCCTGATGTTCTTCATCGCTATGAAGTTGCCGGCGGACATGGCCACTCCTATATATATTCCGTCTCTGAGGACATGGATATTCAGCAGGTCGAATTCTCCGTACATGACCATCTGTACTACATGCATCAGGGTTGCAGATGCGGCTTCGGTAGCGATGTAGGCTACAGGGGCGAGCCCGAGTGTGAGGAAAACCGCGCTGCTGACAGGACCGGACAGGCAGAGCAGTCCGTTGATGACACCGGATATGCCGCCTCCCACGAGCATGGTCCATCTGGAGCGCGGCAGCCTGACTTTTTCGTACATTTCCAGCAGGGCGAAAATAATGAGCATTATGCTCAATATCCTGGTCATCATTTCCTTTTGGACAACGATGAATCCGTATGCCCCTACGATGGTAAGCGGAATCGCCGGAATCAGGAAAAGTCCTACCTGCCTCCACCGTATAGCCTTGAATCCGGCACCCATACGGAAGATATTGCTCAGCAGCTGCGCGACGGTTGCCATCGGTACGGCTACTTCGATTCCTGAGAATGTGGTGATTATAGGAAGAAGAATCAGGCTGCCTCCGAAACCGACTGTTCCGGAGATAAGGCCGGAGACCAGTCCGGCAGCTATCATGATAATGTCTTCCAGCATGTCCAGTTATTGGTAATAGTGTTTCCTGTCATTTCCGGCCGGGGGCGGAATCTGGGGCACAGCCGTCCTCATTTACTCCGTAGACATCTTCAGGACAGGTCCCGTGCGGTTCCAGATGGACGACTATGTCATATACTTCAGGGATGCTGCTGCGGATATTCTCTTCCACTTTATTGGCAAGGGCATGGGCCTGGGAGAGGGTGATGTCACCGTCGGCTTCCACATCAAGGGTGATCATATATTTGCCTCCGATACTGCGGGAACGGACCCTGTGCGGGTTGCTTACACCATCCACGGAGTTTATGGCGTCGAAAATTTTCTGATATACTGATGTATCCTTCACTCCGTCCATAAGCTCGACATTCGAGTCCATGAATATCCTGATGGAGGAACGTATGATGAAGCAGCTGACCAGCAGCGCGGTAATGGCATCGAATACCGGCATTTTCAGGACGAGCGAGAAAAACAGCCCGGCAAGTACACTGAGGGAGATGATCACGTCGTTGCGCATGTTTATGCCGTTGGCTATAAGCATTGAAGATCCTGTCTTGCGCCCGACTGAAGTCTGGTATAGGGACAGAAGAAGCTTGCATACGATAGAGGCGACCGTGACATATATCGCTATCATCCCCGGCATTTCGCGTGGCTCGCTGGAAAAAAGCCGCTCCACTGCGGAGAACAGCATCTGGCCGCCGGCAAAGAATATCGCCATGGAGAGTATCTTGGTGGCTATGGATTCGGCCTTGGCGTAACCGTATGCATACCTGGTGTTCGGCCGCTTTTCCATTATTTTGGCGGTTACCGCTATGACCGCTGATATGGCTACGTCAGAAGCGGAGTCTATACCGTCGCTTATGACGGCGAAACTCCCGCTTATGGCCCCCACTACCAGTTTTGCTGCGGAAAGTATTCCGTTTCCGATGATGCTGCCGTAAGAAGCCCTCAATATCTGCTTCTGAGTATTGTTCAGATCCCCGTTTGCCATATCAGCCTGCTAAGTTATTAAAATAATGCTGAAAAATTATGATAATATTGAAAAAGCTGACCTATGGCAGGAAAGAATCAGGCGGCTCCGGCAGGTTTTATATTCGGAAGGAACCATGCGACGATACCCATAAGCGGCAGCCATGTGCTGACCTTGAAAATGAATCCGATGCTGGTCAGATCGGCAAGCCATCCGAAAAATGCGGAACCTATCCCGCCGAGCCCGAACATCAGCCCGAAGAATATGCCGGAAACCAGCCCCACTTTGTCCGGCTTGAGGTCGGTCGCGTAGACCACTATAGCCGAGAATGCGGAAGCTATTATCAGTCCCGTGACAATTGCTGTCACTATGGTTCCGAAAAGGTTCAGGTAAGGCATGATGAGCGTGAAAGGGGCGGCTCCGAGGATGGAGAACAGTATCACGTATTTGCGGCCGTATCTGTCCCCGAGGAATCCTCCGGCGAGAGTCCCTACTGCAAATGCCGCCAGATATGCGAACAGGCATACCTGCGACTGTTGGACGGTGACTCCGAACTTTTCTATCAGGTAGAATGTGAAATAGCTGGTCATGCAGGCGTTGAAGAAGTATTTTGAGAAGATCATCAGCACCAGGATGGCCATGGCGGAATTCACTGTCTTTGACGGCAGAGAGCAGACCGCATGCTGTACTTTGTGCTGCGCTGTCCTTGCCGAGGACAGGAGCATGCTGTACCAGCAGCCCACGCGTGTCAGCAGGACGGCAGCCAGCATCGCCGCCAGGGCGAACCATCCGATGGCATGCTGTCCGAACGGTATGACTATCGCGGCGGCCAGGAGCGGTCCTATGGCGTTGCCTCCGTTCCCGCCTACCTGGAAGATGGACTGGGCCAGGCTTTTCTTTCCTCCTGAAGCCAGTTGGGCCACCCTTGATGCTTCAGGGTGGAAAACGGACGAACCGCACCCTATGACAGCTACCGATGCCAGAATAAGCATGAAACCGGACGAGTAGGCAAGTGCCAGCAGCCCCAGGAGCATGAATCCCATTCCCATGGCCATGAAATATGGCTGCGGATGCCTGTCAGCGTAGTTGCCTATGAACGGCTGGAAAATCGATGATGTCATCTGGAACACCAGGGTGATGATGCCTATCTGGGCGAAAGTAAATCCGTAACTGTCTTTCAGAAGCGGGTATATGGCCGGTATGACCGACTGGATCATGTCGTTGAGCAGGTGGCACAGCCCCATTGTGAACAGGATTGCGTATGCTGTCCCTTCAGTGATGTGCGGATGGCCTTTGATTTTGTCCAATATAATATTTGCCATGTGATTTTGCCTAAATCTTTTTTGCGCGGGCAAAGATACTAAATGCTGTTCATTACTTGTCCTGTTCTGGAATTGTTTTGCCTGAATCGAATATGCAGTGCAAATATTGCACAAAGACATTAAGAAAAAGAAATTCACATAAAAAAGAGAAAAAGTTTCATAAAGAAAAAGAAAAACAGGCCCCGGGGATGCGTCTGGGGCTTGTTTTTGTCGTTGCCATGCACTTATCTTTGCATCCGCCTGGGGCAGTCCGGTACACCGTGCAGTGCCGCCGGCATCGACATTCCGGCCGGCCGCCTGGGGCAGTGGGTGCTGCGTGCAGGCAAGAGGAACGGATACTCCGGTGAATCTACGGAATAAGGAATAACCATTAAACGAAAATATCATTATGGAGAAGGAATCGGGAGGGAGTAAAGGTGAGACACTCCAGAAGTATGTGGACATCCTTACGGATGCGGGATTCAAGGCTGTGTTCGGGGACAGGAGGAACAAGGAGGTACTGATCGACTTTCTTAACGTTGTGCTTCCGGCACACAGGAAGGTCAGGGACCTTGAGTATTCTACGACGGAGATACCGTCGTTCACGTTGGAGACGAAGAGCGTGCGGCTGGACCTGCGCTGCCAGGGGGATGACGGGACGAGGTTCATAGTGGAGATGCAGCAGTCGGGCCAGCGGCACTTTTTCAAGAGATGCGTTGAGTATGCGGCGAAGGTTTACGATTCGGGGTCGCACCGTGGCGGGGACTACGACATAGAGCCGGTGTACTTCATCGGCATCCTCGGAAGGGACAGGATTTTCGGGAGGGTAGGACCGGAATGGGAAGACAGGTACATATCCGAATACACTTTCCGGGAAAAACACACGGGAGAAGTACCGGATGAAAGTATTTCCCTTATCTTTGTAGAGCTGGACCGGTTCGTCAAACCGCTTGACGAGTGCGTCAGCCTGACCGATAAGTGGTGCTACGCCCTGAAATACGTCGGGAAGCTGCACGAGCTTCCGGAAGGGCTCCGGGTGCAGGCGTTCGGGCGCCTGTTCGCGGCATGCGAGATAGCGAGGTTCAGCAGGGACAAGAAACTCCAATACGAGAAGGATATGATAACCGAACGAGACTATAGGAACATTCTGGAGACAGCCAGGGAGAACGGGTTCGCTGCAGGGAAAACTGCAGGTCTTGCCGAGGGCGAAGTCAAGGGACATGCCGCTGGTCTTGCTGCCGGGAAAGCCGAGCGGACGACTGAAGTAGCGCGGAGAATGTTGTCGATGGGGCTGTCGGACGAGGTGATATTGCAGGCCACGGGGCTGTCGGAGGCTGAACTTGACGGGCTGAAGGAGGAGTGAGTACGATGTGTCACTAAAGAGTGCGGCAGTTTTGTGGCGGGCAGATTACTCCATGTCGTCTGTCTTCCGGTCAGTCCGATTTGCCGTTTCCGGCCATGTACCTGTAGACTGTTTCTGAAATATCGGCAATTATTTTTGCCGTGGTAGTCGGTGTCTCACGTGAACTCCTGACGAAAACTGCCAAGGTGTAGCACCGTCCGTCCGGGAGCACGATGAACCCTATATCGTTCAGGCCGGTTATCCTGCCCCTGCCATCGGTATCTCCCGTACCTGTCTTGTGTCCTATCAAGGCATCCGTTCCGGTGAGCGGTGCCGCAAGGCGGTCCTGCCCCGTAGTACACTCCATCATGGTTCGGAGAATAAAGTCCAAATAGCGGTTTCCTGCAAGGCGGGATGACAATGCTGTATCGGACCGGCATCCCGGGCTATCCTTGTCTGCTGATACCATCATCCATAGCAGCATTGCGGCGGAAGAAGGTCTGCTCCGGTTTTTCCGGCACAGCCCGGGATCCTGATGCATCTGCTCCTCAGTGACTTTGACGGAAAAACCTTTGATGCCGAGCGTCCTGATGTATGCATCTGTGGCGGACGGGCCCGAGAAATGCCTGAAAAGAATGTCGCAGGCATTGTTGTCACTCAGCTGGAGAGTGTAGCGTAGCAGGGTCCTGATAGGAATCCTGCAAGAAAAGCCGTTCCATTGAGTTCCGCATCCTGTATCGTTCCACGCCGCCGTCAGGCTGTCCCTTAAAGGACTGTATGTGCCGCTTTTCAGGTCATCTCCGGTTATGCCGATACAGGTTTCCAACGGCAGTCCGGCCCGGCTGAGCGAATCCGTAACGTACAGTGCCTGATGCATCTTCATGACGCTCATCAAAGGATACCTCCGGAAATCATTGATCCTGATAATATACGGACGGCTCTTTCTGTCGTTTCCAGCATTTGCTCCGTTTTGGCCGGAGGCAGGGATGACAGCTACCCCTACATCGGCATCCGCATCCCTGATTATACGGCGTATTTCAGATTTCAGACGTCCGGCATCCAGGTTTGTCGGGACTGTACCGGAGAGCCTCTGTGCATATGCATGGCAGGCAAGGCTCAGGAAAAGGCAGGCGACAGTGGTTTTAAGAAAAACATTCATGTGCATCTCGGTATTGCGTATATCCTTATCCCGGTTTTGTTATGATACCGGACGGCCGTTCCTGTCCACAGTGTTCAAAGTGACTTTCCGGAACTTGTAGCCGTCTTTTTTCAGCTGGACAGCGGCACCGATGCGGAACATTGCACGTGCGGTCCTGGCAAATACATGAAATGCCATTATACTCTGGCTTTCGATGTGCTCGTGCCTGATTCTGGAAATAGCCTGCTGGGTGCAGGCCAGCAGCAGCCGTGTTATTACTCCTGCTTCCGTAGAGCCCGGTCCGTATCCGAGTATATCCTGCATTATATGGTCGTCCATGTCATCGAAACCGCGCGGTCCGTGCAGAGCCTCGTACTTTTCACTGTGGTGTTTTCCCCAGTCCAGGTCCCACCATTTGGCTACTGCCATTCCGATATAGCCGGCCCAGCCGATGGCCGCTTCAGGGAACGGATTGAGGTTCGGAACGGCTTCCGCCATGTACTCAGGTGCGAACTCTTTCCATTTCCCGTCTATGTCATCCGAAGCCAGCAGCTCGCCGTCCAGAAGACCGAATGAAGTGCAGAGTCTGACGAGCTCATCCACCAAAGATGCCTCGTAACGGTCGAGATATTCTATGTCTTTTGTTTCCATAATGTTATCAGAATTCATCAGTTGTTTTGCCATATGAAAGACCGGCTTCCCGGCCCTATCGCGTCTATTTTTCGTCAGGGCATGGTCCCGTAACAGGACCGTCCCAGCCCAAGATGCCGTTTTTCAGATTGCAGACCTTGAATCCGTTGCCTGCAAGTATCTTTGCAGCATTCATGCTCCTGACACCGCTTCTGCAGTAGACGGCTGCTGTCTTGCTTTTATCGAGAGACGATATTCTGTCCTTGAAATCCGGTGATTTTACATCGATATTCAAGGCACCCGGTATATGTCCTGCAGCGTACTCCTCCGGAGTCCTTACGTCTATGAGTATCACGGTCGCCGTATCGGAGACAGTACCGGCAAATTCTTCATTGTCCATGGATATGATATCCTTTCCAAGGCCGCACCCGTACAGGACGGCTATTATGGATATCAGCAGCGTTCCGAAAATTTTTCCCATATGATGATAATTTTCCGGCAGCAAAAATAGCAATATTCGGATATAATTGAAATTCCGGAAAATCAGAAGTTGATTAAATTTGCACCCGTTAATGTAATATATGCAAAGAATCTGAAATGGAAATCATTTTCGTTGTGACGGCATTGGCCTTCGCAAGCGTGCTTGTCCTGCTGGTCCTTCTCGCAGCAGCCGGTATTTCAGCTGTGTTCGGAGCAAGTTTCCATGCGGTATTCGTAAACGGACTGTGGGCTCTCCTCCTTCCTCCGGCACTTGTCCTGCTGGGGTATCTTTTCGGACGCAATTCCCTGGATGTGAATCATCCGGAGATAGTATCCGACAGGATACCTGCCTCGTTCGACGGGTACAGGATCGTCCAGATATCCGACATGCACCTGCGTTCGTTCAGGGACCGTCCGGAAGTGCTGTCGGGGATAGTAGACAGGGTAAATGCTGAAAATCCGGATCTTATAGTCTTCAGCGGAGATCTCGTAACGGTGCATCCGGATGAGATAACTCCGTTTGCGGATATTCTGAAAGGCCTGAAGGCCAAAGACGGTATCGTTTCCGTTATGGGGAATCATGACTACTGCCCTTATAACAAATGGGAATCCGAAAAGGAACGTGTCGCGGCCATAGATTCGGTCCGGGCAAAAGAGAAGGCCCTGGGATGGATACTGCTGGATAACGCGCATGTCGATATAGTCCGCTGCAGTATTACAGGACAGTCCAGGGATACCGTATCGGTGATCGGTGTCGGGAACATTTCCTCCATGAAACAGTTCGAGACGCATGGAGATCTGGAAAAAGCCATGAAAGGGGTGAAAGGTACATTCAGGATACTTGTCTCGCATGATCCTACGCACTGGCGCGCAGAAGTGCTCGGAAAGGAAGATATCTGCCTGACTCTTTCCGGACATACGCACAATGCGCAGTTCAGACTGTTCGGTCTTGAACCAAGCCGTCTGGTATTCAAAGAAAACAGCGGCCTCTATACCGAAGAGACCGCTTATGGAAAGCAGCAGCTTTATGTAAATGACGGATTAGGCACGACCCTGTTTCCTGCGCGCATAGGCGTGAAAGCTGAAATCACCGTATTTACGCTGCATCATGCCGGATAACCCTTTTATTTCCGGAAATCTCTCAGAAGCCTTTCCCCGATACCTATAATATAACCGCTGGAAAGGAATGAAATATTCCCGAATCCGTCGACGACAGCCACTATAGGAAGAGCCTCTTTCGTAGAATTCGCACCTTTTACCAGTGCGTCCTTTACGGCTCCGTCCTTGTCCGTGCCGAGCACAATGTTTTCCGGCAGATCAGGGAAGTCGGTAGATCTGAAACGCTTTGCGTTGTCCTCGTCGGCAAACAGCATCAGCATCTTCGCTCCGGTGTTTTCAATGTCCTGTTTGAATGCCGAGATATCGTTGAGGATATGGTTGGTAGGCTCTTCTCCGGCCCCGAGTACAGCGACTACGCACTTGTCTGTCCCGATGAAGTCTTTCAGACTTGCGGTTTTACCCTCTGATGTAATATACCGTGCATCGAGACCGGCTGTTCCGAGTATCTCTGATGAATTGACTTTTTCAGGCAGCACGAGACTTACTTTGACTGTTCCGTCTTTCGGAACGGTGAATACAGCCATTTCAGAAAGCACTTCGCCTCCGTCCAGACGTGTGCCGCTTACCAGGGCATAGTCTCCGGCTTCAAGCCTTGCACCGGAAGTGAACAGCCTGTCTGCTTCCTTCTCGTCATCGAAATTCATCAGGATTAGCTTACCGTCCTCTATTCTTGAAATACTGTAGTGAACATAGTAGCGCGGATTCTTGACATCTTTATTCATCCTGTATTCCAGAATCAAGGTGCCGTAGTCATTCGGCTGCGGTTGTGGCGCCTCGAAATCCACATCGTATTCTTTCCCGCCTGCAATATAGCGGACTTTTCCGCTTACCTCATCTATCCATGCCGGGATTTCAAGGCTTCTGCATGCCGCCACGAAGAACAGATCACGCGAATATTTGTCTGAAACCTTTGATTTCCATGTTCCTACAGGTCTTGTAGGAACCAGTCTCAGACTGTAGTCGTCCGCCATCGACAGATTTTCACGGCACCAGGACACAAGATTCTGCGGATCCTGTCTGAATGTTTCAGCCAGGTCTGCAGGTATGTTCTCCTGGAGGTATGCCCTGTATTCGCTGAGGAGTTCCATGCGGACTCTCGGGTTAAGGATGCGGTCAGAGGAACTTTTACTGTTGTAAAGATGGTCGTCGAGAACTGATTTGGGTGTATCGCTCAGGTCTTTGGGAAGGATATGTCCCAGCAGGTCGAGAGCCTTGTCCGCCATGCCTTTGTTTTTTGGCTTCTGTCAGGAATGCCTCGATTACGGCATGGTTCCCTTTCGAGTTGGCCAGGAATACGGAAGTCCTGGCCGGATCCAGCCCGTTCTTTACGGCAAATGCCTTTCCTTCTTCAGCCGTCAGGAAGGTTGAAACATATGCGTTCCTGATGGAATCTTCCTGAGCCATGCGCCGGGTATTCTCTGCTCTCTGTTCTTCCGTTACAGGCGGAAGTTTCTCGTTCTCTTTAGGCGGTACGACGAATATTTCCGTGCGGAAACTTTCCCCGGCACTGTGTCCAAGAACGATGTCCACAGAATTTTCTTTACCGAAGGTTACAAGGCGGAATCCGTATTTCTGCCCGTCTGTGGCCCATATGAGTGCATCTCCGCATCCTGCCTCTATTGAGGTCATGCCGTCTTTCCCTGCTGTCTTTTTCGCCGCAGTATAGAACTCGGAATAGTTGTAAATCTTGAACTCTACCAGAGCACCCGGTACAGGTTTCCCTTCAGTGTCCGTTACCCGTATGTCCACGGAAGCTGTCTGTGCATAGTTGCCGGTGACATTGATTTCCGTCAGCAGCTCTGACTTGCCCATAACCTGCTCGGGACCGTCCGAAAGTGCTGTCGAAGATAATCGACAGGGTCAATGCAGAAAATCCTGACCTGATAGTGTTCAGCGGTGATCTCGTGACCACCCATCCGGACGAGATCCGTCCGTTCGTGAATGAGCTGAAACGTCTGAAGGCGAATGATGGCATCGTATCGGTGATGGGGAACCATGACTACTGCCCGTACAACAGCTGGACATCCGACAGCCAGCAGCAGGCTGCAACGGATAAAGTGCGTGAATCGGAACGCCGTATAGGATGGAACCTTCTGGACAATTCCAATATCTCCCTTGTCCGCCGGAGTCCGGACGGAAACTCTGATGATATCCTGTCTGTAATCGGAGTGGAGAATATTTCGGCAATGAAGCAGTTCGAGTCGCACGGTGACCTGAAGAAGGCCATGTCCGGAGCGGAAGGGCAGTTCAAGATACTTGTTTCACATGATCCGACCCACTGGAGGGTGGAAGTCCTCGGCAAGACGGATATCGGCCTCATGCTTTCAGGTCATACGCACAATGCCCAGCTGCGCCTTCTCGGGCTGGAACCGAGCCGTCTGGTCTTTAAAGAGAACAGCGGACTGTATACTGAGGATACTGTCAACGGCAGGCAGTATCTGTATGTAAACAACGGGCTGGGAACCACCCTGTTCCCAGCCCGTATAGGCGTAAAAGCTGAAATTACGGTCTTTACCTTGCGGCATGCCGAATAGAGGTTTACTCGGTAGTTGAAGTCAATGCCGGATCTTCAAGCCAGGTAGTGACCGGAGAATTGGCAATGGCCTCATACGGAGTACCTGCAGCCGAAACGAAAGAACTTACGTTGTTGCGGACATCAGTGAAAATCCAGTTCGCGGCCAGACTTTCCGAACTTTCAGGCACCGTTTTTCCGGCATTGGCCGCGATTTCGGCATCACTGAGGGCTCTGGTCCAGATACGTGCGAAAGTGATGGCTCCATTAAGATGCCTCCTGTTGTCGGATCTTCCGATGAAGAAGTTGGAAGTCAGGTCTATGTCCCTCAAATCGTCCGGGTTACCGTTACTGAGCTGGAGGGTCTCTTTCTGTCCGTTCACATACAGGGAGATACGGTCAGAGCCGCTCTTGCTTCCGTCCAGGACGACAGCCACGTCGTACCAGGTGTTTGTCTCTATCTTAGTAGAACCCTCGTATCTGATTCCTCCCTTGTCATCAGCGGACAGCTGGAGATAGCGGTCTTCCTTGTTGCCGTCCTTATGCACGTCTACTCGCAGCAGGAAAATCTTCTCGATACCCATGACAGTATTTATATTGGCATTGTCATCCCCGTTCAGAGAGGCTATGTTTATTCTCGACTCGAACGTAATGGTGTTCAATCCGTTGAGAGTCTCATCCACGACTCCGTCCAGAGTAAACGGAACAGAGAAATAGTTTCCGCTGCCCAGATTTGCCGCATTGGTGGCATTGACTACGGTTACATTTACTGTCAGGCTCTGTTCCATAGCATCAGTCACTGTGACCGTTGCCGTTCCCTCGCTGATTCCTTTCAGGCGGAACAGGTCTTCACCATCCATCTCGGCGATGACGACAGCCTCATCGGACGATACAACGCCATACTCCCCGTTGCCCTGCTCGATCTCTACCGTATAGATACCGCCGACACCCACTCTCGGAAGAAGATCCGACACGATGATCTCGAACGGATTCACTGTCACATTCAGGACAGCAGTCTTTCCCTTGACATCCTTGAAGGTAATGGTCGTAGTGCCAACGGCCAGAGCCCTGACATTAAAGTACGGGCGCAGAGGGTCGGTATTTTCTATCGTCACCACGCTTTCGTCCGCCACGGTGATTTCCAGTTCATCATTCGATGAGAAGTTTCCCATGCTGACGTTTATCTGCTGCTGGCCCTCCGGCTCCAGAGACATTTCGGTCTGGCTCAGTTGAAGATCGAAAAGCCCCACATTTACGGAAATATCGGCACTGACGCCCTTCCCGTCAGTCACTGTCACGGTGGTGGCACCGTTTTTCGAGCCGCTGGCAATGGTTATCAGATCTCCCGAAACCGATGCCTCGGCTATTTCCGTATCATAGCTGACGACCGAGTAGTCTTCATTTCCTATGACCACCCTTACCTCTACAGATTCGTTCTGGCCGATACGGATTACAGGCTTGTTCACGATTACTTCATACAGATCCTCGGGAACATCAGGTTCCGCATTGTCCTTGCATCCGGACAGACAGAAAACAGATGCCGCAGAGAGTACAAGCCCTGTCAAAACTGATAAATATTTCGATATATGTTTCATATTCTCGTCAATCTATAAAAATTACTACCATCCAGGATTCTGTACCAGTGAAGGAGTCTTCTGCAGTTCGCTCTGTCTGATAGGGAACAGGTAATGCTGTATGGCGAATACCCTCTCTTCCACACAGAAACGCTCCATCCTGTAACGGACTCCGTTCACTTCAATTGGACCGTTGGCATCCTGTACAGGCCTCATACCGTTTATCATCCTCTGGCAACGTGGAAGAGGTCCGTTGTTGGCAGCCCAGTAGGCCTGTGTCCTGGATGTGTTGTCACTGCCGCTTGCCTGCCAGATGCTTTCCCTCGCAAGTTCGGTCTGGCTCGTAGGTTCACAGTAAAGCCTGCTGGTCCACATACGTTTCCCTTCATAGAACAGTTCCACACGTCTCTCCCTCTGGATGTATTCGCGCATCAGCTGTTTGTCTGTCATCACAGTCGGCGGCATAGGCTTCATGAATGACCTTGCACGCACTTCGTTGACCCTGTCGTATGCATCCTGCAGGTCCTCGCCGAGTTCGTTGCAGGCTTCCGCGTAAATGTAGATGAACTCCGGAAGTCTCCATATGGCAGGGGCGTTGATGCTGAAATTTCCGGAATTGTTCCAGGATTCCTGCTGGAACTTGCGGAGGTAGTACCCTGTCGTTGTGGCATTGCTCGCTCCGATCATATCGGAACCGGAAGCGGTGTTCATGGTCTGCGACTCGTTATTGTTGTTCCTGTACGGGCATCCGTGATATATTACATCCCGATAGAAACGAGGGTCGCGTGTTCCTTTCGCGTAAGGGTTTGAGTCGTCATAGCCTCCGCTTCGGGCCTCTGCCGAATAGATCGGATAGCCATAGTCACCGACTATGTATTCATACTCGTCCACCTGTTCCTGTACCGGCTGCTGACGGGAACTTCCGCTTCTGCTCGGCGGATAGATATCCCCCTGCCATGCCTGGTCCTTGCTCTTGGTCATGAAGAACACATATTCGTTTGCAAAAGCATCCATATCGTAGAACATGTCCCAGAGACGGGCATATACCCGGCTGTCATTGAGATTTCCGCCTGCAGGGTCCTGAAAATCATCCTCGCCGTGCTTAGTGTATAGAGAATAGCGTTTCGTTCCTCCTACTTCGAAATCGAGAACGGCCTTTGCCGCATCCTTGGCGCGTCTCCAGCGTTCGATGTCATAGCCGTACTCGTCTTCGAAGACACGTTTTCCTGTATAGCCGTACTGTGCGGCTCCGTTCCACAGAGGAGTGGCGACTGTCCACCTTGCTATGGCTATCAGCCCTAAGCAGGCTCCCTTGTCGACACGGCCGAAATTCTCGGAAGTCTTTACGTATTTGTTCGGCACCATATCGTATGCAGTCTGCGCATCGGCGACGATTTTCTCGACCATGGTGTGTACCGACTCCTTTTTGAAGTCCATGTTGTCACCCGCTTTGACCACATAATCGATATACGGAGCCTCGCCGTACATGCGCATCAGGAGATAGTGGAAATATCCGCGCATGAAATACATTTCCCCGATACGGTTTCTCAAGTCGCCGTCCTGCTGCGGATTGTCCGGGGTATTGTACTTCTTTACGTTCTCTATGATGAGGTTAGTCTTGCGTATACCTTCGTACAGGTTCTCCCAGTACTGCCCGCAGCTTCCCGGAAGGGAATTCGGATTCCATGCGCCGTTGTTGAAGTTGTTCGTGATGTTGCCCTCGACATTGGTGCCTTCGCATTCGTCTGTAATGGCACTGTTGCTGAAATGCTCGAAGAACACGAGCGGGCGGTCTGCTCTCTTTGCCGCTGCATAAACGTCGGAGACCATCCCGTTCACCCTTTCATATCGGGAGAAGGCCTCTTCCTCGGTAATATTGTCGTCATCCTCCCTGTCCAGGAAATCACCGCAGGAAGAAAACTGCAGCATAAGCGCAGGCAGGGCAATGGCGGTCATTATATGTCTGAATTTCATATTCATATGTTTTTAGAATGTAATGTCGATACCGAAATTGAATACTTTCTGTATAGGATACCATGATGCTCCGTCTCCGGACTTGGTCTCCGGATCGATGTCCACATCTTCCAGCTTGTCGAATGTCAGCAGGTTCAGACCCTGGAAATAAATCCTCGCCTTCTGCATTTTCAGTTTCTGCATCCATTTCTGAGGCAGGCTGAAGCCGATTTCGACATTTTTGAGACGTATGTAGGAAGCGTCATACAGGAAGAGACTGCTGTTGGAGTTCTTGTTGTTGTCATGTGTCCCGTAGTGCAGGGCCGGATATTTGGCCGTGGATGCCGTCTCCGGAGTCCATCTCTGCAGGTGCATCTTCTTCACTTTTCCTATCTTGTCCTGGTCGAACTGCGGGAAGTCATATACTGCTGCACCGTTCAGCAATATCGAAGTCAGAGCCGCACCCTGGAACAACAGGCTGAAATCCAGGTTTTTCCACTGGATGCCTACAGGTATGCCGAACATCAGTTCAGGGCTGCGCGGATTTCCCATGGCTGCACGGTCCTCGTCATCGATGACACCGTTCCTGTCCAGATCCTTGTATACCACGTCTCCCGGAATAAGCGTTCCCCACGGCTGGTATCCTATGGCATTGAGGCGGTCAGCCTCGTTCTGGTCAGAGACGAAATGGTCGAAGACATAGACGTAGTTCTCGTAAAGTCTCTTTCCCGTTTCCCTTCTCCAAGGATTTTTCCTGGCGACCTCAGCCTTGTATTCCAGACGGTTGCGGGCAAACGTGAGGTTCGGACGGATATAGTAGCTGAAATTCCTGCCGATCCTGTCGCTCCAGCTGATTTCGATATCTACGCCACGGTTCGTGACAATACCGAGATTCTGCAGGGCGGCATCCTTTCCGACCACGTCCGGATATCCCATAATTCCTTCGGATGTCATATCTGTAATGATGTCATAACGGTACTCGTGGAAGAAATCCACATTCAGCGAAAGCCTGTCGGACAGAGTGGTGAAATCGAGTCCGACGTTGAGCTTGCGGGCCTTTTCCCATGTCAGGTTCTCGTTGGCAAGATTTCCTTCGGCGGTACCACCTACATTTGAACCGAAATTGTTTCCGAAGTCATAGCCGCTGCCGCCGCCGTAGAAAGCAAGATACGGGAAACGAGAGCTCACGGCATCGCTGCCGACAAGACCGTACGAAGCCCTGATCTTGAGGAAGTTTATCCAGGAAGCGTTGTCCCTGACGAAATTCTCGTCGGATATTACCCAGCCGATGGAGCCTGCCGGGAAGAAACCGTAGCGTTTGCCCGGGGCGAAATTCTCGGACCCGTTGTATCCGAAATTGAATTCAAAGAGGTATTTGCCTGAGAAGTAATAGGCAAGACGACCTGTAAGTCCCTGGCTGTGATATGCTATCTCATTGTTGACTGTCCGGTTTCCGCGGTTGGCCAGGAGCATTGCAGTCACTTCGTGCTTTTCATTGAAAGTCCTGTGGTAGTCGATACGTGCCTGAAGGTAGGTCCTTCCGTCGGAAGCGTTGTGGGTAAAGCCGTTGCCGAGCGTCTGGTCTATTTCAAACTTGTTTCCTGTCTTATACGCACCGGAATAGTGTCCGCCTTCCATGTAGACATCTGACCCGCCGATAGGCATGAAGGTGGCATAGCTCGGGTACTCTCTGTATCCGTCCTTATAGGTGTCGAGCCTTCGGTTTATCCAGCGGCCTTCTGAGGCGTCATACGAGAAGAGAAGGTTGGCGCTGAGTCCTTCCGTGAGGAATCCCATGTCAAGATTCATGGAGAAACTTCCGTTCAGGTAGGTGTTTTTTTCGTTCAGGTAGCCGGTACGGCTGAGCTCTCCGAGGATGTTGTACCTGTAGACATTGTCTCCGTAAAGCATTCCGAGAGGGTTCTGTGAAATGTATTCCTCATTCTGGGGATGTGAATTCTCTTCTACTAAGATAGGCAGGTAAGGAGGCTGTGTGGCGGCGATGGTCATCAGCCGGCCTGCAGTGGTTCCAGGGGCGTTCCTATTCGTGATACGGGCTCCGAGATCAAGCCGTGCCGTGAGATACTTGCTGATATCGATGTCGACATTCGACCTGAAGTTGTAGCGTGTAAAACGGGACTGGGAGTTATAAGGACCTGCATTCGTGTACTTGTAGTTCCCGCCCTGGTTGAAGAAGTTAGCCAGGACATAGTAGCGCACCTTGTCGGTACCGCCCCTGATGGAGAGGCTGACATCTTCCTGGACACCGGGCTTGAAGGCGAAGTCGTAGTAATCCCAGTTGTATCCGAGACCGTCGGAATTGTCACCTTTGGCACGACGGAAATTCGCGATGGCTTCGTCTGAAAACAGATTCAAGGAACTGACTTCCGCGCCGGTCATGAGGGCATCGTTGGTCCTTGCTTCATTGTAAAGCATTGCGTAGTCTGCCGAGCCGAGATACTCTGGAAAGCCGATAGGCTGGTTTATGCCGACTGATGCTTTCAGGTTCACGGTGGCTTTTTCAGCAGCCTTGCCTCGCTTGGTAGTAATGACTATGACACCGTTCGCACCTCTGATACCGTAGGCTGCCGTTGCCGATGCGTCTTTCAGAATCGTGAAAGTCTCTATCTCGTCAGGAGCCAGATACGACATGTCCCTTTCGATCCCGTCGACTATAACTATCGCGCCCTGGTCTCCGTACGTGGATTTTCCACGGATGAAAATCTCACTCTGGTCCACTCCAGGCTCGCCACCGGCATACTGGTTCACGATAAGACCGGGCAGACGGCCCGCAAGGGCGTTGTTTATGTTGGCCGCAGGGCTCTGTGCAAGTTCTTTGGTAGTGATGGTCGCAACGGAACCTATCATCGTCTCTTTCCGCTGGGTGCTGTAACCGACTACCACCACTTCACGCAGGGCCTGCGAATCCTCGGCAAGGAGTATGGTGAGGTTGTCCCTGCCGCCGGGAACGATTTCCTTTGGCTGGTAGCCGAGATATGAGAATACAAGAGGGGCATCGGCGTAAGGGAGCTCGATTGTGAATTTTCCGTCGAGGTCAGTGACGACACCCTGATTTTTCAGTCCTTTGATAAGGACGGCCACACCGATAAGCGGCTCCTTGGATGTCTGATCCAGGACCGTACCGGATACTGTCACTTTGCCGGGCTGCTCTGCCGGAGCGGATTCAGGTCGTGTTTCTGCAGCACCATAGACCGGTATTCCGGCTGATAAAGCCACGGAGACAGCTGTCAGGCAAATAGTTTTTACCAGATTTATCATTGTTTTCGTTTTTTCGAGGTGAAACTAATTTTCCGGATTGAATTCAGGTCCGGTCCAGTTTTCGGATTCGCTTTCCCTGCCCTGGACCCAGTCTTCGTACCGTGCCCGGATTTCTATCGCGGTGGCACCCGGCACTTCTGCATTGAGTTCTATCGTAAGGCGGTCGGGATTGTCGTTACGGTTTCCGAAGTCAGGAGCCGATGACCAGCTGTATTCCCATACATACCAGCCTTCCGGATGGGCAAGAGACCACATTACATCGGTGCAGCTGCGGAGAGCCGCGATGAATTTTGACTTCGTGGACTCCGTATAGACATCATTTGTCGGCTGTTTCAGCATGTCGAGGAAGTAGCGGACGAAAATGCCCCTGAAAAGAAGGTTGTCTCCGCTGTTGCCCTCTCCGCTGAAAACCGGATAGTCCGAATCCATCTTCCTGTTTACCTGATAGGAAGCGAATGAAACGGCGTTCCGCAGATACTCGTCCTCTCCGGTCGCGTTGTAGAGGGCCAGGGCCGAAGCCATGAATGTACCCTGATTGTAAGAGAGGGCCACCTGGTCCGGAGTGCCGATCGTACCGTCGCTGTTGATGCCGAGGTTGTCATAGACCTGTCCTGTGGATGTATCGCAGAGGTATGAGGTCATCCAGCTGTAGACTTCCTTGGCGAAGTTCAGGTAATATTCCGCCTGTGCCTCCCAGCCTTCCTTTGCCTCCCTGACCGTCAGCTGGTACAGCTTCATGGCAAGCAGACAGCCAGGGCCGTTCGAGCAGGACATCCTTGATGCCGGAGCATCTGTCTTCCATGCCATGCCGCCGACACCCATATAGTTGTTCTTCGCCTCCTTGATATGGTTCCACATCTTCATCAGGGCATCATAGTAGTCCGTATCCCCGGTCAGTTCGTACACACGGAGGCAGGCCAGTGCCATCCACTCCATATCATCGTAGAAGTTGTTCCAGAAATTGTCACCGCCGTAGCCGCAGGTCCTGTTCCACTCGTCGAACGCAGGCAGGAACGGTATCATGATGTCATTATAGATCTGAGCCTGCAGCTCAGGATCATCGGAATGCCTTAAATAATAATCCGTTACAATATCCAAGGCATGTCCCTGAGACCATCCTCCGCTGCCGTCGGCGCTTGACGGCTCTCCTGTCTGCGGTGTATTCGGTTTCTCCCACCAGATACTGCCGCCGAAAGTGTCCCGGCCGCCGGCATTTTCAAAGAAATATTTGATGTAGGTCTCTGTACTCAGGTCGGCCGCCTCGGTCCAGTCCACGTCCGAAACGTATTCGCCTGACGGATCGCCTCTGTAGATATCATCGATATCGCCGTTGTCGCAGGATACTGCAGCGGCTGCCGCAACAAAGGACCCTGCTGCAATAAAGAACGGGTGAAGTATCAAATCTTTTTTCATCTTATTCATTCATTTACAGTATTTTCTGTACCGGAGGCCGTCCACCTGTGGGTGTAGACTCCGAATTCCGCATTAAAATACAGGGTAACATCGGTCTTTACCGTTGCAAGCCACACTCCGTTCTGTTCGTCGCCCCACTGGAGCAGCTCATCGTTGTACCTGAAACTGTAGTCCCAGGAATCTGTCCCGAGGGCAAGCTGATAGAGGTTATAGTAGCTGTCGTCGGTAGTCAGGTTCGGGCTTCCCTCGTCCCGGCCTCTGTTGCCCCAGCGGTATTCCGTCCCGTCGATGACCATCTTGAAACTGTGACGGGTCTCGCCCGAGCCTGCCCAGCTTTCCCTCTGTTTGCGGGCCGTGTAGTCCTTGATACCCCAACATCCTTTGCCGAGATACTCGAAATCCTGTCTGTACGAACCGGAAACATTGAAAAGGAAGACATCGCCGATGGTCTCATACCTGACAGTCTGGTCACCCATGTTCACGGTAATACGGTAGATACCTGACTGAGGCACAGTAGTGGTGTTCTCTTCACCTTCATTTCTCTGGCGGAGCACTCCGTTTTCATTTACATAGTACCAGCATTTCGTGCCGGAGACTGTTGCCGTAAAGACGAACGGCTGATCTGCTTTCAGTCTGGTAAAGGTCTGGTAGATACCCTCGCCCTGACGCAGCATCTGCTGAGCCTGGGATTCGTCACCGTTATCTTCGGTCCCGATACCTGTAATATAGACAGGTTCGTTTTCTGCCGGAATATCATCGATTCCGTCCATCATGAATATCGAGAACCATCCTTCCACGCTGCTCATCGCTTCATCGAGGCCGCAGTAGGCACGGACTTTCCAGCGGAGGATACCTTCGGTGTTGCTGCGGAAACCGGCAAGCCTTCCGATGGTATTCAGCTGATAATGGGTGAGGGTCAGAGTGGTTTCAATACCGTTGTTGTCAGAAAAGGAGGTTTCCACAGGAGAGGAAAAGTCACCGTCTTCCGTATCTATCAGGACTTCATAACGGTAGACGGTATTTCCGTGCGGCTCTGTCGGAGTCCAGGAAAGAACGACATCCGTCAGAGAACCTTCAGAGAGAACTACCCGTTCTCCGCTTGCCATCGTATCAAGGGTGCGGACAGGATCGGGTGGTACAATAGGTTCATAGTCACCCTCGTCAAAGCCGGGATTGACCACATTTTCGCAGGATACCGCCGCCAAAAGGCTAATGGACAGCATCGCTGCAGTCAGTCTGCTAAAATTCATCGTTTATAGTTTTTTCTAAGTATAAATCAATATGAATGAGGACATTCTACGGGTCTGTACTGTCCGTTGAACGGAGTTTGGGAGATAGATGAGGTATTGTTGTATACGATACCGTTGAGACCTTCTCCGACATATCCGTAGTTCGGGAACATGTCTAAGCCGACTGTCCCTTCCGAAGGTACCCAGTATCCTGCAAGACCTTCTTTCTCTGCAGCTTCTTCAGGGGTGTAATATGTGCACATGTCAGCCTTGATCTGCTCTTCGGTCCTCGCGACTGTCCACATGCGGGCCTGGGCGATGGCACAGTAACCGAGCCTGTACTCGCTGTTTCCTGAGCGTCCTATCATAAGGGCTTCATCTCCAGCTACTGAAGACAGTACGAGATACGGGTCCGGAGAAACATTGGCATAGTCTTCCGAAGCCGGGGTCAGCTCCTCGCGCACTCCGTTGATATACATTTTGTAAGCCTCTTTTGTGCTGGACTGTGTGCCATCGAAGACGATGGCAATATGATACCATTGGGCATTCCCCTGACGGTCATTTCCCATCTTCTGCTGGCTTCTGAACCGAGGGTCGTTATAGGTGTCTCCGGAGAGATTGGCTGGATCCTTATGTATTTTTGTCGCTATTTCAAAGCGAAGATCCGTGTCACCGTTGTTCTCACATCTCAAAAGGAATACTCCTTCAAGTCCTATGAAAGATTGGAGAGCCCTCGAATATGTCGGCCAGAAGACCATTTCGAAAGTCAGCTGCTGCTGATGGTCGAAGTCCGGATGGCTTTCTATGTATTCCCTGATACCCATCCTGAAACAATAGTCGGAACTGAGTTCCGCTGCCACCGGAGCGACTGTCACAGGGACATCAAGAGACTGTCCCGCCTCATCGGTAATGGTCAGTTCCGTGGTGCCGAACCATTTCGCTTTCACGACGAGGTTGTCATTTTTGTCTATTTCAGCCGACTCTATGTATTTGCTGTTTTCTTCAGTGAGCGGAGAAAGTGTGTATCCTCCGTTCCCGCGTGCGATGGCTACCGAAAGTGTGTTAGCAAACCCATTGACAGTCAGTGATGTAGGGTTGCCTTCCAGCTGCAGTTCATACGGGTTCACCGTCACCGCTATGGTCTCGGACGAGCCTTTCTGGTCTGTCACTATTACATTTACGTTCCCTCTTGACATCGGTTCTATTGTAATCATGTTGCCGGATACGGAGGCTTCCACGATGTCCGAAGTCTCGGTAGGTTCGCTATCACCGGTACTGTATTCTATTGCATAGTTCCCGTTGCCTTGTTCTATGGCGATATATTGGGCCTCCGCATCAGGAGCGGAGAATACCGCCTCGTTTTCGGCAAGCATCAGATCCACTATATTCACCCTTACAGGGAAAGCCACGGTTTTTCCTTCGCTGTCGGTCAATGTCAGCTGTACAGGTGTATCACCGGTTTCTAAAAGACCTGTCAGAGTGAATGTCTGTCCTGTTATCTCGCCGATTTCCACGAAGTCTCCGGCACCTTCAGTTGCCGAAATCCCATATCCTCCGTTTCCAGTCAGGATTTTCACGGTACGGGTCTCGCCTATGAACAGATCGATGCCCTCTTCTGACGGTACATCTACAGTCAGATCCCAGAGCCTGGCCACAAGGACTTCTACTCTGGCGACTTTCTTCCTCCCGTCGAGGACGAGAACCGTAGTCTTCAGGATGTCATCTTCGCCAAGCTGGCTGTTTTCCACCGCATGAATGGTCACGGCGGTACCGTTTACTGTTGCCGTAACCACACTTTCATCGAAAGATCTCACGGAATAGTCTCCGTTTCCGGAAGTGATGTTCACTGTGATGTCATGTCCCTGGACCAATGTAACCGAATCGTTGTCCAGAACAAGACTTGCCGCTTCCCCGGTATTTTCAACGCCGGTTTCTTCCGTACACGATGTCAGTGTCATGGACATTGGAAGAAACATAGCCTGGGTAAGCAGCAGGAGTAGTTTCTTTTTCATTTAAAAGATAATTTAGTGTTACGTTAAAATGATTTTTCAGAAGGTTCAGTTCTGACGGCCCAAAAGTAGAGAGTTTGAAAATACGTTTTACTCCGGTCCAGGTCCGTGTTTTTCGATTGGCACAGAATTAAACTATATTATCACATATCTTTACTTTTTCCTTTGGCTGATTTGTGCATGCTGTCGAGGTATGCGGTACGGTATTCCTTTGGCGTGCAGCCGTACTTTTCCTTGAAGGCCTTGAAGAAGGTGACCTTGTTGGTGAAGCCGGAGGCGAAAACGATCTCATCGATGGTCTTCTGTGTGGTCTGCAACATGTTTTTCGCGACATGCAGACGGCTCGAACGTATCAGTCCGGTCAGGTTCTCCCCGCCCATGGCTTCCATTTTACGGTACAGGCTTCTCGTACTGATGGCAAGGGCATCAGCGATGAAATGCGGCGACAGGTTCTTGTCCGTGATATTGTCATTTATGATTTTCAGCACTTTCTGGAGGAATTTTCTGGATTCCTTGTGGGTGAGTTTGCCTTCTGTCTTTTCGTACGAGCTGATAGGGGAGCTGAAATAGTCTTTCAGGTCTTCCTTGCGCCGGATCAGCTGCCGGACGGAAGCTTTCAGGAAGTCCGCGCTGAACGGCTTGGTGACATATAGCTGGGCCCCTGCAGACAAGGCTTCTATCTGCTGTTCGGTTTCATATTTCCCTGATATGATAATCACAGGAATATGCGCTGTTTCTTTCGAGGATTTGACAGTATTGATCACTCCTATTCCGCCTGTCACCGGTATGTCAGAGTCACAGATGATTACGCTCGGGTAGATTTCGCCGAGCAGCTGCTCCAGACCCGAAGTGTCCTGCAGTGTCATGACATTGAATTCCTTAGAGAAAATGCCGCCGATGAACCAGAGCATTTCCACTTCATCGTCCATCACCAGTACGGTAGGGCGCATCTCGTCGAATTCATAATGAGGCAGCGATACCGGACTTGAATCCATTGCAGGGATGTATCCGGTATCAGTCCAGACTGCGGGCTTTATCACATGCTCCGTGTCTATATGGGGAAGTGACATGGTAAAGTTTACTGTTCCGGTCGTGGATTTCCCTGCTTCAAGCCTTCCTCCGAGAAGCTGTACCATGGACCTCGCTATCGACATACCCAGACCGGAGCGGTTGAACGCGGTCCCGGATGTATTCCCGATACTGTCAAGAGCCGTGTATCTGTTGAAAAGGCCGTCCAGTTCCTCTTCACGTATGTCACATGCCGTACAGGAGAGAGTCAGTACCAGTTCTCCGCGCTCTGTCAAAGATATTCCGAGACTTACTCTCTGCTTAGGCAGAGTGTGCCGGAACGCATATGTCGTCAGGTTGATGAGCACTACATTTATAAATGCCTTGTCCGAATTGATTTCGATTTTGTCTGGTACTGTACAGTCGAAAGCGATTCCCCTGCTTTTGGCCGCTTCTCCGAATGCCGGGGACATATCCTTGATCAGAGCGGAAACATCCACCTTTTCTATACGCGGAGTCCTGTGCCCTGTCTCTATATGCCTGAATTCCACCAGTTCGTGTATCAGGTTGTCAAGGCGGCTGGCATTGGTCTGAATCATTTTCGCATACCCGGATACATCCGGCGTCAGGCTCCTGTCTGAGAGAATCTGGCCGCAAGAACCGTATATCAGCGTCAGAGGTGTACTGAATTCACTTGCGACATCAGTGAAGAAACGCAGTTTTGACTCGAAAATTTCTTCCTTGTGCCTGGCTTCCAGCTCATCGAGCATCTTCTGCTTGCGTGCCTTGTGTCTCTGGACTTCCGTCCTGATGACGAGCGCCGCGACCGCGGAAATGCACATGACATAGAGAATATATGCCCACCAGGACGTATACCACGGTCCGGCAATGTGTATTTTCATGGAATAGACATCGCTGTCCAGATCGAATACACTGTTGTGGTACTTCACCTGAAGCGTGTATTCCCCGGGAGCAATGCCGGTAAACGGTATCTCATGCTTGTGTCCGTTGTTTATCCATTGCTCACCGGATTCTTTAAGTCTGTAATAATAGGTACAGTTGTTTCCGTTGATGTAGTCTACGGCAGTAAAGGATACGGAAAAGAAATTCTGGCCGTGGTCAAGATCCAGGACCTGTGCGTAATCTTTTCCTGAACTTTTCCGGGACAGGTGCTCTGACAGGACCGCTTTTTCACCGAGGATGGACAACCCGTCAAAATATACGGGCGGCATATAAGGATGCTCCTGCCTGCCGTCAGCCGAGACCGATGCGAAACCGTTTATCCCACCGAAATAAAGGGTTCCGTCGGTTCTGTCGTAAAATGCCGCACCGTCACTGAATTCGACCACATCGAGTCCGTCATTGAAACCATAGGTCCTGAAAGAATCATCCCGCGAGTTGAAATTCACCAGGCCGAGGTTCGTGCTAAGCCAGAAATCATCGGGACCGGATTTCAGAATGGCATGAACGGTACTGTTCGGGAAGCCGTTCCGGGTATTGAACAGAGTGTATTCAGTGTCGCTGTCATACCTGACAAGCCCGTAGCTCGTACCCTGAAGCCAGCGCCCGGAACTGTCCCGGCTGATATCGAGGATACTGTTCAGTGTCACATTGTCGAATTTTATATCTGACAGCGGTTCTATCCCGTCGGAAGAAGGGTTGTAGCGGAATGCTCCATAGCCTTTGTTTGCAAAAAGCACCAGACTGTCGCTTTCTGCGTAAATGCTGAAAAAATAGTTGGAGCCCATATCACCGTTGTTTATGACGTACCGTTTCGCTCCTGTAAGTACAGGCGCATCGTCCGGTCCGGAGATTTTGGCTCGCACTACTCCCATGCCGACGCTTGCCAGCCAGATTTCCCCGTCCGAAGTCTCGTAGACATCGTGTATGTATTTGAAATCCACGCCGTCCACCTGCACCGGGACCCGGACGATTTTCCTGTCGCGGTAGGACCAGCAGCACAGCCCTTCTTCTTCTCCTATCCAGAGAATCGGCCGCGAACTCTCTGCGAAACAATATACAGCATTGCTTCGCAGTCCGGATGCGGATGCCGTCAGCGTTTCTTTCGAAGATTTCGCCGGATTTTTTTCCGGACTGTAGTCGAATATCTTGAAAATGCCGTTCCCCTTCGTTGCTATCCACATGGTCCTGTCGTCATCTATATGAACCGCCCTTACAGGTCTCTGTATATTGTCTTCATATCTGCTCAGTTCGACAGACCGTATCGAATACAAGGGTTCCGAATATATGTAGACACCCTGTCCGTCAGTCCCTATCCATACTATATCCTGGAAAAGGTCCTTTTTCAGGCAGAATACTCCGCTGTTTATCGGCAATGGGGAGATTTCATATCTGTTCCCGGCTTTTTCCACCATGAGGAGTCCGTCCATGAGAAATCCGACAAAGAAACTGTCGTGATGTCTGACAATGGAAGATATCTTTCCGCGCCTGTCCATCTCGTCTCCGAGCCATGCGATCCTCTCAGTTTCTCCCGTACTTATTTCATAGGAATACAGATATTTGTCTTCATCTATATATGATATGTATTCTCCGTCGCTGTAGCAGTTGACCAATGGAGAATTATGTGACATCAGGCTTTCCTGAGGCAGAAGTGTGATCCCGTTCTCTGACTGAAGTATCCTGAAACACTTGCTGTAACCCTGCATCACCACCCACATCATGTTGTCCTTGTCTACGAAGAAGCACAGCACATCCGATATCGGGATGCCTGTGAGGGTGATTTTCACAAATATGCCTTTGATCTCATCGTAATGGTATACGCTGTTGCTGTCGTTTAGTACGAAAAAATTTCCGTTCCGGTCGCTTGCCATAAAGAAAAGTTTCTGGAACTGGTTGAAATGCGTGATGGAGCCGGTATCGAAATCGAATCTGTTCAGTCCGTAATAGGTCTGGATCCAGCATATCCTGTCAGAGGAATTTACTATATTGTCAATAAGGTTTCCGGACAGGTAATCCGGACCTTCTGAAATCCGGTACTCCATTATTTGCTGCCCGTCATAGACATTGAGTCCGTCGCAGGTCCCTATCCACATAAGACCACGGCTGTCCTGACACATCGAAGTAATGGAACTGTTGGTCATGTATTCCTTGTCGGAAATCTGTTTGAGGTTATAAGAATAAAGATTGAAAATCAGCGGGTTAAGCGTAATCAAAAGCGCCAGGATACAAAGCCTTTTCATACCATTCTGAAATATGTGGTGATATCTTCTGCAAAGTTACCCAAATTTATATTCTGTGATTTGGAGAGGCCAGGATTGTTGTTAATCTCCGCGCCATTGTAGTATAATATCGCGCCAACGGACCCGGCGGTCGGACGGAGCCTGAAGAACAGTCCGTTTTCATTATATATTTGCCGCAAGGTTCAGTTAAGACAGCAATATTGTATCATTAAGGATTAATTTTTATGATTATTGGAATGAAATGAACAGATACCTGCGTTTATCATTACTCGTACCGGTGTTCGCCGTCCTGCCGGCATATGCCGCGGACGGACCGGTCGACTATGTAAGTACACTTGTCGGTACGGACTCCAGGTTTGAACTTTCCACCGGCAATACCTACCCGGCTACTGCGCTTCCATGGGGGATGAATGCCTGGACCCCACAGACAGGAAGGATGGGTGACGGATGGACATACTGCTATGACGCGGAGAAAATCCGGGGCTTCAAACAGACACACCAGCCAAGTCCGTGGATGAACGACTACGGGCAGTTTTCCGTCATGCCCGCTACCGGAAAGGTGGTTTTCGACCAGGACATGAGGGCAAGCTGGTTCTCCCACAAGGCCGAGACCGCAAAGCCGTACTATTACAGGACATACCTTGCCGACCACGATGTGACAGTGGAGCTTGCACCTACGGAAAGGGCCGCATGCTTCCGGCTCACATATCCGGCTTCGGACAGTTCGTATGTGATCATCGATGCCTTTGACCGGGGTTCATATATTAAGGTGATACCTCAGGAAAGAAAGATAGTCGGATATACCACCAAAAACAGCGGCGGTGTCCCTGAAAATTTCAGGAACTGGTTCGTGGCTGTCTTCGACAAGCCTTTCGACTTTGTCAGGACGGTCAGGGACGGCAAGATTCTCGAAGGTGTAACGGAAGTACAGTGCGACCATGCCGGTGCCATAGCCGGATTTTCCACTGTATCGGGTGAAACCGTGCACATGCGTGTAGCATCTTCATTCATAAGCCTTGAGCAGGCAGAAAGGAACCTGCTGGAAATAGGAGACAGGACTTTCGATGAAGTGGCGGCTGCGGGGAAGGACATCTGGAACGACGTGCTCGGCCGGATAGAAATCGAAGACGGGGATATCGATAATCTCAGGACATTCTATTCATGCCTGTACAGATGCCTGCTGTTCCCAAGGGCTTTCTACGAAACGGATGCGGAAGGGAAAACAGTACACTACAGTCCGTACAACGGGGAAATCAGGGAAGGGTATCTGTTCACCGATACAGGATTCTGGGATACATTCCGCAGTCTTTTCCCTCTGATCAACCTCGTGTATCCGTCCATGGGAGAAAAGATGCAGGAAGGATTGGTAAATGCCTATCTTGAAAGCGGCTTCCTTCCCGAATGGTCAAGCCCTGGACACAGGGACATCATGGTCGGCAACAATTCCGCTTCCGTAGTGGCTGATGCATACGTCAAGGGGCTGCGCGGCTATGACATCGAGACTCTTTGGGAGGCTCTCGTCCATGGTGCGAATGACTGGCTTGAAGGTACGGCATCCGGGCGCAAAGGCTATGAATGGTACAACAGGCTCGGTTATATCCCCGACAATGTCGGTATCGGCCAGAATGTGGCACGCACACTCGAATACGCCTACAACGACTGGACTATCTATACTCTCGGAAAGAAACTCGGCAAGCCGGAAAGCGAGATAAGGGTATATGTCGACCGGGCGCTCAACTACAGGAATGTCTACAACCCTGACAGAAAACTTATGTGTGGAAAGAATGACCGTGGTGTATTTGACCCGGATTTCGATCCGGCAGACTGGAGCGGGGCTTTCTGCGAAGGCAACAGCTGGCACTGGAGCTTCTGCGTTTTCCATGACCCTAAGGGACTGATGGACCTGATGGGCGGGAAAGAGGAACTGAATGCCATGATGGACTCCGTATTTGTATTGCCGGGAAAACTCGGACTGGAAAGCCGCGGCATCATCCATGAGATGCGTGAAATGCAGATAATGGATATGGGCCAGTACGCCCACGGCAACCAGCCGATCCAGCACATGGTCTACCTGTATAACTATACAGGACAGCCTTGGAAAGCGCAGTACCGGGTCCGCGAAATCATGGACAAGCTGTATTCCGCCACTCCTGACGGATATTGCGGAGACGAGGACAACGGACAGACCTCCGCATGGTATGTATTCTCCGCCCTCGGTTTCTATCCAGTGTGTCCCGGAACTGATCAGTATATCATCGGTTCTCCGCTTTTCAAGTCAGCAAGAATCCAGCTTGAAAACGGAAAGACCGTGACTGTTTCTGCAGAAAACAACGGTGTGTCGAACCGGTATATAAGTTCCATGCGTCTCAACGGAAAACCATACGGGAAAAACTATATGACCCACACGGACCTGCTCAAAGGGGCTAAGATAGTCTTCCGTATGTCCGGCACACCGGAATACGGGCGGGGGACATCAGAGGAAGCTGCTCCATATTCATTTTCAGACACAATAACCGAGTAATATCCACAACTGTATGAAAACAAGAAAATTTTTTCTTGCCGCGATGTGCTGTGCCGCAATATGCTGCGCATGTAAAAACGAATCCGGGGACGGGCTGCCAGACTGGGCAATCGGGGAATTTTCCCGTCCTGAAGGAGTCAACCCGGTAATATCTCCGGACAGCCAGACAAGATTCTGGTGCCCTATGGTAAAAGATTCCGTCGACTGGGAGTCCAATGACACCTTTAATCCGGCAGCAACGGTACATGACGGGAAAGTCGTGGTCATCTACCGTGCCGAAGACAGGTCCGGCACTGGCATCGGCCACAGGACATCCAGGCTCGGATACGCAGTAGCTGAAGACGGACTGCACTTCGTCCGGGACAGGCAGCCAGTGCTGTATCCGGCCGAAGATTCCTGCAAGGAATACGAATGGCCCGGCGGCTGCGAAGACCCGAGAATCGCCATGACCGAAGACGGCCTGTATGTGATGTTCTACACCCAGTGGAACAGACAGATACCGCGACTTGCCGTCGCCACTTCGAGGGATCTGAAGAACTGGACAAAGCATGGTCCTGTCTTCGCAGATGCCTGTGATGGAAAATTCAGGGACATGGCTTGCAAATCAGCTTCAATCCTTACCGAAATCAAAGACGGGAAACAGACAATCAGGAAAATCGACGGGCATTACTTCATGTACTGGGGTGAAGAAAACGTCCATGCAGCGACATCTGACGACCTCATCAGATGGACACCTGTCATGAATTCGGACGGGTCGGTCAGGAAACTGTTTTCACCTCGGGACGGCTATTTCGACAGCCAGCTCACGGAATGCGGCCCGCCGGCAATCTATACCCGGAACGGGATTGTGCTCCTTTACAACGGAAAAAACTCCGCTTCGCGCGGCGATACTGCTTACACGGCGAATGTATATGCTGCCGGTCAGGCATTGTTCGATGCTGAAGACCCTCTGAAGTTTATCACCAGACTTGACAAGCCGTTCTTCGTTCCGACTGAAGCATTCGAGAAAAGCGGACAGTACAAGGACGGGACGGTGTTCATAGAAGGTATGGCCTGGTTCAATGGGAAGTGGTTTCTGTATTACGGCTGCGCCGATTCAAAGGTAGGGGTTGCCATTTCAAAATAAAATACGGTATGAAAATCAATGTATTAGGGACAGTGATCCTGTCCGTTTTTATGGCAGCCGCAGCGGCTGCACATGGACGTGATTATTCAAAAAGCGAAGGCCTGCTGCAGTATGTCGACCCGTATATCGGGTCCGGAGGTCATGGGCACGTATTTGTCGGGACCAGTGTGCCTTACGGAATGGTACAGCTCGGTCCGAGCAATATCCATAAAGGCTGGGACTGGTGCTCTGCCTACCATTACAGCGACAGCGTCCTCATCGGCTTCTCGCATACCCATCTGAGCGGGACCGGATGCACGGACCTGGGGGACATACTCGTTATGCCTCTGAACGAAATCCGGACTCCACGGGGAAACCAGGATGATTTCGAGGGAGGATATGCCTCCCTATATTCTCATGATACCGAAATCGCCCGGCCTGAATACTATTCTGTCATGGTAGAACGCTATGGAATCAAAGCCGAACTTACTTCTACCGACAGGACCGGATTCCATCGCTATACCTACCCTGCAGGAAAGCCTGCGTCGCTCCTGATAGATCTCCGTGAGGGCAACGGGGCCAACGCCTGGGAAAGCTACATCAGGAAAATCGATGACTACACCGTGGAAGGCTACAGGTATGTCAGAGGCTGGAGTCCGTCCAGAAGAGTGTATTTCGTCCTTAAAAGCGATACCCCGATAGTCTCCTTTACGGCCTATGACGACAATGATCCCCAGCCTGGAAACCAGCTCAGGACCGCTTCAGTAAAGAGTGTCCTCGGTTTCGGAAATGTCAGTCAGGTAAGAATCAAGGTGGCCCTTTCCTCCGTCAGCTGCGAGAATGCCGCGATGAACCTCGAGGCGGAACTCCCGCACTGGAATTTTGACAGGGTAGTGGATGAAAACGCTGACAGGTGGAACCGGCTGCTCCAGAAAATGACCGTATATACCGATGATGAAAAATCCATGAGAATTTTCTATACGGCTCTGTACCATACCATGATAGCCCCTACATTGTACTGTGACGTAAACGGAGAATACCGGGGAATGGACGACATGATCTATACAGACCCGGAGGTATCCAATTATACCACCCTTTCCCTGTGGGATACCTACCGGACTCTGCATCCGCTTATGACCATCATTTCTCCGGAAATGGTTGACAGGACTGTCAGATCGATGATTTCCATATACCGTCAGCAGGACAAGCTCCCGATATGGCCGCTGATGAGCGGTGAGACGAACCAGATGCCTGGGTACAGCTCGGTCCCGGTCATAGCGGATGCTTATCTGAAAGGTTTTGACGGATTCGATGCCGAAGAAGCCTTCACCGCGATGAAAGCCACTGCCACATACAGGCATCAGAAAGGGGTCCCGTATATAATGGAGAAAGGCTACATTCCTGCGGACAAGATCCATGAAGCCACTTCCATAGCTCTGGAATACGCCGTTGATGACTGGGGTATAGCCGCCATGGCAGAAAAGATGGGGAAAACCGATGATGCGGCGGTATTCTCGGCAAGAGCCGGATACTACAGGAATTATTTCGACAGTTCCATCGGGTTTATCCGGCCTAAATTGGATGACGGCACATGGCGTACCCCATATGATCCGGCCAGGTCCATACACACTGTCGGGGATTTCTGTGAAGGGAACGGCTGGCAGTACACCTTTTTCGTTCCTCAGGATCCTTACGGCCTGATATCTATGTTCGGTGGAGACAAGGCATTCACTGACAGACTCGACAGCTTTTTCACCAATACTGACAGTATGGGAGACGCTCCATCCAGCGACATTACCGGACTTATAGGCCAGTACGCCCACGGCAATGAGCCGAGCCACCATATCGCCTATCTCTATGCATATGCCGGAGAGCAATGGAAAACCGCTGAAAAGGTCCGTTTCATTATGGATGAGTTCTATACAGATGCCCCTGACGGACTTATCGGAAACGAAGACTGCGGACAGATGTCCGCCTGGTATCTGATGTCTGCATTAGGATTCTACCAGGTGAACCCGTCTGACGGGATTTTCGTATTCGGAAGTCCGAAATTCAGAAAAGTGGAAATGAAGGTGCGCGGAGGCAATACCTTTGTCGTCGAAGCACTGGACAACAGCCCGGAGAACATCTATATCAGAAAGGTGTATCTGAACGGCAAACCGTATGCGAAAAGCTATATCACCTACCAGGATATCATCAAAGGAGGTACTCTGACTTTCGAAATGGGGAAGAAACCTGACAGGAAATTCGGTACTGCACCGGAAAACCGACCTGCAGTAACACAGGTTTTCTGAAAATGAAAATCTTCAAATCCTATTAAAAACAAATATCCCCTGACTTTTACCATTGCGGCCCGCTGTGCTGCTGCGGATGAGAGTCAGGGGATATTCTTAACAGGTTTGTTGTGAGAATCTACCGTACCGGACAGCATCCTCCGTGTACCGGCCCGTGTCCTGCATGGTATCCTGCATCATGGTATGGTCTTCTGCCGGGAACCGGACATCCGTCGTGATGCGGACCGTTGTGGAAATGTCTTCCCATCATATGCCTCTGCATTTCGTAGAGTTTCTGTATCTGGCGAGGATTCAGGAATTTGCTGTACTCTTCATAGTATTTTTCCTTAAGATCAAGCATCTTCCTGCTTCTGTCGAGCCTCTCTCTCATCGCCTGGTCCAGTTCCTTGTCGCTCAGACGGGCGGTACATTTTTCCGGATCCCGTCTGTCCTGCCAAGGGCAGATTTCTTTCATTTCCTTGAAATAGCTGCAGTACGTGTCGATGAATTTTGTCCTGGCCCTGTCGTCCAATGCCAGTTCATCTGCGATGCGTTCCGCCCTCTCCTGGGTGAACTGTTCGGGATTCATTTCCTTGCCTTTTGGTGCGTCCTGCGCAAATGAACTTACGGCACAGGCCGACATTACGGCCGCTGTCATGATAAATTTTGATAAAGTATTCATGTCATTAAATTTAAAAACCGCTATATAAGACACATGCCTGGTCTTATGGTTTAAATGCGGGGTGTCAGAATTGCAAACTGCTGCGTTATTATCGGGATTCGGGCTCAGTCATTTAACAAGTTCCGGCAGATTTTAAAATCTGCCGGAACAGAGTCGCCCTCACCCTTAATGCCTTGCATTTTATCAATTCTGACACCCCTTAGCACTACTCTTGAAAATCTTTCAGCAGCCTTTCTCCGATACCTATTATATATCCGCTTGAGAAGAATGAAATGTTTCCGAACCTGTCTACGACAGTCACTATCGGAAGCGCTTCTTTTGAGGAATTGGCACCGTTGACCAAGGCTTTCTTCACAGCACCGTCCTTGTCTGTACCGAAAACGAAATTGTCCGGCAGGTTAGGGAAGTCTGCGGCTTTGAATCTTTTTGCATTGTCTTCATCGGCAAAAAGCATGAGCATTTTCGCACCGGTATTTTCGATTTCCTTTTTGAATGCGGAGATGTCGTTAAGGATATGGTTTGTAGGTTCTTCTCCGGCTCCGAGTATTGCCACAACGCATTTGTCAGTACCTATGAAATCAGCGACTTTCGCGGTATTTCCGTCACTGGAAATGTATTCTGCCTGAAGGTCTGCCGTACCGAGGATTTCGGTAGCGTCCGCTTTTTCCGGAGTATTGAGCTGTACTGTCACCTTGCCGTCCTGAGGCACTGTGAAAACCGTCATTTCTGACATGACCTCTCCACCGTCGAACCTTGTACCGCTGACAAGGGCGTAGTCTCCGGCTTCAAGCCGTACGCCTCCCTTGAAGAGTTCGTCTACAGCCTTTTCGTCATCGAAATTCATCAGGACCATGCTGCCGTCCTCTATTCTGGAGATACTGAAATTGGTATAATATCGAGGGGCATTCGTATTTTTGTCCTGCTTGTATGACAGTACTACGGTGCCGTAGGCATCCGGCTGAGGCTCCGGGGCCTCGAAATCCACATCGAATTCTTTTCCGTCATGACTGTAGCGTACTTTCCCGCTTATTTCGTCTACCCAGGCAGGAATTCCGAGGCTCCTGCAGGCGGCCACGAAGAAAAGGTCTCTCGAATAGCGGTCGGAAATTCTTGATTTCCATGTGCCGACAGGTCTTGTCGGCACCAGTCTCATGCTGTAGTCGTCGGCCATGGTCAGGTTTTCCCGGCACCATGATACGAGGTTCTGCGGATCCTGTATGAACTTCGCGGCCAGTTCGACAGGGATATTCTCCTGCAGATATGAACGGTAAGGGCTGAGAAGTTCCATGCGCACTCTCGGACCGAGAACATTCTTCGAGAAGTCTGTTGAAGTGTACAGGTGGTCGTCAAGGACTTCCTTAGGCGTGTCGCTCAGGTCTTTCGGAAGGATATATCCCAGAAGGTCGAGAGCCTCGTTGGCCATGTCCTTGTTTTTCGCCTCGGTCAGGAAGGCCTTGATGACAGCATGGTTGCCTTTTGAGTTTACAAGGAATCCGGCTATCCTGTCAGCATCCAGTCCGGTTTCCTTTGCGAATGCCTTTCCTTCTTCAAGAGTGCAGAAAGTGCCTGTATAAGCATTCCTGATGGAATCCTCCTGGAACATTCTGCGTGTATTCTCCGCCCTCTGCTCGTCTGTTACCGGAGGAACTTTCTCATTTTCCTTAGGTGGAACGATGAAAAATTCGGAACGGAAATTGTCTCCGGCCTTATGGTCCAGTACAATGTCTGCCGCCTTGTCCTTTCCGAATGACACCATGCGGAACCCGTATCTCTGTCCGTCTGTAGCCCAGACGAGAGCGTCTCCGCAGCCGGCTTCGATAGACGTGTGTCCTTGACTGTCAGCGGTTTTTCTGGCTGCAGAATAGAATTCGGCATAGTTGTATATCTTGAATTCTATCCGTGCTTCCGGAACAGGGTTGCCTTCTGTGTCCACTACTCTGATATCCACAGATGCAGTAGGGGCATAATTGCTTGTCACATTGATTTCAGTGGTCATTTCAGTCCTGCTCATCACCTGTTCAGGTCCGTTATAGCGTCCGAACACATTGGTGTGCATGAGCATCCCCCGGCTTGCCGAACTGTTGAACCATCCTAAGTTCAGCACAGGTTCAGGCTCGCATGCTCCGAGAAAATACCAATGTCCGTCAGCCCAGGCTTCTACCCATGCATGGTTGTCATCCGTATGGGCCCATCTCGGTGTGTACACCTGACGTGCGGGGATGCCGACAGACCTTAGTGCAGCCACCAGGAAAGTAGATTCCTCTCCGCATCTTCCGGCCCCGCTGCTCACCAGTGACAGAGGGCCTCTGGTACGGGAGTCGGTAGGCGTATAGATGACTTTTTCATGGCACCAGTGGTTTACTTCGAGGATTGCCTCCTTGATAGGAAGGTCCTTGACTCTCGGTGCGAGTTCCTTGAAGAAAACGGCTCTGGATTCGTCCAGATCTTCATTGTTGATTCTGACAGGAACGACAAAATGCCTGTAGAGCATTTCAGGGATTTCTTTCCCCCAGGAGAATGTCTCTCTGGTCTGTTCGCTCAGCCTTATATTCTGCAGAAAATATTCTCCGCTGTAGTTGATCATGTCCCCGTACGGCATATACGCGTACAGGAACTGCAGCATTTCCTTTTCACGGTTTGTCAGTGACGGGTCATTGACTATTGCCGTTGCATTATAGCCGTTAAGCAGCTCTACCCTTCGGTTATAGTCTTCCAGTACAGTCTTTCTGTAAGATCTGTCCGAGATGAAACTGTCGCCGGAACTGCAGGACGCCAGAATCAGAGTGGCAGCAAAGACCGCTGCCGGAAAGAAATGTTTCATATGAATTGTATGGTTATGTTAATATGTAAAATGATTTTTCCGAAAAATCCTTACAATCTTCAAATATAAATAATTCTGATGACAATCCAACCTGATCGACGGCATAGAATTGTCTTTTATGAATTTAAACCGGGGTTTGGGTTTACATTATTATTGGATTTGCCATAAAAAAATTATCTTTGTAAGTTTAGCAGTATAAATTTAACCACATATGAAAGTCAGAGATATTTTATTGACGTCTTTAGCACTGGTGTCAGCGACGTCTGTGCCGATGAAAGCGGAAACTCCTGAGCAGAAGGCCGAACGTATGGAATGGTTCTCGAGGGCGAAGCTCGGGATTTTCATCCATTGGGGAATCTATTCCAAGGGAGAGACTTCGGAAAGCTGGGCTTTCCATAACGGGACCGTTTCCATCGAGGATTACATGAAGCAGCGAGAGGCATTCACGGCTGCCGATTACGACCCTGCATACTGGGCACGTCTTATAAAAGAGAGTGGTGCGCAGTACACGGTCATCACTACCAAGCATCACGACGGGTTCGCCCTGTGGGATACAAAGGCAGGCGATGACAGTGCCGTAAAGAATTCGCCTGCGGGATGTGATGTTATCGCCCCTTTTGCAGAGGAAGTGAGGAAACAGGGGCTGAAACTCGGTTTCTATTTTTCCCTTATAGACTGGCCGAGAGAGGACTATCCGAACATTTACCGTAACGGTCCTGCCAAATACGACATTCATAAGGAACCGAAGAGGTGGCAGCATTTCGTGGATTTCAATTTTGCACAGCTGCGAGAACTGAATGCCTGGAAACCTGACCTTTACTGGTTTGACGGAGACTGGGAGCAGACGGCCGAGGACTGGAGAGCGAAGGAAATAGTGGAGATGCTCCGGGAGACCAATCCGGGGGTCATCGTGAATTCACGTATACAGGGTTACGGAGACTATGCTACGCCTGAACTCGGAGTCCCTGTCACCCGTCCTGAATCCCAGTGGTGGGAGACCTGTATGACCATGAACGATTCTTGGGGATACAGGGTCGGGGATACCGACTACAAGAGCGATATGGTCCTTCTTCGTATGCTCGTGGACTGCATCAGTCTCGGCGGGAACCTTCTCCTCGATATCGGTCCGAGAGCTGACGGCTCCATCCCTGACGAGCAGGTGGCCATCCTGAAGGAGTTCGGAAGATGGACATCGAAGCACGCGGAGGCCATTTATGATACGAAGGCAGGCATTCCTGCCGGACATGTACACGGGTACACTTCTCTCAGTCTGGACAGCAAGACACTTTATATCTATCTTCCTTACAGGCCGAACGAGAGTGTCGAACTCAAAGGTCTCAAAAGCCGTATCAAGGATATCAGGGTAGTAGGCAGCGATGTGAAGCTCGACTGGGTGCGCTACAACGACATTTCATGGAGCGAGGTGCCAGGCGTTTGCTATATCGATGTCCCAGAGGATGTCCTGGACGAAAAGATCACTGTCCTTGCGGTCGATCTTGAAGAACCTCTCGTGCTTTACCGCGGTTCAGGCCAGGTGCTCAGTTTCAACGATTACGACGAGTGACCGTCTGCCGGTTTGAAAATTTAATCAATATTGTCATAAATGAAGAGAATATTCTTGTTTACTTTGGCCATGTGCCTTTCGGCGCTGGCATTCGCACAGCCTCTGTATGAGCGCTACAAGGCCGTTCTGACTGAACCGCGCAGTTATGACTGTTTCCGTACGGTGGATCCGATCAGGATAGACGGCAAACTCAAAGAAGATTCATGGCTTCGCGCCAGACCGACCGAGGCATTCGTGGATATCAGAGGCGAAGGCTATCCAGAACCTTGCAAGGAGACCACTGTCAGAATGCTTTGGGATGACGATTATCTCTATATAGCCGCTACTCTGATGGAGGACAATATCGTTGCCAAACTGACTCAGCGTGATACGATTATCTATCATGACAACGATTTCGAGGTTTTCCTCGATCCTGACGGGGACGGAGTGCATTATTTCGAAATAGAGAACAATGCACGGGGAGTCATCTTTGACCTTACCCTTGACAAGCCTTACCGTAGCGGAGGGTCGTTCTTCATCCCGTGGAACTGCGAAGGCCTTCAGCTCGCGGTAGTCTATGACGGGACCCTGAACAAGGAGAAGGATACCGACCGCAGCTGGACTGTCGAGATGGCCATACCGTTCGATGCGCTTACCTGGAATTTCGATAACCCTAAAAAATATACTACCTGGAGAATCAATTTCTCCCGCGTGCAGCATTTGGTGAAGGGCCAGCCTGAAGAAAACTGGGTATGGTCTCCTACAGGACGCGTGGACATGCACATGCCTGACCGTTGGGGTTTCCTCAATTTCGTGGACGCTCCTGCAGGGGCGCGTATGGCCGGCGGGCATACACTGGATATGGATGCCTACAAGCTCCTGTGGGCGATGTTCTATGCCCAGCTGGACAACAAGGCTGCAAAAGGCAATTTCCTCCGCACTGTGGATGACTTTTTCCTTACCGATGCGGAACTCTCTTCGATAGGGCCGGACGACCGTATTTCCGTAGAGGGGACCATTTCAAGTTTCCAGATAAAGATAACCCTTGCCGACAGGAAGGAGTATTACACTGTGGATCAGGACGGCAGGTTTTCCATCGGTAAAGTGGAGCCGAGGGTAGTGAAGAACTGGATGTGGATGAGGTTCAAGCCGGAATGGAGCGATGACCAGTACAGGGAGCATTTCGCCAAGGTACACAGCTGCGGCATCAGCGGTATCCTGTTCGAGGGATATGACGAGGATGTCTTCCGTATGTGCAAGGAGGCAGGTCTGGAGGCGCATTACTGGAAATGGACCATGAACAGGGCCGAGTGCCTCGAGACGCATCCTGACTGGTTTGCCGTGAACAGGAAAGGGGAGTCGTGCTTCGACCATCCTGCGTATGTGGACTATTACAGGTTCCTCTGCCCTTCACATGAAGGTGTTGCCGAGTATCTGGCAGATGACTATCTGAAAATGGCCAATCTTCCTTATGTCGACGGCATGCATCTGGACTATGTACGCTTCCCGGATGTCATCCTGCCGGTAAGCCTCTGGAAGAACTACGGTATCGAACAGGTCCAGGAACTCCCTGAATATGACTTCTGCTACTGTGACGTTTGCCGCGAGAAGTTCAAGGCTCTTACCGGAAAGGATCCTCTCGAACTGAAATATCCTATGGAAGACCAGTCATGGCTGAACTTCAGGTATGACGCCATCACCCGTGTGGTAAAGACCATCACTGCCAAACTCAAGACAGAAGGGAAGACTCTTACGGCAGCCGTATTTCCTGGGCCGACGATGGCAAAGAGGATGGTCCGCCAGGACTGGGGCAACTGGCCTCTGGACGCCTATTTCCCGATGATCTACAACGGGTTCTACTATGAAGGGCCTGAGTGGGTAGGCCGCTCTGTGGCTGAGAGTGTCAAGGCCGTAGGCGGAAGGGCCTGTGTCTATGCCGGTCTGATGTTTCCGGACATCAAGGGCGATGATTTCGAGAAAGCCCTTGACGCGGCCTACAGCAACGGCGCCAGCGGAGTCTCTTTCTTCGACGGTCCTGACTACGAGTACCTTGAAAGACTGAAAGCCTATATGGACAGCCATAATATGGTGCCGGCCAATTAGTCACTGCGGGCGACTCAAAAGGGTACTTTCTGCGTTACGCTTGATTCGCAAGCCTTGAAACTCCTCCTTTTGAGCCACCCTCTTTTGGGTTTATTTAAGTTATTGGAAAGGGAGGGGGAAAATGTAACTCCTGTCATCTTTTATCTGCCAGCCTGTCGGATTGTTATCTCAGCTTTATGGCATTTTTATAAGTTGAGGAAAGTACTGTTATTTTATTTATTTTTGCTTCTGTATTGATTTATTGTTATGACAAAAGAAGAACTGATGAGGAAAGCCATAGAACTGTCTGTCAAGAATATAGAAGAAGGCGGCGGGCCTTTCGGTGCGGTAATCGCGAAAGACGGGGAGATAATAGCTACAGGAGTGAACAGAGTGACGGCAGACCATGACCCGACGGCTCATGCCGAGGTCAGCGCAATAAGGGAGGCAGCCAGGAAACTGGGGACATTCGATCTGGGCGGCTGCGAGATCTATTCTTCATGCGAGCCTTGCCCCATGTGCCTGGGAGCCATATACTGGGCCCGTCTCGACAGGCTGTATTACGGGAACGACAAGCACGATGCGGCGGCAATCGGATTTGACGATGCCTTCATCTATAAAGAACTGGCCATAGAACCGGAAAACCGCCGCCTGGAATCGCACAGACTGCTTCCCCGGGAGGCGATAAAAGCATTTGAAGACTGGCAGTCGAAGACCGACAAGACCGAGTATTAGGAACTCCGGCTACACACTCTCTCTGTCGATAAAAACCGCTTTTCCGTCTATTCCTTTTTATCTTTATTGCAGGCTTATATATCTTCACGGCCGTTTAAATACGGCATTATGAAGAAATTGCAATACCTCTTATGCGTTTTTGCCGCCATGCCGGCCTTTGCCTCGGGACCCCATGCGGGAGCACAGGCCATGCAGCCGGTCAGGACAGAGCAGTCCCCGCAGACAAAGGAATGGTCGCTTCAGGACTGTATAGATTACGCCCTGCAGAACAATATATCCCTGCAGCAGAGCAGGATTACGGCGGAATCTTCAGCCATAGACGTAAAGACTGCCAGGTCGGCACTGTTTCCCAACCTTTCATTCTCTACTTCGCATCACTACTGTCCACTAAAAATGGACAAGGTTAAAAATTAAATAAATTCAGTTCACTAGAATCATATCGGTCTTT
>CALVAJ010000015.1 GCA_944325505.1 uncultured Bacteroidales bacterium
AGTCGGTACATTTCATTCTGATATACCCGGTACATTTGATAGTGATATGGGCGGTACATTTAAAGTGCTGCAATCAACTATTTTCAAGAAACGGCAAAAACAGCGAGGGCGACTCAAAAGCCATTTGAGTCACCCTCGTATCATAGCCAAGGATGTCAGAAGTGTACTCAAACCAGCGAGGTCCACTCCGGAGAGATTATCCTAATAGAACCTTGCGCGGTTATCTTTAACATCGGCATCCTGCATCATTACAGGAACCAGCATCTGAAGACCGTACTGCGCCATCTGGGCATCACGTGCCTTTGCATCATCTTCGGTAAAGAAAGCTCCGGTATCATGAGCCGTTACCTTATATACATAGACACCTATGTTTCCTGCCAACGGTGCGGAAATCTTGCCTGGCTCAGCTACTGAAACGGCTCCGATGAACTTAGGGTCGAGTCCCTGGGAAGCCATTGAAGCGAAGGTTATACCGTCCTTCGTGCTGACAGTGGTTTCAAGCGCGGATGCGATAGCCTCCATGCTGCCGAGACCCTTGATTTTCTCAGCCACCTCTGCTGCAACCTTTTCACCGCGTTTTTCGGCATAGAGAACAGACCTGATGCCTGAAGCCACATCCGAAACCTTTGCATAGCCTTCCTTATGAACTCCGGTAACAGCTACGACAAAGAAATAATTATTGTTTACGGTTATGATATTGGATACCTTACCAGGTCTCTTCTGCTCGAAAGCCCATCTTGTAACCTCTTTAGTATCATCTATGGCTCCGAGTCTTTCCGTGCTCTCAAGCATCCTGTTTACCGGATGGGCATACAGGCCTTCTGCTTCAGCGGCTTTACGGAAATTCTCGTATTTCCCTTCGGAATTGGTCGCTACGGCATTTGCTTTTGCATAGTAGGTATTGAATGTTTCCTTGCTTGCCAGTGCCTCCCTTTCAAGGATTGCGACCTGTTTTTTCAGGACAGGCTCCGTTCTCTTCGTGACCTCTACGATATGCTTTCCGTACTGTGTATCGAGAGTAAAGACGGTATTGAGCTTTGCCGTCATCACGCTTTCAAAGCCCGGTATCATGTAAGTCTGGGTCATCCATCCTATATCACCCCTTTCAGGAGCGGCCGTATTCTGATCTGCGGAATAGAGGGCCGCTACATTGGCGAAACTCTCTTTTCCTCTCTTCAATACATTGACAAGGCTGTCTGCCAGTGATTCCTGCTCGCCCTGCAGAAGGATATGCCTTACATACACTGAATCAGGAATCATCTCTGTATCCATTACCCTTGCTACATAGAAAGTATTGTCCTTGGTGAAGACCTTGGATGCCCCTTTCCCGTCATTGAAGACGAAATCGTTGATCTCCGAAGAAATGGTATTGAGTTCGCCTCTCTTGTAATAATAGTTTGAAAGCTGCCTGTCGGAGTTCTTGAGAAGGAAGTTCTTCATATTGTCCGTCGTAGCGAACTCGTCATAGACATCGGTGACAAGCTTATTGGCTGCAGCAATATCTTCATCGGAAGGTTTTACCTCGACTACTATATATTCTATATCCCTGTTTGCCTGCTGCCTGTAGAATTTTTTGTGAGAATTATAGTAATCCTTTATCTCGCTGTCGGATACCGTTATGGTGGAATCCGTCTGGAATCCGTAAGGTACCATTACAAACTCTACGTCAGTAGTGTTGTTGTTCTCCTCCACTTCGCGTGAGAGCATCAGCGGATTGGTATAGTCGCTCTGAGTGAACAGAGAACCGTATTTTGCGTAATACTGCTGCGTATAAATGGTATTCTGAAGATAGTCCCAGTATGCCTTGAGCGAGCCGCTCTGGTCATTCCCTGTCTGCTGGACGAACTGTATGAACTGATCCCTGGAGAAGTTCCCGGACTCGTCCATGAACGCAGGATTCTGTGATATCATAGGGGATACCATGTCTCCTGTAGTGAGGGCAAGCATTTCGGCATCGCTTACGGTAATGCCTGCCGCCTTGGCATTCTTCAGGAACAGGAATTTGTTTATAAGCTCCTGCCATGCCTGGTTTCTGATTGATATCTGCTGCTGTTCCGTGCTGACAGATGATCCTGTCATCATCTCATTGATTGAAGTATAGTACTCCACATCTTTCTGGAACTCGTTATATGAAACTTTTTTACCGTTAATCTCGCCGACATCGTACTTGGACGACATTGTGGATGAGACTGACTGGAGAGTGCTCGGGTCTATTATGAATGACAGCAGGGCCAACGCTATGACCACTGTAATGAAAACACCGAGCTTAACGCGAATTTTTTCAAGAACCGCCATTTTTATTATTGTTTTTAAATTATTATCAATTATTTTATTGCGGGCTGCGAAGATAGCAATTTTCCTTCAAATCATCACTATTTTTTAGGAAACGGACCTATAAAATTGGCAGAATCCACTGCAACCTTGGTACTGTCCTGCTTCACATATCCGAAACTGTCGAAAGGATTGAATATCGTAGAATTTCTTGCCCTCTGATCTGATTCCATACCATATCCCTGCATAAAACCTTTAGGAGAATACATCCTGACATAACAGTCGGTATATATCCTTTCATTCTTCCTGTCCCAGTAAAGAGTGTCTGTCTCCATCCTTTCACGGTTTATAACATTCTTTACCACTACATTTCCGAAGGCAGCCCAAGTCTCGAGCCCCCCTTTTTCAAATTTCTCATGTCTGGCGTTGTCCGACGTTATTTCCGTCTCCAGAAGTCCCTCTTCATTGTATCCGAAAACGGCAAAGCCTTCCGGGAAAAGTTCATATGAAACGGTATCGTTTTCATACCGCTCCATCAGATCCGCCTCCATCCTCATCTGCAGAAGTCCGTTTTCCGACTGGACGACAAACATGTCCCTGACAGACTGGACAGGAATCTCGTCAAGATTGATATCGTCAGACTGCTGCAGTTTTCCTTTACACGAATAAACGATGAAAGCAACCGCAGAAGCGGTTGCAATCATCTTGAAAATATGTACGATATTATTCAATTAGTCCTGTGTTCTGACTGTTGTGACAGCTCTCATGCCTCCGCATGATACGGTGTAGGAATCACCTTTGTTGTAGTTGTACATGAAAGCCTCTGCTGTCTGAGGATAATACTGGCTGTACTGTGCTATGAGTTTGTTTGCCTCTTCGGCAAGGGTAGGATCGGCATTCTTTGCTTTTACAAGATAGTCTACCGCTACCCAGTACGGAGCCCTCTTCTCTATTTCATTTCCAGGGCATACCTGGGATCCCCATATCGAACCTATGAGCATATAGCTTTTTCCTGCAATGGCGGAATCGAGTTCCGCAGCTTTCATGGCGCATTCAAAAGCCTTTGCATTGGAGTTGTTCTTGTAGCAGAATGTAGCAAGTTCAAAATAGTATTCGGCATCCTGCGCAGCATCGGTATCTTCAGCGGCTATGGCCTCCTCCATATATTTCACTGCATTGTCAAGGTCTCCCTTTCCTGCATAGAGCTTGTACACGAAATATGCAGACGATGATGAAGGATCGAGTTCATGCATCTTGTTCGCCGCATTGAAAAACAGGTCATTGTCGGTACATCCTTCAGTTGATCCCATAAGTTTTACAATGTTGGTAACAAGCGCTATATCATCAGGATTCTCATCAAAACGAGGCTGGAACAGAGCAATGAGATTGTCGCAGCTTGCAACATTGCTTGTCGCAAGAAGATTCTCTATGTCTGTCCTTATCTTGTCATTGGTTTCGTTTGCAGGCATCCTGTCCATATATGACATTGCCACTCCGAAATCACCGAGAACATCCTCTGAAGTGAGTACTCCGCTCTCATACAGACTGCAGGCTGCATTGAACAGGAAAAGGAAGAACTGCGGCCTTGACTTCTCCCTGTTTACAGAGATTATCGATTTGAGTCCGTTATAAATGGACATAGGGTCATCCTGCATGTAGTTTATCATATCGAGACCCTTGTTGTTGAGAGCCGTTTCGGCATACTTAGGGAAATTTTCAGCCCTGAGATCGTGTATGGTCATCAGAGTGTCAACAAGAGCATCCTTATACACTGAATTGTTCCTGTTCTTGGATATGAGCTGCCTCATGAGGGTGGTTCCGTCGATCAGCATTGTCTGGTTGGCTGAAGGAGGACACAGTTTGAATGCCTTTCTCCAGTTAGGAAGGGCATCGTCATAATTTTTCTGTTTGTAATACTCCTTGTAATAGGAAAGGTATTTGATACACTCAGCACTGTCCGCTCCATACTTTCCCTGTCCGAAGAGTGAAACGCTGCCGATGGTCATCATCACAGCTGTTAAAAACAATAGAGTTACCTTTTTCATCTTATATTCAATTTAGCGTTATTCGTATTTCGGCTTGTTGAACCACAGGTCATGTATGTTGAACCCTATGACAAACATGGCGTAACGTTCACGTACCATACCGTGTTTCAATGATCCTTTCTGCCCGACATCCACTCCCAGGGTTATACCGTTGTACCATCTGAACACCGGCAAGGTCACTCCGAACGTGACACCTATGGAATTCACCTTGTTTCCGTCGAGAGCATAATAGGATTCGTCATAATAGGCTCCTGCCCTGTATGCCATCCTTTTCCTGTAATACCTGATATCGTTCCTGTTAGGGACTATTTCAAATCCCGCCCTTACGGAATTGGTGGCCACATTCGTAAACCTGACATCGGAATCCACTGCAAATCCTGCCGTACCGGCCATTCCGGACCTGTTCCAGCCTGATCTCAGATAATTGAGTTCCACACTCCATCTGTCACCCTTCCTGAAAGAGAGGCCGACTCCGAGCTCGTCTGCAATATTTACGCCTGAATTGTTCGAATAGCTGTAACTGAGGGTATCGGATACGGAACCGAGAGTCTCGTAATTTTCAGAACTCCCGCGTATTCCGGACCTGAACCTGTATGTGGCACCGAACACCATGGACATATCCTCTCCTATTCTCTGCTCGTACTGCACGCCGAGCTTTGCCGTTGTAGACCTTATAAGAAGGTTGCTCACTCCCTGCGCACTGTTATAAGATGCATCAGTGAAGTTCTGGTTAAAAAGCTTGTCGAGAGTTCCGAAATAATATATGACTTCCGCACCGACTGAAAACCTGTTCCAGAAAGTGGCGGCACCTCCCGCAAACAACTGATACACACTTCCGTTTCCTGAGGCGCTGTATGATATAAGGTTGGTATTGCCTATCACCTGGGGATCCGTGACTTTTGTAGAAAAGCCATAACCGAGATCGCTGAACGGGGTTATTCCTACCATGAAGGCCGAAGACCTGTAGACAGGGAAACTGATAATGAAATCATACATGTTGAATGTATTGTTTCCCGATTTCATATTTCCCTGTCTGAAAAGGGTATTCTTCTGGGAAAGTCCTATATCGGCCATGAACGACAGTGAATCCCTGGCTGTAATCGATGCAGGGTTCAGATAGTTTATGAATCTCTTGTTCCTTGTAGCTATACCTACCCCGCCCATACTGCTGTTAAAGGCAGTACCTTCCCTGCGGAGCTCTCCTATTCCGAAAATCGAATACGGAGTATAGGCACCGTATGCCCCGTCCTGAGCATACATGGAAACAGGAAATATAATCAAAAAACACAGCAAAAGTGTTTTAGTGAGCACTCTTAACATATTCATCAGCTATCAGAGCTAATCCCATCAATACTAAGTTACAAACTACAAAGATGGAGTTTTTCATCCTTTTTGCAAAATAAATTGCGTCTCCACCTGTAAAAACTACTATATTTTCCTTAAATCTGTCAATATATCCCTGTATTTCAAACAATAATCCTGATATTACGCCTGATTCCACCGATGTCTGCAAAGATGTTCCGATACAGGGAAAGGATTCCGGGGTATCGAAAAGAGGCAATAATCCGGAATACCTGTTTACAGCCTTGAACCTGGTCCTGCATCCGGGGGAAACGTTTCCCCCGGAGTATCTTCCGTCAGGTTCAAGAAAATCAACTGTCATTATGGTACCGAAATCGAACAGAGTACATCCTTTTCCTTTGAAAAGATACCTTGAAGCCACTATTGACGCGACCCTGTCCGGGGAAATATAGGGAAATATGCCGCGCGATACAGCCTCTTCCGTATGGTTCCTGTCCATAAGTACAAGTCTGGAACACCTTTCAGCGAACAGCCGGACATATCCTGACGGTATATCTCTTACCGTTGAAATGACCATTATTTCAGGCCTGTCCTTTTCCGTAAGGCTTTCTATGAACTCGGATATCTTCTCTCCCTGATACCGGAATGTCTTTCCTATGGTAGTCCCGTCGGACCATGCGGCCTTAAGTGCCGTACTTCCTATATCTATGACAAGATTTGACATTTTTCTTTAGAGTCAGTTGTTTTTCCCGAGCCTGCAAAGCATCGAATATGCCTTTTTAAGATCAGGTATATTCCTGCAGAATATCCTGAGCCTGTCATCAGACTGCTTGAGTTCAAATATAGTATTGTTTTCATTTATATTGTCAAGTATACCGGCGAATTTCTTCGAACGGTAATACTGCGACATGGGATTCGAAATAAAAAAGGCTATCATTACGCCGTTTTTTATTATGACCTTTTCAAAACCGAGGTTTCCTGCAAGATTCCTTATTCTGACTATATCGAACAGTCTGTCAAGTTCTTCCGGAATCTTTCCGAACCTGTCTTCAAGCCTTGATTTCATAGAATCGAGGACCTTTTCATCCCGTATGGAATCGAGTTCCTTATATATCCTTATCTTCTCGGCGGTCACATTTATGTATCCGTCAGGTATAAGCGCAGTCTGATCGGTTTCTATCGTGCAGTCAGGAACCATCGAAGATGACACGTCATTTACAGGACCGATGCCGGATTCCACTCCAAGCTCTTCCATTGCTTCCGCAAGTATCTTCTGGTATGTCTCCAGACCCATGTCGGATATGAAACCGCTCTGTTCGGCGCCGAGAAGGTTTCCTGCCCCCCTTATGTCGAGATCCTGCATGGCGATATTGAATCCGCTTCCGAGATCTGAAAATGCCTCTATGGCCTTCAATCTGCGTTTTGCGTCATCGGTAATGGAAACCAAAGGCGGTACTATGAGATAGCAGAACGCCTTCTTGTTGGATCTTCCCACACGTCCTCTGAGCTGGTGCAGGTCGCTGAGCCCTATGTTCTGTGCCTGGTTGATGATGATTGTGTTGGCATTCGGGATATCCAGACCGTTTTCTATGATTGTAGTGCAAAGAAGCATGTCATAATCCCCGGCCATGAATTCGAGAATCTTGTTTTCGAGTACCTTGGATTCCATCTGCCCGTGCGCTATGCATATGCGCATGTCCGGTACAAGCCTGTGCAGTATGTCATAGATAGACTGGAGTTCTTCTACTCTGTTGTGTACGAAAAACACCTGTCCGCCCCTGTCAAGTTCATAGTTGACAATATTCCTTATCTCGTCTGAATCGAACAGCATTATTTCGGTCTGGACGGGTATCCTGTTGGGCGGTGGAGTATTTATTATGGAAAGGTCCCTTGCTCCGAGAAGGGAAAACTGGAGTGTCCTCGGAATAGGAGTAGCGGTAAGCGTCAGGGTATCTACGGAAAGCTTCATCTGCCGTAGTTTTTCTTTCGCACTCACCCCGAACTTCTGTTCCTCATCTATTATAAGCAAACCAAGATCTTTGAATACGAAGCCTTTGCCCAAAAGCTTGTGTGTACCTATCACTATATCGAGAGTACCGTTCTCAAGACGCTCCTGTATATCTGAAATTTCTTTCGCGGTCCTTAACCGGCTCACAAAATCTATATTGCACGGAAAATCCTTCAGCCTGCTTTTGAAAGTATTGTAATGCTGAAGGGAAAGTATCGTAGTAGGTACCAGTACAGCCACCTGCTTGCTGTCGGCAACAGCCTTGAATGCAGCCCTTACCGCCACTTCTGTCTTTCCGAATCCTACATCGCCGCATACCAGTCTGTCCATCGGACACGTATCTTCCATATCAGCCTTTACGGCCTTTACGGCCTTTTCCTGATCGGGAGTATCTTCATACATAAAAGAAGATTCAAGTTCCTGCTGCATATAGGTATCCGGAGAAAAAGCGAAGCCTTTTGCGCTCTTCCTCTTTGCATAAAGCTGTATCAGGTCTTTTGCTATGTCCTTGACCTTTGCCTTGGTGCTGTTTTTAAGATTCTGCCAGGTCTTGGATCCGATTTTGTTTATTTTCGGAGGTTCGCCTTCCTTAGACCTGTACCGGGAAATCTTATGGAGGGAATGGACGGAAACAAAGACCACGTCATTGTCCTTATAGGTTATTTTCACCACCTCATGGACCCTTCCCTTATCGTCCTTCATTCTCACGAGTCCTCCGAATATTCCCACCCCGTGATCTATATGCACCACATAATCTCCTATATTGAAGGAAGTCAGATCATTTATAGTAAGCTGTTCGCTTTTCTCGACTGTTCTTCTGACAGACACCCTGTGATATCTGTCGAATATTTCATGATCGGTATAGCAGCATACCTTGTCATCGTTATCTATGAACCCGTTATGTATGTTCCTGTCAGGACAGAATTTCGGAAGAATGCCGTTATTCCTTGAAAGTATGGATCTGAGTCTGTCCAGCTGTGATTCTTTCTCCCCGTACACATATACCTTGTATCCTGATTCAAGCTTTGTCCTGATATCTTCGGTCAGAAGGTCGAAATTCTTGTTGAATGAAGGCTGGGGGGAAATGCTGAACTTTACAGGATCTGCATCCCGTACTGAAAGGGGGATTTCGAGATATACTTTCTTCAGACCTTCAAAGCTTCCGAAGAAAGGCTCGTCCCTGTACATGTCGGAAGAATCGAGCCATACTACAGTATCAGGGGGAAGAAGAGAAGAAAGGTATTCTCCGTCCTGTCCGGTATTTTCCTCTGCGGCAAGGTCCGGATATATGTCAATGGACCTGACTTTCTCTTTCGACAGCTGGGTATTGCAGTCGAATATATTGATACCTTCTATCTCGTCACCGAAAAAGGAGATGCGGTAAGGGTTGTTGAAAGAATAAGAGAATATATCTATTATACCTCCCCTTACGGCGAACTGCCCAGGAGCAGAAACAAAATCCACCTTTTCGAAATTCTCTTCAAGAAGTATCCCGGTTATGCTTTCATGGCTTATTTCCTGACCTGTCTCCAGCCTGAGAAGGGATCCTGATATCCTTTCGCTGCGCGGTATCTTCTCTTCAAGGGCGGCAGGATATGTAACCACGACAAGAAGATCTTCTCCTTCATATCCGCTTATCCCGCTCAATGAAGAAGTCCTCTGGACACTGACCGTAGACTTGTAGTTGCTCCTTTCGAGGCTTTTTCCGGTATCAGGAAGAAAAAACACCCGGTCGCCTTCTATTAATGTATAAAGATCGGATACGCAATATTCCGCACTCTCCCTGGAAGGCATCACTATTACGTGCAGCCCTTTCTTTGCAACCGATGAAAAGACAAACCACCTTGCTGACAGAAAAAGTCCGCTGCAATATATTTCAGATGAAGACGACAGTCTGGAAGAAAGTTCTTCGCTCGATTTCCTACTTATCAACATTTATGCTGGTTTTTCTGTTGAAAACATGTTGAAAACACTGTTGATACTTTTTTAAAACTAATTTTGATTTACCCGTTTTAAAATCATAAGCAGCAAAAAAGCATGATATCAAAATTTATTTATCACTTTTTTATAAAATGGGCAATATTATATTTATCAACATTTCTATTGAAAGACAAATGAATGTCAGTCCGGTAGTTAGATAAAGTTTTCAACATTTCAACACCTGTATCAATAACAACTATAATCAAAAATAAAATCTATATTTGTATATAATTTTCAATTCAGATGACAAACGGCAGTTTCGATCCGCACGGGTCAAGTGACGGCAAAGATAAAGAATTAGACGGAATAATAAGGCCGCAGGACCTCAAAGAATTCACCGGACAGGATAAAATCATTTCAAACCTCAAAGTGTTCGTCAAAGCGGCGAAAATGAGGGGTGAATCCCTTGACCATGTACTTTTCCACGGTCCTCCAGGACTTGGAAAGACTACTCTTGCACATATTATAGCGAATGAACTCGGAGTAGGAATGAAGGTAACGTCCGGACCGATTCTCGACAAGCCTGGCGACCTTGCAGGTCTTCTCACCTCTCTTGACGAGGGGGACGTTCTGTTCATCGATGAAATACACAGGCTTTCTCCGGTGGTGGAGGAATATCTCTATTCGGCGATGGAGGATTTTGTCATCGATATCATGATAGACAAAGGTCCCGGGGCGAGGTCTGTCAGGATTTCTCTGAATCCTTTTACCCTTGTAGGGGCGACCACAAGGAGCGGACTGCTTACGTCTCCGCTGAGGGCGAGGTTCGGAATAACATGCGCACTTGAATATTACGATACTTCAGACCTCGAACATATAGTCAAAAGAAGCGCGTCGATTCTCAATATCGGCATAGATGATGATGCCGCTTATGAGATTGCCCTCAGAAGCCGCGGCACTCCGCGTATAGCCAATTCGCTTTTAAGGAGGGTAAGGGATTTTGCCCAGGTCGTAGGCAGCGGCACCGTTGATCTCAAGATAGCAAAGTATGCGCTCGATGCGCTGAACATCGACAAGAGAGGACTTGATTCCGTAGACAACAAGATACTGAGGACAATCATAACCAAATTCAACGGAGGTCCCGTAGGTGCCAACACGATAGCCACGGCCGTAGGTGAGGATCAGGGGACCCTTGAGGAAGTTTATGAGCCGTTCCTTATAAAGGAAGGGTTCATAATAAGGACACCGCGGGGCAGGGAGGCTACCGAGCTTGCATACAGACATCTCGGGTATGACAAGGGGCTTCCGCAGGAGAACCTTCTGTTCTGACCTGACCGTATTGAAGCCTATGAAGCATTCGATATACATATCCGTATTTTCTTTAATTCTTTTTTTATTGCCGGCATACAGGTCTGCCGCCTGTACGGCAGCTGTTATTTCCGGAAATGCCACACCTGACGGGCGTCCTCTGCTATGGAAACACAGGGATACCGGGATACTTGACAACAGGCTCGAGTTTTTCCGTGGGGACAGGTATTGCTTTACAGGACTTGTAAATTCCGGCGGGAATATTGCCCCTGGTGCCTCTTCTTCCGACAGGGAAGTGTGGATAGGTGCAAATACGGCCGGATTTGCCATTATGAACACCGCTTCGTACAATATAAAGGATGATACTTTGCCCCGGTCACTTATGGACAGGGAAGGGATACTTATATTCAGGGCCCTCGGAATATGCGGAAACATATCGGACTTCGAGCATTTTCTCGATACGCTCCGCAGGCCTTTCGGGGTTGAGGCCAATTTCGGCGTTATAGATTCCGACGGAGGCGCGGCAATGTATGAGGTAAACAACCGCTCATATAGGAAATACGATGTCAATGATCCTTTCGTGGCACCTGAAGGCTATATGGTGTTCACTAATTTTTCCTTTTCCGGAAGAAAGGATGATATCATGGGGTATGAGCGTTATCTTACCGCATCGGCAATATTCAGGGAAGCTGATGAAAGGAATTCGGATTTTACTCCTGAATTCCTGTTCGATTCCCTTTCAAGATCTTTCAGGAATGAGTTTCTCGGTATTGACTATACTGTAGATTATGAAAGGATGGTCGGGGAAGGGATGTGCAACGGAATAGTTCCGGACAGTGATTTCATACCGCGGAGAAGTACTTCCGCATCTGTTGCGGTAAAAGGCGTTACTTCCGGAGAGGACCCTTTCCATACTGTTATATGGACTGTACTGGGGTATCCACCATGCGGAGTGGCCATACCTGTGCCTTTGGCTGATGAGGACCATATACCGTATTATATGAAAAGTCCTTTACCGTCAGGAAAGGCGGAGATGTGCAGCCTTTCACTTTATATCAAGAACAGGTATGTGTTCAGGTTTGATATAAGCAATGGAGCCGGCTATCTGGATATAGGACAGCTGCTGAGCGGAGAGGATGGAAGGCCTCCGGTTCTGTCCTGCTGCAGAAATGCTGAAGAAGAAATAAGGAAAGTCTTCAACGGACTTTATGAAGAGTATCTTGCCGGGAACATTTCCCGTGAGCTCTACCTTGACAGATATGATGCTCTGTCCCGTGGTTTTCTTGATACATATATTAACAATATAAGCTGTTTCTTGCCCGAGTAGCTAACTTTTAATTGCTCATTTGCTTAAAAATCATTAAACTTGCGCAGAAATTTCATTAAACATCATAAAATGGCCGAAAAATTAATTTCTAAGATTCCTGAGGGTCCTTTGTCTGAGAAATGGACAAAGCATAAATCTCAGATCCGTGTTGTCAATCCGGGCAACAAGAGGAAACTCGAAATCATTGTCGTCGGAACCGGACTCGGCGGTGCGTCTGCAGCTGCTACGCTGGGTCAGCTCGGTTATAATGTAAAGGTGTTCTGCATAAGCGATTCTCCTCGCCGTGCGCATTCCATCGCGGCTCAGGGCGGTATCAATGCTGCAAAGAACTATCAGAATGACAATGACTCTGTCTATCGTCTTTTCTACGAGACCATCAAAGGAGGCGACTACCGCAGCCGTGAAGCCAATGTCTATCGTCTTGCCGAAGTGAGCGGCAACATCATCGACCAGTGTGTAGCTCAGGGAGTTCCTTTTGCAAGGGAATATGGCGGACTTCTTTCCAACAGGTCTTTCGGCGGCGCTCAGGTGAGCCGTACTTTCTATGCCAGAGGCCAGACCGGACAGCAGCTTCTTCTCGGGGCCTACGCTGCCATGAACCGTCAGATAGCCCTCGGTACAGTCAAGAGCTATCCGCGTCATGAGATGCTCGATGTAGTGCTCATCAACGGTGAGGCTAAAGGTATCATAGCAAGGAATCTTGTTACAGGAGAAATTGAAAGGTTCGGCGCACATGCTGTAGTAATTGCTACAGGAGGCTATGGAAATACCTATTTCCTTTCTACCAATGCCATGAACAGCAACGGTTCTGCGGCTTGGCAGTGCTATAAGAAAGGTGCCTATTTTGCAAATCCTTGCTTCGCACAGATCCACCCTACATGTATTCCGGTACACGGCGACCAGCAGTCGAAGCTGACCCTTATGTCAGAGTCTCTGCGTAACGACGGGCGTATCTGGGTGCCTAAGAAGAAGGAAGATGTGGAAAAACTCCGCAAGAAACAGATAAAGCCTTCGCAGATAGCTGAGGAAGACAGAGACTACTATCTCGAGCGCCGCTACCCTGCATTCGGTAATCTCGTACCTCGTGACGTGGCTTCACGTGCTGCAAAGGAGAGATGCGATGCCGGTTTCGGAGTCAATGAGACAGGCCTTGCGGTATTCCTTGATTTTGCTACGTCCATCGAAAGACTCGGCGTAGACAAGATCCGCGAAAGATACGGCAACCTCTTCCAGATGTATCAGAAAATTACTGATACTGACCCTTATAAGGAGCCTATGATGATCTATCCTGCTATCCATTATACGATGGGAGGTCTTTGGGTGGACTATAATCTCCAGACTACCATACCTGGTCTTTATGCCATAGGTGAGGCAAACTTCAGTGACCATGGCGGAAACCGTCTCGGAGCATCGGCTCTGATGCAGGGTCTTGCAGACGGTTATTTCATACTTCCTTATACTATCGGAGACTATCTTGCAACGCAGTTCAAGAATCCTAAGACCGACACTAACGCTCCTGAATTCGAAGAGGCAGAGAAAGCCGTCAAGGCCAAGATCGAAAAGCTTCTTTCCGTCAAAGGCAAGCATACCGTCGACGAGATTCACAAGAAACTCGGACATATCATGTGGGAATATGTCGGTATGGCCCGTAATGAAGCCGGTCTTAAGAAGGCTATCGAACTGATTCAGGAACTTCGCAAGGAATTCTGGTCCGACGTCTATGTCGCAGGTGACAAGGATAACTTCAACCAGGAGCTCGAAAAGGCTCTCAGGCTTGCAGATTTCCTTGAAATAGGTGAGCTTATGGCACGCGACGCCCTCCATCGCCGCGAGTCCTGCGGAGGTCACTTCCGTGAGGAAATGCAGACTGAGGACGGAGAGACCAAGAGGGATGACGAGAACTTCATGTATGTCGGTGCATGGGAATACAAGGGTGACAATGTCGAGCCTGAACTCCACAAGGAGCCTCTTGTATACGAGAATATCAAGATAGCTACCAGAAACTATAAAGACTAATTGAAATGGATTTAACTTTGAAAGTATGGCGTCAGAAAAACGCCAAGACAAAAGGACGTTTTGAGACCTACAAGGTCAAGAATATATCTCCTGACAGTTCCTTTCTTGAGATGCTCGACATCCTTAACGAGCAGCTCATCCATGAAGGGATGGATCCGGTAGCTGTTGAGAGAGGTTGCCAGAGTAGCGGCCCTGTCTCTTTCGACCACGACTGCCGTGAAGGTATCTGCGGTGCCTGCTCACTGTATATTAACGGTAGGGCACACGGACCTGATGATGAAGTTACTACATGCCAGCTCCACATGCGTAAATTCAAAGACGGTGATACTATTACCATCGAGCCGTGGAGAAGCAATGTCTTCCCTGTGATAAAGGACCTTGTCGTTGACCGCAAGGCTTTTGATAAAATCCAGCAGGCAGGCGGTTTCATTTCCGTGAATACAGGCGGAGTTCCTGACGGAAACGTAATCCCTATCTCGCATGAGACTGCTGAGGAGAGCATGGACGGTGCAGCCTGCATCGGGTGCGGTGCATGCGTGGCCACCTGCAAGAACGGTTCTGCAATGCTTTTCGTTGCTGCAAGGGTAAGTTCACTCGCACTTCTTCCACAGGGTAGGGTAGAGGCAGCCAAGAGAGCCAAGGCGATGATCGCCAAGATGGACGAACTCGGATTCGGTGCCTGCACCAATACCCGCGCCTGTGAAATGGAATGCCCTAAGCATGTGACTATCTCGCATATAGCACGTCTTAACAGGGAGTTCCTGAAGGCCAAGTTCAAAGACTAGTTTACGCTTTTAATATCGAGAAGCCGGTTCGTAAAACCGGCTTCTCTTTTTTTACATTAGGTCTGCTTCTTGATTTTCTTTTCCCTCTTGATACCCAGATAGGGATTAATCTTTGATTCTACCACAGGAAGTTATCGAACGGATAGCGTCCTGCATGGATTTCTGCTACCATCTTGTACAAGTCTGAGCGCAGTTTGTCTATTCCGATCCTGTTCTTTGCGGAGATGAAGATGCAAGGCGTGTTCTCCTTTGCTATCCAGCTGTTCTTGAACTCGTCGAGAGTATAATTTACGGGCTTTTTAGGCTCTAAAGAGAACTCGTCATACTCCTCATATCTATAAGCATCTATTTTGTTGAATACGACGAAAATAGGCTTGTTTATGGCGTTTATGTCGCGAAGTGTCTCTTCAACTACTCTGATGTGTTCTTCAAAGTTGGGGTGCGATATGTCCACCACGTGCATGAGTATGTCTGCTTCACGTACTTCATCAAGGGTGCTTTTGAATGCTTCTACAAGCTGCGTAGGGAGTTTCCTTATGAACCCTACAGTATCGCTCAGCAGGAAAGGCACGTTCTCGATTACTACCTTCCTTACAGTGGTATCAAGGGTAGCAAAGAGCTTGTTTTCTGCGAAAACATCGCTTTTCGCAAGCAGGTTCATCAATGTGCTTTTTCCTACATTGGTATAGCCTACAAGCGATATCCTGACCAGTGAGCCTCTGTTTCCTCTCTGTGAGGCCATCTGCTTGTCTATTTTTTTCAGCTGTTCCTTCAGCCTGGCTATCTTGTCCTGTATGATACGGCGGTCGGTTTCTATCTGGGTCTCACCCGGACCTCTCATTCCGATACCTCCCTTCTGCCTTTCAAGGTGTGTCCACATTCTGGTCAGTCGCGGCAGAAGGTACTGGTACTGTGCCAGTTCTACTTGTGTTTTTGCATAGGCTGTCTTGGCTCTCTGGGCAAATATGTCAAGAATCAGGTTCGTCCTGTCGAGAATCCTGCAGGAAAGTTCCCTTTCAAGATTTCTTAGCTGGGTAGGGGAGAGTTCATCGTCAAATATGACGACATCAGTTTCATTTTCAGCTATATATGACTTTATTTCTTCAAGTTTTCCGCTTCTGATATATGTTCTTGAATCCGGCCTGTCTACTTTTTGTATGAACCTTTTTTTCCCTTCCGCGCCTGCGGTTTCGGCAAGGAATTCGAGTTCATCCAGATATTCGAGGACCTGTCTTTCATCGTCTCCCTGTTTTATAACTCCTACAAAGACGGCCTTTTCAATATATCTTTCTTTGATTTCTATCATATTCTGTATATGAAGATTTTCTATACTATAAGCACATTTAACCAATAAAAAAGGTCCAGCCATATAGGTCGGACCTTTTTAAGAGTCTCTTTTCAATGTTTATCTCAACTGGAAGATAACAGGGAAGGTATATGTTACCTTTACTGCACGGTCCCTCTGTTTTCCAGGAGTCCATTTAGGCGACATTGAAACTACCCTGACAGCTTCCTTGTCAAGTGAAGGGTCGACGCCACGGAGTACCTTGATATTGCTTACTGTTCCGTCCGTGTTTACGGTGAACTGGAGGGTTACACGTCCTGAAACACCGTTTTCTTTTGCTATTTCAGGATATACGAGCCTTTCATTTACCCATTTTGAAAATGCGTTGGCATCGCCTCCCATGAATGAAGGTTTCTCTTCCACAAACTGGAAAGGAATAGCTTCTTCTTCTACAACTTCCTCTTCTACAGTCTCGACATAGTCCATAATCTCTACACCCATGCTTGCATCGTCCTCAAGATTCATGAACAGGTTATCGTCTACCTGAATTTCGTCATCGACGATATCGATCTGGTCTGACAGGATAGGAATTTTCGGGGCAGCGGTTGGAGGAGGTGGAGGTGTTTCCTGTGTGATAGGAATCATTTCCTCTGCTTCAACTACTTCAGCAGTCTCTTCGAAAACGGATACCTGCTTGTCAGTCGTACTCCACTCGAACGCGAACCATACGACACCGAGAGAGATTATCAGACCAATCTCGGTGAATAGCAGCTTCTTGTTCTCAAGATTGGCTTTAGGTGACTTTTTGATTTCCATATTACAATGTATTTATTTCCGGTTTAGCGGCGTAAAGTTAAAAAATATATTTTTTATTTCATAATTTTTTCTTTGAAGTTTTATCTTTGCGAAAAAATATTTTATGATACTCTATTATTATGAGGATTTAGATTTTATCTTTAAAGGCAAGACACTTAATAACAGGTGGCTGCGGCTTGTTGCCGAGAGCGAGATAAAGCGTGCGGGTGACATATCTATAATCTTCTGTTCGGACAATTATATTCTGGATATAAACCAGAGATATCTCCAGCACGATTATTTTACCGATATCATTACTTTCGACTATTGTGAAGGTGACAGATTGTCCGGAGATCTCTTTATAAGTATCGACAGTGTCAGGGAAAATGCCCGTGAGTATGGAACTGAGTTCAAGGATGAGCTGAACAGGGTCATTGTCCACGGCCTTCTTCATCTTATAGGATATGATGACCATACCGCAGAGGAAAAGGAAGTGATGAGAAAGAAGGAGGATTATTATCTTTCATTAAGGGAGTTGCTCTGATGGAAAAATTCTATGACGTAATAGTTATCGGCGGCGGACATGCCGGCTGCGAGGCTGCTATGGCTGCAGCTAACATGGGATCTTCCGTGCTGCTGATTACTATGGATATGAACAAATTTGCGCAGATGTCCTGTAATCCTGCAGTGGGTGGTATTGCTAAAGGCCAGATTATCAGGGAAGTGGATGCTTTAGGAGGATACACTGGAATAGTAACGGACGCTTCGACGCTCCAGTTCAGGATGCTGAACAGGTCAAAAGGCCCTGCAATGTGGAGTCCCCGTGCCCAATGCGATAAACTGCAGTTTTGTATTAACTGGAGAAAAATCCTTGAAACTAATTGTAAATTAGATATTTACCAAGATACAGTAACTGATTTTGCCTTTTCTGGTTCGCGTATTGCGGGCTGCAGTACGACTACCGGAGCAAAATTCAATTTTCACGCAGTTATCCTTACCGCCGGAACCTTCCTTGACGGCAGGCTTTTCATCGGGAGGAACCGGTTCGAAGGGGGAAGGATAGGGGAGCTTTCTTCATACGGGCTTACGGGCCAGCTGAAGGAGATGGGTATAAGGACTGCAAGGATGAAAACAGGCACTCCTCCGAGAATTGATATTTCATCTGTAGATGTTACAAGGCTTGTCAGACAGGAAGGGGACAGTGAGCCCGAAAAATTCTCCTATCTTCCCTTTCTTTCTACAGTGCAGAACGGCACTCCGCAGATGCCGTGTTTTATTGTACATACTAATTCCAAAGTACATGATATACTAAGGAGCGGTTTTGCTGACTCTCCTTTGTTTTCAGGTGCAATCAAGGGTATCGGCCCAAGATATTGTCCGAGTATCGAAGATAAATTGAGGACATTTGCCGACAAGGATTCACATCAGCTTTTCCTGGAGCCTGAGGGAAGGACGACAGGGGAATATTACCTTCAGGGTTTTTCTTCATCTCTTCCTTTGGAAGTACAGATAGAGGCTTTGCATTCAATCGAGGGACTTGAGAATGTCAGGATTTTCCGCCCTGCGTACGCTGTAGAGTATGATTATTTCGATCCTGTCCAGCTTAAGCCTACTCTTGAACTCAAGACAATAGAAAACCTGTATTTGGCAGGTCAGGTCAATGGTACTACCGGTTATGAAGAAGCTGCGGCGCAAGGTATCATGGCAGGTATTAATGCTCATTTGAAAGTTCACGGGAAAGATCCGTTCATACTGAAGCGTGACCAGGCGTATATAGGTGTTCTGATTGATGACCTTATTACAAAAGGTGTAGACGAGCCGTACAGGATGTTTACTTCAAGGGCGGAATACAGGATACTGTTACGTCAGGACAACGCTGACAGAAGACTTACCGGCCTGTCATATAATATAGGACTTGCTGACAGATTCAGGTATGACTATACCATGTCCAAGTATGATGCTGTAGACAGGTATACTGAATACTTCGAAGAAAATTTAATAAAACCGGATAAGGTCAATCCTTACCTTGATGATATAGGTTCTGCAAAAATCGATTCCAGAAAAAGGTATTCTGACCTGATAGTCAGGCCGGGAGTAAAGCTTGATAGATTGATGGATTTTGTTCCACGTGGAACAAAATTATCCAATGGAAGGGATTTTCATGATGAAATGCTGAACGGAATTCCGACTCCGGAAGATTGTTACAGTGATTTTGATTATGAAAAAGCTTTGACGGATCTTGGAAGAGGGGAGGGTGTGAAAGAAGATGATAAGTCTCTTTATAAAGATAATTGCCGTTCCTATACGAATGCTTTGGAAGTATTAAGATGGAACTGCGGTTATCCTCTTGTGGCGAGCGGCCGCGATAAAGAAGGTAACCTTATCGTGAAAATAGGATATAATATTAAAAAGGAAATCGTAGAGTCTGTAGAGATTGCCATAAAGTATAAAGGATATATAGACAGGGAGCAGAAGATAGCTGATAAGATTATGAGACTCGAAAATCTGGTTATTCCTGAAGGCTTTGATTTCGATAAGGTGGAGAGTCTGTCTATAGAATGCAGACAAAAGCTTAAGAAGTATGCTCCGAAGACGATAGCCCAGGCTTCGAGGATATCAGGTGTATCGCCTGCTGATATTTCCGTTCTTTTGGTTTATTTCGGTAGATAGTACAGCTGAGTTTTAAACGGTTCCGTCAGATTTAAAATCTACAGGAAATCGTTTTATGTTCTTCAGAAAAGATAATGTAATAAATAAAGGTGTTCCACGTGGAACACCTTTATTTATTATTTATATTAAAAAATACTTTACAGCCTTTTCAAGGCAAGCTTGATAATCATTTCAAGGGATGTGTCCGGCTGCTCTTTCAGTACGGCAGATACGGCCTTGTTTACATTTGCCTTGGTAAATCCGAGAAGTACAAGGGCTGTAGTCGCCTCTTGTACTATGCTGCTGTCGGTATGGCTGAAAATGGCCGGAGTGTCTGCTCCGGCGCCTTTTACTACTTTGTCCTTGAGTTCCAGAATAAGTCTTTGGGCGCTTTTCAGTCCTATTCCTTTAATGCTTTTTATCCTGTTGATGTCTTCGGATATTATTGCATTTCTTATTTCATCGGATGTAAGGGATGACAGCATCATCCGGGCTGTCGCTGCGCCTATTCCTGATACTCCTATGAGAAGTCTGAAAAGTTCGCGCTCGTCTTTTGTCCCGAATCCGTAGAAAAGTTCTTCATCTTCCCGGAGATAATGATGTATATATACGGTAACTTCCCTTTTGTTCTCCAGCTGCGAGAATGTCTGTAACGAAATAAGGAGTTTATATCCTATTCCATGGCACTCGACTACTGCATCTGTCGGGGTAAGGTCTTCAAGGGTTCCTTTTATATATTCTATCATTTCTTAAATGTATTGGTTTTGTTTTTACTGCAGCAAAAATAATAATTTTATTTTGCCGCATCTTTATATCGCTCAAAATCATATTATATGGTATTGAATCTTTTTCTAAATTTGCGGTTCGTAAAAATCGTCTGAAATGACTGTCGAACAACTTAGAGAAAATTTCCCTGCCCTTGATAGAAAAGTCTACGGAAAGGATCTTGTCTATCTGGACAACGCCGCTACGGTCCAGCGTCCCCGCAGTGTTATGGATGAATGGGAACGCATGACCATGGAAAGCAATGCCAACATCCACCGTGCCGTGCATCTTCTTTCCGATGAAGCTACCAGGTCGTACGAGCAGGCGAGGGAAGCGGTAAGGGAACATATCAATGCAGGTTCGAGGGAAGAAGTTGTATTTACTTCAGGAGTTACCGCAGCCATAAATCTTGTGGCGTTTTCTTTTGGAGAAGCATTTGTCAAAGCAGGCGACGAAGTGGTTGTTACAGAGTGTGAACATCATTCGAATATTGTCCCGTGGCAGATGATGTGCCTGAGAAAGGGAGCTGTACTGAAAGTCCTGCCGGTCGATGACAGGGGAGAGCTTGCCATGGAAATGCTTCCAGGCCTGCTTACTGACAAGACGAAAATCGTTGCCGTCACCCATATTTCAAATGTTCTCGGAATAGTTAATCCTGTAAAGGATATTATAGACATCTGCCATTCCGTAGGGATACCGGTGCTTGTGGACGGGGCTCAGGGAATTGTCCATTCGGAAGTGGATGTCCAGTGGCTTGACTGTGATTTCTATGCTTTTTCCGGCCATAAGATATATGCTGCAACAGGAACAGGCGTCCTTTACGGCAAGAGAAAATGGCTGGACAGGATGCCTCCATATATGGGAGGCGGGGAGATGGTCGGGACAGTGAAGTTTTCAGGCACTACCTATGCTCCGCTTCCTCTTAAATTCGAGGCAGGGACACAGAATTTTGCCGGTATTTCTACTCTGTCGCCGGCCCTTGCGCTCGCCTCTGGAATCAGTAAGGATCCATGCCTGAAAGAAAATGAACGGAAAGTAAGGGATTATGTTTTGGATGCTTTGTGTTCGGACAAAAGGATAAAGCTGTACGGCTGTCCGCATAACAGGGAAAAGAAGATACCTCTTTTTTCTTTCTCGGTCGAAGGAGCCCATCATGAGGATCTGGCGCTTATCCTGGACAAGATGGGGATAGCCACAAGGTCCGGTCAGATGTGCGCCGAACCTCTTATGGACAGGTTCGGGGTGACCGGTATGCTCAGGGCTTCCTTTGCGCCGTATAATACCATGCATGAAGCCGAATATTTTATAAAATGCCTTGACAGGGCAATAGGAATGTTGCTGTAAAATAGCTGTGATATATGGAAAAGACGTTGCAAGATGTTGAAAATGAAGTAATTGATGAATTTTCAATGTTCGATGAATGGCTGGACAAATATGAATATCTCATCGAACTGGGAAAATCGCTTGATGAATATCCAGAATCTTCAAAAACAGATAATCATCTTATAAAAGGTTGTCAGTCAAGAGTTTGGCTGGACTATAAAACAGAAGACGGAAAAATCTTCTTTACGGCTGACAGTGATGCCATCATAACCAAAGGTATCATTTCTCTTCTTATAAAGATTTACTCCGGCAGGACACCTGAAGAGATATTGTCTTCCGATTTCTCTGTCGTAGACAAGATAGGGCTGAAAGAAAACCTGTCACCGACAAGGGCGAACGGCCTGGTTTCAATGATCGCGAAAATCAAGGAAGTCGCTGCCCTGAACACTGGAATTAAAAAATAACAATGATATGGCGTTGGAAAGAGATATAATAATGGCTCTCAGGCAGGTCTATGACCCTGAGATACCGGTGAACATCTATGATCTGGGTCTGATATACGAGCTGAAAGTGGATGAAGGGCATAATGTCTACATACAGATGACCCTTACGGCTCCCAACTGCCCTATGGCGGACTATGTGGTCGATGCGGTCAAGGCAGCAGTCGAGGATGTCCCTGGGGTAGTAAGCGCGAAGATAGAGCTTGTCTTCGAACCGGTATGGGACAAGAGCCGTATGTCCGAGGAGGCTCTGGTCGAACTGGGACTCGACTGATATGCAGTAATTCCGGACTGAGGTCTTGATGCAGGTATGTAATGGAAGTGTATTTTTCACTCGGATCGAATCTCGGAGACCGCGAGTCCAATATCCATAAGGCGCTGGAGCTTATGGACGGGGCTTTCGGAGTGCACTATGATGCACTTTCCTCCCTGCTTGAAACTGAACCGTGGGGATTTGATTCGGATGACCTTTTTTTGAACTGTGCCGTAAGGTATATTCTGGACCTGCCTTGTCAGGAGATCCTGTCGAAGTGCAAGATGGTTGAAATCATGATGGGGAGAAGTGTGCATTGTCCTGAATTCAGCCCCGGCGGGAAGAGAATATACCGGTCGAGAATTATGGATATTGATATTTTGTTCTACGGGGAACACAGGATAGATACTGGCAGTCTGAAAGTTCCGCATCCTCTGATGAGCCAGAGGGATTTCGTGATGGTCCCTTTGGAGGAAATAGTTTCGGACAGAATCAGGAAGGCATTTCCCGATATTTTTACAAAATATTCCTATTTTTGCAGGCTGTAAGTTTTTGAATAAAATAATTGGATAAAAAGATATTTTTATGACACAGGATGAACTTTTCAAGACTCTGGTTGCACACTGCAAGGAGTACGGTTTCATTTTCCCTTCAAGCGAGATCTATGACGGACTTGCCGCCGTATATGATTACGGCCAGATGGGCGTAGAACTGAAGAACAATATAAAGAGATACTGGTGGGAGGCCATGGTAAGGCTTCATGAGAATATAGTCGGAATTGACTCTTGCATCTTCATGCATCCTAAGATCTGGGAGGCTTCAGGCCATGTAGGGGCGTTCAACGATCCTCTTATAGACAACAAGGACTCAAAGAAGAGATACCGTGCAGACGTGCTGATCGAGGACTATATCGCCAAGCTGGAGGAAAAGATAAAGAAAGAGGTGGAGAAGGCCCGCAAAAAGTTCGGTGATGCATTCGATGAGGCCAAGTTCATGGAGACGAACCCGAATGTCCTCCGCAACAAAGCAAAAATCGACGAGGTGCGCAAGAGGATGGCAGATGCCCTCAATGCCAATGACCTCAACGAGCTCCGCCAGATCATTCTGGACTGCGAGATAGTATGTCCTATCTCAGGGACGAAGAACTGGACAGAGGTGCGTCAGTTCAACCTCATGTTCAGTACGCAGCTCGGAAACACTTCCGACGACACGAATGTCATCTATCTCCGTCCGGAAACCGCCCAGGGTATTTTCGTCAATTATCTGAATGTACAGAAGACAGGACGTATGAAGATACCTTTCGGTATCGCCCAGATAGGAAAGGCTTTCAGAAACGAGATCGTGGCCCGTCAGTTCATCTTCAGGATGAGGGAATTCGAGCAGATGGAGATGCAGTTCTTCATCAAGCCGGGGACTGAGCTCGACTGGTTCAAGACATGGAAACAGAACCGTCTTGCATGGCACGAGGCTCTCGGAATGGGAGAAGGCAACTACCGTTTCCACGACCATGAGAAACTTGCCCACTATGCAAATGCCGCTACGGATATCGAGTTCAACTTCCCGTTCGGCTTCAAGGAGCTGGAGGGAATCCACTCAAGGACTGACTTCGACCTCGGAAACCATCAGAAGTTCTCCGGCAAGAAGATACAGTATTTCGACCCTGAAAGCGGGGAAAGCTATACACCGTATGTCATCGAGACTTCCATCGGTGTGGACAGAATGGTGCTTGCAGTACTTTCCAACTCATATCACGAGGAGACTCTCGAAAACGGCGAAAGCAGGGTAGTGCTCAGCATCCCGGCTCCTCTCGCACCGGTGAAGGTGGCAGTACTTCCTCTTATCAAGAAAGACGGTCTTCCTGAGCTTGCGCAGACTATCATGGATGATCTCAAGTATGACTTCAACTGCCAGTATGACGAGAAAGACAGTATAGGAAAGAGATACCGCCGGCAGGATGCAATCGGTACACCGTTCTGTGTGACTGTTGACCATGATTCGCTCGTTGACCGGTGCGTGACTGTCCGCGACCGTGACACCATGACCCAGGAAAGGGTGAAAATCGAGGACCTGCACAGCATCATAGGAAAGAAAGTCAATATGAGCAACCTGCTCAGGAAACTTAAGTAATGATGAATAAAAGTGTTCTGACGATTGTCAGGCTGGCGTTTTTTTCGCTGATGCTGGTGGCTCTGGTGGTACTCATGATTCTGAATATCGTAGAGAACGGCATCAGGACCGGGACAGACAAGATATTTCTGGCCATGTTCATAGTCCTTATACTATGGGCAGGGGCCAGAATATTCGGTCTGATCAACAGCTTGAGAAACAGTTAGCTGCAGCGGATGAAAGCGGACGCGATATGCACTGCATTATCTCGGGAGCATAGAGCCGGCTGAGGATATTGTACAGGAATGCTATCGGTCTGTGATAATGACCGGAGCGGCGAGTGGGGGCCGCTGAAAAACTTGAAAATATGATCACCGAGAAAGAAAAAAGGGAGAAAGGGGAGTGGTATGATGCAAACAACGACCCCGCCCTGCTGAAAGAGATGTCAGACTGCCAGAGCAGACTGTATGAATACAATATGCTCCGTCCGGACCGGATCCGGGAAAAAACCGTGGCCTTGCGCGGAATTCTCGGGAAAATGGGGGAGAGATGCACCGTACAGCCGTCTTTCAGGTGCGACTACGGCTACAACATATTTCTCGGTGACGATGTATTCATAAATTATGATACGGTGATTCTCGACGGAGCTCCGGTTACTGTCGGGAACCATGTCTTCATAGGTCCGCAGTGCGGTTTCTATACAGCCATACATCCTTTTTCTGTCTCCGAAAGAAATCTCGGTCTGGAACGGGCTCTTCCCATCACTATACATGATAATGTCTGGATAGGCGGCAAAGTATGCATCCTTCCGGGAGTCACCGTAGGTGAAGGGGCTGTTATCGGGGCGGGCAGCGTCGTGACCAGGGATGTCCCTCCGTACTCAGTCGTTGCAGGCAATCCCGCCAGAGTCATAAAGACCCTCGAAAAGCAGTGATGATATCATTAATTATGAAAACTTCATAATGATTTATAGGGCCCTTTAATGGAATCTATGTAGAAAAGCAATAAAAATCAGACGATTGCGGTGAAAAATCCGTATATTTACAGAAGACCGGGCGATCATACCGGTTTCGTATATACAGATTTTCTAATATTGGCACTATGGATCCCGACCTGCAGTATCTGTTTGATCTTGACTGGATAATCACCCGTATAAACGGGAAAATATCTTCTGTGGCCCTCGACTGGAAGCCGCTTGCCGCCCTCGCTTCAAAAGTTTCATTCTGGCCTACTTCGCGGATTTCCGATATTGAAAGTACAAAAATCAGTACCCGGGAACTCCTGAAGATTTCTTCGGAAGCGCTCTGGAGCGACCTGTTTCCGGTAGGTACACCGTTCCAGAAAAAGGTCTGGGAGAATCTGTTCTATCTTACGCACCGCAGGCCGGAAGAATCTCCAGACGAGAGGTCTGCGGAGCCTGGAAATGCCGTCAGGCTGGTAAGCTATACCGACTTTGCAGCCATGTGCGGCAGCCGTCCGGGGGTGAGGGCTGTGGCGCATGCGGTCGGACTGAATCCGATTCCGGTCATAATCCCGTGCCATCTTATAGTACCGAAAGAAGCGACGGACAGTATCTCCCGCACAGAAAAAGAAGCAGAGACCACCCTTTTCGGAAAAGACGGTCTCTGCCTTGATACCTCGCTTGATTTCGGACAGTTCAGCCTTCTTGGGGGAAAGCCCCTCAAACGCGACCTCATCCGCCTTACTTTTTCAGATAGTATGTGACAGAGGTCACTACGCGCACCTTCTTGATTTCAGGGGTGTTGCTGTCGCGGTTCTCGATGGTGAAAGTGCCCTGGTTGGCTGTCTTGATCTTGCCGAGCCTGCTGCCTGAATCCTTTGCGAATTTCTCGCCTACTTCACGGGCGTTCTTCGTAGCCTCTTCGATCATTCCCGGCTTTATCTCATTCAGTCCTTCGAACTTGAATTCCACAGGGTTGCTCCAGGTGTTTTCAGACCCGACCACTATACCTTTCTTCAGCAGGTCCGTCTGCTTTTTCATCAGTGCGAGGACGGTATCCACGTTGCCCGTGCAGACAGTGACGACATTGGTCGACAGATAGCGGTAGGTGCGGTCGTTGTTGCCGTATTCCTGTGCATATTTATCCGATATTACCGGGACGGCCACTGTGATCTCGGATTCGGCTATACCTCCGTCCGTCAGGAACTTCCTGATAGTGGCGGTGTTCCTGTTTATTTCAGAATATACAGAGTTGATGTCGTTTCCCACCACTTTGAATACCAGAGGCCAGATGACCTTGTCTGCAGGCACCTCTTTTTCACACAGACCTTTTACGGTCACTATCCTGTCGAAAGACCTGAAGTCCTTCACCGCCTTCGGGAGCATGGCTCCCAGAAAGATCAGGCCGATCATAATGAACAGACCTGACAAAAGTTTTCCTTTATCCATAATGACAACAATTAAATGTCTAAATGTCGGACTAATATAAATATTTTCCATCAGATTTCCGGCTTTATGCCCGGAGCTCCTGTCATTCCCCTGTCCTGTCCAGATATGCCTGCAGGGCGGTACGGTAGGCAATGCATTGGTCGATGTACTCGTTGGAGCATTCCTGCAGCTGGCTCTGCGCCTGGAGAAGATCTGAAAGCGGTGACATCCCGGCTCTGTAATAAGACTCCAGCTGGTATACGCTTGACTGTGCTGTTTCAACGCTTTCACGGGCCACCAGAAGCTGTTCCCAGGAAGCCGTAAGGTCCAGCCACAGCTGCCGTACCTGCAGGATGAGCTGGGCGTTCAGGAAGTCCTTTTCATTCTCAGCCTTCTGTATCTGGTAGTCGTATCTCTGCATTTTTCTGGCTGTCTTCCCCCAGTCGGAAAGCGGAATCTGTATCGAGGCGAATACCGCGCCGTTCATCTGCCCTTTGTCTATGATGTTCCCGTACCCGTAAGACGCGCCCACGCCGATCTGCGGCAGGGTTTCCCCGACGGTCATCTTCTTTTCCAGCTGCTTCGACCTGACCGAGAGATCCAGCAGCCTGCTCTCCGCCTGCCTGGCGGCAGCTTCCTCTTCCGGCATGTAATAGGCATCGGGGGCAGACAGGTCGGTCAGCCTGTCCGAAAGCAGTATGTCATCTATATAAGGCACGGAATCGTTCCGTATGGTGCTGTATGGATTGTACTCGAGACCTATGGAATTGAACAGGTTCATCTTTGCGAGGCGGATTCCGTTCCTGACCCGGATTTTACCTGAACGTATCTCGTTTTTCTTCAATTTTACCTGGAGCAGGTCATTTTCTGTAGCCAGCCCGGCCTGTACGGCTGCATTGACATCCCTGTACAGAGTATCTACAAGCCCCTGCATCTGGTCCAGAGTCTTCATTTTTTCCTCCAAAGACACGACTTGCCAGTAGCCTTTCTCCACATCTTCGGATGTGGTCCGCAGCTGGATTTCATGTTGGAGCTGTGCAGCCTCCTTCCCCAGGGCGGCGAGCTTGTTGCCGTTGATGATCCTTCCTCCTGCGAATATGGGCTGCATGGCCGTCACCGTTGCCGTTATCCCTTTTTTGAGGGTGGAATACTGTGTATTGAAGCCGTACTGGGCTGCAAAGCCCTCAAGCATAGAGTTGAGGTTGTTGGAGAAGTCATTGTCCCCCATTATGTCCGTCAGCCCGATCTCAAGTATCGGATCAAATGCGTAGAAAGCCAGGGCATTTACCGAGACTTTGGGAAAATATTCGGCTACAGCCTCTCTTTTCCGGGCCTGCGCCGACAGTATCTCCAGCTGCGAGTTGAGGATATACGGGTTATGCTCCAGAGCCATTTCCTGGCATTGCTCCAGAGAGACTTCCATCTTCTCCTGTGCGGCGGCCAGCGGACCGTATGCAGCCTCCGGGACCATTGCCATGGCCAGCAGACAGACCTTCATATAGTTATTTTTCATCATCGTTCACCTCCACGGTTTTAGCGTTCTTGAAAACCTGCCAGTATGAAACAGGCATTATCAGGACGATCAGGACAATCGAAAGCATTGTACCGAAACATATTACCACTCCCATAGGCATCCAGAGGGCATCTCCGCTGATGATCATCGGGAGTACGCCCAGGGCTGTCGTGCAGGAAGTAAGGAAAATAGGCCTCATCCTCCGTTTCCCGGCCTCGATTGAAGCCTCTTTTACATTCCATCCCTTTTCGAACCTCAGATATTCCGCATACTCGAACATAAGTATGCCGTTCCTGACTATGATACCCATCAGGCTTATGAGGCCGAGGACGGAAGTCAGACCGAAATCCAGCTTGAAGAGCCACAGCCCGAGGAAAGCCCCGAAGAAGCACAGTGTGCTCAGAATCATGGTAAGGGTCGCTATGGACACTTTCTTGAAATGCACCAGCAGGAAGAAGAAAAGTATGGCAACGGCGCACAGGAATGTGGTGGCTATTTCAGGTCCCACCTCGCTGTTCATGGAGGACAGCCCTCCGTATGATACTTCTACTCCTTCAGGCAGAATCGGCTTGATTTCGTGCTCGACATACCTTTTTATATCTTTCATCACCTCAGGCTGGCTGTGGCCGAATTTCAGGTCTGCCCCTACCGTTATGGCCTCCTCTCCGCTGATCCTTGCATGGGTGTCGGGTCCCCAGTCAGGCTCTATGTCAGCCACCTGCCTCAAAGGGACAGACACTCCCGGCATCCTTGTCGGGACTATCTGGTTGCCTACGGCATCATAGCCCATGTCACTTCCGGTAGTCTGGCTGTACAGCATGACAGGAATCTTCGTGTCACCCTCCCATACGGAACCGACAGGAAGCCCGTCGAAAATCCCGGCAAGCGACATCGACAGCATGCTGCGGTTCCCTCCAAGCCTGGCGGCCTCGTCGGAATCCAGGTCCACATCCACGAATGAGGCCATCCCTTCACAGTCGCTGTGTATCCACTGCAGCTTGTCGTCCATTGTGTAAAAGAAATGCTTTATGGAGTCCGCTATAGGTTGCAGAGTGTAGAAATCCCCTCCTTTCACCGTTACTTCGACCGGTGCCGCGACGGCCTGGTAATCCATCTGCTTGAACCTTATCGTTGCATCCGGGAACCAGTGCTGGTACTTTTCACCGTAGTCCATCAGGACGGCTTCCGTCGCTTTGGTGGATTCGGTATTTACTATGAACTGTGCGAAATCGGGAGAAGGGGTCTGCGGCGCGTATGTGGCGTGGAACCTCGGAGAACTGTTCCCCACAAAAGCCGTAACAGACTTGATTCTCTTGTCTTTCAGTAAGATATGTTGCAGAGAATCGCTCACGGCCGTTGTCCTGTCCAGTCCCGACCCGCTTTCCAGGTAAATCTCCACCACGAAACTTTCCCTTGCCGCCTTAGGCATCATCTGTATGTTGATATGGAAGAACATAAGGGCTCCCAGCCCGATAGCCAGCACTCCCGAGGCAATGGTTATCTTCGGATGGCGGAAGCAGGCAGCCTCCATCACCTCGTAGCCTTTCTGCATACCGTTGAAGAAACGGGCCTGCCCTCTGGCGAACCACCCTTTGCTTTCAGCCTTCGGACTCTTTATGAACCGTACTTCCAGAGAAGGGACAACGAACATCGCGTATGCCAGTGATGCACACAGGGCTATCGCTATCACCCACGGGAATGTCGTTACGAAATCACCCAGATAGCCTGATATGATACCTTTGGCTGGGAAAGTCATTATGCTTATGGCCATGGTCGCCGTAAACATCGGGAAGAGAAGTTCCTTCATGCTGGAGCTTGCAGCCTCTATCCTGGACATCCCGCGTCCGAGTTTGTCCATGTAGCCGTCCATCGTTATGATGGAGTCATCGACGATCATTCCCAGCACCACTATCAGTGCGGCAAGCGATACGGTGTTGAGGTCAATCCCTGCAATGAACATCACCGCCAGTGCCACCGCAGTACATACCGGCACCCCGGAACTTGCGATCAGCGCCGATTTGATAGGGAAGAGCATGAGCATCACCAGAATGACCACAAGCATCGATATTACCAGGTCTCTGAGGAATGACAGCACTGACATTCCTACTACTTTCGGCTGGTCGGTAATCTTGCTGAGGGTCACACTGTCCGGCAACCCTTTCTGGAATTCGTCAAGGACTTTGTCCACCTCACGCCCGAATGCTACGATGTCGTTGTCCGGACGCATTTCCACAGAGAGGATAATGGCAGTGTGCCCGTTATAATCTACTGTCGAAGAAGGTTCCTTGTATCTCCTTTCGACTGTGGCTATATCCTTCAGCCTGACTATATTGCCGGCAGGATCGGAATATACTATCCTTTCCGCTATCTCTTTTTCGGAAGCCACCGTGTTGGACACATGAATGTGCGAGGTGACATATTCGGTGTCGAAATCCCCGCTTGCGGCCTGCATCCCTGAACTCTGGTAGTCGAGCATCAGCATTGCAGGACTGATCCCGTATGCCGAAAGCCGGTCCATATCTACATGGACGGCTATCTCCTCGTCCTGCGTTCCGATGATACGGACGTTGGCCATGTCAGGGATCCTCCTGAGAAGGGTGCTCAGATTCTCCGCATACTCTTTCATTTCCCCGTACCCTTTGTCGGAGGACTCGAGGGCTATAAGCAGCGAAGACACGGCACTGAAATCATCCATCACCGCCACTGCCATCACCCCCGGAGGGAGAGTCTGCTTCGTGGCTTCGAGTTTCAGCTTTATTTTCGACCAGACTTCGTTTTTCGTGCTGGCCGGTGTCGTCAGGTCAGTGTATATATAGCACATCCCGTCTTTCGAATAGGACTTGGTGTTGTCCCTGTTTATCTCGGAAAAAGAGAAGAGTGCGTCCTCCAGGGGCCTTGTCAGCTGGTCTTCTACTTCAGCCGCGTCGGCACCGGGATATACGCCGACTATAAGTCCGTTCTTAATCTCGAAAGTCGGGAACTCGTCCTTGTTCATATAGGAAAGGCCTATGATGCCCAATGCTACAAGGACCCCGACCACGAAGTAGACTATCTTCTTGTGGGCGATGACACCTTTTACTATATCTGAAGTTCTGCTGCTCATGGTGTTACATTAATGTCAGTCCGACGGATTTATTTAATTATATATTATTCTAATATTCAATATTTTACATTTAATAACCGGAATCTGTCGGACTGATATTAAGATTTCTTCGAAATCCGGTTATCTTCAACCCCGGCCGCTGATGCGACAACCCCTTATTAAGGGGTGTCACCCCCAACCGCCCCCTCTCCGGGGGCCCTGTCGCAGACCGCCGTCCTGCTCCAATATTAAATTACCTTGACTTTCATTCCGCCGCTTACTTTCTGGGTGCCTTCTGTGATGACCCTGTCTCCTTCCTCAAGCCCTGAATCCACCACTATCCCTTTCCCGGAGAAGCCTCCTGCGGTGATATATCTTTTTTCTACCGTATTTTCCGGAGTCACTGTCCAGACATATCTTCCCGTACCGTCTGTCCTGACTACGGATGCCGGGATCACGATGCTGCTGCCTTCCTGTGTCCTGTCATATACCTTGCAGACCATTCCTGGCATCAGTCCTTTTACAGGCACGGAAGGGGAGAGCGTGCATTCATAGCTGTGCGAGAGTCTGGAAGCTGAAATGCCTTTTGATTTTACCGTAGCCTGAAAGCCCCGGCCTCCCATAGCCGGAACCTCGACAGAGAACCTGTCACCTGGGGAGATCGACCCTATTTCCTTTTCCGGTACGGAAAAACCGATTTCTACAGAAGAAATGTCCATAAGCCGGACCAGAGGCTCTATGGCGTTCATTTCTACGCCCTGTTCGGCGAACACTTCCCCTATCACCCCGTCAAACGGAGCCTTGACCGTACAGTCGTCCAGAGCTTTCTGCGCCGCCTGGGCCGAAGCCCTGGCCCTGTCCAGCTGCGTCCGGACCTCTACCATCTTCACATCCGCCACGCTTCCGCTCTCGTGCACCTGAGACAGCCTCCTGTACCCGTCCTCCGCCTGTGCCAGGAGAGCGTCTGCCATCTGCTTTGCACTGATGACATTCTGGGACTCTATTACGGCTATCGTATCGCCTTTCCTTACTATATCCCCTACATCTGCCCTGAGTTCCTTAAGCGTTCCGGAATAGCTGCAGGACAGCACCGCCGTTTTCGAAGCTTCTACTGTTCCTACGTAGTTCCTGCCTGACAGCCCTTCTGTCGGCTGCAGAGTCAATGTTTTTACAGGTATGGCCTCTGTCTGTCCGCTTTTTCCCCCTCCGGAGGAACATCCTGCAGTGATGGCGGCAGCTGCGGCGAGCATGGCTGCCGGCAAGAGAAATACTGGTTTCCTATTCATAGCCTTTGTGTTTTATTCTTGTCTGAAATTGTTAGTCATCAGGATATCGATTATCGCATCGTATGTGCTGCGCAGGGCTTCCTGGTCTTCATAGTTCTTGAACTGTATCTCCAGCCCTTTGAGAATCACCAGCATCGTGTTCCCGAAAGCGTCCGGTTTGACCGCCTCAGAAAGGATGCCTGTTTGGTGCCCGTTGTTGCACGCTTTTACGAAATATCCGTATTCCCAGTCATCGAAGATTTTCCTGGCCTCTTCCATCGCCTCTTTCACTTCTCCGCTGCGGTCCATATAAAGGGACATGATGTGCCGGTAGAATACCCTGGCATATCTTATGGCGTCTGTCCTGGCTTTCAGGTATGCCGTTATCTGGCTTTTCTGCTCCGGATATTTGCCGACAATCTCCGACATGTGCCGTATGACATCCTCCATTTCCTGGCGGAGGACAGCCTTGAATATGTCTATCTTGCTGTCGAAGTGATAGTAAATGGATGCCTTCGCCTTGTGGGAAGCCGCCGCGATTTCGTCCATTGTGGTTTTTTCATAACCGTATTGCTCGAACAGTGAGGCTGCCGCCGAAAGGATGGAATCCCTTATTTTTCCTTTGTCCTTCATTTTTTCGATTTTTCGACCAAACCGGTTTTTCAGTACAATTTTTATGCCTTGCCGCTTTCTCCGGCAAGCGGCAGGAGAATTGTTCCAAATATTTTTCCGAATTTGACAATTAATCATTAAATTTAACCCAGTATCGCGTATCCGGTACAGGATTACAGGACTGGAGACAGTCCTCGGGCTTATTAATAATATTAAAACTTTTAATGACATGGAAAGGACCGATGCCTTCACAAAAGAGACCAGGAGAATGTTAGAGGAGGAGATACTCAAATTCCCGGTCGAGAAAATGCAAGACACTATGGAGGTGATGTTAAATGCAAGGATTCTTTGGACCTATGCGGCAGGATACAGGGTTCTGAAAAAGGAAGAGTATCTGTTGACCGCCACCAGGACAAAGGATTTTTTTGTGGAGCATTTCCTCGACCATAAATATGGAGGCGTGTTCTGGTCACTGAATCCGGACGGCACCAGGCTTGATACCGGAAAGAGGTTCCGGGCTATGGGTGCGGCTATCTACGGGCTTAGCGAATATGTGGTCGCTACCGGAGATGAAAGCGTGCTCTCATACGCCAGAAACCTGTTCGAGACCACTGAAAAAGAAGGCTTTGACCAGGAAAGCGGGCTATACAGGGATATGAAGTCCAGAGACTGGGGTCAGGCCGAGCCGCAGCTGAAAGATGAAACGTTCTGTACACATCTGAATATTCTGGAAGGATATACAAACCTCTATAAAGTATGGAAAGACGAGAGGCTCCGCTCAAGGATCATCACCCTTCTGACCATCATGGCGGACAAGGTTCTTGCAGGACCGTGCGATGAGGAAGGCCACGGCTGCCGCAACATCGTCGAGGCTTCATGGCAGATGCTTAAGGCGGCATTCGCCGTACGCGACATCTATGTCATAAACAAGGTCCGTCCTGTCGTCAAGGATCTCCTTGCCAAAGCTGCAGATGGAGACAGCGGAAGCAAGCTCTGCGAGAAGACCGAGAAAGTGGTCGCTGACCTCTGGGCCTGGAAATATCTCAATGACGGCGAGGCGGCTGACAGGGCCCTTGCCTGCTGGGATACCATCAAAGGCACTTCGCTGGAAGGCAAATGCGGGAACGGGATTTTCCGTCTGGGGCGCCTTTGCGTGGAGGTTTCAGACATGTTTATGTAGCGGAATAATTTAAATCTACAATATGTTCAGTAAGGAAGTTTACATCAGAAGAAGGGCGGAACTGGTCAGGAGACTGTCCGCACAGATGCCGGAAGGAAAGGCAGGCGTGGTGATGTTTGTCGGCAATGCGGAGGCTCCGCAGAACTACAGGGGCAATGACTATAAATTCAGGCAGGAAAGCACTTTCCTGTATTACTGGGGAATAGACGAGCCCGGGTTTGCAGCTTTGCTTGACCTTGATTCGGGAGATGAAGCCGTCTATGGCGATGATGTGGAGATAGACGATATCATCTGGATGGGGCCCCAGCCGTCAGTGGAATCGAAGGCTGCTGCCGTTGGGGTCGGGAAGTCCGCTCCGGCTGCGGAATTCGACAGGGCCGTCGCCGCCGCCCGCTCTCTCGGACGCGTAGTGCACTTCCTTCCTGCATCAAGATATTACAATGTGCTCAGGACTGCATCCCTTACCGGATGCAGCCCTGATTCAGTACGTAAAGTCGCCTCTGTCGCCGATGAGCAGGTGCATGCTTCTCTGGAGCTGGTCAACTCTGTCATTTCCATGCGCCTTATCAAGGAAGAGTGCGAGATAGAGGAGATCGACAAGGCTTGCGAGATCGGCTGGCTGATGCACTCCGAGGCCCGCCGCAGCTGCAAGCCCGGAGTCTGCGAGCAGGATATTGTAGGCAGGATGGAAGGCGTGACCATATCCAAAGGTTGGGGCGTTTCCTTCACTACCATTCTTTCACAGCACGGGGAGACCCTGCACAACCACAGGCATGACGGTATCATCACTCCGGGGAAACTCCTTCTGATAGACGCGGGAGCAGAGAGCAACACCCATTACGCTTCAGACTTCACACGGACTGTCCCTTGCGGAGGAAAGTTCACCCCGAAGCAGCGTGACATATATGATATAGTCGTCGCCTGCAACGACCTTGCATACGACCTTGCAAAGCCTGGAGTGACATACCGGGACGTGCATCTGGCCGTTGCGGCAAGGATGCTCGAGGGCTTGAAGTCGCTCGACCTTGTCCGCGGAGATGTGGACGACATGGTGGCGGAAGGAGTCGCAGGCATGTTCATGCCGCATGGTCTGGGGCACAATATGGGTATAGACGTGCATGATATGGAAGACCTCGGAGAAGACCTTGTAGGCTATGACCCTGACCAGAAGCGTTCTTCGCAGCTGGGACTGGGTTCTCTCCGGATGGCACGCCGGCTCAGGCCGGGTCATGTCATTACGGACGAACCGGGAATCTACTTCGTGCCTGCTCTGATAGCCAAATGGAAATCTGAAGGACAAGGCAAGGATTTCATTAACTATCAGAAACTTGAAGCTGAGTATCTGGATTTCGGCGGCATCCGTCTTGAGGATGACCTGCTGATAACTGCAGACGGATGTCGCAGGCTCGGCCCTCACAGGCTTCCTATCTACGCCGACGAAGTGGAGTCCGTAATGTCCGGCGAATAATCAGGTATTGCAAATGGAAGTCTTGATAGCGATATTGGCAGTGCTTGCCGGGGTGATAGGAATCCTCGGCAGCATATTGCCTGCCCTTCCGGGACCGCCTCTTGCATGGGTCGGAATGCTGCTCCTTTATCTTTGGGGAGGAACAGACGGAGCAGGGGAGCACATGTCCCTGACCATTCTTCTGGTGATGCTCGGAGTCACAGTAGCCGTCTGTGTAATCGATTATATAGTACCTCTGTATTTCACAAAGCTTACCGGTGGGACGAAAGCTGCGGAACGCGGGGCGATGGCCGGGCTCATATTCGGGCTTTTTGTAGTGCCGCCTGTCGGGATGATTCTCGGCTCTTTCCTCGGTGCGTTCCTGGCCGAACTCTATTACGCCCGCAAATCCACCGGAGCTGCCCTGAAATCGGCCTTCGGCTCTTTTCTCGGATTCCTTGCAGGCACCGGCCTCAAGCTCATCGCCTGCGGGGTGATGATGTACTATATCATCGTCTATATCTGATGCACAGAGAGGAGACTTTTCCGGTTTTTAAAGGAGCCTTATATCCCCAGCATTGCCGCCGGAGAAATGTTGAGTATCTTGCACAGTTCTCGGGCTGTCTTCAGTGTCGGTTCTGCCCGTCCTGTAATATAGTCGCTTATCCGTGAGGGACTTACTCCTATCCTGCCGGCAAGTTCCTTCTGGGTGATTCCCTGCTCATGGATAGCATCGTCTATGAGTTCTGAAACGGAAGGCTTTTCAATAGGGAAGTGCTCTTTTTCATACTCTATCACCAGATCCGACAGCATGGTAAGTTCCACTGCATTCCTGTCGTCTGCCGGAGTATATCCATCTACAACAGGGAGCAGTTCTTCTATCCGGTTCAAAGCAAATTCATATTGCTGTTCTGTTATGTTACCCATAATTCTGCCTTTAAATGTTTTTGCAATCTATCTTGTCGTATTCTGAGTGGTTTCCCACCCATCGGATGAACAGATACCCTATCGTGAATTTTACCACTACCACCAGTCTGTACCGGTTTCCTTTGATATTGAATACATAATGCTGGTTCCCTACATAATCGGCAGAAGGAAAATCCACTCTGATATCGGAAAAGTTTTTCCATTCGGCCTCCTCGGTTATTCCGTACCATCTTTCCAGAGCCGTCTTTGAATCTTCATTCCCGGGAGATTCGTAAAACTCCTTCAATTTCCTGTGCGACACGATTCTCATTTTCCTTTCGTTTCGGCAAAGATATGTTCAATTATTGGATTTCGCAATTTTTATGCGTGATAATTTTGAATTTCAAAAAGCACTAGGCTCTACATATAAAAAGATAGAGCGTCCGCGATTCACATCGTAGACGCTCTGCAATTCTAACCTAAAACTTAACCTATGAAAAAACTATTCGTCAGAAAATATTGCAACTCTTGTGCCAAAATCCTCCGCGTATACTGAAAAATATGCGTCAGATGGTAGGATTTTCATCGCATCCTTTCCATGGACGGCCTGCAGCCTCAAGAGCTGCCAGCGTAGAGCGGTCAGGCCGGATGGATATGATATGGATGTCTTTTACGGGCTTGTCCCTTCCGTCGGTCTGTACGGCGGCAATCTTATCTATAACGTCAAACCCTGAAACGGTTTCCCCGAAAACAGTGTACTGGCCGTCAAGCTGTGCGCATGTATTGGCATCCTGTACGATGTAGAACTGTGATCCGGAAGACTCTTTTTTCGGATTTGCGGCATCTCCGCGCCGGGCGGCCGCAAGGGCTCCTTTCTTGTGCGTGAACTGCGGGAGAATCTCTGCCGGAATCGTGTATCCCGGACCGCCTGTGCCGTATCTTGCTGACTGTGAAGGATCCTTTGTGAGAGGATCTCCGGTCTGGATCATGAAGCCGTTGATGACTCTGTGGAAAAGAAGTCCGTCGAAGTATCCTTCGGAAGCAAGTTTGATGAAATTGTCCCTGTGGAGAGGGGTCTGTTTGTAGAGTTTCACCTTGATGGTACCCATGTCCGTCTTGATGTCGAGGACAGGCTCTTCGGAAAGTGATGATGCGTCAAATGCCATTGTCTTTTCTTCTTTGTCCTGTTTCTGTTTCTGCCTGGAATTGCCGCAGGACGGGACCATTGCGATGATTCCCAGGGCGCACATGAGTTTAAGGAATGTTTTTTTCATTATATAAAACTGAATTTTATTTGATTTAAGTATATGTTCCGGTTCTGGAAAACCGGCTAATAGATGCTCAAACAGTCAGATTAGTTGCATAAATCCTGTCAGAATTCCGGACAGTTTCTTAATTTTGCGCCCGTTATGGCAAATCCGTTGAAACAGCTGGCGGGAGATACCGCCATTTACGGGCTCAGTACGATACTTGCCCGCATCATCAATTTTCTGTTCGTCCCGTTCTACACCAGGCTTCTGACGACGGAAAGTTACGGGGTCGTTACCGAGTTCATGGCCTATATTGCTGTTCTGCAGGTAATCCTGGTGCTCGGTCTAGAGACGGGATGTTTCCGGTTTGCAAACAAGGAAGGAACGGATCCCGATGCGGTCTATTCCAATGCGCTCGTCGCCGTTTTCGGAGTCAGCGGGGCGTTTCTGGCTGCAATGATTGCATTCGCCGGTCCGATAGCCGGAGCCCTCGGCTACGCCGGATATGAGAACTGTATAGTATATGTGGGCGGAATCCTGTTTCTCGACAGCATTACTGCAATCCTGTTCGCAAAACTCCGGCAGGAGCGCAAGGCTCTGAAGTTTGCGGTTCTGAAAACTGTAAAGATCCTTACGGAAACCGCCTCCAACCTGGTTCTGTTCTTCTGGTTTCCTGCATATTGTCTTAAAGTTGCCGGGGAACTCGGCAAGGAAGTCTCCTGCCTGACATCAGGAGACGTGTGGATGCTGAATCTGGTTTCTGCCACACCGGATTTCAGCTATGTTATTTTCGCCATTCTTGTGAGCTGCGTGGTCTGCGCACTGCTTTTTCTGCCTGCCTTCCTGCGTTTTACCTATACGTTCGACGGGAAACTGCTGCGCCGGATGCTGGCTTATTCTCTCCCTTTGATGGTGGCAGGTCTTCCGGGAGTGGCCAACGATTTTCTGGACCGTTACCTGTTCCGCTATTTCGATACCGGGGCGGATAACTGGAGATCCAGTCTGGGGATTTACCAGGCGGCGGTGAAGCTATCGGTAATAATGTCGCTGTTTATCCAGATGTTCCGGTTCGCGGCGGAGCCGTTCTTTTTCCAGCGGGCCAGGGACAAGGATATGAAGGTCCTGTATGCCAAGGTCATGGAATATTTCGTGGCTTTCTGCGGACTGATATTCCTCGGGGTGATACTTTATATAGATGTAATCTCACTGATTCTCGGCCGTGATTTCAGGGTCGGTATAGGGATTGTCCCCGTAATGCTGCTTTCCTATATGCTCCTGGGGATGCTTTTCAACGTATCCATGTGGTACAAGCTTTCCGGCAAGACAGGCTATGCCATCTATATTACCCTTGCCGGACTGGCGGTGACCGCCGCGGCCAATATCATTTTCATGCCTTCCTATTCCTACTGGGCATCGGCATTCGGCCATCTGGCAAGCTATGCGGTGATGCTGGCAGTCTGCACTGCGCTCGGGCGCAGATACTATCCCATACCATACAAATGGGGCAGGATTTTCTGCTTTTTCGTCCTTATGGGAATAGTGTATGGAGCGGCCCTGCTTCTGGACCGGTCGTTTTTCGGGAGCGTACAGATATCGGAAGGAGGACCCTGGGGCCTTCTTGCCACCAAGCTCCTCCTTCATACGGTCCTTATCATTTTCTATGCGGCCTCATCGTGGGTGCTGCTGCGCCGCAGATGAGGACTGTCCTATTCTGTCAGCTCTTTAAGTGTTGAAACCATCAGCCCGTGGTCGCGGAAGTCGTTCCGGAGACTGTAGCTTCCGTCTTTATCCACGAGCACATAGGAAGGGATTCCGTCTATCCTGAACTTTTCACACAGATATTTCCACTGCTCCGCTCCGATCCTGTAGTGGAGACCGCGTATGTCAGGGATCATGCTCTTGTATTTGACGATCGGGGATGTTTCGTTGGCAATATATATCCATACAATGTCATCGCTCTTGAGTTCGGTGTCCTTCAGCGGCTCGTTGGCACTCAGGGCTGCACGGCAAGGGGCGCACCAGGTGTTCCAGAAGTCCACCAGAATGACTTTCCCCTTATGCGGGGCGATGATGGCATCGAAAAGGTTTTCAACGCTTACATCAGGAGTTTCCCGGATGAGAGCTTTTCCTTCAAGGGCAGCGAGAGTAGCCAGGGTGTTTGCCTGCATTGCCTCCAGCGCTTCCGCAAAGAAAGGCTCTGACGAGCTGTCCCTGAATTGCTTCAGTTCTGCTTCTGTAAGCTCGCCGTTTTCCGCTTTCCCGGCAAGAGGGACGGCTTCTGTCAGGTCATGGATGAACCCTTTACCGTATTTTTCCGTTATTGTCTGTCCAAGTCCGGTATCTGTCACGGCACTTATGAAGTCCGACATGTTTCTTCCCATCAGAAGTTTCGGATCATTGACATCGAACAGTCCGCAGAGGGCGGCATAGTTTTCAGGCCGCATCTTGTTCAGACCTGGGACTTCGATGCTGTAATCCCAGTTTCTGGTGGCCATCATGTAATTGTGTTTCCTCAGGAAGTCTCCCTGCCCGAATGCCGAGACGGTTTCCTGTTTAAGCGATGTCTGCCAATATTCTTTCATCATCGGAGACAGTCCGCTGGCGGAAATGCTGTCGGTCAGTGCCCTGTACCGTGAAATCACATGGTCGGTGTACTCGTCGGCATTCATCCTGTAGTCGGCGAAACTGCCGGAGTAGAGGTTCATTCCATAATACTTGTCGTTCTGCTCGGCTTCGAATGTATTTGTAAGGTTCATATATTCTCCGGAAGCATATATCCTCCGTCCGAATGCCGGTACTTCCGCAATGTCACGGACCCGCGTCGCTTTCAGGAGCCATCCGCTCATCCTCATGTCGAAATATATGTCAGAAGAGTCTCCCGGGGCAAGCCAGACATCGCCTCCGATGCCTCCGCCGCTCCCTATGCTTAAATATATATGTCCGAAAGCGGGTCCGTACTGACTGAAACCGAACGAAGCCGTAGCGGTTTCCGGATCTATGGCGGCTGTATAGGATTGCTGGCCGTTAAGCAGGGTAGTGACATACATTTCTATTTCAGAGCCGAGCTCTTTCCTCCAGTTCAGCAGATGGACGGTGACATGCGTGTCCCCGGTTTTGAATATCGGTTCAGGGAGGCTGCCGGCTGCGGCGGGTTTCAGCAGCGCGGACGGTACTCCTTTTGGGGTATCATATTCCGTCTTGCCGGTCAGGTCCACGTCATAAAGCTTGAAACAGTCCGGGCAGTCGGATTCGATGAAGTCGAATGATTTTACGTTTCCCGGAAGAGGATCGAAGAAAAGGCTGAATGTTGCCTGTCCTGAATCAGGCATCCAGAAAAGCGAATCTGCCTGTATGCCTTCGGTCCCTCTCATAGGGTATTTCTTTCCCTTTGCCAGGATGTATGAATCCGATGCGATTTTGATCCAGTAGTGAGGCCTGAATCTGGCATCGATGGTAAGTACGGTGGACGAATCGGTTATCTCCACCCGGGAGATATAGACTGTAGTCGTATTCGCCGTCCCGACCAGCGGGTTTTCAACGACCCTTTCTTTCGGGGCGCAGGAGGCAACAATCGCGGCTATGGCCAGAGTCGCCGCCAAGGTCAGTTTTGTGTTCATGATGTTTTGGTTGTTTGGTCTTTCAAATATATCAAATAATCCCCTTTATGACAAAAAGTTACATCAGGGTCCCGATAATCAGCAGCCTTCTTATGATCCATACGGCGAATACCAGCAGGGAAACTATCCAAATGATGAAGATGATGGTCCCGGGACGCCAGCGCGGGGCTTTGAGGTTGAAGGTCAACAGCACACCGTTGTATATCATCCATACGGCAAGCAGGCCGACAACGGCGATGCACAGCCACCAGAATTCCTCCCGAAGCACGAACTGGGACAGGAAAATACGTTCATCATCATAGTATCCGAGGCTGCCGAGGTCGGCTTCCTTTTCGATAAGATTGCGGATAAGGTCATATGTCGTGCATCCTATCAGAGAGCCTATCCCGACAGTGATAAGGAAGATACCCATGACAATGCCGATGATTCTCCCTGCAGTGTGCAGTGCCGGAGATGTCCTGATTTCTTCTGCCGTCTCTTTTAGCGGGAGGCTGTCGAATTTCCGCTTGAACTGCCTCAGGTCTAAAGGCTCGCCTCTCATTCTGCATTTCTCCTCGACTGTCTTTGCGGCAGGGATGATGATCCACAGGACCATGTATCCGAGCATGCAGAATATGAAAGATGTTATCAGTGCACCTTCGAAATTATAGTATTTGCCCAGGTTGACGAATATTCCGACAAGGAAAACGATGCCGCAGAAAATGAGTCTTGTAAATACGGCATCCGTATGGAAGTATGCGGCCGTTCCGCTGCATACCCCGCCGAGGACCCTGTGGTCTATATCTCTGTACAGACGCTTCGGCCCTTGGGGACAGGCGGTATCCGTTCCGGTTCCCGTGCTGTCCGCACTTCCGCTGCCCTGCATTCCGGACTCCGCCTTTTCCTCATCGGCAAGCTCTGAAGGGCTGCCTATCCTGTGGATTACGGCGTCTACCAGGGCGTAGCTTACTACGCTGTCTTTTCCGCCGTTTTCAATAAACAGCTCGGCGATTCGCTGTTCGATGTCGCTCATGATTTCAGAAGCATAGCAGTTTTCACAGTAAGTGTTCCGTATATCTTCTATATATCCGTTAAGCCGTTCGTATGCATCGCGTTCCAATATGAAAGAATAACCTCCGATGCTTACTTTTTCTGTCTGTTTCATGGTTTGGATAGATGTTGGGTAGTTACTGGTTGTTTTCTGCTGCTGCAATCTGCATCTGTGCTCCGGACCGGATCGAGTCTATCGACCTTACGAGTTCCTGCCAGGTCGAGTCCAGTTCCTCGAGCTGCTGCTTTCCCTTGTCCGTGATCATGTAGTATTTGCGTGGAGGACCCTGTGGGGACTCTTCCCATCTGTAGCTGAGCAGGCCGAGGTTCTTCAGCCGGATAAGCAGAGGGTAGAGCGTTCCTTCTACTACTATGATATCCACATCCTTGAGTTTCTGTATTATGGACGAGGCGTACTCGTCTCCGGAGCGCAGTACAAGCAGTATGCTGTATTCCAATACGCCACGCCGCATCTGGGTGCGGCTGTTCTCTACTATTGTATTTGTTTCCATATATGACACTCCATTTACCTTCTTTTCGATTCAGAAAACCTTCTGATATTTTCCGCAGTGGCAGGGATTCCTCTCATCTCGCATTTTTCCGCTGCAGTCCGTGCCGCAGGAGCTATGATCAACAGCACGATGTATATCCAGAATCCGGCAGTGCCGCATAAAAGGGCTACGACAAACAGGATGCGGACCAGAACCACATCGATGTTGAAGTAGAGAGAAAGTCCGGAGCAGACGCCTCCCAGCATATTGTTGTCCGTGTCCCTGTACAGTCTTCTCGGAGAGCGGACTTCAGGCTGCGGCTCCGGTTCCGAATAGCTTCCGGAAACATTGTCCGCCTGCCAGTCCGGCATGCCGAGCTGTGAAATCACGCTGCGGACAATTTCTATATCCACGACTTCCCGTCCTCTGAGTTTCTCTCTGAACAGGTCGGCAATTCTCATCTCAAGCTCGTCCATGACTTCGGACCTTCCTGATACTCCTACACCTGCTTTGAAACTGTCCAGATATGATGCGAGTGCGTTATATGCATCTTCGTCCATAATAAAACTGCGGCCGCCTATGGCTACATTTACTGTCTTTTTCATTGTATTATAATTAAAGGTTTATAAAATCAAAGTATTTTTCAAATCCATATATTTGACTGCTATAGTTCTATGATGCTGCAAATATATGTCAATTTTTAATACCTTGTGTCGCAAAGTACTGAAAATTTGATTCAACCGGTAGTTTTAGCGTCGGATAACGGAAACATCGCTATATTTGCTAACGTATTGTCTTAATTTATATTGTCATGGCTGATATACATTCGGCACGGGTTGATGCCATCCGTCGGATGATGGCGGAGAACGGCTGGGACGCCGTAGTCATTTCGGGTTCGGACCCCCACGGAAGCGAATATCCTGCTCCGAGGTGGAAACAGGTGGAGTGGATATCCGGTTTTACCGGCGAGGCGGGGGATATGGTGATTACGCAGGATCATGCGGGGCTCTGGACTGATTCGAGATATTTCATACAGGCCGAAGCCCAGCTGGAGGGCAGCGGGATAGAACTTCACAAGACGCGTGTTCCCGGTGCAGTTTCCCTTGCAGACTGGGTGGCGGCACATGCCGATGTAGTGGCGGTGGACGGCAGGAGCCAGAGTATCGGGTATGTGAACGAAATCAGGGAGGCCCTTTTCAGGGCGCATTTCGATCCGGACAGGAAACCGGACTACAGTATTGTCGACGTGCCGGACATGCTTGACCGCATCTGGGAAGACAGGCCGGGGTTTCCGGTGACGCCGGTAATTACTCTGGACGAGCGGGAAGTAGGGGAGTCAAGACTTGGCAAGATATTGCGGCTCAGGAAATTCCTTATGGCGGAGGGTAAGGACGCCATCCTCATTTCTGCGCTTGATGAGATCGCCTGGACCCTGAATGTCCGTGGCAGCGATATAGAGTACAATCCGCTGGTCATTTCCTTTCTCCTTGTGACCCAGGATGACGTTGTCTGGTATGTGGAAAAGGGCAGTGAAGACGCTCCGGATGCTGATACTGTGGACAGCTTTGCAGAATTGAGGGCTGACGGAGTGGAAATAAAGCCGTATGACGGTTTGTCTGCGGATGTCGCGGGATGGGATGAGCTTTTCTGCGTGTTCGTGGATGGCAAGACACTGAACTACAGTACATATATGATGCTGGCGGGCATGCTTGACGAATCCGGGGTATATGTCGGTGATTCTCCGGTTCCTCTTTACAAGGCGGTAAAGAATGCCGTGGAAACAGAAAGCCTGAGGGACGCATATCTGGAGGACGGGGCTGCTGTGGAGAGGTTCCTGTATTGGCTTGAAAACAGCGTGGCGGACGGCAGGACGGTGACTGAATGGGAAGCGTCCCGGATGCTCACGGACTTCAGGGCGCAGATTCCGGGCTATCGCGGAAACAGTTTCGAGAATATATCTGCATATGGTCCGAATGCCGCGCTGCCTCACTACAGCACTCCCCGGTCCGGTTCTGCCGTCATTGAGCCTCATGGCCTGTACCTTACCGACTCGGGAGGACAGTATGTTTTCGGTACCACCGATATTACCCGTACCGTCCCGATGGGGGAATGCACTCCACTGGAAAAGGAAGACTATACTCTGGTCCTTAAAGGCATGATAGCCCTGGCAATGGCGGTTTTCCCCGAGGGGACGGCCGGATGCCAGATAGATGTGCTGGCCAGAAATGCCCTGTGGCGCAGCAAGCGCAACTTCGGGCACGGTACCGGACATGGTGTGGGCTTTTATCTCTGCGTGCATGAAGGACCGCAGGATATCCGCCAGAATTTCAACACACAGCCTCTCCTTCCGGGGATGGTAACTTCAGACGAGCCCGGCATATACCGGGAGGGAATGCACGGGGTGCGGCACGAGAACATCCTCCTGTGCCGGAAGGCAGGAAACAATGAGTTCGGACGGTGGCTCGAATTCGAAACGCTTACCTGCTGTCATATCGATACTACTGTCGTTGTACCCGGACTGCTGACATCAGAAGAACGGTCTTGGCTGAACGCATACAATGCCTCCGTGTACGAAAGACTTTCAGCCAGACTTCCATCCAATGTGGCCGCCTGGCTGAAGGAAAAGACCTCTCCGCTGAAATGACGGCAGGTCAGATATTTCCGGCCAGGAACTGATCGTATGCCGACATGTCTACGAGTCCGTGTCCCGAGAGGTTGAAAAGAAGCACTTTGCTTGCTCCGGCCTCTTTGCATTTGATGGCTTCGTTGATAGTCGCGGCTATGGCGTGGCATGATTCCGGAGCCGGGATTATCCCCTCGCAGCGGGCGAACAGGCATCCGGCGGAAAACGAGTCGTGCTGTTTTATATCCACAGCCTCCATATATCCGTCTTTCAACAGTTGCGAGACTATGACCCCTGCCCCGTGATACCTGAGACCTCCGGCGTGGATGTTGGCCGGGGTGAAGTCATGTCCGAGGGTGAACATCGGCATAAGGGGCGTATATCCTGCTTCGTCCCCGAAATCATATCCGAATCTGCCGTGGGTAAGTTTCGGGCAGGATTCCGGTTCCGCCGCCACGAACCGTGTCTTCCGTTCTCCCGAGAAGACATGTCTCATGAACGGGAAAGATATCCCTCCGAAATTCGACCCTCCGCCGAAACAGGCTATGACCACATCCGGATACTCTCCCGCCAGTTCCATCTGTTTTTCTGCCTCCAGTCCGATTACTGTCTGATGCAGCGTGACATGGCTCATGACGGATCCCAGTGTGTATTTGCATCCGGGTGTCATTCTTGCCAGTTCAATGGCTTCCGAAATGGCTGTTCCCAAAGAGCCCTGATGGTTGGGGGTTCTGGTGATTATGTCTTTGCCGGCTCTGGTAGACATGGACGGGGAAGGAGTCACCTGTGCTCCGAACACCTGCATCATGCTGCGCCTGTAAGGCTTCTGTTCATAGCTGATTTTGACTTGGTAGACAGCGGCTTCCAGTCCGAA
>CALVAJ010000016.1 GCA_944325505.1 uncultured Bacteroidales bacterium
TCAAAGACCGATATGATTCTAGTGAACTGAATTTATTTAATTTTTAACCTTGTCCATTTTTAGTGGACAGTAGTGGACAGGTCAGTAAAATAGAAGTTTCTCCGTTAATATAATAAAAAGAAAGGATGGCAGCGCCATCCTTTCTTCGTATCGTTATGCTCCGAAGTTATCGTAGAGCAGATTCTCTTTAGGAACTCCGAGACTGTCAAGCAGATTCTCTACCGAAGCGGACATCATAGGAGGGCCGCACATAAGGTACAGACAGTCTTCCGGTGCTTCGTGGTTCTTCAGATAAGTCTCGTAAAGAACATTGTGAACGAAGCCTGCAGTATAGGCGACATGTTTTGCATCTGCCTCAGGATCCGGTCTGTCAAGTGCCAGATGGAACTTGAAGTTAGGGAATTCCTTCTCGATTTCGTGGTAGTCTTCGAGGTAGAATGCCTCTTTCAGGCTACGCGCTCCGTAGAAGAAGTTCACTTTCCTTGTAGTCTTTTCTGTCTTGAACAGATGCATGATGTGGCTTCTCATAGGAGCCATACCTGCACCTCCGCCGACGAAGATGAGCTCCTGGTCTTCCGGAAGGTTGTCCGGCAGGAAGAACTCTCCGTAAGGACCTGAAATGGTCACCTTGTCTCCCGGTTTCAGAGAGTAGATATAAGAAGAGCAGATACCCGGGTTTACAGGAAGGAACTTCCTTGTGGCCCTGTCGACAGGAGGAGTGGCGATACGCACGTTGAGCTTGATTATATCGCCTTCCGCAGGGTAGCAGGCCATCGAGTATGCACGGATGGTAGGGGTAGGGTTGACCATCTTCAGGTCGAATACCCCCATCTTCTCCCAGTCTTCCCTGTATTCAGGATCCACATCGATATTCCTGTAGTCCACTGTGCAGGCCGGCACGTCTACCTGGATATATCCGCCTGACTTGAAGTGAAGATGCTCGCCTTCAGGAAGCTTTACTACGAACTCCTTGATGAATGTAGCCACGTTGTGGTTGGACACCACCTCGCACTCCCATTTCTTTACGCTGAGCGCTGAGTCTGCAATCTTGATTTTCAGGTTTTCCTTCACTTTTACCTGACATCCGAGCCTCCAGTGGTCGTTGATCTGCTTCCTGTTGAAGAAGCCTACTTCTGTAGGAAGGATAGTTCCGCCTCCTTCAAGCACCTGGCATTTGCACTGTCCGCAGCTGCCTTTTCCGCCGCAGGCAGAAGAAAGGAATATCTTCTGGTCTGCAAGGGTGGCAAGAAGCGATGAACCCGGAGTTACCTCGATTTCCTTCTTGCCGTCATTTATGCTGATCTTGACTTTTCCGGCCGGTGTCAACTTGATCTTGACGAACAGAAGTACAGCCACCAGTAAGAGCGTGACAACGGTAATCGCTATCACAGCCGCAATTATTGTAGTCATTAAATTCATATTCCGTTGCCTCCAAGATTAAAGTTGAATACCCATGAATGTCATGAACGCGATGGCCATCAGACCTACGGTAATGAACGTGATACCGAGTCCTTTGAGAGCGTCAGGCACGTGCGAGTATGCCATTTTTTCCCTGATGGCAGCCAGAGTCACGATAGCCAGGAACCAGCCTATGCCGGAGCCGAGAGCATATACCGTAGCTTCTCCGAAATTCACGAAATCCCTTTCCTGCATGAAAAGCGAACCACCGAGGATGGCGCAGTTCACGGCGATGAGCGGGAGGAAGATTCCGAGCTGCGAATACAGGGTAGGGGAGAATTTCTCCACCACCATCTCCACTATCTGGGTGATTGCAGCAACCACTGCGATGAATACGATGAAGCTCAGGAAGCTGAGGTCGAGGTCAGGAAATCCTGCCCAGGCAAGTGCGCCCGCCTTCAGTACATGCTCGTTGAGCAGGTAGTTGATAGGAAGGGTAATCAAAAGCACGAATATCACAGCTATACCCAAACCAGTCGCAGTCTTAACATTTTTCGATACCGCCAGATATGAGCACATGCCCAGGAAGTAGGCGAATATCATGTTGTCAATGAAGATTGACTTTACGAATAAACTTATATATTCCATGTCCGATTCGAGTTAGTTGTTATTTTTCCTGCAGGTCTTTCTGGATGCTTCTCTGGATCCAGACAATACATCCGAGCAGGATGAGTGCCATAGGAGGCAGAATTACCAGACCGTTGTCCATATATCCTGCATCATAGAATGACTGAGGGATTATCCTTACGCCGAACAGTGTGCCTGATCCAAGAAGTTCGCGAACGAACGCCACGACTACCAGAATGAGTGCATATCCGGCCCCGTTAGCAAGTCCGTCGAGGAGTGACGGAATCGGCTTGTTCCCCAGAGCGTATGCTTCGATACGCCCCATCACGATACAGTTCGTGATGATAAGTCCGACATATACCGACAGCGCCTTGCTTGTACTGTACATATATGCTTTCAGGACCTGGTCGACCAGGATTACCATCAGTGCGACTACCACAAGCTGCACGATAATCCTGATACGGTTCGGAATGGAGTTTCTCATGAGAGAAACCACGAAACTTGACAGTCCTGTCACAATGGTCACTGAAATACCCATTACCAGGGCTCCTTCCAGCTGTACGGTCACTGCCAGTGATGAACAGATACCCAGGACGAGAACCGTTACAGGGTTGCCCTTGAATATCGGTTTGAGCAATACTTCTTTATAATCGATTTTTGCCATTGATTAGTCCTCCTTATTATTCTGCTGTTTGTGTCTGGCCGGAAACCTCTTCTGCAGCTGCAGGAACTTCCTGACTGACAGTCGACAGTGTCTTGAGATATGGCTCATAGTATTTTGCCCACAGGTTGATGCTGCGTCCGAGTGCCTGTGAAGTGATCGTGGCACCGCTGATGGCGTCCACAGCATGAGGGTTGGCTGAATTGTCCCCTTTGAGGACTGCGAACATGTCGTTGCCGGTATTGAAGGACTTGCCTTTGAACTCCTCGCAGAACGGTTCGTCGGCAATCTTCGCACCCAGACCAGGAGTCTCTCCCTTGTGGTCGAATACTGCTCCTCCGATAGTCTTTCCGTCCTCAGCCAGAGCGACATATCCCCAGATAGGGCCCCAGAGCCCGGCTCCGTAGCAAGGGATTACCGTTATGGTCTTGCCGTTTATGTCGAAGACATAGACCGGCAACTGGAGCTCTCCGAGCAGATCCGTATTGCCTTCTTCCAGCTTTTTCATCAGATCGTTCTGTTTCTTGAGGTCGGAAGTAGTGGATACCTGTATGTCATTCAGGTTTTCCTTCCCGATATTCATTTCACCGACTTTCTTGCCGTTGCCGTCAACGAAGAAAGCTTCTTTGGCTTTCTCGGAGTACATTTTCATGACGTCGGTCCCTTCGGTGATAGTCACATTCCCGTCAGCCTTTGAGGCCGCACTGAGAAGTTTTGTTATAGTCTCCTTCTTGACGTTCTCGTTCTGCATAGGCTGGAGAATCATGGCTACAAAAGCAAGAATCGCTGCAACCAGAATGACGAGAACGGCCGAATAGATGACTGTATATGTATTACCGTTTGTATTCATACCTTATATATAATTAAGCGACTTTAACTTTTTTAGCCCTTCTGCCCAGCGAAGCCTCGATTACATAGTGGTCGATGAGCGGAGCGAATGTATTCATGAGCAGGATGGCGAGCATCATACCCTCGACATATCCCGGGTTGAAGAGTCTTACTGTCACTGTGAGTGCTCCTACCAGGAATCCGTATATCCATTTTCCTGTCTCGGTCTGGGCTGAAGTTACAGGGTCCGTTGCCATGAATACCGTACCGAAAGCGAATCCGCCGAGAACCAGATGGTAGTATGCTGGCATCTCCATGGCCGGCGTGCCGCCGATTGCATTGCACAGGCCGCCGATAGCAAGAGCTCCGATAACCGATGAAAGCATGATCTTCCAGCTTGCCACTCCGGTCCAGATAAGGATTACCGCACCGATGAGGATAGCGATAACTGAAGTTTCACCGACAGCTCCCGGAATAGTACCGATGAAAAGGTCCATGAATGATGTCCCTGCATCAGCAAGGCCCTGGACTCCGCCTGCACCTGCGTGTACGAGAGGAGTCGCTCCGGAAAATGCGTCGGCAAGACCGTTGCCGCTCTGGAAAGCGGTCCCGTCAGTCAGATATCTTGTCACACCGCCTGTCCAGATGGTGTCGCCAGACATCTTGCTCGGATAGGAGAAGAACAGGAATGCGCGGCACAGGAGTGCAGGGTTCCAGATGTTCATGCCGGTACCGCCGAATACCTCTTTGCCGATGATGACGGCAAATGCAACTGCGATGGCGAGCATCCAGAGAGGGACGTCTACCGGTACTATAAGAGGAATGAGCATACCTGAAACGAGGAATCCCTCGTTTACCTCATGTCCCCTTATCTGAGCTGATATGAACTCGATTGCAAGACCTACGACGTATGCCACGACATACAGAGGAAGAACCCTGAGGAATCCGTACCATACCATCTGCCAGAAGCCCCAGCCGAGGTCGAATGCTATATTATGCTGGTAACCTACGTTCCATATACCGAAAAGGGCGCATGGTACGAGGGCTACCACTACTGTTATCATTATTCTCTTCAGATCGACACTGTCCCTTACGTGAGAACCTTTGAGGGTCACGGTATTCGGAACATAAAGGAATGACTCGAAAGCGTCGAAGGTCGAATGAAGGAATCCGAATTTTCCGCCTTTCTCGAATGACGGTTTGATTTTATCGATAAATTTTCTCATAACTTCCACTCTTTAAGCCATTTCTTTCATCATGAGGTCTATGCCGTCCGAAAGGATGGACTGGATTTCGATCTTTGACGGGCATACATACTCGCAGAGGGCGAGATCCTCCTCGAGGACTTCGTATATGCCGAACTTCTCCATCTTGTCGATGTCCCCTGCAAGGCAGGCCTTGATGAGGTAGACAGGATATATGTCCATAGGAAGCACTTTCCCGTAGACATCCGACATGACGAAAGCACGCGGTCCTCCGTGGAGGTTCGTGTCCATATCGTATTTCTTTCCTGGGGTAAGCCATGAAAAATATGTGTGGGAGAAGCTGAAAAGACTGGTCCTGAATGGTTTTGCCCATCCGAGCATTTCATAGTGGTTGCCTTCTTCGATCAATGTCACCTGGTTGTCATGGAAGCCGAGGAAACCCTGCTCTCCGACATTCTTTCCGGTGAGTACATCTCCGCTGATGAACCTTACGCTGCTTTTGCCGTCCTTGCAGAAGTCGGCGATGCTTTCCATAGGCATGCCTGCGATTCCCTGCACATAGCAAGGATCGTTTGCCTCGGGACCAGAGACCGCCACCAGACGGGAGAGGTCATATTTGCCGGTGTTGAACAGCTTGCCGATTGCCGCAAGCATAAGAGGCGATACGGTCCATACAGTTTCCCCTTTCAGGATAGGGGAGATGTGGTGAATCTGTACTCCTACGTTTCCTGCGGGGTGCTTTCCGGAGAATACATGGAAAGTGACATTCTCCAGCTTGTGGAAAGGCGTTCCGGAGTAGTTTTCGCTGTTGAGAGAAACATGGACGCCTCCGTCGGTCAGTTTGGCGATTGCATTGACAGCCGTCTGGATGTTTTCCATTTCATCCTTGAACACATACTCTGCGCATGCTGCCAGAGGGGCTGTAGAGAAAGCGGATACGAAAATTGCCTTAGGCCGGATTTCAGGATTTGCGATGATGCCGTAAGGTCTCTGGATGAAAGCAGGCCACAGACCGCTCTTCAGCAGTGCATCCTTGATTTCATCGGCGCTGAGACCGGAAACCTTCCTGGCTCCGAAATCGACATACTCCTGAGTTTCGTCAGCCTTGATACGGACTTCAAGCAACTTTCTTTTTTCTCCTCTGACGATTTCCGCAACGGTCCCGCTTACAGGGGAAGCGAACAGAATCTCAGGGGATTTCTTGTCAGCCAGTACAGGAGATCCGGCCATCACCTTGTCGCCTTCCCTGACCAGCAGTCTCGGCATGAGACCCCTGAAATCAGTGGGCTTTACGGCTACGACGTCAGGCTTGATCACCTTCCTGGTCTTCTGGACTGCAGTTCCCGAAATCGGGATGTCGAGTCCACGTTTTAAATCAATGTTGTTTGACATTATAATAACCGTTTTTGAGTATTTTCAGAAAACCGCCGCGAATATAATCATTTTTTTCGTATTTTCGCGCCCATTATGGACAACAATGCGAATACTATATTAGAAGGACTGAACAGCGAGCAGAAACGTGCTGTCAGTTGTGTGGACGGGCCGGTGCTTATAGTAGCGGGGGCGGGATCGGGAAAAACAAGGGTGCTTACCAGCAGGATAGCCTATATACTTGAAAAAGGGTGTCCTCCGGACAGGATTCTTGCATTGACATTTACCAAGAAGGCCGCTTCGGAGATGAAGGAGAGGATAGCTTTGATGGTAGGTGAGCGCAAGGCCAGACGTCTGGCCATGGGGACATTCCATTCCGTATTCATACGTTTCCTGAGGGAATTCGCAGAGAGTCTCGGATATCCTTCCGCATTTACCATATATGATACGGGAGATTCTACAAGTGCCATAAAAAGCTGCATCAAAGAGCTCCAGCTCGATGAAAAGGTGTATAAGCCCAAAGACGTGCTTTCGAGGATATCCATGGCCAAGAACAATCTGGTCACGCCGGAAGCCTACCGGCGCAATGCCTTGGCACAGCAGAACGACGCGGCATCCAGGAAGCCCCGGATATGCGATATCTACCAGCTTTATGCAGGCAAGTGCAGGCAGTCTGGGGTAATGGATTTCGACGATATCCTTCTGAACATGAATATTCTCCTGAGGGACAACCCTGCCGCGCTGGAATCCGTCTCGTCCAGGTTCTCATATATAATGGTAGACGAGTACCAGGATACCAACTATGCGCAGTACCTTATATTGAAGAAATTGAGTGCGGCTCACCGCAATATCTGCGTGGTCGGGGACGATTCGCAGTCAATCTATGCGTTCAGGGGCGCGAAAATAGAGAATATCCTTAATTTCCAAAAGGACTATCCGGATAACAGGACATTCCGTCTGGAGCAGAACTACCGTTCCACAAAGACAATAGTTGATGCGGCCAATTCCCTGATAGCACGCAACAGCGCCAGGATTCCAAAGAAATGCTACTCCGAAGGGGATGAAGGGGAGAAGATAAAGCTGATCAATGCATATACCGAGCAGGAGGAAGCGCTTCTGATAGCGTCTTCGATCATGTCCCGGATCAGATCCGATTCGGCCCAGTATCAGGATTTCGCAATCCTTTACAGGACAAATTCCCAGTCCCGGGCGCTTGAGGAGGCCCTGCGCAAGAGGAATCTTCCGTATGTGATATATTCCGGCAATTCGTTCTACGAAAGGGCCGAGGTCAAGGATATGATGGCCTATATCAAGCTGGCCGTCAACCTGAATGATGACGAGTCGTTCAAAAGGGTCGTCAACAAGCCTGCGAGAGGTATCGGCGATACTTCTCTTGCAGCGTTGTCCGCCGCGGCCCTTGATAACGGATGCACCCTTTTCAAGGCCGTGTATCTCGAGAATCTGGAATCATACGGACTGAAGTCTGCGGCCATACAGAAATTAAGGGCGTTCTGCGACATGATGGGGCGCTTGTCTGCCAGGTCTTCATCTGAGGATGCAGGCGCGCTGGCCCTGTCCGTTGCACTGGATTCGGGCCTGCTGATGTTCTATAAGAGCGACAACAGTATCGAAGGGCAGTCGCGCTCCTCCAATGTGGAGGAGCTGCTCAACAGTGTCAAGACCTTTGTCGAGGAACGCCAGAGCGAGTATTTCGAGCAGATGCAGGCCGACGGGACCATAGGGGAAGGAGCGGAACTTTCTTCAGCGGATCTTCCGGTAGTGACATTGGATGAGTATCTTGAAAACGTTTCCCTGCTTTCCGCAGTCGACATGGAGGACGATGATGACGCAAGCAACCGCATAACGCTTATGACCGTCCACTCTTCCAAAGGTCTGGAGTTCCCGTATGTATATGTCGCCGGAATGGAGGAGAATCTGTTTCCGTCAGGAGGGTCGATGGCTTCGGAAAACGACATAGAGGAGGAGCGGAGACTGTTTTATGTAGCCATTACCCGTGCAAAGAGGGCCGTGCAGCTTTCGTTTGCGTCCACACGTATGCGTAACGGCAAGCATGAGTCCAATTCCCCGAGCCGCTTTATCCGGGAGATAGACAGCAGGTATATAGCCAATCCGTTGACCAGGAATGAAGAAGATGCGGAAGACAGGCCGGTTCAGCATTCACCTTGGTCAGGTGTCCGGCAGTGGAACCGTTCAGGAACGGCATATTCTTACGGACGTTCTGGACCGGTGCGGAAAGAACCGTCCGTGGAAAAGCCGAGGGATACGGCCTCGGTGAAAGCCGGCTCCCCGAGAACGGTAACGGCTTTCAGAAAGCCGTCGGCTGCGGTTCCGCAGCGGCCGGTGGCGGACTTTGACCCTACACCGGTGCTTCAGCTGAAAGCCGGACAGAGAATCGAGCATAACAGGTTCGGCTACGGGAATATTCTCGAAATAACAGGCGGCCCGTCAGATCTGAAAGCGAGGATTTCCTTTGATGACTACGGAGAAAAGATACTGCTTCTCAAATATGCAAGGATAAGGGTCATATAAAAAAGCAGAAAGTTTTTTTACTCCTTTCATTAAAAAACGGAAAAAAGTTTAAGAAACGGAAAAAGTTCGGCTCCGGGTGTTTCCGGAGCCGTTTTCTCATTATACTTTTGGGCTTATGAACCGATAAATATTTGATTATGAGAAAAAGATTTTTTCGTTTTCCGGCATTACAGGCAATCCTGTTGCCGGCATTGCTGATGACTGCGGCCTGCAGCAAGGACCACGGTCAGGACGGAACTGCGGGACGTATCAGACTTTCTTTCCCGGATGAAATGTACAAGGCTGCCCTGGAGCATTTCGAGCTGCCGGATACCAACGATTTTATACTCGATATAAGGAATTCGGCAGGAAAAAGTGTGTATTCCGGCTATTATGGGGACTCTCCGGAAGCTATTTCAGTCCCTGCCGGAAGCTATACGGTAAAGGTCAAGTCCATCGAATTCGACAAGCCGCGTTTTTCCGTACCCCAGTTCGGAGACGAGCAGTGTGTGGTAGTGCCTTCCGACGGGGATCTGAATGTAAGGCTCGAGTGCCGGCAGATAAATTCCGGTATCAGACTGAAGGTTTCTCCCGATTTCCTGACAGCGTTTCCTGACGGCGTGCTGTTTGTCTCTTCTGATGAAGGCAGCCTGATGTACGGCTATTCCGAAAAGCGTATTGCATACTTCAATCCCGGAACAGTATCGGTCATCATGAATGACGGAGGAAGTTCCAGAACGCTTATGACAAGAACCCTGTCTGCCCGGGAGATCCTTACGGTAGGAATATATGTCTCGGATGATATTCAGGAAGAGGATAGCGGGACACTGTCCATTTCCATAGACACTGCCAGAATCTGGAATGACGAGAGCTATGTGATAGGCGCTTCCGATGACGGCAAGGGAAATACTCCGGAGAATGCCATGTCGGTGAACCAGGCCAGGGCCAGTATCGGAGACAAGGATGTCTGGGTCTGCGGCTATATAGTAGGAGGGGACCTGAGCAAGTCGTCCGTATCGTTCCAGCCTCCGTTTTCTTCGAGGACGAACATAGCGGTGGCGACACGTTCGACGGCGTCCGACAAAAGCGTCTGCCTGTCCGTGTCATTGCCTGACGGTGACCTCAGGGATGCGCTGAATCTGGTAGACCATCCGGAGAACCTGGGCCGGAGACTGTATCTGAACGGTGATATAGTAGAGTCTTATTTCGGACTTGTGGGTATAAAGAATGTGTCGGATTATATCTTGAAATAAGGATAAAATTACATATATTTGAGGCGGTTTAAAATAAAATCGAACTGCCATGAAACACTTTAAAGCATTTCTCGCCATTGCCGTTCTGGCGCTTGCGGGAACCGGGGCTTCCGCAAAGGTCGGCATTGAAGCCGGATATATGAATATGAACTATTCCCTGTCAGGGGAGGGGCCGATGATAAACAATCCGACCATGAACGGATTCTATGTCGGAGTGAGCGATGACATGAGGCTTGTTGCAGGACTGGGGCTCAGGATAGGACTGAATTATTCATATACGATGGACAAGTCCGCCAAATCGTTTCTGGACGGATTCAGTTCCATAGGCGCTTCGGAAAAGGACCATTATCTGAATGTTCCGCTACGTGTCAGGTATAACTTTACGCTTGTCCCGAAAGTTCTCAAGATACAGGCATATGCCGGCCCGGTGTTTTCTTTCGGCCTCAGCCATACTCAGGAATTCGATGTTTCCGTAGATATGGGTGACGGAGGCATTTCCGGTACCCTGAAATACAACTATTATTCAGGGAAGTTCAAGTCGGATGCCATCGACCAGGCGCAGCTGGAAGATTCTGACTTGCCTGCATATAAGAGGTTTGATGCCGCACTGGGCGGAGGAGTGGGCATAGAACTCCTGAACCTGATAGAGGTTAAGGCCGGGTATGACTGGGGCCTGACTAACCGGCTTAAAGGGACTTTTGCCGATACCGCTTCCTGCAAGAGAAACATGTTCTATGTGACCATAGGTCTCAGATTCTGACGGACGGGTATGGTGAAGACTTCTGACAGGATAAACGGTATCGCCAATTCCCCGATACGTAAACTCACACCTCTGGCTGATGCAGCAAAGGCCAGGGGTGTGAAGGTTTATCACCTTAATATTGGACAGCCCGATATCAGGACTCCGCAGGCGGCTATCGATGCGTTGAGGCATATTGACAGGACCGTCCTGGAATACAGCCCCTCAGGCGGATTCCTGTCTTTACGGGAAAAGATAGCCGCATATTATTCCGGTTACGGGATGTCGTATGCTCCAGACCAGATCGTCGTGACTGCCGGAGCATCCGAGGCGGTGCTTTTTTCTTTCATCGCATGTCTCGACCCTGGTGACGAAATCATAACCACCGATCCGACTTATGCCAACTATATCGCCTTTGCCGCAGCGGCGGGTGTCAGGGTGAGGACGGTCCTTACGAGGATAGAGGACGGTTTTGCATTGCCTCACGCGAGCGAGTTCGAGAAGATGATAACCCCGGCAACAAGAGCCATACTGATCTGTAATCCCAACAACCCTTCCGGTACCCTGTATTCTCCGGAGGAGATGCGCATGCTTGCCGGTATTGTCCGGGACCATGACCTGTTCCTTTTTTCCGATGAAGTGTACAGGGAGTTTGTTTATGACGGGGCGGAATACCTTTCCGCAGGCCATCTTTCCGGGGTGGACGGGAATGTGGTGATCTTCGACTCTTTTTCGAAAAGATATTCTGAGTGCGGCATAAGGATAGGTGCGGTACTTTCCAAAAACAGCCATGTCATTGAAGGCGTGCTGAAACTCGGGCAGGCGCGGCTGAGTCCGCCTCTGCTCGGGCAGATAGTGGCAGAGGCATCCTGCAGTGCGGGACGCGAATATCTTGATCCGGTCATAGAAGAGTATGACCGCAGGAGAAAGACTCTTCTGAAAGGTCTCGAAGGTATTCCGGGTGTTGTCGCCGCAGTTCCTTCAGGGGCTTTCTATGTGATAGCAAAACTTCCTGTAGATGATGCTGACAGGTTCTGTGCGTGGTGTCTTTCCGATTTTGAATATGAAGGGGAGACCGTGATGATGGCTCCGGCTTCAGGCTTTTATTTCACACAGGGTGCAGGCCGTTCCGAAGTGAGGATCGCGTATGTACTGGAAGAAAAGAGCCTTGAAAGAGCAGTCCTGCTGCTTTCCAAGGCTCTTGAAAAGTATCGGTCGCGATAGTCTACAGGACAATCTCGTAGATATCGGCGTTCCCGTTTATTGTCACTTTTTCGGCTCCCGGGACTATCTCGATCTTTGAGAACGGGTCGATGACCGTTTCGGATGCAAGTTCCGTCCCGTCGGAAGCGTACTGGCTGACAGTATATTTCCCGTCCCTTCCGGTCAGAACCGTGACCCTGCCGGTGTTTTCCGTCACTCCGAATGACAGGGCCCCTCTGAGCTGGAAAGAGGACTGGATATTCCTGTCGAAAGCCTTTACCGCCATGTCCGGTTCGGTCGATTCAAGGGTAAAACCGAGATTGTCAGCCCTTACAGGGTTTACCTCGAATGTCCTGACCGATGCCCAGTTCTGTTTTTTCGAGTCCAGTCTCTGCAGCCTGACATACCTTGCCTGGAGAGGCTCTCCCGTCCATCTGATGACATATTGCTTCTGCATGTCATCGATAAGGGTCGTCCACGTTTTCCCGTCTTCAGAGCACTGGAGTGCCGCGTGGTCGAAATAATCCACGTCATCGGTGGAGTTGCGGCCCTGGAGGATGAAGATCTCCCTGACAGACATTACAGTCCCGAGATCTGCGCCGATCCATGAACCGGGAGTCTGGGCCACACCGGAAGTATAGAATGTGGTCGAGTCGTTGTCGAACATGAGCTTGGTCTGGGTGGAGTATGAGTTGTTGAATGAGCCCATCCCGCGCATGACTGACGTTTTCTCTCCGGAAAGCTTTTCGTAGAACCTTATTCCGAGATCGTCCATGGCGTTTTCATAGAACGGCTGAAGTTTCAATGTTCCGCATTTGTGCGCATTGTAGCTTTCCAGTTCTTCCCTGGTCATGAGGTTGTCGATATAGTCTGACCAGAATGCTTCATAGTAGCCTTTTTCGAGGATTTTTATCAGTTCGAGGGCTTTTTCTCCGCGCAGTCCCAGCTTGCCGAATTCTTCAAGCCATGGACGCAGTTCCCCCAGCAGCAGGTTGTTGCCGCACCCTGCTTCCATCGTTGCAGGAACTTTGGCCACTTTCCTGAACTCGGACATAAGCGCATCGTACTGCTCACTGGTGTAATTGTCAATAAGGAAAGTGGTGGTTTCCCAGGACTCGCTTCTCCTGTATCCGGTCTCGGTGTCGCAGGAGTGGATTGCGAATGTCCGGTATGCATCAGTGGCGTCCGGGACGAGTTCCGCAAGCCCCCTCTCCCAGTTGTCCAAAGGATTGTATCCGGCTATGTTCCAGCAGTAGTCCGCTACGCCGTAAAGAGCTATCTTGGATGCCTCTCCATGCTCCATAGGGTTGCTTACCATACCGCACAGATCATCGGACGTAAGTTCAGGATCGAGGCCGTAGGCGGGGCCTTGCATGATTATGTGGCGGGCGTAGTCGGTTACAGGGAAATTCCACCAGTAGAAGGCCGGCCTGCCGATTCTGGAGTTTACCCAGTCCATTGTTTCCTTCGTAAGGTCGCTGCAGACATAGTCTCCGGTCCAGAATACTTCAATGTCCGGATCAAGCGTGCGGCCGTATATGGCCAGATTGCCGTTCTGGCCCGGATTCGCCCATAATTTCGAATAGTCGGTAGGACATACTATCAACGGGCGTACGTCTGTTTTCGTCTTTACGAATTCGGCGTTCAGCCTGTTGAGCAGTTCGGCCTGCCTGGTCGGGTTGGTGCCCTCTCCTGAAATATCATCGAAGAAAATGGCGAACGCCCGCACTCCGAGACCGTACATCAGGTTGAATTTATTCAGAAGGTTCTGATAATCCTCTTCGTTCCATTTGATGTCCTGACCCGGATGTATCGCCCAGACGAAATCGACATGGTTGCGCCTTGACGCCTCTACCAGCTCGGAGATGTTTCTTGCTTCGTCTTCAGGATAAGGAAGCCTCCAGTTCGGGCTGCTGTGGTACGGGTCATCCTTCGGACCGTAGATGTAGGTGTTCATCTTGTTTTCTCCGTAAAAGTCTATGAGGGAAAGCCTTACTTCATGAGACCATGGCGTTCCGTAGAAACCTTCCACTACTCCGCGGTACTTAAGGTCCGGCCAGTCGTTGATTTCGATATAAGGGAGTTTCCCGCTGCGCAGGATCTGCCGCAGTGTCTGGATGCCGTAGAATGCTCCTCTTTCATTGTATCCGGTGATTTTTACGCCTTTTTCCGTGACGGTGAGCCTGTAGGCTCCGTCCGCTGCCTTTACTCCGGCCTTTTCAGCTGCCTTGTCTCCGAAGTCGACAGTTACGGGCAGTCCTTTCTTATTGTAAGCCAGGAATTTCAGATCATCAGCAAAAACGCCGCTCCTGTCTTTTACCTTGAAACCGGCCGAAATATCGGCGGCCGTACCTCCACTCAGATTCATTTCGTGCGGTACTGGATTTATTATCAGACCATTATAGTCGATTTTGTGCCCCGGTACCTTAGCTACAGTCTGTGATTCCAGTCTTTGGGAAGACAGATCGAATTCAGCATCCTGGGCCGGTAAGGACAGTACAGAGGCCAGAAATGCCGCTGCTGTGGTTAAAATTTTGTTCTTCATTCAGTGAAAGTATTATTGGTTGATACTAAATCATACAAATTTAATTAAATTATGAAACAAAACCGTTGCCCGACACGGAAAATTATGAAAACGATTTCCTTTCTGAAGAGGGGCGGGGACCGTACTTTCCCGGGGAAAAGTACATAATCAGAGCATTTTTTCTATCCAGTGGAAAATCAGGATTATACGCTTTCGGAGGATTTCATAGTCCAGCGTATCCGCAGTGTCGTATGTCTTGTTGTTGTTCATGGTAATGCCAGAGGTGAAAAGTATTCCGGGCACACCGTTTTCTATAAACGCCCTCTGGTCCGACAGAGTATGGAATATCCTGGTGAAGTCTTTGCTTCCGTAGTAGGTGTGCGAGATTTCCAGATCGGTGCCGTAAAACAGGTTGCACTGGGTGATCTTGTTCCGGTCTTCTTCCCGGAGGGTTCCGTTTCCGAGCATTATGATGTAATCCCTGCGGCCCGATGAAAGCGGCGACAGCGTACACCCTATCTGGTCTATGTTTACCATAAGCGATATACGGTCTTTCGTTATGGCTTCGCCGGTAACTGGATCTTTCAGCTCTCCTGATTCTATCATCCTCCACAGCGAATATGAGCCGGACAGGTTCATGCAATGGCCGTCGAAAGCCGCGAAGATAATGTTCTGTCCGTAGACTTTCCCGAGAGTCTTCATCGAAGAGAACATTCCTGCAAGGGAAACGAGAGAGACTGTCCCGGAGGCATTGCTGTCGGCCCCAGGATACATTTTCCCTCCCAGTCTTCCCAGATGGTCGTAGTGTGCCCCTATTATTATATAGGAACTGCACGGATTCTTCCTTGAACCTGGGATCATCCCGATAATGTTGTGCCCTATTACGCCTCCTCCCGTATAGACATGCTTCGCATAAGTCCCGCCTAACTCCATCAGTCCTGCTTTCCTGAAGTTGCGTATGAGCCAGAACGCCGCTTCATTCCCTCCGGCCGTCCCTGCAGCCCTTCCGTCGCAGAGGGTGTCGGAAAGGAATTCCACCTGCCGCCGCAGCTTGTCTTTCCATATCAGATTGTGGGCTGTCGTATCATTTGTTATCCACGGACTCTGGCCGGATACTCGTGCGGGCCCTGATACGATCAGGATAATGGCCGCAGATGCCGATATGAAGATTTTTTTGTTCATTTTATCTGTCAGGGCATGATAAATTCGTATATTTGCGCGTCCGGTTTTGGAACGGCGTGCCAAAATTAGGAAAAATTACAGTAAAAGGGAATGGGTCTTCTGAGAAAATATATTCTGGCTGCGGCAGTGCTCTTTTCAGTCACTGCCGGCAGTCTCTATGCCCAGTACGACAAGGATGTTTTCTTTTTCCGCGGAAGACAGGCCCTCGCGGAGGGCAAATATGCCAGGGCAATCGAGAACTTCAATGTCCTGGCCAGACTTGACACTACGGACTACTGGACTTTCTTTTTCAGAGGAATCGCCAAGTACAATCTCGGGGATATCCGCGGAGCCCAGAGCGATTTCGACTCTTCCGTAAGGCTGAATCCTGTCTTTACTTCAGGATACCACTACAGGGCGATAACCCTGAGCCGTGCGGGGAAGTATAACGAAGCCCTCGAGGACCTGCAGCAGGCCATCAGCCTCAGACCGGGATATATCGGACTGTATTTCAGCCGTGGAGTAACGTATTTCCTGTCACAGCAGTTCGACAAGGCCGTTTCGGATTTTGACAGGTATATAAGGAAAGAGCCGAAGGATCCTTCCGCGTATCTTAACCGCGGGGCAAGCTATCTCTTCCTGAAAGACACGCTGAAAGCGATGGCTGACTATAACAAGGCGATCCGGCTGGACCGTTTCGACCCGGAAGGCTACATCCGCCGTGGGCGCCTGTATGCCGATACCGGAGACTATCCCAAGGCAATAGAGGACCTTGACAAGGCCATACAGATCGATACTTCCAATACTTTCGCCTATTTCAACAGGGCGATAATGCTTTACGAGCAGAAAGACTACATGGGGGCTATGCATGATCTGAACAGGGTGCTGGAAGATGAGCCGGGAAATGCCCTTACACTGTATAACAGAGGTCTGATCAATGCCCAGGTAGGTGCCTATGAAGACGCTTTGTCCGATATGGACCGTGTCCTGAACATCAATCCTGAAAATGTGCTTGCGTACTTTAACAGGGCATCCATCTTCATCGAAATGGAGCGTTATCAGGACGCGCTGGAAGACTATGACAGGGCGATCGAACTTTATCCTGATTTCGCAAAGGCTTACATGAACCGGGCTTATGTAAAGAACATGCTCGGCGACTACCGTTCCTCAAAGGAGGACTATGAGACGGCACAGGAAAAAGTCCGTGAGTACAGGGAAGCCAGTTCCAGAAATGCGGAGTCCTTTGCGGATACGACCAGAAAATACAGTTCCCTTATAGCACTCGATGCTGATTTCGCGAAAAAAGACTTTAACGATGAACTTCTCCAGCACCGGGATATCGACATAAGGCTGAAGCCGCTTTACCGTTTTGCCCTGTCAGACAGCAGGGACGATACCAGATATGCCCTTCAGCGCAGATATGAAAACCCTCTCATTGACAAGTTCCTTGCAGAGTCGGCAGTGCCTGTGACGATCACGAATACGGATACGGTCTATACAGGTCCGCTGAATTCCAGGACGATAGAGAACGCTCTGTACGGGGCTCCGGATGAAGGTTCTCCTCAGAACAGTTTCCTGAAGGCCCTTTATGAAACTTCCGGCAGGCAGTTCAACTCGGCCCTGAACTACTATGATTCTTCCATAGAAACGCCTGCGGACAATGATATAGAAGCACTTTACAAGGCGTTCTATTACATGAACCGGGGAGTCCTCCGTGCTGAAATGATAGATTTCATTTCATCGATAGAAAGCAATGTACAGGTGCTCACAATGGATGATTCAGGCACGACCCGGGCCAGGGTAAAGGATCAGGTCAGCCGTATTTACGATTATTCCACGGCAATAGCCGACATGAAGAAGGCAGCAGAGACGGTCGGTGATATCCCGTACATATATTTTAATCTCGGGAACCTGTACTGTCTGACTGCCGAGCATATTGCATCTATTGACAGCTATAACAGGGCCATCGGCCTGTACCCTTATATGGGAGATGCGTATTATAACAGGGGACTGGTCCTGATCTACCTGAAAGACAAGGAGAAAGGTTGTATCGATCTGTCGCGTGCAGGCGAGCTCGGAGTAAGCGAAGCCTACAGCGTCATAAAGAAATATTGTGAGCAGGAGGAGTAGCGGCCAGATGGTGAAGTTCATGAGTTTTTCCAGCGGCAGCTGCGGTAACTGCTATTATTTCGGTGACGGAGACAACGGTATAATCATCGATGCCGGAGTAAGTCTCAAGAGACTGAAACGGTCCCTTGAAGCGAACGGTCTGTCATTTGATTCCTTCGGAGCGGTTTTGGTGACCCATGACCATCTGGATCATATCAGGCATCTTGGCTCGTTCTGCAAGCGTCTCCACAAGCCGGTCTATGCCACGTCCACTTTGCACAGGGCCCTTGCCAGACATACATTCACGGCCGACCATATAGCATCGTGCCGGCATATACTTCCGGACGAGGACGCTGAAACCGTATGCGGAATGCAGGTCCGCCATTTCATCGTCCCTCATGACGCTACCCAGACTGTCGGCTATGCCATCAGCTATGCCGGGCACCGGTTCGTGATAATGACAGATCTGGGCCGCATGACCGATGAAGCTGTCGCTTATGCGGAAGAAGCGGATACGGTAGTCCTGGAGTCAAACTATGATATGGATATGCTGATGGGCGGTCCTTATACTTATGACCTGAAAATGCGGATAGTCCAGGGAAACGGCCATTTAAGCAATGATGAATGCGCATCTGCGATACGCCGGTTCTGGCATCCGGGCCTCAGGAACCTTTTCCTGTGCCATCTCAGTGAAAACAACAATACCGCCGAACTGGCTTACCGCTGTTCTGCCGATGCTCTCAAGGCCTCGGGTGCGGCAAAGGGCACAGTCTCCCTCCGCTGTCTTCCACGTACCTATCCTTCCGATCTTTTTACACTATAGCGGCTCCCGATACGACGACAGAGAATCTCCTTGTACAGTTATATATGAAAAAAAACAGACTGACCTTCAGGTCAGTCTGCCTATGTTTCTTTTCAGGAGATAGATTACTGCTCGTCCATCAACTGCATATGCTGAACGTAGATGGCTTTCTTGATTTCCTCTCTCCTTTTTACGGACGGCTTTACGAAAGCTTTCCTTGCACGGAGTTCACGGATAGCGCCGGTCTTCTCGAATTTCCTCTTGAATTTCTTGAGTGCCTTCTCTATGTTCTCGCCTTCTTTTACAGGTACTATAATCATCGCTTAATCACCTCCTTTTGTTTTGCGGGTGCAAAGGTAGTCAAATTATTTGATATTCAAAATATTTTTGAATGCCTCCATCCCTTTTGTGGCGACATCTTCTATATGTGTGATCCTGGAGTCATGCACAGGTACTTCTTTCGGGTCTATAATATATATAGGTGTATCCGGACCGGCGTATCTGTACAGTCCGGCGGCAGGGTAGACCTGGAGCGAAGTCCCTACAATCAGCATTATATCAGCCTTTTCTACCGTATCGATTGCTTTTTCTATTTTCGGTACGGCTTCCCCGAACCATACGATATGCGGCCGCAGCTGCGCTCCGTTCGGTGCCTTGTCTCCGAGATGTATTTCTCCGTACCCTATGTCGAATACGGATTCTTCCGAAAAGCCGTCATTTTCATTGCAGCAGTTTTCGGGACGGACCTTGGTCAGCTCTCCGTGCAGGTGGATGATACGGGTGGAACCTGCCCTTTCATGCAGGTTGTCCACGTTCTGGGTAATGACGGTAACATCATAATCCTTTTCGAGCGAAGCTATGAGCTCATGGGCTTCATTCGGCCTGACGCCTGCAAGCTGCGTCCTTCTGGCATTGTAGAAATCGAGCATCAGACCGGGGTTCCTGTACCAGCCGTCAATTGAGGCCACATCCTCCACATTGTAGTTCTCCCACAGCCCTCCGCTGTCTCTGAAAGTGCTTATTCCGCTTTCCGCACTCACTCCTGCTCCGGTGAGTACCGCTATCGTTTTCTTTTTCATTTCCGTTACAGATCAGGGATTTCGAAATAATATTTACGCAGCCAGTATTCGAACAGAGGGTCAAGTACCGACGGTTCCTCCCTCTCGTTGAATGTGATGATTTCCTTTTTGCACAGGGCATCCTTGACTCTTCTGACATTGGCTGAAGAATTCAGTGAGTACTTTTCTATCACATCCGTAGAACTGAATTTTACGACACTCTCAAGTATGGCCCTCAGAAGGCTTGTCTGATGGCTGGTCAGGTTTCCCGTTATGCGCATGAAATGAGGCTCATGGAGAGACAGTTCCGTCCTGAGCGCTTCCATCAGTATGCCTTCGTTGATATATCCTTTGGTCAGGGAATCGCATGTGGCCATGAAATGATTGATATACCACATGTTGCCCTTGAACAGTCTTGCGGTTGAGGAAATCATGTCCTGCTCTATGACTTTGCCGCTGTTCTGGAATCCGCGCATAACGTGCTCGATTATTTCCATTTCGTCGATGTTCTGCATCGGCACATGCTCGACAAGCCTGTGGAAGTACTTGTACTCGTCGAATATGTATTTCATGGCATTTACACGGGATCCTGAGAAAATAAAGCAGCATGTACCTCCCGTCAGCCCCCTGTTCTGCTGCATCGCTTCCCTGAGTGCCTGGAAGATATCTTCGAAGCGGCTGTCTTCCATAAGGTTCTGGAATTCTTCGATGATGACGAACAGTCTTGTCCCGTGTTCTTCCGCAATCCTTCCGGGAAGACCGGTCATCGCACGGATATCCCCCGTATCAGGAGCACTGCTTGCCGATACCACTTCATCATATCGGGCGAACCTTTCCCTGTCGAATACGAAATGCGTACCTGCCAGCATCCCGGATATGGTCTCCTCATATTCTGCCGGAGTGGAACAGCAGGACCGGATAACCGCTGACCCGAATCTGGTCAGGAATGTCCCTGTGTCCCTTATGTTGAACAGGTTCAGGTCGCAGACGGTGAACTGCTCCCCTTTGATGCGCATATTGAACAGAGCCTGCTGTATAAGGGACCGTTTTCCGGATTTGGGCGGTCCGTAAATGACTACGTTCTCTCCTGCTCCGAGGAGATTCCCCAGCGCATTGCACTCGGCTTTCCTCCCGATGAAATTCCTGCCTGTTACGTATGTACTGTATATGAAAGGCATATCCATATGGATGAAGTGTTCGGTTCTGTCTGCAAAAATAGAAAAAAGTGAAATCCGTTTGCTTTTTTATTATATAAATTCCCTATATTTGTCCAGCCGATAAGGCATAAGTGTGTCGTTTTCTGTTGTGGTGAAAATGTGTGCGGCGCCGCACTGGTTTTCTAATGTTTAAATCATGCCCTGGTGTGCCGCAGGGGCCTAATTTATTAAATTATGAAAAAAGTATTTGCTGCAGTGGCAGCCGTGCTGTTGTGCGCATCCGCATCCTATGCGCAGAATTTCCGTGACATGTTCCGCAGTGACGCCAAGGGGGAAATCGAGTATGGTGTCCGTGCCGGACTTAACATTTCCGACATTACCGGAAAATATACGGGCGGAGGAATGTCTGTAAAGGCTGACCTGAAGTCTCTTGCCGGTTTTCATGTCGGAGGCGTAGTCGGTATTCCTATTACAAATGGATTCTACCTGCAGCCGGGTCTCATGTTCTCGTCAAAAGGTGCAAGAGACGTATATAAGGACAGCGGAGAGGGCTGGTCTGAGAAAAGCGTGTCCAAGATGTTCCCGGTATATATGGAGATTCCGGTACTTGCTTCATTCAGGGCTGATATCGTTGACAATGTGAAACTTCATGTCAATGTAGGACCGTATTTCGGTATCGGGCTCGGCGGTAATGTTACCGGAAAATATGAATGGACGGAAGACGGTCAGTCCGGATCCGGGAAATCCGATCCGTATCCTCTCTTCGGAAAATCCGATGAAAACAAGGAGCGCGGAAATATGCAGCGTTTCGACTTCGGACTTTCATTCGGTGCGGGAGTCGCTCTGTGGCAGCACTATTATGTCGGTCTGAAATATGATCTCGGACTTGTGAACATGGCGGTAAAGGACCTTGCGAATTCAGTCAAGTATCATAACGGCACTTTCGCCATCACCCTCGGATACAATTTCTAAATTACAGAATTTGAATTAATTGCATAGGGCGAAGATGTTGGGATTGCCTGTCACACCTTCGCCCTTTTCATGTACACTTAAGAAAAATATAAAACTTATGAAAAAGATTATTTATGTGATAGCGGCCCTTTTGATGGTTCCTGTATTTTCCGGCTGCGAGAAAGAAGATGATGTAAATATAGGTTATCTTATCGGCAAATGGATGCAGTACCAGCGGATGGACGAGGACGGGGAGAAAGAGAATGTCGGTCCTGAGACAGGAGAGGAATATTATGTGGAATTCAGAGAGGACGGAACAGGGATAATTACCAACAACGGGGTTTCAGGCAATTTCACATGGGAGATTTCAGACAGGACTTTGAGTGTTTACGGCCAATATGATTATATAGGCGACATGGAAATGACAATAGACCGTCTGACAAGCGACGAGCTGGTTCTGATGACGAGCGAAAGCTATGAAGGGCATGTCTACCGCTATTATGCCTATTTTAGGAGAGTGGAGTAGAAAAACGCTTTTTATTTTGCCGGAATCGGGAAAAGTATTATCTTTGCACCTCGGTAAAATTATATAGGGCTGTCAAGCTATTGATTAAGAGTCACTTGTGTGTCCGCTTGCAGTCAGGACTTTTAAAGTTTTTCATTATTTATGTACGCAATCGTAGATATTGCCGGACACCAGTTTAAAGTTGAGGCTGGTATGGAGATCTTTGTCAACCGTCTTGCGGCTGAGAAAGGTGCTGCCGTTGAGTTTGACAAAGTGCTGCTCGTAGATGCAGACGGAGCTGTAAAGGTAGGGGCCCCTTACGTTGAGGGAGCCGTAGTCAAGGCTACAGTCCTTGATGATACCTGCAGGGGAAAGAAGGTTCTGGTTTTCAAGAAAAAACGTCGTAAAGGATACCAGAAGCTGACCGGACACCGTCAGGACCTTACAAAGCTTCAGATTAACGAGATCGCTTAATTAACGTTTAGAGGAGGAATTGAATTATGGCACATAAAAAAGGCGTCGGTAGTTCCAAGAACGGTCGTGAATCACACAGCAAACGTCTTGGTCTCAAGAAATTCGGTGGCCAGGCAGTTAAGGCCGGCAACATCCTTGTACGTCAGAGAGGCACTGTACATAATCCTGGAGCTAATGTAGGAATGGGTAGGGATCATACCCTTTATGCTCTTGTGGACGGAACAGTGGCATTCTGCAAGAAGGCTGAAAACAAATCTTTCGTCTCGGTGGTTCCGTTTGAGAACTAAGGCTCGGGGGATTATGAAAATTAGAAGAGGACTGCAAGCTCCGGGTGAGTTTCAGCCCTCTTCATTTTTTACAATAATGAATAGAAATATAACAGATATACCATGCTAACACTCAAATTGCTGCGTGAAGATCCTGAATACGTGATCAGGAAACTGGCAGTCAAGCATTTCGATGCACGTGAAATCGTTGAAAAGATAGTCGCTCTGGACAAGAACCGCAGAGACCTTCAGAAAGACCTGGATGCCTGCCTGGCAGAGCAGAAACGGAAAGCGGCCATGATAGGCAGTCTGATGAAAGAAGGAAAAAAGGCAGAGGCTGAGGCAGCCAAGAGCGAAGTGGCCTCGCTGAAAGAGCATTCAAAGGAGCTTGAAGCGGCCTCTGAAAAGAACAACGATGAGCTCATGTCGCTGATTGTCCTCCTTCCGAACATACCTTGCGACCTGGTTCCTGAAGGAAAGGATTCCAATGACAATCTTGTCGTGAAGACAGGAGGTACGGTCCCTGAACTCGGTCCGGATGCACTTCCTCACTGGGATCTTGCAAAGAAACTGGATATCATTGATTTCGACTTGGGTGTCAAGCTTACCGGAGCAGGATTCCCGGTATATAAAGGTAAAGGGGCAAGACTCCAGAGGGCCCTTATCAACATGTTTCTGGATATCAATACCAGGGCAGGGTATCTGGAAGTGGAGCCTCCGGTAATGGTCAACGAGGCTTCAGGCTTCGGTACCGGCCAGCTCCCCGACAAGGAAGGCCAGATGTACCATGCCACTCTCGACAATTTTTATCTTGTTCCTACGGCAGAAGTCCCTGTTACCAATATCTACAGGGATGTAATCCTTTCAGAGAACGATTTTCCTGTCAAGATGACGGCCTATACTCCTTGTTTCCGCAGGGAGGCCGGTTCATACGGGAAAGATGTCCGCGGGCTTAACAGGCTGCATCAGTTCGACAAGGTGGAAATAGTCAGGATAGAGAAACCTGAAAATTCATATGCCGCCCTGGACGATATGGTTGCGCATGTTGAAGGCATAGTCTGCAAGCTCGGGCTGCCTTACAGGATACTCAGGCTTTGCGGCGGCGATCTCAGCTTTACTTCCGCCATAACATATGACTTCGAGGTCTATTCCGCGGCACAGGGAAGGTGGCTGGAGATAAGCTCCGTATCCAATTTCGAATCATATCAGGCCAACCGTCTGAAACTCAGGTATAAGGATGCCGACGGCAAGACTCAGCTCGCTCATACCCTTAACGGAAGTTCCCTTGCTTTGCCGCGTGTCGTGGCCGCACTTCTCGAAGACTTCCAGAAGGACGGGCATGTCATCATCCCTGAAGCCCTCAGGCCTTATACCGGCTTCGATATTATCTGAAGCTGAAATTTATGAAAACAGGTCTTCTGGACAAAGTCATATTGGGCATAGACCCCGGAACCAACATATTGGGTTACGGGGTCATTGCTGTAGGGGAGAAGGGCCCCAGGTATTTGACGATGGGCACCATCGACATGAGGAAGGAGAAGGATGCGTTCAGGAAACTTGATATGATCTTTACCGGTACGGGACAGATAATGGACCGGTATCATCCGGATTTCGTGGCTGTGGAATCCCCCTTCTACGGGAAAAACCCTCAGGTAATACTCAAGCTCGGCAGGGCTCAGGGCGCGGCAATTACAGCCGCCCTGCATAGAGGGATTCCCGTGGAGGAATATGCCCCGAGAAAAGCAAAAGCCGCGATAACAGGTGTCGGCTCCGCTTCCAAGGAGCAGGTATGCAACATGCTGTGCAAAATCCTCCGTCTGGAACTTTCTCCGGAGCATCTTGACGCTACGGATGCCCTGGCGATAGCCTTGTGTCATTACTACAGGCTTACCAGTCCCCTTGCAGAGGTCAGGTCCTCATCCGGTTGGGAGAAATTTATTGAAGATAATCCGGACAGAGTAAAAAATGACATCCGTCATTAAACTTGGAAGTCGGTGCTGTGTCTAATCACTCGGTTTTTTTGTTGCGGAATGAATAAAACGGATTGACGAATGGAAAAAGTATCGGGATTTATTCTCAGAAGATGTGTTATCGTATTGGCTTTGGCCATATTGTGTTTTCCTGTATTTGCCCAGTCGGGCTTTTCGGTCAAGGTCAGGCTTTCAGATGCCAGGACCGGAGAACCGGTTTCTTTTGCTACAGTGTCCCTTACGGCCAAAGGAGGATCCAAACCGCTCAAATACGTTCTGAGCACCGAAGAAGGGAATGCATCCCTTTCTCCTCTCCCGAAAGGGAACTATACGTTAAGGGCTGACCTTCTCGGCTATAAATCCTATACCGTCGAGCTTACGGTCGACAAGAATCTGGATCTCGGCACGGTGAAGATGGATCAGGACAATGAAGTCCTTGAGGCGGCTACCGTCGAGGCTATCGGCAATCCTATTATAGTAAAGAAAGATACTATCGAGTACAGTGCCTCCTCATTCAAGACTACCGATAATGACATGCTGGAGGAACTCCTGAAAAAGCTTCCGGGAGTGGAGGTCGACTCCGACGGTACCATTACCGCCAACGGCCAGACCATCTCCAAGATAATGATCGACGGGAAGGAGTTTTTCCTGGATGATCCACAGATGGCGACAAAGAATATTCCGGCCAAGATAATCAATAAGATAAAGGTAGTGGAGAAAAAATCCGAGCAGGCGGAGTTTACCGGAATAGACGACGGGGAGGAGGAGCATGTGATAGACCTTTCCATCAAGCCGGGAATGATGGACGGCTGGTTCGGAAACCTCATGGCCGGAGGTGGACATGACGTTCCTGACAAAGGATATTATACGGACGGCCTGACCCCGGGCAAGGACGGCTGGAGATACCAGGCGGCAGGAATGCTGGGCCAGTTCAAGAAGAAAAGCCAGATAAGCATCATCCTGAATGCGAACAATACCAATAACCGCGGTTTCAACGACATGTCCTCCAGCATGATGCAGACTATGCGAGGCGCCCGGGGAATGGGCCGAGGAGTAGGCGGATGGGGCAGAAACGGTATCACTACTTCATGGATGGCCGGTGCGAACGGCGCATTCGACCTGTTGGATGACAATATGGAGCTGAATGCAAATTATATGTACGGAGGCTCGAAGCGATACGTCGAGGAGCAGAGTTCCAGAACGACCTATCTGGATGACGGCAGTTCCCTGATATACGACAATAACGGATACAATATCTCCAACAGCGACGGGCACAGGTTCGGAGTAAGGATCGACCATAAATTCTCGGACAACACATCCATCCTTTTCGAGCCGAGATTCAATATCGGCACAGGAGACTTCCAGGAGTATTCCGACTTCCTTACATTAAGCCGGACAGATTCTGCTACGGATACAACCAATATCGGTTTCAACAATAACAACGGATACAACAGGAACTGGACTGCAAGCGGTTTCCTCCTGTTCAGGCAGAAACTCGGAAAGCCGGGGCGTACGCTTTCGGCAATGCTCAACTATAATTTCAGCAACAATACCCTGAACGGCTTCAACCAGTCGCTCACCACTACATTCGATGAGATGGATACGCCTCTGGACTCCATCATCAACCAAAGGTACGACCAGAATTCAAGGAATTCTTCATTTTCCGCAAGGTTCGTCTATACCGAACCGTTAGGACATGATTTCTACCTGGAGGCGAACTATTCATACAGTTACAATATAAGCAAGTCCATCAAGGATACGTACAACAGCGGCGGAGAGCCGGTAAGCAACCTTGACCGGGCAAACAATATCCTTTCCTACAACTATTCAGGAGAAGTCTATGATCCCGTGTACTCCAATAATATTCTCAACCGTTACGTCAATCAGAGTGCCGGACTTACATTCATGTACCAGAAAGAAAAGCTGAGAGCCCAGTTAGGAGCTTCTCTCAGGCCTACAAATACCCATAATGAGACGAACGGCGAGGCGTATGACAGCAAAGTGCTGAACTGGTCTCCGGAAGCGATGCTCAGCTATGACATAAACGACAACACGATGGTCCGCATGTTCTATTTCGGACGTTCGTCCCAGCCGTCCACATCCCAGCTGATGCCTGTTCCGGACAACTCCGATCCGCTTAACGTTTCACTCGGTAACCCGTATCTTCTGCCGTATTTCAACCACAACATCAGAGGAATGTTCGGATATACCAACAGGGAGACTTTCACATCCATCCACGGAAGAATCGGAGGAAGCCTTGTCCAGGACGGTATAGTCAATGCCCAGTGGTATGACGAGAACGGGGCGCAGTTCTCCATGCCTGTCAATGGTCCGCTTTCGGGTTCTGCTGATGCAAACCTGATGATTAACAGTCCTTTCGGACGTAATTCGAAGTTCTCGATATTTTCGATGACCTTTGCCAGGTACAATGAGTCTTCGTCCTATATCGGGAAGTCCGGTACTTTCAATACGGATGACTACTATGACTCAGAAAATGCGGAGTTCGACTATGAGACTTTTATGAACATGTTCAACGCCGACAGTGACAAGTACTTCACCAAGAACAAGACACAGTCGGTAAGTTTCACCCAGCGCCTGCGGTTCACTTTCCGCAGCGACCTTGTGGAACTGAATGTCGGAGGAAGGACAAGGTTCTCGAAATCATGGTACACAATATCTTCGTCCAACAAGCCTGCTACATGGAACAACCAGGTGGATTTCTCGATGAACTGGACCCTGCCTGGAGGATTCGGTCTGGTTTCAGACCTTGACTACAATTGGTACGACGGCTATACCACGCCTCAGGAAGACGAGTTCGTACTCAATGCTGAAATAACCAAACTTCTGTTCAAGAGCAAGTTTACACTTTCCCTAAAGGCGTATGACATACTGAACCAGTCGAAGAACCTTTCAGTATCCGATGCTTCCAACTATCACCTGGAGACAAGAAACAACACTCTGGGCCGTTATATTATCCTTTCTCTTACATACAGGTTCGGGACATTCGGCGGACCTGGCGGAGGAGGTCCGGGAGGACGCGGGCCTATGGGACCGCCGCGCAGGTAATATTATTCTTTTACGCCGGAGTTTCTTTCCGGCGTTTTTGTCGTATACTGTGAAAGCACCACTCCGAGAGCGGAAACCGCTATGCCGATAAATTGTCTCAGGTTGAGATCCTCATGGCCGAGCATCCATGCCACGATGGCGGCTACTACAGGAATCAGGGCTGAAAAGATACTGGATTTCGCCACTCCAAGGCTTTTGATAGTGCTCACCCACAGCGAGAATGCCAGACTCGAGCAAAGTACTGCCAGACATATTATGGGATACCATACATCCGCACTCAGATATCTGGCTGAAAATCCGTCCATTCCCTTGAAAACAAACAGAGGAAGCAGGTACACGGAACCTATCAGGAACTGGTACATCACTATTACCTGGCTGGAATAGTTTCCCGAGAGGCTTTTGGTTACTGAGGCATGGCCGACTTCGCTCAGTACGGCAATGACCAGCAGGATTATCCCGAAGATGAAATGCCTGCCGAGTTCACCCTTGCTCATTACAACGAGCACTATCCCGACAAGGCACATAAGCATTCCGGCTATATTGACCGCATTTACCTTTTCCTTGAAAAAGAGTATTCCCGCGCCGACGGAAAAAATAGGGATTGTCGCTATTATCATGGCGCTGAGTGTCGGGGAGCCGGTTTCCTTCACTCCGTATGACTCGCATATGAAATAAATGAACGGCTCGAAGAATGCCAGGAGCAGGAATTTGGGTATATCTTTCCTTTTTATCTTGGCTATCCTGCCGCTTGCCGCGTTCAGCAGGAAAAGGACGAATCCTGCCAGCAGAATCCTGACAAAGACAAAATATGTTACGGGGATATCCAGGGAAATGAGCTGGTTGGTCCATATGTATGATATACCCCAAAGGATAATCGCAAAAAGCGAAACGGTATAAATGAGTATTTTGGAATTTTTCCCGAGTTCTTTTCTTATCGCGCTGTATTTCATGTATTTTTATTTAAAGAACAGTTTTTTCCCGGATGGCGGGTTCTGTATGGTGCCGTCTTCCCGGACACTCTTGTATCCGTTGACGAATACGGTATCTATTTTCCCTTTCATCTGCACACCCTCGTACGGACACCATCCGCACTTGTATTTCAGGTCATCCTTTCTTACGGTATATACCGCTTCGGGGTCTGCTATCACTATATCTGCATAATATCCCTCTTTAATGAACCCTCTGTCCCGTATCCCGAACATTTCCGCCGCTTTTTCTGAAAATACGGCTGCAATTCTGCTCAGCGGTATATCCTCCTGCGATGCTACAGTCAGCAGTACCGGAAGACTCTGCTGGACTGACGGGATTCCTGACGGGGCGGACATATACGGCCGGTCCTTTTCGCTTTCCAGATGAGGGGCGTGGTCGGTCCCGACGGTATCGATAAGGCCGTTTTTCAGTGCTTCCCGGAGGGCATCCCTGTCAGCTGCCGTTTTGACCGACGGGTTGCACTTTATCCTGCTTCCGAGCCGTTCATAGTCCGAGTCGCTGAACCACAGATAATTTATCGAGGTTTCGGCCGTGATTCTACTGTTTATGTTTTTTGCTGCACGTACCATTTCGATTTCTTCGGAAGTGCTTACATGCAGCAGATGAAGGGCTGTCCCGTATTTTATCGCCATCTCCAGCGCCTTTGCCGAAGATTTGATACAGGCTTTCCTGCTTCTGATCTCTTCGTGTGCACGGAAAGGGATTTCCTGTCCATAGAGCTCCCCGGCTTTTTCGAGATTATCCCTTATGATATGTTCGTCTTCACAATGTACCAGGATTCTTTTCCCCTCTACCCTGAATATTCCCTCCAGGACAGAGTCTTCGTCAACCAGCATGTTGCCTGTAGACGAACCCATGAAAACCTTGATCCCTCCGAAGTCTTCCGGGCATGTGGCGGTCATCCTTACGATTTCCTGCAGATTGGCGTTAGTGGCTCCGATATGGAATCCGTAGTTGGCGAATGTCCGGCCTTCGGCCAGGGCGAGTTTTTCCCTGATCCTTTCTTCCGTGACTGCAGGAGGATTTGTATTGGGCATATCGATACAGGACGTTACGCCGCCACAGACGGCTGCAAGCGATTCCGTGGACATGTCGGCCTTGGCGGTCATGCCCGGTTCACGGAAATGGACGTGAGCGTCTATCCCTCCCGCCATGAGCAATTTGCCGCCGATGTCGGAAATTTCCGCTTCCGGATGCTTTTTCCTGAACTCTGAAGGCAGATTTCCGAAAGGGATGGAGGCCCCGTCATATTCTATATTCCCTTCCTGATCAGGATACCATACTCCGCTGATTTTCTCGCCGCATACGGCGACTGAACCGGTCCGCACGCCTTCCCCGGTGGCTATCTCCGCCCCATGTAGAAGAAAACTGTTTTCAGGAATCATATTTTTCTCGGTTTTATTTTCCTGAACCTCATTCCCAGTACTCCCCAGAATGCTTCCCCGAATATTCCGCTGCTCATTTTGGATGTGCCTTCTTTCCTGTCTACGAATATAATCGGCACTTCCGCAATCCTGAATCCCAGTTTGTACGTAGAATATTTCATCTCGATCTGGAATCCGTAGCCTTTCATTCTGACGCTGTCCAGGTCGATGGTTTCAAGTACTTTCCTTTTATAGCATTTGAATCCCGCCGTCGTGTCGTACACCTTCATTCCCAGTACTTTCCTTACATAGACAGAGGCATAGTAGGACATTATCACCCTTCCGATGGGCCAGTTGATCACGCTTATCCCGTCACAGTAGCGGGACCCGATGGCGAGGTCCGCCCCCTCTTTGCACGTCCGGTAGAGTCTGGGGAGATCATCAGGGTTGTGGGAGAAATCGGCGTCCATTTCGAATATGAAATCGTACCCGTGGGCGACCGACCATTTGAATCCGGTAATATATGCAGTCCCGAGTCCCTGCTTGCCTGCCCTCTGGATCATGAACAGTTTTTCCGGAAATTCCTTCTGCAGTCTTTTTACGATGTCTGCCGTCCCGTCAGGGGAGCCGTCCTCTATAACCAGTATGTGGTATTCTCCGTCAAGGGAAAAGACTGCGCGGATGATTTTTTCGATGTTTTCCTTCTCGTTGTATGTCGGGATTATGACGACCTTGCTGTCCATATGTTTTTTATTTGCCTCCAAAGATAGAAAAAAGTGGCTTAAAACGTACCATTGTCTCTCAGGACTTTCCATAGTGCCGTTTCAAGCCACTGTGCGGGTATTGATTGAATCGTCTACTTTTCTCCGATTTCCTTGAGCATTTCCTTTACGGCAGCCTCGAGCTGTTTGTCCTCTCCGTTAAGTACGGAAGCAGGGTCATTGTAGACAAGGATATCCGGCTCGATCTGCATGTTCTCCAGATAGCGTCCTTCTTTCAGTCCTATTGCGCCTACCTGAGGGATTCCGAAGATAATCGTAGGGTCGATCTGCTGTTCCCACCATACGGCAGTCATTGTTCCCGGTACCGGGGCTCCGATGAGCTTGCCGATTCCCAGGGTTTTATAGACATACGGGAAACCGCATGCATCGGAGTAGTTGTTTTCTCCGATAAGCACGCAGGAAGGTTTTGTCCACTTGCTGTAAGGCTCCGTGCCGATATACTGGCCGCGGGGTTCGAACCTTATGTATGCTTCTCCGGAAAGCAGGGTTGCCAGATCGTCATGCAGCCAGCCACCGCCGTTGTTCCTTGTATCGACTATTACTGCTTCTGCAGTCCTGTATTTTCCGAGCAGTTTAGAATAAACTTCCCTGAAACTGTCGGAATCCATACCGGCGACATGTACGTATCCTACACGTCCTCCAGAGAGTTTTTCTACCATGTCCTCACGCTGTTTCACCCATCTTCTGTACAGCTGGCTGTAGTCGCTGTAGCCGGCTTCCACATAGATGTCCTCGCTCTTTTTCCCTTTTCTGACGGTGACAAGCACCTTGTCTCCGGCCTTAAGGGTCAGAAGCGGGAACCAGTTCATCCCTGCAGTGATCTTTTGTCCGTCTATCGCCTCTATGACATCTCCGGCCTTGATTTCAGGATCCACTATGGAAAGAGGTCCTCCTTTCAGCACCTCGGCTATTTTCAGACCGTCTCCGTCATATCCGTAGTCCGGAATGAAACCGAGAGTCCCCATGTTCCTTGAAGCCGCGCCATAATATCTGGCGCCTGTATGGGAGCCGTTCAGTTCACCCAGAAGCTCGGAGAGCATTTCCTGGAAATCGAAATTGTTGTTTATATACGGGAGGAAACGGCTGTATGCATCCCGGTACATCGCCCAGTCTATGCCATGTATATCCTTGTCGTAGAATTTTTCAGAGACCTGCTTCCATACATGGTTGAAAATGTACTCCCGTTCCTGTGCCGGCCTGTAGTTGAATTTTCCTGTAAACGAAATACCCTTCTGCGAGCCTGAAGCCGTGTCGAATTTCGTCACTCCGTTATAGCCGAGAATATAGAAGGACTTTCCGTCTTTAGTCGGGTAGATGGAGCCCATGACATTCCTTGCCAGTACATTGATGCTGCCTTCCTTGATGTCCAGAGCACAGAGGTCATAGCTCTTTTCGAGCCTTGTCATATAGTAGAGCTTTTTCCCTTCCGGATCCAGATAATGGTCTCCGAGTCTGCCCGAGAACCTTGTCAGACGGATGATCCGGTCTTCCCTGTTTTCCAGGTCGAGGACCAGTTTCTCTGTTTTCTTGTCTACCTTGGCGGAATCCTTGGCCTCCTTCTCTTCTTTTTTCTCCTCTTTCTTTACCTCTTTTTCATCTGCCAGCAGCTCTTCCATCGCATCGCTTTCCTTGTCACGGGTAAATTTATAGAACTCTTTCCCGTCAAAAAACATGGCGTAGATATCATATTCCGCTCCCCAGCTTCCGTGGCTGCGGTAGCCAGCCCTGTCGGACATCCATGTCATGGCTTTCCCTTTGAGGGCCCATCTGAAGTTCCCGTCGGTATAGCCGCTTTCGGTCAGGTCGGTAATCTGTCCGCTCTCGATGTCTATGAGGGCTATGTCCTCGTTGTTCCATCCCCCGTTCGCCTGCCAGTTGCACAGGATGTACCTGCTGTCAGGACTCCATGCAAAACTCTGGTCTCCGTCCGAGTACGAGTAGTTTACATTCTTATGGAGCGACTTTTCCTTGCCGCTCTTGATGTCTTTAATCACCAGCTCTGTCCTGTCGCGCAGGAATCCGAGCCACTTGCCGTCAGGGGATACGGCAGGCTGGAAACATGTCTGTCCATGGTCAGTGACAGGCTTTTCTTCCATTTTCACGCTGTAGGTGAAGTATTTGTCATCCTTGTCGGTCAGGGAAGTCGCGTAGATGCCCCAGTGCCCGTCCCTTTCGGCGGAGTAATACAGGGTCCTGCCGTCTTCCGAGAAACACAGGTCCCTCTCCTGCTCCGGAGTGTCGGTGATACGTTTTGTCGTTCCGTAGTCTACTGAAGCCACATATACATCCCCCCTGAGGATGACCGCCACCTCTTTCCCGTTAGGTGAAACGGCCAGATCATTTGTCCCTCCGGAAAGATATCTGACGATATTCTCCCTTTCTGTTTCGTCGCTTGTGATGCTGATTTCCACCTTCTGGGGATCCTGTCCCTCTTTTACCGTGTAGAGCTCGCCGTTATAGGAGAAAGAGAGCAGCCCTCCGTCGGATACGGAGATGTATCTGACAGGATGCGTGGTGTTATGTGTGATCTGTGTCGAAACGGTAGGGTCTGAAAGTGAGCTCTTGTATATATTGAAGGTACCGTCCTGCTCGCTCAGATAATAATATGTGTCTCCGTCGGCGGCAAATACCGGATTCCTGTCCTCTCCCTTGAATGATGAAAGTTTCTGGAATGTCCCCTGTCCGTTGATGGAGAAACCTTCCTGCCCTGCAGCAGGCCTGTATACCCATACGTCACGGGTGACAGATGATGTGTGATGTTTTCTGAAAGGATCTTCGTACCCTTTCCAGTCTTCATAAAGGACTGTCCCTTCCTTGTTTATGCTCAGACTGGATACAGGGAGGGATGTCACGTATTGCGGACGTCCTCCTTCCTTCCCGACAGTGTAGAGCTGTGCCGCGTTCCCCGGGAATCCGTCATATCCGGCGTCCTGCTGGAAACTGGCCGAGAAAACGATTCTTCCGTCAGGCAGCACTGCCAGCGGGGTTTCTTTTCCCGGATAATCGGTCACCCTTTCAGGAGCGCCTCCTTCAGCGGATGTAATGTAGATATCCTTGTCGGCATCCCTGTATGAACTGAAAACTATGCTTTTCCCGTCCGGAGTCCATATCGGGTCGGAGTCATAAGCCGGATTGCTGGTAATCTGCAAGGCCTTTCCCCCGTCTGAACTTACTACATAGATATCTCCTTTATAGCAGAATGCGATTTTGCTTCCGTCAGGAGAAATACAGTTCCTTCTCAGCCACAGCGGAGAGTCTTCTGCCGCAAACAGACCTCCGGCAAGGAGGAAGGCTGAAACTGTCAAGAGAAATTTCTTCATGTAAAATTGAAATTAAAAGCAATTTGCTGATTTGTATTTATTTACATATTTAAAGCCTGTCATGGACAGGCCGTAAACCGACACAAAAATATAAATTAGTCAGAGAAAAACCAATATATCTGTTACATATTGTTAATATTTACTTAAAGGGGAAAATCTTGCAAATTTTCCCGCAGGAGTGTAACTTTGGGCCTCTGATATGTTGTTGGACAATCTATATTTCGAGAATCTGTACTACGAGTACAGCGACAGGTTATGCAACTATGCGGCGCATTATCTGTCGGACAGTGCCATGGCAAGCGATATTGTGCACGACGCATATGTCAGTCTGTGGGAAAAGTACAGAGGAAAGGAATCCGCCGAATGGCATCCCCTGCTGTTCACGATGGTGAGGAACAGGTGCATTGACCGGCTCAGACATCTGGAGCTCTCCGGAGCAAGGGCCTTTGTCACTTCTCTTTCCGATGTATGCGACGACCGTCTCTACCATTCCGATTTCCATTCCGACAGCATGGCCATTTGCGACGAGCTTTCATCCCAGATCGGCAGAGTGATGTCACGGCTTCCCGAAAAGTGCCGGGAAGTGTTCATGATGAGCAGGTTCCAGGGAATGAAAAACAGGGAGATCGCATCCATGCTCGGCATATCTGAAAAAGCTGTCGAAAAGCACATTTCCAAAGCTTTGAGGATTTTCAAGGAAGAGCTTCACAGGAGCGGTTATCTCGGACCCGACCTCCGTCTGTTTCTGCTTTTCATTTTCGGACTCTGATTCCACGGCAGTTATTTTTTCCCCCTTTAAGGTAGGGGATAATGCGTCTTGTCCGTTTTATGTGTATGTAACATTGACATGGATATGGACTCAGAAACCATTAAAGACAAGATTTTCCGGTATTTTAACGGAAAGTCGGACTATGCTACCGAAAAAGAGATATTCGAGTACATTTCATCCGGAGAGAAGGCTATGGACAGCTACAGGTCTCTGGAGAAGGAATGGAAGTCACATAACATACCGACAATCCTTCAGCGCCAGTCGTTCGACAGGATTACCGCGCGGATAAAGGCCAGGAAGAGAAACCGGATATTGAAGGTTTCTCTGTTTTCCGCAGCCGCCGCGCTTGCCCTCGCACTGGTTCTGACAGGTATCCGTACGGATTTTTCCTCAGGTCCGTCACAGGGAATTCTCACCACGGTCAGCACGGGATACGGGGAAAAGACACGTCTCGTGCTGCCGGACAGCACTGAAGTATGGCTGCATGCGGCAACCACCATTTCCTATTCGGAAAACTTCAACAGGACCGACAGGGTGGTCGAGCTTTCCGGCGAGGCTTTCTTTGACGTAACGCATAACGGGGACCTCCCCTTTGTCGTCAGGCTCGGAGACAAATCCATCACTGTAAAGGGAACACGTTTCGATGTCGCGGCTTATCCGTCTGAAAACGAGATAACTGCGGCGCTATTGGAAGGTTCCGTAATTTTCCGTTCTGAAAATGCCATAGTAAACCTGCAGCCCGGGGAAGTGCTGACATACGACGTGTCGAATGCCAATATTTTCCGGAGCCGGGCGGATGTCGACAGTTATGCGGCATGGATCAACGGCAAGCTGGACTATCCGGAGGTGACCCTGGACAGACTTCTGTCCCGGCTTTCCTCGATTTATGGCGTCGATTTCATCTATTCTCCGGTAAAATACGCGGACAAGAAGCTGAGGATTATCCTGAACGGGGATGAGGAGCTGTCCGACCTGCTGGACGCCATCTCTTTCATAGCCCCTCTCGAATACAGGATCAGCGGGACGCAGATATATGTCAAGGAACTGTAAATGCTTGCAGTTCCGTATATTATAAACTCTATTATTTTTATCTAACTGGCAAAATGAAGAACAGAAGCTTGTTTAAATGCCTGTTCACCGTATTGACTTGTTTGGCATCCTCGCTGGCTTTGCCGGCACAGGATGTGACCAAGGAGTTCACGAACACGGCACTCTCGGATGTAATCAAGGAACTTGAGCATCTGACAGATTATTCTTTCATTTATGAAAGCGAGGATCTACGCGCTGCACCTAAGGTGACGGCGGATTTCAGTAAGGCTTCTATCGTTGAAGTCCTTTCGGAAATAATCAGACCGCCTTTGAAGTATGACATCAAAGGCAACATCGTCGCTATCACCAAGGATTCCGGCCCGTCGGACGATTCCGTTGCCGGGACAGAAACGGTAGTGGCCGGTGTAGTCAGGGATGCAGTCACGGGTGAACCCGTCATCGGTGCTGCAGTATGGGTGAAGGATACGCCTATCGGAGTCGTCACCGACGTGGACGGAAAGTACGAGATGTCATTCGAAGGCAACTACGGCTACATCAGCGTTTCATATCTGGGATACCTGGACCAGGAAATCGCTGTCTCCAAAGGAGTACAGGTGATAGACATCAGGCTTGAACCGAATGAGAACGAACTGGATGAAGCCATCGCGGTCGGATACGGACGCCAGACCAGGGCCAGCATCGTGGGGGCCATCGCTTCGGTCAACCCGACGGAAATGAAAGTCCCGGTGTCCAAGATATCCAACTCTTTGGCCGGCAGGCTTTCCGGTGTCATCTCGGTCCAGCGCAGCGGTGAGCCCGGACAGGGTTCTACATTCTGGATCAGGGGTATAAGTACGTTCGGAGCCAATTCCAACCCTCTTGTCCTTGTGGACGGGGTCGAGCGTGACCTTGACCTGGTGGACGTCGAGGATATCAAGGAGTTTTCCGTACTGAAAGACGCGGCTGCCACTGCCGTGTACGGTGTCAGGGGAGCCAACGGCGTAATCCTCATCACCACCCGCAGCGGCGAGGCCGGCAAACCGAAGGTTACTGTCAAGGTGGAAAGCGGAATAGTCAGTCCTACCAAAGTCCCTGAAATGGCAGACGCCGTCCAGTTCTGCCGGATGTACAATGATGCCGCCGGCTATGAATACTACTCTCCGGAGTATATCGGCAAGGTCATCGACCAGTCTGACCCGGACCTTTATCCAAATGTGGACTGGGTAAATACCATTTTCAAGAACATCAGCAACAATACGCGTGCTAACGTAAACGTAAGCGGAGGCAACAGCACCGTGAAATATTATGTTTCCGGAGGTTTCTACAATGAGAACGGACTGTTTAAAAACGACCCGATGCTCAACTACAACACCGGTACATATTACCGCAAATTCAACTTCAGGGCGAATGTGGACGTCAAGATTACCCGATACACTACCTTGAATGTCAATCTGGCTACCACTTTCGAACAGAAGAACCAGGGCGGCACCAACTCGGGAACCATCTGGGGCTATGCGCTGAAAACCCCGTCCAACATGTTCCCTCCGGTCTATTCTAACGGAAAGTATCCCGGTCCGGGAGCGCAGCAGGGATATAACCCGTATGCGCTCCTTACCCAGACCGGTTACAGACAGAATTTCTATAACAACGCACAGTCCCTTGCCAGCCTTACTCATGATTTCTCATGGCTGACCCCAGGGCTTACCGCTACGGTAAAGGCATCTTTCGATGCGCAGAATACGGCATACCAGAACAGGACCAAGACAGCCGAGCAATGGGGGAACGCCTACCGCGACGAGCAGGGTGTACTTCAGATGTCGCAGCTCGTGCAGGGCTCCCAGACTCTGGATTTTTCTTATGGCAACGGAGGATGGCGCTCTCTCTACCTCGAGGCAAGTGCAAACTATCTCAGATCTTTCGGAAAGCATAACGTTTCAGGACTTCTGCTGTACCAGCAGTCCCAGAAAAACTATATCGGCAACAGCGCCACCGATTCGCAGGCAGCCCTGCCATACCGTCATCAAGGACTTGCTTTCCGTGCCACGTACAACTACGCAAGCCGTTACTTCATCGAGTTCAATGCCGGCTATAACGGTTCGGAGAATTTCTCTCCGGGACACCGTTTCGGATTCTTCCCTTCAGTAGCGGCAGGCTGGATGCTCTCGAATGAAAAATTCTGGCAGCCGGTTTCCGGTGTTATCGATGAATTCAAGATCAAAGGCTCTTACGGACTGGTCGGCAATGACCAGATCGGCGGTAACCGCAGGTTCATCTATCTCGAGACGATAAACGACGGGAACAGCTACATGTTCGGTGAATCCGTGCACAACGAGAATTCATTGATAATGGGTGAATGGCCGAATGACCAGGTCGGCTGGGAGAAGGCCCGCAAGCTCGATGTCGGAGTAGAACTTTCCCTGTTCGACAAACTCAAGCTTCAGGTTGACTATTTCCATGAGTACCGTTCCGGAATTTTCCTTGAAAGAAACTCAATCCCCGCTTATGTCGGCATTTCGTCCGATCCGTATGTAAATATGGGAAAGATGCGCAATCAGGGCTGGGATGCCTCCTTCCAGTATGACCATACTATCGGAGAGGTGACACTCTCGGCCATGGGTAATTTCACCTTTGCCAGGAATGTCATTCTGGAGCAGGACGAACCTGCATGGACCGAACCGTACATGAACAGGACCGGACAGGCCAGATACCAGCAGTTCGGCTATGTCTCCGACGGACTTTTCCAGAGCCAGGAGGACATAGACTCTTCTCCGGACCAGTCATTCTTCGGGGATATCTACCCCGGAGACATCAAGTATAAGGACCTTAACATGGACGGGAAGATTGACGAACTCGACCAGAAAGCCATCGGCTATACCGATATTCCTGAAATAGTGTACGGCTTCGGACTTTCCGTACTGTGGAAAGGATTCGACGTTTCGGTGTTTTTCCAGGGCATCAGCCATGTGAACTTCTCTATAAATTCCACGATGGTGCGCGCCTTTACCGCATCGAGACCTGCCGACAGCAATGTCTTCAGCGATATATACGGCAATTACTGGACTCCGGAAAACCCCGATGCCAAGTATCCGCGACTTTCTACGCATGAAATACAGAACAACAGCGTCAACTCGGATTTCTGGATGGTGGACGGAAGCTATCTCAGGCTCAAGAATGCAGAGATAGGCTATACTCTGCCTAAGAAGGTCACTCAGAAAATGAAAATCTCGAACATGAGGTTTTATCTTTCCGGGACCAATCTCCTGACATTCAGTCCGTTCAAACTGTGGGACCCGGATCTTCAGACCGGTCCGGACAACTATCCTAATAATATGGTTGTCAATCTCGGAGTCCAATTGTCGTTCTGATAATACCTTATAATAAAGAATAAAGATAGCATACAATGAAAAGAATAAGCAGAATACCGGCATTGCTGATATTGTCCCTTTCCGTTGCAGCCTGTGACAGTTTCCTTGACAGGCAGCCGGATGACCAGCTTACTTCCAAAAATGTCTTTGACAGGGAGGAATCCACATGGGAGTATCTCGTCAATGTATATTCCTTTGTCCTCCGCTATGCCGAAGACGGAGGATATGACAAGAACTCGTTTTCCATAGCCGCCTCAGACGAAACGTCCTGCGCATACAGCGGAAACAGGTCTTTCGCCCTGTGGACGCATAATCAGCTGACGCCTCTTACGACACATGCCGGCTATCGTACCGGTACATATTCCGATCAGTACAAGGGCATAAGGGAAGCAACGTTCTTCATGCAAAACGTAGGCTCGTGCCCGGAACTGACTCCTGCTGAAAAGAAGATCTGGAGCGCCGAGGCACGTTTCCTGAGGGCATACTACTATACCGAACTTTTGAAATGGTACGGTCCTGTCATATTCAACGGCGACGAGGTTGTCGATTTCAATGATCCGGATCTCGACAAGACGGACAGGGCTCCTTGGGAGACCATCGTAAACTGGGTCGCCAATGAGTACGACCTTGCCGCCGCTGACCTTCCTGACAGCTGGGGGGGGCATGACTTAGGGCGCGCTACCAAAGGGGCTGCCCTGGCCATGAAGGCCCGTCTGCTGCTTTACAGTGCCAGCCCTCTGTTCAACGGGCAGAACGGGACAGGAATGTATGACGGCATCGTAAACAGGTTCGGGGAAAAACTCTTCAACACTGAATATGACAAGGAACGCTGGAAAAAAGCCGCCGATGCCGCCAAGGCTGTCATAGACCTCGACCTGTATTCCCTGGTCAATGACCCTGACCTCAGCCCTATCGAGAACATACATCAGGCTTTCATCAGCATGAATTCCCCTGAGAATATATTTGTCCGTCAGGAGCAGGGCCGCGCATGGAGGGTAGGATGTACTCCTGCAGGTATCGGAGGCACTTCCTATGGCGGAGTCGCAGCAACGCAGAAACTGGTCGACGCATTCGCCATGGCCAACGGACGTTATCCTGTCACCAACATGGAAGAGCCTGCATACAACAACGGTCTGGGAGAAATAGAAATCGATCCCGAATCAGGATATACCGAGACCGGATACAGCCAGCTGGTACATCCGTTCTTCGAACATTTCCCGACCGCACCGCAGACAACACCTCTCAATACCATGAACATGTATGTCGGACGCGAGCCGCGCTTCTATGCCAACATCTTCTGGAGCGGACAGACATGGGTGAGCGGACCTGTCATAAAAACGAATATACAGTTCTATCAGGGAGGTGCAAACGGCCCGAGAACCTCCAACAATTACCCTCCGACAGGGTATATCTGCCTTAAATTCATAGATCCGACACTCAATACTACAACCAGCAATGACTCTGGCGTATACGGTTACATGTCATGGCCTATGATCAGGTATGCCGACATCCTGCTGATGTATGCAGAGGCGCTCATCGAGTACGACTGCGTCGTTTATCAGGATGAAATCCTCAATGCATGGAATCAGGTGCGCAGCAGGGCCGGAGTCCGCAATATCGAGGAAGTATATCCCGAGATAATAGGCAGCCACGACCTTATGCAGAAATATATCCGCAGGGAAAGGCTTGTCGAGCTATGCTTCGAAGGACACAGATATTTCGATACGAGAAGATGGATGATAGCGGAGCAGGAGGACAATGGAGAAGTGGTCGGATGCAACATTGAAGCTACGAACCATAATATGAACGGTGATTACTGGACCAGGACTTCCGTGTTCGACTGCTACGGCGAAGGCGGATTCATGACAAGACGCACATTCACCAAAAGGAACTACCTTCTGCCTATCAATCAGGAGGAACTGAACCGAGTGCCGGGTATGACACAGAACCTTGGCTGGTAAAACATGAATAAAATATCAGGAATATGAGAAAATATATGGTTTGGATGGCCGCAGCCCTGGCTGCAGTGTCCTGCGAGCCGTCCCATCTGAATGACAATATGTACAGCCCCGTTGTCTATATCGTCAACAGCGGGCTGACGCAAGAGGTGATCTATTCCGTTGAAGGTACGCATACCTTTACGGTCCATGCGTATTGCGGCGGAATCGAGAGCATTGATCCGGAGGTCGTTGCCGAGATAAACAGATCGGCACTTGATACCTATAATATAAATACGGGAGAGAACCTCGAGGTCCTTCCGGAGTCATGCTATACTCTGGAATCCTCTCCCAAGAAAATGAGCGATAACAGAGTGTCGTTCGATATAGTATTCGACTGCGGGAAGCTTGAGGAACTTTCGCAGAGCGAAGACTGGACCGACATTACGGGCTATGCCGTGCCGGTGGTGCTGCGCAGCCTTACCGAGGGAGTGGGCGTGTCGGAGGACTCCGGCCTGTCGGCAGCCATTATCGTCCCTGACTTGAGAAAGATGGGATTTACATTCGAACAGGCCGGGGTCAACAGCGGAGACCTGACGGATTTTACCGACAAAGACGGTTTCCTGACGTATGAATACAGACTGTTTACTCCGGTGGACAATCATTGGGACAACCCTGTAAGTTTCACTTTCCCTGCCGAGTCTCCGGATGCCGACTACGGTCCTCTGCCGGATGGGTCCTATACCGTAACAAAGTCAGCGGAACAGTTCTCCGACGGAGTCTCCGAGATCATCTATACCGTAAAGATAGACAAGGAAGCGGCCTCGGCCTTCAATTATTCGCTTGTTGCGAAAGTCGAATCGGAAGGCGGGTTCGAACTGCTCGGCGAAGGGACATCGGTCCTCAATTTTACAAACAGGTACACTTACGACCAGTCCAGGATTACCGCTGCTGCCGATACTTATGTTACGGGGAAAGGTGCGGATATGACTCTGGACGGAAATCCCGGTACGTTGTGGGAAAGTGCCTATAATACCAGTGCCTCCCATATCGGACTCCGTCTTATGCCATATACTATTGTATATACGCTATCAGAGCCGGTTGTGCTATACGATATCAAGATCGACAGAAGGTCCGACCAGAATCTGAAATATACATCCGACCTTAAAGCCGGATATTATGAAGTATCAACGGATGGAGAAACCTATACAAAGGTTGTCGATTTCGATTACGGGACTTCCAAAGATGTTACATTTATTCATTCCCTTGATACTCCGGCAGAGGTGAAATATGTCAAGTTTGTCGCTACGGAGTCAAACCGCAAATCCGGCAACTACCCGCTTGCGTCTATAGCTGAAATGAATTTCTATTACAGGTAAAATTTTTATAGAATGAATAATAAAGTATTTAAAATATACCGGTCCCGCCGGATCTGTATCCCGGCGGCTTCACTGCTTGTCCTTGCTTCTTCCTTTTCCTGTAAAGAAGCCATGTATGAATCTATTCCGTACAGTCCGCAGGAAAGAGGGGAAGCGGTCAGTATCGGAGCCCCTTCGGATGCCCTGTGGATAAAGGCGGGAGAGACACTCAGACCAACGCTTGTGCTGGAATATGAAAACGGAGAAACGGCAAAGGTCCTGGCATCGGATATCGGCTGGAGTATCGGGGATCCGTCGGTAGCTGTCGGGGAGGCTGCCGGAATCAAAGGTCTTGTTCCCGGAACGACCATGGTAAAGGCTGCGGCAGGAGAGAGTTCTGCTGATTTTACCCTTACTGTCAAGGACGGAAAGTCTACGACTGGTATCACTGCCGCATTGACGGAGGAACATATATACAGCAAGGGACATTATCTTGACAGGAATTCCGTTATACAGGGATTCGACATTACCGGCAAAGGCGATCTGTATTATATGCAGATAGCAGGCTCCGATTATCACAACCTGGCAGTCATCCGTACAAAGCCGAATAAAGGCGATTATATTACGGATAACTCCAATGTAATGTATTTCAAGTATTTCGGACACGGTACCAACTTCGCTGTCGAAGAAGCTGCCGACGGGGACTACATATGGATAGGAAGCTATGGCTCGAAGAACTCATCGGGCGAATACTGGAACAGCCAGACAATCGCCAGGGTAAAATACGAACCTGGCAAGACTGTCACTCCGGATATGTGCGACACGCATTTTTATATAGGTGCCAGAAAAGAGATACATCCGGCGCTTGATGTAGAGAATGATGTCCTTGCTGTCTACTATCCTGGCGAGAATGCTTCCAGATGCGTCCGTCTTTACTCTCTGAGCGATGCCATGGCTCTTCCTCCGACTGCCGTTACTCTCCAGTCCGTGTCTTACGGCGGGAATGCAAGCTCGGATCCTGAAATGTCGGTTTCTCCTGAAGTGAACGTGAAGGACTTGCGTATGCTGACTTCTCTATCTGAAATAAGTTTCCAGGGTCAGGCCGCCGCTACCGGTCCCGATGAGATATCATATTATGACTGGCAGGGGTTCGACCTTTCCGACGGACTGCTGTACTGGCTTGAAGGCGAGGGGAGCACCTCCGGCAGCCTGGCGTATCTTACTGTAATGGACTGTTACGGAAATACTATAGAAGACCGCACGGCAGTCGCCGCCGCTTCGGACAAGACGGCAGTCGCTTCTCTCGGTATTACTTCGACCGGTTTTATGGAGGCTGAAGGAGTAAAGGTCCATAACGGACACCTTTATATAGGCTTTGCATCGAGAGATGCCGTCAATGATAAAGACCGTCGCCGTGCAAATGTCCTGCTTTACGATCAGGTCAAATAATATGTGATACTGACATCTCGATTCTATTTCAAAAAAACGATTCCGCATGAAAAATTTTTTTTCATACGGAATTGTTTGAGAATCAGGTGTCTTGACGAGGGATGATGAGATTTGAGAGGGTGGGACAGGAAAAATAAGGACTAAAAAAGTTGAAAAAAGTTTGGAAGTAAAGAAAAAAGGTGTACCTTTGCAATCCCGTTCGGGAAATGGGGCATGAGAGAGCGAGGCTGAGGGCGATTTTCGAGGGAAAAAGAAGATCATTGACAAGACTGCGGAAAGTACAATCAAGTACCTTAGAAAGATGAAACGAGAGCGTCA
>CALVAJ010000017.1 GCA_944325505.1 uncultured Bacteroidales bacterium
AATATCTTGCCGATTCTTGAAGTCTTGAATACCTTCCGTTCCGAGTGCTGGCCGATTACCGGAGTTATGCTGTCCAGTCCGACTTCGCATGCCTTTTCCGCGAACCATTCATACCGGTCCGCATTCTTGGTAGGGGCTACGGCCATGTGGAGTCGGTATGGATGGCCGCCCCAGTTTTCATGGCGGCAGACGATTAGGGCTTCTACCGCTTTCGGAGAGCAGGTGACTATCCGGCATTCATACATGCTTCCTGCTCCGTCTATTACGCATATGGGGTCTCCCGGTCTGTGTCTGAGTACCTTGACGCAGTGTCCTGATTCCTCTTCTCCCAGCCGGCAGACTTTTCCGTCTATGTCTTGTGTATAGAAAATTTCCATTTGTCGTTATGCCTCTTTGACTATCCACCGCTCGATGTTCCTGGTCTCCGAGGAGAAGTTCACACCTATGCTGTAGACTTTACGGCTGTCCTTTGCGAACGGAAGCGCGTACTGCTTATCCTCTATCTGCTGCAGGGCCTGCTCCGCGCTCCCGTCCAGTTTGAACTCCATCACATACACATAGCTGTCGGTCTGCAGTACAAGGTCTATCCTGCCTCGCGAGGTATGGTATTCCACCTTCGTGTATAAGCCCGCCAGGCGGAATACGATGAACAGGACGTTTTGGTAATGGAGCTCGATATCCTTTGCCAGTTCGTAAGGGCAGTCCGCAAGGAATGCCTGCAGACGCTCCATGAAGCCGTCGATATCGCCCGATTTGACATCAGATATGAAGTCCCAGATCGCGAAGCCGCTCTCAGACTCCTGGATCGGGGTATAGTATGGCAGAAGAAAGTTCATGAAACCTTCCTCTACTTCCCTGTTCGGGAATCCCAGCTCGAATATTCGCGGCTCGGGGATATAGCCCTTGATGGTGAGGTAACCGCTCTGGTAGATGACCGGAATAGGGTTCGTTGACGCTGAGTCTATGCTGTCAAGCACATTTGAGGTGGTCTTTTCGTGGGCCATCCTGTAGAGGTCGTATTTGTGCTGTTTCAGAAGCTCGACAAGGTAGGTCGGCGTGCCTGTCTCGAACCAGTAGCTGCCGTAGGTCTTCTTGGCGAAAGTGTTGAGGATGCTGAACGGATTGTACATTCCCGGGGAATCAGGGCAGAAATGGTATCCGTCGTAGTCGGTTTTGAGTTGCTCGCAGGCCTGCCCGAATGTCTGCCCGTTGGCAGAGGCAAGCTCCTGTATGTCCTCACTGAAGTTTTTCAGAAGTTCTTCTTCGCTTATTCCGCAGATGTCGAAATAGCGGTGGTCCCGGGACAGGTCCATCAGATTGTTCAGGTCGCTGAACACGCTTACCTTCCCGAATTTCGTCACACCGGTCAGGAGGGCGAATTTGATATGGCCGTCCTCGGATTTCAATGCACCGTAGAATGCCTTGAGCGTACTCCTGAACGCGGCCTGTCTTTTCTCATCGCCGATAGCCTGAAGCATCGGCTTGTCATATTCATCGACGAGGATCACTACCCGTTCCCCTGTTTTCTCATGTGCCCGACGTATCACTCCGGCAAATCTTCTGGCAGGCCCGATTTCGTTCTCGTTTCTTCCATAAAGCGACTCCCATACGGCAAGGTTCTCGTTCAGCACGCTTTCCAACGAATCTTCTGTCTCGTATTTCTGTGTATTGAGGTCAAGATGCAGAATCGGATATTGTTTCCACTCCTTTTCCAGGCCTTCCATTGCCAATCCTTTGAACAGCTCTTTCTTCCCCTGAAAATATGCCTCAAGCGTGCTCACAAGAAGGCTTTTGCCGAACCTCCGTGGCCGGCTCAGGAAATAGTAGCTTCCGGTCTTGACCAACTGGTAGACCAGAGCTGTCTTGTCTATGTAACAGTATCCGTCCTTGCGGATCTTCTCGAAATTCTGTATCCCTACCGGGTAAAGTTTTCCGTCCATAATGTCGCGACTATTATCCGAAGGCCAAATATACGCTAAATTTTCCTGTTACATATTGGATTGTCAATTAAAACACTACCTTTGCGCCGGAATTATTGGAGTAAAATTTTATAGATGAAGACATTTGAAGAACTCGGCGTGTCGGAGGAGATACGCCGTGCGATTGAAGAGATGGGGTACGCCTACCCTATGCCGGTGCAGGAAGAGGTCATACCGTACCTTCTGGAGGACGGTCATGATGTGGTGGCGCTGGCCCAGACAGGAACAGGAAAGACAGCGGCGTTCGGGCTTCCGCTGATCCAGAAGACGGATGTCGGTGACAATCATCCGCAGTCGCTTATCCTCTGCCCGACAAGGGAACTGTGCCTGCAGATTGCCGGTGACCTGAATGACTATTCGAAATATGTGGACGGGCTGAAGGTCCTGCCGGTTTATGGAGGATCATCCATCGAGAGCCAGATCAGGGCGCTGAAAGCCGGGGTGCATATCATCGTGGCAACACCGGGGCGTCTGCTTGACCTGATGGAGCGCAAGACGGTGTCCCTCGCTACGATCAGGAATGTGGTGATGGACGAGGCTGACGAGATGCTGAACATGGGGTTCACAGAGGATATCAACGCCATCCTGGCGGATGTTCCCCAGGAGAGGAATACCCTGCTGTTCTCGGCCACGATGAGCGACGAGATAGCCAGGATTTCCAAGAATTATCTGCATGATGCCAAGGAGATTACCATCGGACGCAGGAACGAGGGCACCGCGAATGTGAAGCATATTGTCTATATGGTCCACGCCAAGGACAAATACGAGACGCTCAAGAGGATTGTGGACTACAATCCCAAGATATACGGAATCATCTTCTGCCGTACCAAGCGGGAGACCCAGGAGATTGCCGACCAGCTGATGCAGGAAGGCTACAATGCCGATTCTCTCCACGGGGACCTTTCCCAGGCGCAGCGCGACCTGGTGATGCAGAAGTTCCGCATCAGGAATCTCCAGCTGCTGGTCGCCACTGATGTCGCGGCCCGAGGCCTGGATGTGGATGACCTTACCCATATCATAAATTACGGACTGCCGGATGACACGGAGAGCTATACCCACCGGAGCGGAAGGACAGGCCGTGCAGGAAAGACTGGAACATCCATAGCGATAATAAACCTGAAGGAGCGCAGCAAGGTCCGTGCAATCGAGAAGGCCATCGGTAAGCAGTTCGAAATAGGAGAGATGCCTACGGCATGGCAGATTTGCAAGAAGCAGCTGTTCAAGGTGATAGACGATCTCGAGAAAGTGAAAGTCAATGAGGAGGAGATCAACGAGTTCATGCCTGAAATCTACCGTAAGCTGGACTGGCTGGACAAGGAAGACCTTATCAAGAGGGTCGTGTCCCATGAATTCAACCGGTTCTTCGAGTACTACCGTGACAAGGACGATATAGAGACTGTGTCCGACTCCAGGAAAGGACGGGACAAGGAGGAGAAGAAAGGTTCCCGTAAGGCGGAGGAAGGTTATGTCAGGCTGCATATCAACCTCGGAAAGATCGACCATTTCAATTTGAAGGGGCTTATGGCCATGCTCAATGACAATACACGCAGACGGGTGGATGTCGGCCGTGTGGACCTGATGAAGAAATTCTCTTTCTTCGAGGTGGACGAAAAAGAGACGGAAAATGTACTCAAGGCATTCCGCGGACTGACATGGAACGGACGGAAAGTAGTGGTAGAAGTGGCCCAGGAGGATCCTAAAGGAGGAGATGAAGAGGAGGATTACGGTAAGAAGTCCAGGAAACGCCGCGACCGCTCCGGCAGGTCAGGCCGCTCCTCCCGCCGCAGACGCTGATCATGTATATAGGATTGATTTCAGACACGCACGGCACTTTCGACGAGCCGTTCATGGATTTCCTGCAGCCGGTCGACGAGATCTGGCATGCGGGGGATTTCGGCTCTCTTGAGACTGCGCAGAGAATAGCCGCATTCAAGCCCCTGAAAGGTGTCTACGGAAATATAGACGGGTATGATGTCCGGATGGAGTACCCTCAGTTTCAGTTGTTTGAATGCTCCGGAATGAAAGTCCTGATGACCCATATCGGCGGGTACCCCGGAAGATATGACCCCCGGGCCCGGGCTATGATCGATGAGCACCACCCGGACATTTTCGTCTGCGGACATTCGCATATACTCCGGGTGATGCCTGACAGGAAACGGAATATGATGGTGATCAACCCGGGGGCAGCCGGTAAATACGGCTTCCATACGGTGCGGACGGCACTGAGGTTCCATATCGACAATGGAGATATCCACGATATGGAAGTATTTGAACTGGACAAGAAGTGATTGTCATAGAAAACAGAAGCGATATGCCGAATATCAAACAGAAGACCGTGTGGTTCTGCACGTCGTGCGGAAACGAGAGCCCGAAATGGATGGGGCGTTGCCCCGCATGCGGGGAGTGGAATACTATGGTGGAGGAGAAAGTGGCTGTCGGCAAATCTTCGGGATCAGTCCGGCAGCAGGGGTTTTCCGTGCCGGGAGCGGGTCAGAAACCGGTACCCCTTGCCGAGATCGATTCGACGGCTGAAGTCCGGATTTCATTGGACAATGCGGAAATGGACCGAATCCTCGGCGGCGGTCTGGTAGAAGGGTCGCTGGTGCTGATAGGAGGGGAGCCCGGGATAGGAAAGTCTACCCTTTCACTGCAGATCCCGCTTCATTGCAAAGGGCTCAAGACCTTGTATGTGACGGGGGAGGAGAGTGCCCGCCAGGTGAAGCTCAGGGCGGCAAGGCTCGGTGGGGACGGATCGGATTGCCTGATTTTCAGTGAAACACTGATGGAGAATATAATTCCGGAGGCACGCAAGGTCTCTCCGGATCTTATGGTGGTGGATTCCGTGCAGACCATGTATACCCAGACCATAGATTCGTCTCCGGGATCGGTGTCACAGATCAAGGAGACGGCGGCGCTGTTGCTGAGATTTGCCAAGGAGACCGGTATTCCGGTGATTCTTATAGGACATATCACCAAAGAGGGAAGTATAGCCGGTCCCAAGATACTGGAACATATAGTGGATGTGGTCCTGCAGTTCGAGGGTGACAGCAGAGGTACTTACAGGCTTCTGCGGAGCATAAAGAACAGGTTCGGCTCTACTTCGGAACTTGCCGTGTTCGAGATGACCGGAAAGGGTCTGCGAGAAGTGAGCAACCCTTCAGAAATGCTTATCCCGATGCATGGGGAAGGACTCAGCGGGGTCGCCGTGAGCGCGATGCTGGACGGGACGAGGCCTTTCCTGATTGAGGTACAGGCTCTTGTGAGTTCTGCAGCATACGGAACGCCGCAGCGTTCGGCTACGGGATTTGATGTCCGTAGGCTGAACATGCTTCTGGCCGTGCTTGAAAAGAGGGCGGGGTTCAAGCTCGGGGTGAAGGATGTTTTCCTGAATATGGCCGGGGGGCTCAGGGTGAACGACCCGGCATGTGACCTTGCCGTAGTGTGTGCCGTGCTTTCGTCCAATTTCGATTTCGCCATACCGCCGGATACCTGTTTTGCTGGAGAAGTGGGCCTTAGCGGGGAAATCCGTCCTGTATCCCAGACCGACCGCCGTGTCATCGAGGCCCAACGGCTCGGTTTCAAACGGATTTATGTGTCGCCTTTCGGCCCGACCGAGAATATGCCTTCCGGTATTGAGGTGGTCCGTGTGGCTGATATACCGGCCCTGTGCAGGTCGCTGTTCAAGTGAACAGGGAGCCAAAAGGGTAATTTCTACGTTCCGCCTGATTCGAAAATCCTCATGTACGACAGTACACTGCGGTTTTCTCATCTGCGCAAGCCTTGAAATTCCACCTTTTGGCTCACCTCTTCACCTCACACCTCCCAGTCGCTTGCGCGACAGCCCCGGTGGGGCATGCGGCTCCGCTTCGCTCCGCCGGCACCTGCGCTGCTTCGATTCCCTCACGGAAATCTCGCTAACGCTTCGGTGCGGCCCTGAAGGGCCCTGTTAATGTTCAAATAATTTTATATCATGACTGGAAAGAAAATAAACCTTGATCTGCTGTCGGTGCTTTTTGCGCTGGCTGTCATTGCCGTTTTTGTGCTTATAGTGACACTTACCGGAAAGAAAGCCGGCAAACCGGACCCGGAACTGACTTTTACCGGGCAGGAAATATCGTTGATACAGTCTGCAGACTCTCTGATGCGGGTATTGACTGTCAATGATTCTACGGATCTGGCTCTTCTTCGGAGCAAGACCTCGGAACTTTCGGGGGCTGACCTTGCCTCCCCTCTTTTCACTAAGCTTTCCCGTCTGATGGTCTCCACGATGCTTGACTCCACACAGGCAGGAGTAGGTATAGCCGGTCCGCAAGTCGGCATCCTGAAAAGAGTCGTCGCGGTGCAGCGTTTCGACAAGGAAGGAGAGCCTGTCGAGGTGTACCCTAATGTCAGGATTGAATCCTTTTCAGGGGAGCCTGTTCCCGGACGAGAGGGATGTCTCTCGATCCCGGGATATTACGGAGTGGTAAAGAGGTATCCGCAGATAGTCGTCACATATACGGATACATTGACTTTCAGGCCTGTAGCCGATACTGTCCGGGGCTTTACCGCCGTTATCTTCCAGCACGAGACCGACCACCTGAACGGCATCCTCTACACCGACCGCGCCGACAGCGTGTTTGTTGAGTAGGGCGGTGTGTTATAATTGCAAAATGCAGCGTTATTATCAGGATTCGGGCTAAGTCATTTACAGAAGCAAACTCCTGTCGCCCTCACCCTCAATGCCTTGCATTTTATCAATTCTTACATACCTTAAGAGCGTACTCCAGAATTTTACCATTTTGACACACTCCCAGTTTACACATGACCCGTTTTCACTATCTTTTTAGCCAGGAAGCGAAAAAGTCGTCATAGGGACTTGCAGATGCATCGTCGTCTAATAAAGGAAACCGAACAGCCAAAGTGGAATCCGGCTGCCGGAGCCGACTTCGGTGTCGTCCACTGCCAGGTAGCTGTCCGGGAGATCGGCGATCTGTTCAAAGGTCTTTCCCTTACCGCCAACTTCAAAGAGGTACCTGTCATCGATAAAGAAGTCTCCCTGCTTGGGGTAATGGACATCGTGCAGTACGCGCAGCTGGCTGATGAAGAATGTCTCACGCTCGTTTCCCTTGTCCACTTTCGGGCACAGAGCGTGCATCAGGTTGGGGTTGCCGAGGAAAATCTTGTCCGGCTTGGTGAGGGACTTGTAATTCTTGGTCTTTGCTGTGAGCAGGGCAAGGACCTGAGCTTTGTCGAGGGCGTAGAGCATCTTGAGCCCAGATTCGTTGTCTGTAGAGAGTTGCCGCCAGAGTGCCGACATATTGGGCTCGAATGGGACGTGCTCGCTGATTATCATCAGGAGTTTCTTCGCCTTTTGGAGTGTCTCATAGGTTACATTCTCTACGGCAGGAAGGTCGGAATCAATGACCACAGTGACGGTTTCACGCAGTCTTGAAGGAAAATCTTCCAGTGATTCACGATAGAAGGGATAGTATCCGTGGGAGAGGTATGCTTCAAAGAGAGGAGCTACCTTGATGCTTGCGACGATGTCCATCGCTTTCTTTACATGGTGCTCTAAAATGTCATCCAGCGGAATCACCTCTGTCTTGAAGATGCCTTCCAATTCCAGGTATTCACGGAATGAAAGACCGTACAGGGTGTATGGAGTCTGGCGACGGGACATATCTACGGTTGCATTGTCGAGGACCAGCAGGGAACTGCTGGTGTACACGATGCTTATATCCGGGTAGTCATCGTAGATGTTTTTCAGTGCCTGGGACCATCCTTCGTAACGATGCACTTCATCCAGATAGAGCCGGGAAATGCCGTGGCGGTACGCCCAATCGACGAGATCCATCAGGCTATGTGTGGCAAACCATAGATTGTCCAGCGAAGCATAGAGTGTCTGGTCTATGTCCTCGTAGCTTTCCAGGATATGCTGGAGAAGCAGAGTGGTCTTCCCGACACCTCTGGCCCCTTTGATGCTGATGATACGCGCTTTCCAGTTGATCTGGCTGTATAGGTAACGCTTGAAGCGCAGGTCAATCTTCGCGATTTTGCGGTGATAGCTGTCGTATAGCGGCTGAAGTTCTACTTGTTCCATGACAATAAATGATTTGTTTACAGAACAAAGATAGTGTTTTATGCTTTAAACCATAAAAATTTCTAAAAATTTATGGTTGTAACCGAATAGAGAGAACTGAGGGGCGTTTTAGGAAAGTTGCTGTGAATTTATTATAGAAATCATACTCATTCCGGCAGTCATATATATCCATATAGACCGTACAAGTAGAGATGGCAGATTGAACTTTTTTTCAAGTGGATCAAGCTACATCTGCAAAGTTACTTATGGAATTCCGTCCCGATACGGAATAAACATTTCTTGAATGGTAATTTTCGGTAATGCCGGAGATTTCATCCAATGCGGTCGGCATCACCGGCTCCACAGGGCGCATCACCGGAGAACACCTGCACATTACATGCAGGCGCAACGGAAAGTATGTGGATCCGACAGAGATTTTCGGTTACATAAAAACAACGCGGGAGAAATGCGTGGCGGCATTGGCGGAAATGTAAATTTCCATAACTTTGTATCTGTTTCAGAATCATATGTATGAGTGGAATGGACATAGTGAATTTGTTGGATGTCAAATCAAGGCAGGAATTACGTCAGTGGCTGATTCAGAACCATAGGACAGAAACGGAGTGTTGGGTGGTTGTAAAGAGGGGCAGACCCAAGGATGACGGCACTTTCTGGTATATTGATGCGGTGGAAGAAGCCATGTGCTTCGGCTGGATAGACAGCACCACCAAAAAGATAGACGAACATACTACAGCGCAAAAGCTGTGCCCGCGAAAAAACAAAAGCAACTGGTCTGAACTGAACAAGGAAAGGTGCCGGAGGATGGAACGGCTCGGATGGATGACGGATGCAGGCCGGGCTGTATTACCGGATATGTCAGAGAAAGGATTTGTGATAGACAAGGATATTTTGAACGCATTGCAGAAAGATCCGGTGGTTTGGAATAATTTCTGCCGTTTCCCGGATTTGTATAAACGGGTGCGGATAGATACCATTCAAATCAAGAAAAGACAACCGGAATTGTATAAAAGCCGCCTGGATAAATTCATCGAAAACACACGGAAAGGAATCCTTTATGGAGAGTGGAACGACAACGGCCGCTTGTGAACACGTCATCATGGTACGGCGTTTGTCGCCAAAAAACATTTTATTGGCGACATATTCTGTGCAAGGATATAATAATCCGGAACTGTATATATCGCGCTGGCAAGGAATTTCACAGTATCTTCATCGCGATGGCGGCGCAGGCTTCGGCATCGGCCAGGGCATGGTGGTGCTGTGTGAGGTCGAAGCCGCATCGTGCGGCCACTGTCTGCAGCTGATGGTTCGGCAGCTCTTCCCGGAAGACCCTGCGGGAAGCATTGCATGTGCAGAAAAACCGGTAGTCGGGGTAATCCATACGGTACATCCGGAATACGGCTTTCAGACACCCTTCGTCGAATCTGCTGTTATGGGCCACCAAAGGCAGCCCTTCGATAAGGGGTTCAGCCTCTGCCCATACTATGGGGAAGACCGGTGCATTCTCCGTGTCTCTGGCCGTCAGTCCGTGAATCCGCGTGTTCCAGTATGAATAGTACTCCGGCTCAGGCCGTATCAGCCTGTAGAATCTGTCCGTAATCGTCCCGTCTCTGACGACCACTATACCCACGCTGCATACGCTCGTACGCTGTTCATTGGCTGTCTCGAAATCTATTGCCGCGAAATCTGTCATAATATCGATGTCGGTTTGACGGTGTTATCTTGAATATGTCGTTTCAATATTTCTGGCAATCTTCAGAACCGACTGTCTCAGGCTTTCCGGGGCCAATACCTCCACTTCATCGCCGTGGGAGAGGATTTCCTGTCTGAAATCGTATGAAGGGGACAGGAAATATTCGAAGACAGCATAGTCGTCGCCTGTCTCGACTTCATTCTGGGAATGGTGCAGCGGAAGGCTTCTGATATATTTGGCTTTTGTCCCGTATGCCTTGATCCGTACTGTCTGGGCAGGGTAGTCTTCGTCTACGATTATGCCGAAACTGTTGTAGAAATATCCTTCCGGATCGAAATCCTGCGGATAGGAAAATCTGTTGTCCGTCTGTCTCAGTCCCAGTATCCTGTCGAGAGAATAGATCCTCAGGGCATCGAATCCGATATTCCTGGCGACCAGGTACCATCTCTGTCTGAACACTTTTACACAATAAGGTTCGACCTCGAATGTCGCTTCCTTTTCTTTCCAGAAATTCCTGTATGTGATCTCCACTGTCACCCCGTCCCGCATGGCCTCGATCAGCGGCGCGAGATAATTCTGTCCGGAAGGGATGCTTTCAAACAGGATTCTGTGCTTGATATGGTGGCTCTCATTTATGAGGTTGTTCACCGCAAAAGTGTTGAGCAGCCAGCTTCTTACACCTCCTTTCTCTATATCGTCCGCGTTTTCGATATAATATTTGTACCCGTCACGCTTGTCGCACAGGATGTTGATGTCGAACATGTCCTCGATTGCCGCACGGTGGTTGTGGAATGTCCTGAGCGGCAGTTCCTCGCCATCGCCCAACGGGCTCCGCTGCCATTTGTCATTGATTTCTTCAAAGGTTATTTTTCCTGCACGGTAAATGGTGTCTACCAGCCATATATACCGTCTGAACATGTCTTTTGCCATAGTGCTGTAATCTGTTTTGCAAAATTAAAAAATAAACTGCAGCGTGATTGCAGATTGAAAATCCCAAATAAATAGGGGCGCTGTCAGAATCCTATTTTCCGCTGTTTGTCGGTTTTGATGATCAATTCATTGTCACACAATTCTTTCAATCTTTCCAGACCGTTTCCGTCCTCTCCGTAGAGAATCTTTTCTACCGAGCGTTTTCTGGAAATGTTTTCTATCTGCCCTCCGCTGAATCCGTATTGCGACGCAAGTATGTGCGCATCTTCTTTTGAGATGTCCGGAAGCATTGATTCCCAGATGGATTGCCGTGCCTCGACAGACGGTTTGTCGAACTGTATCTTATAGAGGAACCTTCTCTCGAATGCCTTGTCCATGTTCTGGGTAAGGTTGGTGGTGGCTATCATGATTCCGGTGAGGTTCTCCATTTCCTGAAGAATGATGTTCTGGATGGAGTTTTCCATCTTCTCCACCGCCCGTTCCGCTCCTTCCTGCCTTTTACCGATGATGGCATCGGCTTCATTGAAGAAAAGAATCGGAGCCTTTTCTTCTTTCTCTACGAGGGAACGGTATCTGTCGAACAGCGCCTTTATGTTTTTCTCGCTTTCTCCCACCCACATGCTCTTTATCTCGGATATATTGACTTGTAATATGTTGCGCTCTGTCAACCGGGCTATCTGGTAGACTGTTTCTGTCTTTCCTGTACCCGGGCCGCCGTGGAACAGGCAGGCGAACCCTGTCCTCATCCCGTTCTCTTTGAGCCGGGTCTGTATACGGGAGAAGTTCTTCTGCGTGAGGAGACTGGTCAGGGTGTCTACCTGTTTCTGTTCTGAAGCATTGTAGAACATTCTTTTAGGTGCCAGACTGCTGTATTTCAGAAGGTTCTTGTCCGGTCTGGTGTTTTGCAGGCTTATGCCCAGCTCTGAAAGCAGTTCTGTCTTGGCCAGATCTGTGAGTTTGAAGCTGGACCTGTCGCCGAGCCCGTCAGATCCGGCGTTTTCTATAAGCCCCTCTTTGAACAGAGGGTGCTCCATCCTCTCAAGGGCGGTCTTCTGGTGTCTGAAAGTGGATTTGTACTCATACAGGTTGTTGAAGTCATGGAATCCGATACAGTCATCGCTGTCCCTGACGAAAAGATGGCAGAAGAATATCAGCAGGAGCCTTTCTTTGTCAGACAGATCATACGAGCTGACTTTCTTGACGAAATCCAGCTGCGGATTGACATCGAAGAGGTATGTGATCTCTTCCTGAAGCGATTCCTCTGATATCTCATCATCGGTCTTTTGGGTAAAAAGATCGTCCAATGCTTCGAACAGTTCGTCGCAGCTTATCCCTTTCATGTCTTTAGGGGTGTACGGCCTCTCCTTCTTGATGGATTCGACCACGTCTTTCGGAACTTTGTAGCACTTGTCTCCTGAGGCGCCGGAGCACCGGATGAGTTTCCTTTTTTCCAGTTCATCAATGTCGGAGGAATAGCGGAGGATGCTGATGGTCCGGCAGTTGAAGTGATTGGCAAGGTCGCGCATACGGATTCTGGAATCATCGCTCTGGTCGATGAAAATGCAGAACATCAGGGCCTGTCCCGGTGTCATGTCCAGTTCTTTGCTGACGATATCGATATAACTGCCGGCCTCTGTGAAGAATTTGTCTTCGAGTTCCGACCTTGATGAGAGTTTGACCACCTGCTCCATGGCCTGAAGAAGCCCTATCTTCTCCGGAGCGGCATCCGCTGTCTTCCTGGCTTTCTTTGTCTTTCCCATACTCGTTCCCTTTAATCCGGGGACAAAGATAGGCTTCACATATGCAAAAATATGGCACATGTGAAAAATTCCGGCAGAAAGTCATATGCGAACTATATTATCGGGTCGCCGCAGAACTGTCTTCTGCCGCAGGCCTTGCATTTTTCGCCTCTCCAGACCGAATCGAAATGTTCCGCCGCGGCATCGACCAGAGACAGGTCGTCTGTCAGGATTCCCGCTTCGAAGTTCCTCATTCTTACGCTTTTCATCCCGATTCCGGCTCCGGTCAGATTGGCTGACCCGATATATGCTTCCTTGAAATCGAAAATCATCATTTTGAAATGGATTCTCGGACACAGTACCCTTTCCAGCCGGTCCGCCAGTACCGGGTATCTGTCGAAATCCTCACGGAAGACGGGGCCCGGTTCTTTGGCATGCATCAGCCTCACCTGGACTCCTTTTCTGATAAGGCCGGCGATGACACCCAGAAAAGGAATCTGTCCGGTCCCGGTTTTTACATGCAGGTCCTTGATATCGGCTGTCGCTATCCAGAGATTCCCTTTCACTTTCCCGACTTTTTCCAGGACCTTCGTATAATGGTCATAATCTGCGATATAGATGGTCTTGTTTTCCATAGTAAGATTCTTTGCTGCGCTGCAAATATAATTATCATGTATGCAAAACCGCTGCGCATATCCGCAAAAGTACACCGGGTTTATGCCGGCCGTAACCGGTTCGGCCCGGTAAATCCCTCCCACGCTTCCAGCGCGGGCCCCTCCCGTTCACGAGGCCACGGGCGGCCACGCCGTCCGAACCGGTTACGGCCGGCAGTCATATTCCTGATTCTATTAAAGGACTATCTTCATACTGTCGCTCCGGCACACCTGCAGTTGTGCAAAATGGGCAAGTGTCTGAAGAATAGTGTATTACTAAGATTTCCAGTTTGCAGGTAGGACATAACGGAGCACACCTGCAGTAGCAAAAGTGCCTCTGAGGGCTGTAGAATGCTGATCCGTTGCTGCAGGTGTGCCGGAAAATGTTACACCTGCGATTGCACAGGATATGTAATGTGCTGATAATCATCTTTTCCCGGCGAAATGTCTACTGTAGGTGTGCAATCTTCAGTGAGGTTCTCCGATCGCTGCAAATATTCTTTATAATCCAAGAAAAAGTGTACTTTTGCAAATGCGATAATCTTGAATATGTGAAATACCAATAATGCAATAAAAACGAATACGTGAATTATGAGAAGGAAGATATACGATAAACTGCTGGAATGGAAGAGGAACCATAAAGGTGATACCGCCCTTCTGATAGAAGGAGCCAGACGTATAGGGAAAAGTTATATCGTCGAAGAATTCGCACGTAAGGAATATGCGTCTTACATTCTGGTGGACTTCAGCAAGGTAAATCCGCAAGTGATGGAGTTTTTCGATCTTTATCTGGATGACCTTGACATGCTTTTCATGAATCTGGAGCTTTACTTCAGGCGGAAACTTACTCCACGGCAGACAAAAGACGAGGAAGCCCGTTCCCTGGTCATATTCGATGAAGTGCAGTTTTGTCCCCGTGCCCGTGCTGCCATCAAACATTTGGTGGCAGACCGTCGCTATGACTACATTGAGACAGGCTCGCTCATTTCCATCAAAAAGAATGTCAAGGACATCATGCTGCCTTCCGAAGAACACGCCATCGAAATGTTCCCGATGGACTTTGAGGAATTCCTGTGGGCTATGGGAGATGAAATGCTGATGCCTTACATCCGGATGCAGTTTGATAAACGCCTTCCGATGGGGGCTTTCCACCGCCGGGCTATGGATTATTTACGGCAATACCTGATTGTCGGGGGTATGCCGCAGGCTGTCGCCAAATATGTGGAAACGCGTGATTTTGAAAAGGTTGATGAGGTGAAGCGTGACATATTGACCCTTTATAGCAATGACATTCACAAATACGCCGACAATCAAGAAACCAAAGTTGCCGCTATTTTTGAGGAAATACCGGGACAATTGCAGAAACATGAAAAGAAGTTTGTCTTGTCCGCCTTGCAGAGTGAAGCCCGTATGCGGGACTATTCGCAGGCTTTCTTTTGGCTGAGTGACGCCAAAATCATTAACTGCTGCTATAATTCTACGGAACCGAGTATAGGGCTGAAACTGAATGAAGAACGCACCACGCTGAAATGCTACATGGGCGATACCGGACTGCTCATCAGCCATGCTTTCGACGAGCGGGGAATAGTAAGTGCAGACCTTTATCGGAAGCTGATGTTTGACAAGCTGGAAGTGAACGAAGGTATGCTGGTGGAGAACATCGTAGCGCAGATGCTTCGTGCGGCAGGACACAAACTTTATTTCTTCAGCAACAGTTCACGGACATCGGCAGATGACCGCATGGAGATTGATTTCCTGATAGCCAAACCTGTAACGACCAGCAGGCATAATATTTCCCCCATAGAGGTGAAGTCCGGGCAACGTTACACACTGAATTCATTGAGAAAGTGCATAGCCAAGTATGGCTCCCAGTTATCCACACCCTACGTGCTTCACGACAAGGATGTGAAAACAGAAGATGGCATTGTGTACCTACCTTTATATATGACACCGTTGCTTTGAATGATATGGGAAAACAGCTTACATACCAAGAACTGTTGGCGGCATACAACAAACTTCTTATGGAAAATGAGCTTCTTCATAAGGAGGTAGACAGACTACAGTCTTTGCTCTGCAGCAAAGGTACTCACTTGACACAACCCATTATAAAGCGACATTTGTCTTTGGAAGAAAAAGTGGATGTGTTCCGCAATCTCTTCAAAGGACGTGAGGATGTATTCGCGCGGAGATGGTACAGCCGGACAAGTGGGAAATCCGGCTACCAGCCCGTATGCAGGAACGAATGGGACAGACAATTATGTGACAAGAAAAAGTGTAAGTGTACGGAATGCCCCAACAGGTTATTTAAACCGCTGGAGTATGAGGATATCTACCGGCATCTTGAAGGGAAGAGTTCGGACGGGCAGGATGTAATCGGTGCATACGCTATCCTTGCCGACAATACGTGTAACTTCCTGTGCGCGGATTTTGATGACAAGTCCTGCGAACATGGATACAAGAAAGATGTGTTGGCGTATGTCGGGGTCTGCAAGGATTGGAATGTTCCTTGCTCCATTGAACGCTCCCGTTCCGGGAACGGCGCACATGTTTGGATATTCTTTGAACAGCCGTTGTCTGCATTCAAGGCACGAAGGCTCGGAAATACGATATTGACGGAAGCGACAGAAAGATACGGAAGGATAAGCTTCAAATCATACGATCGTTTCTTCCCCAATCAGGACATATTGCCGGATGGAGGATTTGGGAATCTGGTGGCATTGCCATTACAAGGCAAAGCCCGCAAGGAAGGAAATAGTGTGTTTGTGGATGAAAACTTTGTGGCTTACGGAAACCAATGGAATTATTTGCTTGAAATAAAACGGATATCCGAAGTGGCGGTTGACGCAATATTGGCAAAACATGCAACGGCTTCGGAATTGGGCGAGTTGTCCACTACCAGTGAATCGAAGCCATGGGAGACACCTGCGCCTCAAAAGATTACCCATAATGATTTTCCTGCCGTCCCTGTCATCATACGCTCCAATATGCTGTACATTTCCTTGCAGGGATTTTCAGCAAAGGTCGTGAACCATCTGAAGCGGATTGCATCATTCAAGAATCCGGAGTTTTATGCCAGGCAAGGTATGCGGTTGTCTACTTACAACATTCCCCGTATCATTTCCTGTGCCGATATGGATGAGGATTACATCGCCCTGCCCCGTGGATGTGAGGACGCGGTCATTGCCCTTTGGGAAAGTAACCAAGTCGCTTATCGTATAGAAGACAAGACCAATCACGGGGAGAATATAACAGTAAAGTTTAAAGGTGAACTTCGTGAAAAACAGAAGGCAGCCATAAACAGCTTGACAGCTCGTAACAACGGAATATTGAATGCCACTACCGCATTCGGCAAGACGGTCACTGCCATCGGTTTGATTGCAGAACGGAAAGTAAACACGCTTATACTTGTACACACCAAGGCCTTGCTGGACCAATGGAAATCCCGTTTGGAAGAATTCCTGCAAATAGACTTTACGGAAGATGACCTTCCGAAGAAACGTGGTCGTAAAAGAGCCTTTTCGCCATTCGGCACATTGGACTCCAAGGGGAATTCACTGCATGGGAAAATAGACATAGCCCTGATGCAATCCTGTTTGGCGGACAATGGAGTGAGACCTTTTGTCCGAAACTACGGAATGCTGATTGTGGATGAATGCCATCATGTGTCAGCGGTAAACTTTGAACGGATATTAAAGTATGCCAACGCCCGGTATGTCTATGGGTTGACAGCCACTGCAATCCGAAAAGACGGACATCAGCCAATTATTTTCATGCAATGCGGTCTTATCCGTTATTCGGCAGACGCGAAAGTTCAAATGGCGACCCAGTCGTTCACGCGTCTGCTTGTTCCCCGCTTCACTTCGTATAGAGAATTAGCAGATGAAAAATCCACTTATGTCCGGATGGTTCAGAAGATGGCTGAAGATGAAAACAGGAACAGGATTATAATGGACGATGTGTGCGACGCTTTAGAAGCAGGACGCTCTCCCATTGTGTTGACCAGCCTTACCGCCCATGTCGAAACATTGGCAAAAGCTTTGACTCCTCACTGCAAACATGTCATTACCCTTGTCGGTTCCGAATCAGCAAAGGAGAAACGTTTGAAAATGGAATATCTGCAAAACATACCACTCTCGGAACCGCTCGTCATAGTAGCAACTGGGAAATATGTGGGTGAAGGTTTCGACTATCCACGCTTGGACACTTTATTTTTGGCTTTGCCTGTCTCTTGGAAAGGCATCGTCGCACAATATGCCGGTCGGCTGCATCGGGAATACCCGGGCAAGAAAGAAGTCCGGGTTTACGATTACATTGATATTCGCGTACCGATGTGCGACGTCATGTACAAGCGCAGGCTGCGTGGATATGCTTCTGTCGGTTATCAGATTAAGTCAAACGCTCCGATGGACTTATTCAACGAAAACCATAGCGTGATTTTTAACGGGCATACATATCAAAGCGAGTTTTTCAAAGATTTGTTTCGGGCAAAACATTCGGTCGTTATTTCCGCAACAAAACTTTGGCTTGCCAAGCATTCTTTAGTGCTTGATATACTAAAAGACTTGTCTGTGCGAGGAATAGAGGTTGTCACTTTTGTCAAAAGCAATTCGGAAAAGGAAGAACGGTTAAAAGAAACAGGAGTAAGTATTAGAGTTAATGATTCATTGGCTATTGACGTTGCAGTCATTGACAAATCCTTGATATGGTATGGTAGTGTCAATTATCTTGGTTATAACACTGATGAAAACAATGCCATACGTATTTATGATTCAGCTTTGGCAGAGAATGTTTTGGAAGTGCTTTATACTTAACGTCAGTTCGATGAATTTGTCCCGTCCTGAAAAAAGTTTACCGGGGAAGACGGGAAAATGATGGGGCGCTTTCTATTTTTCAGTAGTTTTGTCGGGATTTGCAGAAAATTCCTGACAGAACAGATACGTTTGATCATGAAGATTACTTATATATACCATAGCGGCTTCGTTGTGGAGACGGAGGGTTGCATCCTGGTGTTCGACTTCTGGAAGGATCCGGCTGGGGTGATGCCGGGGGTGCTGGAATCGGACAAGCCGCTTTATGTATTCTCCAGCCATTTCCATGAGGACCATTTCGACCGCAGCATATTGGGGTGGAAGGAGAAGAAGCGGGACATCACCTATATCCTGTCGAAAGATATCCTGAAGCATTATCGGGCACGCAGGGAAGCTGCGGATGTGTGGCTGGCCAAAGGCGGGCGCTGGGAGGACGGGAATGTCCGGGTATGGGCCACGGGCAGTACCGACAGCGGTGTCTCCTGGATAGTGGAGACAGACGGGCGGAGGCTTTTCCATGCCGGGGATCTGAACAACTGGTATGCCCGTTTCCTGACCGAGGATTTTCAGGGCGGGCTGGTGCACAGTCCCGACTTTGGCATTGATGTGGATCCTGTCAGGGAGGAGAAACTCTACCTCGGCGAGCTGAAGGACATCCGGAAAATCACCGACAGCTTCGACATCGTCTTCTTTCCGGTCGACAGCAGGACAGGTAACGGCTATACCCGCGGAGCCCGCCAGTTCATCGGCAGATTCAGGACCGGGCTTCTGGTCCCCATGCATTTCACATCGGGAGGCTTCGAGTCCGCCTGGCGGATGAAAGAGTACGCCGATGCCGAAGGGGTCGGTTTCTGGAGCATCGGCCGTGAAGGGGAAACGCTGGAAATATGAATGTAGCCGGCTGTTGTCTCGTAAACCGGGGAGTCCGAAGATGAAAATTAAAGAATGATTCAAAAGTGCGGGAGGGATTTACCGTTCCGGACCTGTTGTAGCTGAACTCAGGCCGGTTTTGCAGATAACAGTGTCAAATTCTCCGGCGCCGGCCAAGGGCAGGAGCCGGCTGCATGTCAAATTTTCCGTCACCGGCAGTCATTTATTCCGGTCAGTTTTCTAAATTTGTCCTCTGGACAATAAACCCGTAGAAAATCATGATAAGACTGAACGTATTCGTCAAGGTCTCGGAGAAAGACCGTGAGACAGTTATCGCCGCCGCCCGGAAACTCGTTGCGGCTTCACTCGGCGATGAAGGATGCATAGCGTACGACATTTTCGAGAGCTCTACCCGCAGGGACGTGCTCATGATCTGCGAAACATGGAGGGACGAGGCTGCCCTTGCCGCCCACCAGAAGGCCGCCCATTTCGTTGAACTGGTACCGCAGATCCAGGAACTGGCCGAGATGAAGACCGAGAGTTTCGTATTCTAGTCAAAGGGACATGTCTCTGGAAATGATGTATGAAGGCCGGATATCTGGAAAACATGATGTCCGGTCCTTCTTGTTGGAAACGTCTGAATTCATAAAACATCTCTAAAACAATGAAAAGCTGGTTACCGGTATTCATGTCAATTATATTGGCGGCTGCATTGTCGCTCCCGTCCGGGGCCCAGGTCGTGGAGTCTTCCGACGGGCGGCGCTGGGCAGACATGTACGAACTGCCGGCATTTGCCAGGGCGAAAGGGCAGGAGAAAGTGGTCCGCCGGGAAGCCTATACCGTATCATTCAACCCGAAACTGCGTATCCCCAACTGGGTGGCCTGGATACTGACCGGAGAAAGGCTTGACCATCCTGTGACATCGCGTCCCGATTCGGATGCCTTCGTCCCCGATCCTGCCATCAAAGGCTGTCCGGACAGGCGGTACAACTATCAGAAATACCGCTACGAAAGAGGACATATCTGTCCTGCCGCGGACAACAAGTGGAGCGAGACCGCGATGCAGACCTGCTTCTACATGAGCAATATCTGCCCTATGAGCATCAGACTCAATCACGGCTCGTGGAATGACCTGGAAGAAAAAAGCCGTGACTGGGCTCAGCACAGATATCCGGATACCGTGATTTATGTAGTGGGAGGAACCGTTCCTGCGACTGCGGGGAAAGGAGCGAAGGGGATTCCGGCATACGTTGGTGACAATGACGATATAGCCGTCCCCCTCAAGGTGTTCAAGGCCCTGCTCCGCAATGATCCTGACCACGGGTGGACCGCCATAGGATATATCTTCGACCAGACCGGGAAATGCGAAAAAGCCACGATAGACTCTATCGAGGCTTTGACGGGTTTCGACCTTTTCCACAATCTTCCTGACAATATCGAAAGCAGAATCGAATCCGTTGACGGCTCCGCCCAATGGCCCGGTGCTGATATCCGATGACCGTAACCTTATGCTGCCATGTTCCCGGGTCAGTAAATGTACTCTACGTCGGACTTTCTGAACCGGAGTATTCTCGTGTCATTGTTCCCGGCCCCGTTCTTCTGAAGATAAAGCCCTCCCATGCTGCCTCCGAAATACCATCCTCCTCCGGAAGGGGCATAGACGCTGAAAAGGATGTTGTTGTAATGCCCGTAGTGCAGTATGCCTTCATTGTTCCATTGCGCCCCGGGACCGTACCAGACAACAGGTTCATGCTCCGGAAAGTCCGGAGACGACATTGCCACATATATGAGATCTGAAAGCGTAAGCGAACCTACCTTGATGCCGTTTTTGCGCCTTTGCTCCCGCTTTACTTCAGAATGTCCTTCCCATGGGGAGGCCAGAGAGTGCGTTCCGTCCCACATCACCCAGACGGTACCGGTAGCATCGAATATCCTGTTGAAATCCTCCAACGAAGGCAGCTCGTACCCGGCAGGGGAGAGTGCGTGCGGATCAAGCTTGTTTATATTTACCTTGCTGCCTCCTTTGTATCCTTCCATCACGGCTGCCCCGTCCTGCTCCACGACTTTCATCCCGTTGCCCGAATCACCTATATAGGCCCAGCCCCAGAGTCTGTAATACTCTTCCGCTGAACACGATGTCAGATATTCGAACAGTGTCTGCCCTGCCTTTGCGGCCGGATCGTCGGAAGAAAGTATCTGGTCGGAAAAGTCCCGGGAGTTTCCCATCGAATTGTATTTGCACCACCATATTCCATGCATCCATGTTACCGGCAGACCGAAATTCCTGCGGGAAACCGTGTATTCTTCCCTCGATGTGCCGTCTGTGTTTTCTATTACCACTTTCCCTGACTGTTTCCTCCCGTCGGCAGTAGGGTCATTGGGCCTCCAGCCGCCCAGAAGCCTGAATTGTCCGTCTCCGGATGGTGCCAGAGTCATCCAGTTGTCTTCGCCGTCGGCGAATTCTACCCGGATGCTCTTTCCCTCGGGAATGCGGAATACCCCAAGTTCATTGTCTATATAACGGCCGAAGTCATATTCGTACACGCCGTTGCCGAAAACCGGTTCTCCGGATACCGTAGAAGGATTGGGCTTCAGGTCCAGAGTTATGATGTCATCCGGATAAGTGTGTTCCATCCCTTTTCTGTGGAACTTGACGGCCGCCGGTCCCGGATTTTCTCCAGGGGCTACAAGTACCTTGCGGACAGTGAACATGTTGATTTCTCCTGTCGGGGCGGGGCTGACAGAAACAAGGGGGTTGTCTGAAGGAAGCACTTCAAGTTCATCATCGCAGTCAATGGAAATGGTTACGGATGTTTCGGTATGCGGGAGAGTGACCGTTGTCCCGTCCCGGGAAAGTTCCGCGCCTGCTGCAAGCTGTGACCTGTCCGGGTCTACAGTCAGGACTTTCCCTCGTTCCGGCGCGGCTCCGGTATCGCCTCCGTCTCCCCAATCTTCCGGATCGAGGATTCCCCCGCAGGCCGGTTCCCGGACTTCGGTCACGCTTTTTGAACATGAAGCGGAGGTAAAACATGAAGCCGATATAATGGCGGCTGCCAGAATTGTATTGATTATATTGATTATTTTATTCATATATATACTCTACAGGTGATTTGATACATCGTATGGTCCTTGTCTTTGTCTGGTTCTGGGAAGTGAATTTCATCCAGTTCTGTCCGGGCCTGTCTGCCTCGGCATAGCCTTCCATGCACCAGCTTCTCCCGCTGTCCCCGTACGTTGCCAGCAGAATGTTCATCCTGGCGATATTCCCGGGTGTCGTGTTCCACTGGTGTCCCGGACCGTAGAGTACCCAGTGGTTCCCCTCGTGGGAGAAGTCATATACGGCGATTGTCCCGTACTCCTGACCGAGGAATGAAACCGTCCTTTCCGAAACGGTGACTGAAATTTCTTCTCCGGCCATGTTCGTGAACGAACGGGTGCCCGTACCCCCGATATTGTAGTTGTCACTGGCTGAAAAGAAGGCGAAGTCATCATAGTCCGGAATCATGTATCCGTCCGGGGCCATCGTCCCGGGATCCATTGTCCCGAAATTCTGTCCGGATGATTTCATCCCGTCATAGTAGAATGAGCTTCCGTCATAAGACAGTTTCAGGCCTTCCAGGTAGCCTCCCTGGTACTGGTCTCCCATAAGCCCGTACAGTTCTGTGTCCGGAACAGAGAGCAGCATGTCTGCAAGTCTGTCGTGAGCGGCGGGATCCCTGTCAGGAGTTATCTGGTCGGAAAAGTCCTTCACATTGCCTCTGAGGTTGTATTTTGCCCACCATGTGTCTCCCATTTTTACTACAGGCAGACCCCGGTTCCTCCGTTTGACGGTATAGGATTCCCTGTCGGAGCCGTCTTTGTCCGAGATGACGATAGTCCCTGTCTGTTCCCTTCCGTCTGCCAGAGGGTCGTTCGGCTTCCATCCTCCGAGTATTCTGTAGACTCTTGTCCCCGGTTCCGGATTCGCTTCAGAGGTTTCTACGGCTTTCATCCACGGGGATTCATCTTCTCCGAATTCCAGTCTGAGCATTTTGTCCGCAGGTATCCGGAACGTCCCGAGCTCCCCGTCAATGTATTTCCCGAAATCGCAGGTCCCGTCCGCGTCCAGTCTTATCAGCCCTCCGATTCCTACAGGATTGCGCATAAATACCAGCACTACACGTCCTGTCGCAGTCCCGTCGGTTACAATATCCAGGTTGATCCTGTCTTCACTGACGCCGGGCATGCGCATGCCGCTGCTTACCGAGACTGTCGCGACCTTTTCCAGACCGGATTTTCCTTGAGGGACCTGCTCTATCCTGACAAGGTCCGATGAGCCGTCGGTCACTACCTTTGATCCCGGTTCCGCCAGCAGGGCGAGAGTGAAAGACGTCTTCAGGTGGGAAACATAGACGGTGTCTCCGCCATCGTTCACTCGGACACCGTCCGGAATGACGGAATTGTCCGTATCGACTTTTCCTGCCGGTACAGGGCTGGAGCCGGCTGACTCTCCTTCTTCCCATCCATCCCCGTTTACGGGAACAGACAGACTTGCCCCGTTTCCGTAAACTTTTATCGTGTAGACGGTGTTTCTTGAGATTGCCTTCGGCAGCCTTACGGAGAACGTGTGCATCGCCCCGCCGAAGACGGCTGAAATTTCTGCCGACGCATTTTTTCCTGACTGCTCCACGAGATACAGAAGTGTTTCGGCATCGTTCTCAAGCGGACTTTCACCATAGTCTTTCGAATATTCCGTCAAAGGCACATCATCCGGATATGCCATGCCGGAAGTCCGGGGCAGCAGATATCCCGATTCTGCTATTCCGGATATCCTTATGCCGTGTATCCTGACACCGTCTTCGGCAGGGGCTATATCCAGCCGGGCCACGCTTCTTGTCATGGAGACTGTGTTTACGTCTCCGGCTTTTTCCAGATCAAGGCTTCCTGTCATGGCGGTTCCGCAGGATGTCATCTCTTCTGCAGTACCTGTAACGGAGGCGAGATCTTCAAAAGTACTTTTCCCTGCGATAATGCCGCCCAGTCCTTCTATGCTGGATGCTCCGGAGAGTATATACATGATCCCCGAACGGCCCGAAAAGTCGAACCGGTATGTGTTTTCTCCTCCCGCAGGCTCTGCTTCGACCGTTTCCGTCAGGCGCCCGTCTGAGAAGACGAGGCCTCTGACATCGTCTGGAGAATTGTCCGGGCCTGCCGTTGCCAGCCTGACAGTAATGCCGCTGCCGTCCGGCTGCCCGTAATGGCTGTCCATACTGCATCCTGCTGCGGTAAACGCTGCTGCCGGCAGTACAATGTATAAGAAAAATTTACGTGCTGTCATCATTTGTATAGATTCGGGTTCCGGCTGCTGTTGAGATAATCCGGAGAATCTACCGGCATCTCGGCCAGATGTGAAATATAGAAATTGTTCATGAGTTCCTGCGCCCATGGTCCGTACGTAAAGGAGCTGCTGTGGTTGTATCCCATCACGTGCCCCAGTTCATGGAACATGACCTCACAGGCGTATGTCGATGTATAGTGGTCTGTCCACCCTCCTTGCCAGGCCCCGAAGGTACTTCCTCCGCCGAGCCCCATCACATTGTTCCCGGTGTAGACAAGACCGACATTTATCGTACGTTCCTGCCTCATCTGTTTCAGTACGGTCTCGGCAGTCACTTTATCTTCTGTTCCTCCGTTTCCGTAGAGCCTGTCTTCGTTTTCCTTCAGTATCCGTTCATGTTCCGGCATGTCTATCATGTAGGTGAAGTTCAGGAACAGGGCCACCGCTTCGCGGCAATGTACCGGCCTGATGCCCATCCAGTTCCCGGAAGGGCCTCCGTCCGGCTTTGTGGGGTCTCCCCCGTACAGGTCGAAACGTATGTTCCATCCGTGGATGATTTTCTGCAGTTTTCCCCAATACGGGTCATCTGATATTACTTTGAATTCGGCGCCGGCAAGATCCTCTTGCCCGGGTTCCGTTATCCTGACAATCCTTCCTGATTCGGTGCGGTACAGTCCGCTCCGGATGGCGGGTGCAGCAGTTCCGGTGAAGTCTGCGAAAGCCGGGATCCTGTCAAAGTATGCCAGGTCGAAATACTCGTCGCAGACCGACGGTACCAATGCCCTTACGAGTACACCGGAGAGCTCCCGGGGAGAGTAGAATCTTGCATGGAGGTTTCCTTCCGGGGTGAAGGAAAGCTGCAACGGACTGGCAGTGTTGAAGTTGCGCTCTTTCTTGTCTGTATAGACGGATGCCGGCTCGTCGTCCTGCAGGATCAGCCCGTGATTCCCTTCCGCATACCGCTGCTCTGTTATGAACATCGTGCCTGTTTCGTCATCTGGATGGATGGCGTCTATGTGTACCGTCCCGATATGGTTGGGCAGTATTTCTTCGAGGCTGAAAGCGTATGTCCTCCTGATATTCCCTCCGCGGTAGTCCCTTGTCAGCATTTCCGCCTGACCTTTTACTGCAGGCCTGCCCGCTGAAGGAAGGAAAAGGTAGCTTTCCCCGCGTGTCATGTCCAGGGTGACGGACCTGCCGGAGGATTCCCCCGAGAACAGACCGTCTGCGCTGAACGAAGTGTGGAAGCGGGGCGATTCCAGAGTTGCCGTGCTGGACAGTACGGCGGTCCGTATGTAATCGTTCCTGTAAGAGTAGTCGAACTCAATCTTGCCGATTATCCTTTTCTGGGTGATTCTTTCCGGTGCCTGTACGGATGTGCCTGAAACGGTGAAAGGTGTCAGCGAATAGAAATACTCTGCTTCGAGAGGCTTTCCTATATCGTCAGGGAAAGATATCCATCTTTCAGAAATGTTGTCCGGACTATGGACGGTCAGACCGTCACTGCCGTAGTCTCCTTTTATTCCGAGAATGGCTATCCGGTATTCTCCGGGAGTAAGGCCTTCTATGAAAAAAGACGAACTTGACGGTTCGTACATGCCTTTGACGGAACTGACCCTGTCACCGTCGCTGTCTGCGACAATGAACTCTACCGCATCGTATGTGCAGGCTTCTTCCGCACCCGATCTGGTGTTCCCGTAAAAATCTTCCTGTACAAGAGAGAATTCAACACCGGCCGGTTTCCCGGCCTGGGGTATCGTCATATCCTCGTCCTTGGAACAGGCGGAAACGGCCAGCGCGGCGATGAATATTGATGTCAGATATTTTAACTTCATAATTATTGTATTGTTTTGTTAATTTTGCAATGTTTCGTGCAAAAGTAGGTTGTTAACAATTATTTATCCGTAACAATTGTTACGTGTCCCAAAATTCCGTAAGATGAACGATATCCACAGTATCCCTCTTTTCCGCGGGGCTGACCCGGAAGTGCTTGACAGCGTCTGCTCTGATTATCATTGGAAACATATAGATTACGGCAAGGGTGAAATCATTGCTTTGCAGGGAGATCCGTGCCGGTATCTGTTCCTGCTGGATGAGGGGTGCGTGTATGCCAGGATGGTGAGTGACGAGGGACGCGAATTTACGCTCGACATGCTCTATGCCCCGGAAGTGCTGGCCTCATCGTTTGTCTTCAGTACGGAAAGGATATATCCCGTTACGATCATTGCAGGTAGCGCATGCGGACTCTGGGCTGTCGGAAGAGACAGCATCGGCAGGCTTGTCAGGGAGGATTCTGCCGTATTGGACAACTATCTGAGAGTCATTTCGGACCACAGTATGTTCTTGAGCCGGAAAATCAATGAATTTGCCCTGCAGACGCTCTCTGACAGGATATTGGGTTATATAAAAAGGCACGGCGCCCTGCAGAACCTGCAGGACACCGCCTTTATTCTCGGAGTTGCAAGACCCTCCCTTTCCCGCGCTGTTTCCCAGCTTGTCTCCCAGGGAGTCCTCAGGAAAAGCGATGACGGCTACGTGATGGTCCGGTGATGGCCGTTATCGGACACCTTTAACGTCAAGTCTTAAAGCGGAGCCGTATCGCGAGTCCTGAAAGATTCTTTCGCCTTGCGGACATACAGCTTTATTACATCGTCCGGCAGGTTGCACGAACGCACATATTCTCTTGTCTGCTCAGGGAATTTCGCAAGCGCTGTCGCCAGCAGCCAGGCGACTCCCATCCTGACATAATACGGACTTTGCCCCGGTACAGTCCCTGTCCTGAAGCCTGAAAGACAATACCCGTATCCGCGCGGGACGGTTTCCGGCTCTGCTGCCTTTGCGTAGCGGTTTGCCGGAAGGCTTTTCTTCTCTGCAAGCGGAATGTATTCTGACCGTATCCTGCCGAAGTCTATCCTGTCAGTCTCTTTGAATACGCCCGGGAGCCATTCGGGTTCAAGAAAATAGCACATTGTCATGATGGTTGCGAAGCGCACTTCGAATTCCCTGTCGGAATCTCTCAGCTTCCCGAGGAAGTCCCATAGCCGTTTTTTGTCCGTTCCTCTGTTTCCAGCCCATTTGGCGGCACAGCAGACGGTATCGCAGACCGCCCAGTTGTCAATGTCCGGGATGAATTTCCCGAACAGGCCGAGTCTCTCGTCCAAAGGTATTTTCATGTAGTCCAGTATAAGGCCCCAGATGACAGTCTCCTCGTAATAAAGGGCAGGAGGGCGACTTGAAATTCCTCCTTTTGAGCCGTTCTCCAATGATGCGGTTTCCAGTCCGTGCAGGATTTCCATCCGGTCATCCCTTGCGGACAGCTCTTTGGCTATCTTCTTCATATCCGGTATATGGAGTCCCAGTATCGCTGTCCCCTGCAGCGGATTCACGATGCGGATATGCCCGAGCCTGTAATGCGGCTCCTCCCTGAAACGTCCGGATATGTATGGCAGCAGAATATCTTCAATCATTGTTCCAACGTCGGTCCGACGAATTTATTCAATTATATTATTCCAATATTCTAATCTTTAAGGCAATTTACCGGTACGACGTATATTCCGTCCTTCCGACGGTAGGCATACTGTCCTATACCTGTGAGGATCATAAGGAATGAAGGTTCTTTCATTCTCTTGGTGTCAATCTTGCCGGAAAGTTTCAAAAGGGTTTCGGCTCCGCTTTCTATAAGCTGTTCTCCCCCTATCTTGATTTCCACAAGACCGTAACTGGAGTCCCGAAGATGTATTACCGCATCACATTCAAGACCGTTTTTATCTCTGTAATGACAGACTTGTCCTCCAAGGGTATCCGCATATATCCGAAGATCCCGGACAGCCAGCGTTTCAAATAACAGCCCGAATGTATTGAGGTCATACACCAGGTCATCCGGACCCAGCCCCAGGGCCGAAGCAGCGATGGAAGGATCCACGAAGTAGCGTGTGTCAGAAACACGTATGGCGGTTTTGGACCGCAAATTCGGGCTCCATGCCGGCATATCCTCTATGACGAATATTTTTTTCAGGGCCTGAATATATGATGCTATTGTATCTTGCCCCATGCTCGGCATTCCGTTCTGGGCAAGGTCGTCATATATGGTGCTGACAGGCACCTGCTGTCCCTGATGCCTCGCGTATGAGCGCAGCAGCCTGCGGGTAAATTCCGGATCTCTCTGTACATTGTCCGCTCTCGAAACATCACTGTGGACAACACCGTCCACATAGTTGCTGGCCTGCAACAGCGCGGCTTCTCTGGTAAGGGCAAGCGAACCTGGCCATCCGCCTCTGCAGACAAGATATGCAAGCTCTTTCAATGGAATGTCATCTGCTTTTGCCGATGCGAAATCCCCTTTGAACAAAGATCCGATGCTTGTTTTCCCACTGGAATCACCGGATTCCCATAGACTCATCGGCCGCATTGTCAGCCACGCCACACGTCCGGTCCCGGAGTGTGTCAGTTCCGACATGTCCGGAGGGACGGATGAACCGGTAAAAATCAGCTGTCCCGGCATACCTCTGTGGCTTACCTCGAAACGGGCCGCATCCCATAGTTTTGGGGCAAGTTGCCATTCATCGATCAGTCTGGGTGTATCCCCTTGAAAAAGGATCTGCGGGTCAGTTTCGGCAAGAAGCAGATTGGAAGCCCTTGTCTTGGGATGGTCCATGTATAATATGCTTCTGGCATGTTGTTCTGCGGTAGTAGTCTTTCCGCACCATTTCGGCCCTTGTATCAATACTATACCGGATGCGGAAAGTTGAGCTTCCAGCATCCGGTCTGCTATTCGTGGTCTATATTTCTCCATTGTCAAAATCCTTGATAGCAAAGATATGGTTAATTTCTTTGATTATCAAGGATTTTGGATTTTAGTTCATATAATCGGCCGATTTTGGTTCGGCAAATTGGCCGTTATTGAGTCCTTTGATTGGCCGATTTTTATTCCAGGTTTTGGCTGTCATTTCAGCTTGTGTATGGCCAGTCCGCTCCGGAGCTTGGGCTCGAACCATGTGGTTTTCGGAGGCATGATGTTGCCGGAATCGGCGATGTCCACCAGCTGCTTCATCGAAACGGGGTAAAGGGCGAAAGCCACTGCCATTTCCCCGCTGTCGACCCTGCGGGAAAGCTCTCCGAGTCCGCGGATTCCTCCTACGAAGTCAATGCGTTTGTCAGTACGCAGATCCTTGATACCCAGGATCCTGTCCAGTACCAGATTTGACAGGATGGTGACATCCAGCACCCCTATAGGGTCGGAGTCGTCATGTCTGCCCGGCTTCGCTTCCAGGGAATACCATTTGCCGTCGAGATACATGGAAAAATTGTGCAGGTGCTCAGGCTTGTAGACCCGGCTTCCCTTCTCCGTGACGGTAAAATCTTCGGCGAGTTTTTCAAGAAGCTGCTCCGGAGTAAGCCCGTTGAGGTCTTTCACCACGCGGTTGTAGTCGATGATCTTGAGCTGGCTTTCCGGGAATGCTACGGCCATGAACCAGTTGTATTCTTCGTCACCCCGGTGGGCAGGGTTGGCGGCCTTCCTTTCTGCCCCGACACGGGCAGCCGCAGCTGTACGGTGGTGTCCGTCAGCGACATAGAATGCCGGGATGTCCTTGAATATTCCGGTGATCCGGTCGATGTCCGCCTGCTCGTCGATCACCCAGAAATGATGTCCGAAGCCGTCTTCCGCCGTGAAATCGTATTCGGGCTCGCGGGCGGTGTATTTCTTTACGATGGCCTCTATTCCATCATTGTCGGGATAGGAGAAAAAGACCGGCTCGATGTTGGCGTCCTGTATGTTTACATGGATCATCCTGTCGTCTTCTTTCTCTTTACGTGTCAGCTCGTGCTTCTTTATCTTTCCCTCGGTATAGTCATCGGTGTGGGCGCATACCACCAGCCCGTACTGCGTCCTTCCGTCCATCGTCTGTGCGTAGATATAGTAGTACGGCCTGTCGTCCTGTACCAGCCATCCGCGTTTCTGCCAGTTCCTGAAGTTCTCTACGGCCTTGTCGTAGGCAGCCTGGCTGTGTTCGTCGATTATGGGGTCGAAGTCTATTTCAGGTTTGGTGATATGAAGGAGCGATTTTTCCGACGCCTCCGCTTTGGCCTCGGCCGAATTCAGCACGTCATACGGCCGTGCCGCCACTTCCTTGACGAATTCCTTTGGCGGACGTACCGCCGCAAATGGTTTTACGCGTACCATAAAAAGCTGTTTTATCTGGCATTGACCTGGAAGCGGGTGCATCCGGTCGCAAAATATTCCACTATCTGTCTGGCAGCAGCGAGTCCTGCATTTATGTTGGCTTCAGCCGTTTCCGCCCCCATTTTCTTCGGAGTGGCGAACACCCTCTTTCCGAATTTCTCGTCCAGCTCTGCCTGGTGTACGGCAGCGATGTCTGTAATGTATTTGAGGTCAGGCCTGTCCGCAAGGGCCTTTTCCAGCTCGGCCTCATTGATGACCTCCTTGCGTGCTGTGTTCACAAGGCAGCCTCCGGCAGGCATCCTGGTCAGCAGGTCATATCCTATGGACTCCTTTGTCTGCGGGGTGGCAGGGATATGCAGGGAAATGAAATCGCATGCCGCATACATTTCCTCGACTGAAGCAGCAGGTGTGACATCTTCGCTTTCCATCACGCTGCTGTCCACGAACGGATCGAAGGCCATCACCTCCATCCCGAGGGCCCGGGTCTTTGCCGCCACGAGTTTTCCGACATTCCCGAATGCCTGGATTCCGACTTTCTTTCCTTTGATTTCGCTGCCGGTACCCGGAGTGAAGCAGTTGCGGGACATGAATATCATCATCGCTATGGCGAGCTCGGCTACGGCATTGGAGTTCTGTCCAGGTGTATTCATCACCACGATACCGCGTTCCGTACAGGCATCCAGGCAGATATTGTCATATCCTGCGCCGGCGCGGACCACGATTTTCAGGTTCTTTGCCGCATCCACGACCTCGCGTGTGACCTTGTCGGAGCGCACGATCAGAGCATCCGCATCCGCCACAGCTTTCAGCAGCTGTTCAGGTGAAGTGTATTTCTCCAGCAGCGCGACATCATGGCCGCCTGCCTGTGCTATTTCTTTTATTCCGCTGACCGCCGCTGCCGCGAACGGTTTTTCGGTAGCTACCAATATTTTCATAGTCAATGGGTTTGTGCCCTTCCGGGCAATTGGTTATTGTTTGTGTGTGTCCTCCGGTCTTTATTTGAATTTCTTTTCGAAGTCCTGCATGCATGCAACCAAAGCCTCAACGCTTTCCTTCGGGCACGCATTATAGATGGAAGCGCGGAAGCCGCCGACAGACCTGTGTCCCTTGATGCCGACCATACCCTGTCCTTTTGCAAACTCGAGGAATTCATCCTGAAGAGCTTCATGGCCTGGAGCCATTACGAAGCATACGTTCATTATGGACCTGTCTTCTTTGGCTGCAGTGCCGGTGAACAGAGGATTGCGGTCTATTTCATTATAGAGAATCTGGGCCTTTCCCACATTTTTCTTGTTGATAGCCTCGACACCTCCGACTCCCTTGAGCCACTTGAGGGTCTCTTTCATCACGAAAATAGGGAATACAGGAGGAGTGTTGTACATCGAGCCCCCGTCGATATGGACTTTATAGTCAAGCATGGTAGGTATGTATCTGCTGACTTTTCCGAGTGCGTCCTTGCGTATGATGGCGAAAGAGACTCCGGCAGGACCGACGTTCTTCTGGGCGCCGCCGTAGATGAGGGCGTATTTGCTGACATCCACAGGTCTGCTCATTATGTCCGAAGACATGTCAGCGACAAGAGGCACTGGAGAGTCCATGTCATACCGGATTTCCGTTCCGTAGATTGTATTGTTGGTGGTGATGTGGAAATAGTCGATGTCTGTCGGGATTTCATATCCTTTAGGGATATAGCTGAAATTCTTGTCTGCGGAAGATGCCACTGCGAATGCATTGCCGAGGCCTTTGGCCTCCTTGTACGCTTTCTTTGCCCACACTCCGGTTTCCAGGTAGCCAGCCTTGTTCTCCAGGAAATTCATCGCTACATAAAGGAACTGCAGGCTTGCACCACCTCCCAGGAACACAACTTCATGAGTGTCAGGAATATTCAGCAACTCTTTCCAAAGAGCGCGGCATTCGTCCATTACTGCGCTCCACTCCTTTGACCTGTGGGAAACTTCTATGACTGCCATTCCCGTTCCGGCAAAATCCTTGAGTGCCTCGATGGAATTTTCTATTGCCTGGTCCGGAAGGACACATGGTCCTGCGTTGAAATTGTGTACCTTTTTCATACGGTTGGTATTATTTGTTGATAATTTTTAATCAAAAACGGCTATAAAAATACTGAATTTTTCTAAAAAAGACCCCTTATGTCGGAATTTTTCTCGCAATAGTGGCAATGAAGTAATATTTCGTTACCTTTCATGATGGTCGTGAAACGGGTCCTGACCGGCTGGTGGTTAGTTATGCACTTCGGGTTCATGCATTTGGCTATGCCTTCCACGGCGGCCGGCATCTCGAGCTTTTTCTTTTCCACCACCTGGAATCCCTTGATGATGTTCACTGTGGCATTCGGGGCGATCAGGGCGAGCTTGTTCAGCTCTTCGTCCTCGAAGAACTTGTTGGCTATCTTGATTATGCCTTTTTTTCCGTAGAGCTTGCTGTTGAGGTTGATGCCTATGGTGATCTGGCTCTCCAGCCCCTTGAGATTCAGGATGTCGAGAGCCTTGTAGACGTTTTCCGCAGGAATGTGGTCCAGTACGGTACCGTTTTCCAGAGCACTTACTATGAGTTCTTTATTGTTGTGTGTCATGATATTGTCGTTTACCTGTAACCGAGTAGATATGCTATGATGGCCATGCGGACATAAAGACCGTTTTCAGCCTGCTTGAAATAATATGCGTATGGAGTCTCGTCCACATCCTGGTCGATTTCCCCGACTCTCGGGAGCGGATGCAGGATTTTCATGTTGGGCCTGACGTTGGTGAGCATGGAAGCTGTCAGCCTGTAGACATCTTTTACTTTCTCGTATTCCATAGGGTCCGTGAACCTTTCCTGCTGTACCCTGGTCATATAGAGTATGTCGCAGTCATTGAGGTGCTCCTCGAGAGATGCGGTCTCGCGGTATCCGATGCCTTTGCCGTCCAGGAATGTCTTGTACTCGACCGGCATTTTCAATGAGTCGGGTGAAGTGAATACGAATTCCGGTTCGAAGTGTGACATGGCCTGGAGCAGGGAATGTGTGGTCCTTCCATATTTCAGGTCTCCGACCATATTGATTTTCAAGTGGTCCAGATGTCCCTGGGTCTGCATTATGCTGTAAAGGTCCAGAAGCGTCTGGGACGGGTGCTGGTTGGCTCCGTCACCGGCATTGACCACAGGTACGGATGCCACTTCTGAGGCATAGCGGGAGCTTCCTTCGAGCGGATGCCGCATGATGATCATGTCCACATAGTTGGACACCATTTTGATGGTGTCTTTGAGGGTCTCTCCCTTGCTGACGCTGGTGTTGGTCGCGTCGGAGAAACCTATTACTTTGGCTCCCAGTCGGTTGACGGCTGTTTCGAAACTGAGCCTTGTCCTTGTGGACGGTTCGAAGAAGATGCAGGCTATTACCTTGCCTTCGAGGATTTTCTGCACCCTGTTCTTCTCGAACTCCTTTGCCACTTCAAGTACATGCAGGATCTCGTCCTTGGTGAAATCCTGAATTGAAATCAGACTTTTATGATCCATATATACAGTATTAATTGTCATTTTTGACCGGCCTTCGGGCCGGATCCGAACCGGAAGCCTCTTCGGCCAGGCATCCTTCGATCTTGCTGCACATCTCCAGGAACTTTTCCGTCAGGGAAAGTCTCACGGACACTTCCATCGTGCATTCCATTCCGAAATCCTGTCTGTCCGGGACAAGCCCCAGTTCCTTGGTCATTTTCATTACGTTGTTCATGCTGAGGTATCCGAACGAGAGCCGGAACCTGCGGCTCGCCGTTTTTTCGATGATCCTCGCATTGGAAATGGCATCTGCCGTCGAGGTCTTGTATGCCCGTATGAGCCCGGGGATTCCGAGCTTTATCCCTCCGAAATACCTTACCACTACTACCAGTATGTCACTCAACCCGTTGGCATCTATCTGCCCGAGAATCGGGCGCCCGGCGGAAGACGACGGTTCTCCGTCATCGTTCGCACGGAATATGTCTCCCCTGTATCCGAGACGGTAGGCGTAGCAATGGTGCCTGGCATCGTGGTATTCTTTTTTCAGCGAGGATATTATCTCTTTGATTTCGGTTTCGGTTTCAACCGGGTATGCGAGGGCAATGAATCTGCTGCCATTGTCCTTGAACAGTCCTTCAGCTCTGGAGGCGATGCTCCTGTAGGAATCATTTGTCTGGTCTTCGGTTCCGCTCATACCGAATCCAAAATTACGATAATTTTTGGAAATATTTTGTACCTTTGGATGCTTTTTAGCAAAAGAGGTTTTTATATGGTATTGAGATATAGAGTTTCACTCCCTGGCATCAAGGGATTTGCGAGGGTCTATGAGGTAAAGGACACAACGACCCTTTATTATCTGCACAAGCAGATGCGTGCCGATATGGATTTTCCTCAGGATCAGATGGTCCTGTTCAAGTCCCAGGACGAGAACGGTGCCGTGGTCACCCGTTACGGGATATTCAACCTCGGGGCCGGCACCATCGATTCGGTGACATTCGGGCAGACTTACAGGAAAGGAGAGGTCACTTTCATATATTTCTATGATACGACAAATGCCAAAAGTGTCATTGTCACCTGCGAAGGTCCTGTGGAAGAGCGTAAGGGCGTGATTTATCCCGTTCTCGTAGAATCCAAGGGCCCGAATCCGGTGGAGTTCGAGAACGGTTATGTCGCTTTCGAGGATCTTCCTGACGAGAAAAGAAGGTCTATCCAGACCGGAGAGACAGATGACGAGGACCTGGAAGAAGACGATGACAGTGATTCCGATACCGAGGAGATTTACGATGAAGATCAGGAGGATGAATGAAAAGGCTCCTGATAGTCCTCGGACCTACGGCTTCGGGCAAGACAGACTATAGTATAGAGCTGGCTCTCAGGTATGGCTCTCCTGTCATATCCTGTGATTCCAGGCAGATATATAAGGAAATGACAATAGGGACAGCCGTCCCGTCCGCTTCACAGCTTGCCGCTGTGAAGCATTATTTTATCCATACCCATAAGGTTACGGATCTATACACCGCCGGAAAATACGAAATCGAGGCCCTTGATCTGATAGAAAGGCTTTTTGCCCAAGGGCACGAAACCCTGGTCATGGCAGGCGGCTCGGGCTTTTATATAGATGCGGTCTGCAACGGTCTCGATGACTTTCCTCCGGCGGACCTTGGACTGAGGGAGAGTCTTGTGCGCAGGCTTGGTGAAGAAGGGGTCGAGTCGCTCCGTCTTGAACTGAAAAGCCTGGACCCTGAAAGTTATGAGACAATAGACATAGCCAACGGCCAGCGGGTCGTCCGGGCTCTGGAAGTATGTCTTATGACAGGCAGGAAATTTTCCTCTTTCAAGACTGCATCTGTCAGGAAACGTGGTTTCGCGATTGAAAAGATAGGTCTGATGCGTCCTCGGGAAGAACTGTATGAGAGGATTGACCGGAGGGTAGTGCAGATGATTGACGACGGGCTGGTCGACGAGGTGAAATCGTTGCTCCCATACAGGGAATATGCCGCCCTCCAGACAGTAGGGTATAAGGAAATATTCGCATATCTGGACCATTGCGCCGGTAAGGAATACAAACCTCCTGTTTCGGGCCAGCACAGAAATGACGGCCCCGTCACTACTTTGGACAGAGCCGTCGAACTCATACAGAGGAATACGCGCCATTATGCCAAGCGGCAGATGTCCTACTGGCGCAGGGACAGGAGCATCAGATGGATTTCGGTCTGAGATAGTCATTAAATAAAATGATGGGACTTTTACTGTAATTGAATAAATTTGTATTTTTGAACAGCGTAATGATCAATCAGATATGGGGAAGTTATATCCTGTTGGCATACAGAATTTCGAGAAGATCCGCAGGGACGGGTACTGTTACATAGACAAGACTGAAACGATATATAGACTTGTCAAGACCGGGAGCTACTATTTCCTGAGCCGTCCGCGGAGGTTCGGCAAAAGCCTTCTTGTGAGCACTCTGGAGGCGTACTTCTCGGGGAAGAAGGAATTGTTCGAGGGGCTTGCGATGCAGGAGCTGGAAAAGGAATGGAAACGTTATCCTATCCTGCACCTTGACCTGAATACGGAGAAATATGACACTGCCGAAGCTCTGGATAAAAAACTGGAGCTGGCCCTTAGTGAATGGGAAAGCCTGTACGGGTCCAACCCTCATGAAAAATCCCTTGCGACAAGATTCGAGGGGACGATCAAGCGTGCGGCGGCCAAGGCCGGGGAAAGGGTAGTGATTCTGATAGACGAGTACGACAAGCCGATGCTGCAGGCTATAGGAGACCAGTGGAGGCAGGATGCGTACAGGAGTACATTGAAAGCATTTTACGGGGCCTTGAAGTCGCAGGACGGGAATATCAGGTTCGCCCTCCTGACCGGTGTGACGAAGTTCGGGAAGGTGAGCGTGTTCAGCGACCTGAACAATCTGGAGGATATCTCCAGAGATTCGGCATATTTTGACATCTGCGGGATCACAAAAGAAGAGCTTCTGAAAAACTTCAGCGAAGACATAAAGGCGCTTGCCACTACAAACGGGCAGACCTTTGAACAGGCCTGCGAACAACTGAGGACGGACTATGACGGCTACCATTTCTATCCTGACAGTCCTGGAATATACAATCCGTTCAGTTTGCTTAACACCTTCAAGAAAAGACAATACGGATACTACTGGTTTGAGACAGGCACACCGACCTATCTTGTGGAGCTGCTGAAACTTCACAAGTACGACCTGTACAGGATGGCCCACGAGAAGACCACCTCAAATGTGCTTGACAGCATTGACGCAGCATCAACGAACCCTATTCCGGTCATATATCAGAGCGGTTATCTGACGATCAAGGGGTATATCCCGGAGCCACGCATATATGAGCTCGGCTTTCCCAACCGGGAAGTTGAGGAAGGCTTTATGAACTTTCTTCTGCCATACTATACCTCGATCCAGGAGTCTGAGAGCGGGTTCGCGATCTGGGACTTCATATCTGACGTAAAATCGGGCGACATCGACGGCTTCATGGAGCGTCTGCAGTCGTTCCTTGCGGACTGCCCTTACGAGCTGGCGAAGGACATCGAACTGCATTACCAAAACGTGCTTTTCATCGTGTTCCGTCTGGCGGGTCTGTACACTAAAGTGGAGTACCATACATCACGCGGCAGGATAGACCTTGTTCTGCAGACCGACAGCTATGTGTATGTGATGGAGTTCAAGCTGGACGGGAGCGCAGAGCAGGCCCTGCAGCAGATAGAGGACAGGCAGTACGCGCTTCCTTTCGCGAAGGATAGCCGGAAGGTCTATACGATAGGTGTCAACTTCAGCAGCGAGACCCGGAACATAGACAAGTGGATTGTAAAATAACCGGTTCTGCAGTAGATCCCGGAAGCCGAAAAACAAAGTAAACGGTCTCCGGGATTTCCGGCCTGCAGCTATTCTGCGAACAGGCCGATGATGTTGAGTATCACTTTGCTGGCTTTTTCCATGCTTTCGAGAGGGACATATTCCAGTTTCCCGTGGAAGTTGTGCCCGCCGGCGAAGATGTTCGGGCACGGAAGTCCCATGAAAGACAGGTTGGCTCCGTCTGTGCCGCCACGGATAGGCTGTATATGAGGCTTGATGCCTTCCATCTCCATAGCTTTCACTGCCTTTTCGATGATATGGTAGTGCGGCTCGACTTCTTTCCGCATGTTGTAGTACTGGTGCTTTATCTGCACGGAAGCCGTCCCTTCTCCGTATTTTGTGTTGATGAAGTCCACGCACTGCTGCATCACTTTCTTCTTGTTCTCATACAGATCCATGTCATGGTCGCGTATGATATATGAAAAATCGGCCTCCTCGACCGTTCCTCTGAAGTCGGTCATGTGGAAGAATCCGTCGTAGCCGTCCGTATGTTCCGGTCTTTGCTCCACAGGGAGCAGACTGTTGAGTTCCATGCCTATCAGTATGGCGTTCAGCATCTTGCCTTTTGCATATCCTGGATGGATGTTGCGTCCCTGTATATGGACTGACGCCGCTGCGGCATTGAAGTTCTCGTATTCGAGTTCTCCTATGGCGCCTCCGTCCATGGTGTAGGCATAATCCGCCCCGAATTTCTTCACGTCGAATTTCACGACACCGCGTCCGATTTCCTCATCGGGAGTGAATCCTATTTTGATGTCCCCATGCTTGAACTCGGGGTGCTCCACTATATACTGCACTGCATCCATGATTTCGGCTACGCCTGCCTTGTCATCGGCTCCCAGAAGCGTAGTGCCGTCCGTGGTGATGACGGTCTGGCCCCGATAGCTTTCCAGTTCCGGAAAGTCGCTTACCTTCAGGGAAAGCCCCGATGTCTTGTCCAGCAGGATGTCTTTTCCGTCATAGTCTTTGATAATCTGCGGTCTGATGTCTTTTCCGGAAGCGTCAGGAGATGTATCCACATGTGCTATGAAGCCCACGGCAGGGACTTCCTTCCCGCAATTTGACGGGATGCTTGCCATGACATAGCCGTAGTTGTCAAGGGTCGCTTCCACTCCCATTGCTGAAAGTTCGTCCTTCAGCATCCTCAGCAGGTCGAGCTGTCTCTCGCTGCTCGGCTGTGTTTCCGACTCAGGGTCAGACTGCGTGTCCACTGACACGTATCTCAGAAATCTCTCAAGTATCTTTTCCATTTGCTGTTGTATTGTTTATTTGAATGTCTTATGATTTTCCGTTATACTGTGTTCTCCTGTTCACATCAATATCAGGCTGACGCCCATTACTGCCATTCCGGCGACTACACCCGCTATCGCCACATGGTGTTTCCCGTATTTTTCCGCCGTCGGCAGCAGCTCGTCCAGAGATATGTATATCATGATGCCGGCCACCGCCGCCAGAATCAGGGGAAATGCTGCCCCTTCTCCTGAAATCTCCACTCCTGAAATGGCTGTGACTGCATAGCATAGAGCGGCGCCGGCAGGTTCTGTAAGCCCGGACAATGTGGCGTACAGAGCGGCCTTTCCTTTACTTCTGGTCGCATAGTAGATGGGGATTGCCACTGCAATTCCTTCCGGAATGTTGTGGATGGCTACGGCGAAAGTTATTCCGGCTCCCATCTGCGACCCGCTAAGGGCACTGACGAATGTGGCCATGCCTTCTGGAAAATTGTGTATTGCTATCGCCAGGGCTGACATGATTCCGAGCTTCTTCAGTGCCTGGTGGCCGGACTTTTTTTCCGAAGCCGAAATCATTTCCGTGGCTGCCGTTCTGGAGTCGAGGGAGAGACCGGGTGCTTCATGGGGATTTTCATATTCCGGGATCAGAAAATCGATCAGGAAGATCAGTCCCATTCCGGCAAAGAATGATACGAGTACAAGCGCTTTCCCGTTTATCCCGGGATATGCTGCGCTGCGGATGGCCTCCTGGGCTTCAGGATACAGTTCGGCCAGAGAGATGAATATCATCACTCCGGCTGAAAGTCCCAGAGCTCCGGCCAGGAAGTTGCTGCTGAGCCTTTTCCCCAGTATTATCAGCAATCCTCCCAGTCCGGTAGCCGCTCCGGCCAGCAGAGTAAGCAGCAATGCATGTAGTACTTCGTCCATCGTCGGTAGTCTGAAACCCTTTTGCCATTCCGGAGCCGGAACAGTCCTCCGTATTATTCTTCCTTCTTTGTCTTTATGGCCGAATATATAATGTATGCGATGATTGCGGCATAAGGGATGATCGCAACCGGTTCTGTCCAAGGGGAAGGCTTCATGAATGCGTCCACCTGGGCGAATCTCAGTATCGCGCTGACCACTCCCATGAGCGCTCCTCCGGCGATGAATCCGGAAGCTATGAGAGTGCCTTTCTCCTGACGTGCATTGTTGAGTTCCTTATCCTTGCTGCGGGTACTTACAAACCATGAAATGGCACCGCCGACAAGCATCGGAAGGTTGAGGTCGATAGGTATGAACATTCCCAGGGCGAAAGCCAGGGCCGGTATGTTGAAGACCGTCAGGACAATGGCAATCAATGCACCGATTCCGTACATTAGCCATGGAGCCCCGCCTCCGTTCATCATCGGTTCGATTACTGCTGCCATTGCATTGGCCTGAGGGGCAACCAGGGCATTCTCTCCTGTGAATCCGTAGGTTTTGTTCAGCACGAGCATTACGCCTCCTACCGTAGCGGCTGCCACCAGAGTCCCCAGGAATTTCCATGTCTCCTGGTTCCTTGGTGTGGTTCCTATCCAGTAACCTATCTTGAGGTCGGTCACGAATGCTCCTGCAACTGAAAGCGCCGTACATACTACCCCTCCTATAATAAGGGCAGCTGTCATGCCGGCAGTACCGTTAAGTCCTGCAGCAACCATTACGAGCGAAGCCAGGATAAGCGTCATGAGAGTCATTCCGCTGACAGGGTTGGAACCTACTATGGCTATGGCGTTTGCAGCGACGGTCGTGAACAGGAACGCGATAATCCCTACAACCAGCAGCCCTATGACTGCATGCCAGATGTTGTCGACTACTCCGAATGCAAAGAATACCAGGATTGCCAGCAGGGTAAGCACTATTCCTATGATTATGATTTTCATGGAGATGTCTCGCTGTGTCCTGATTGTCTCGGCTTCAGCGTCTGTCTTTTTGCGTTTGAATTCCCCGGCTGCAAGTCCGAGGGCCGATTTGATGACGCCGAAAGACTTGATTATCCCTATGATACCGGCTGTAGCTATACCTCCGATCCCTATATGGCGTGCATATTCGGAAAAGATCTGTTCGGCTGACATTTCCCCGACAGTGGCCGTTATTCCGGTATTCATAAGGTCTATCACCTGTCCGCCCCAGATAAGGTTCATCAGCGGTATGATGACAAGCCATACGAGGAAACTGCCGCAGCAGATTATGAATGCGTATTTGAGTCCTACTATGTACCCGAGTCCGAGAACGGCCGCTCCGGTATTGAGCTTGAGCACGACCTTGGCTTTTTCTGCAATCGCCTCTCCGAAAGGAAGTATCCGGGTGGTTATGGTCTCGCCCCAGAGTCCGAACGTGGAGATGATGAAGTCGTACAGACCTCCGACAAGTCCGCTCGCCAGCAGGGTCTTCGCCCCTTTGCCTCCGCTTTCTCCGCTCACAAGGACCTGGGTGGTGGCGGTAGCTTCAGGGAACGGGTATTTCCCGTGCATCTCCTTGACGAAATATTTCCTGAACGGGATCAGGAACAGGATTCCGAGAACGCCGCCGAGAAGAGATGAAAAGAACACCTTGGTAAAATTGACAGTAAGTTCAGGGTATTTGTCCTGTAATATATACAATGCCGGCAGAGTGAATATCGCACCGGCGACTATCCCTCCGGAGCAGGACCCTATGGACTGGATGATTACATTCTGTCCCAACGCGTTTTTCTTTCCTAACGCCCCTGATACTCCGACGGCGATAATGGCGATCGGTATGGCCGCTTCGAATACCTGTCCGACCTTCAATCCGAGGAAAGCGGCAGCGGCGGAAAAGATGATCGTCATCAGAAGTCCCATGCTTACAGAATACGGGGTTACTTCAGGATAAGTCTTTCCCGGGGACAGCAGAGGTTTGTATTCCTCTCCCGGCTTGAGTTCCCTGTGTGCATTTTCAGGCAAACCCGTCTTTTTGTTTTCTTCCATTTTATCAGATTTTGTTCGTGCATGAATGGTTCAGCCGGCAAATTTAGCAATCTTCTGATAATAATTTCAATCAGCACTGCTGTTTGGGATGAATTGTTTACTTGGCGGCTTCACAGTTATAGCTAAATTTGCAACTTTAAATCTGGACTTAAATGAATTTTTCAGGAATTATCATCGGACTCTGCACATTCCTGATTATCGGGGTGTGCCACCCGTTGGTCATTAAAGCAGAGTATCATTTAGGGAAAGGCTGCTGGTGGCTTTTCTTTATGGCAGGTATTGGCTTCGCGGCGCTTTCGCTTTTCATTGACAGCATGGTCTGGTCTACTGTTGCAGGAGTGGCCGCCTTTTCTTCTTTCTGGTCTATACTGGAACTTTTTGAGCAGGAAAAACGCGTGAAGAAAGGCTGGTTCCCGGCCAATCCCCGGAAACAGACCGGGAAGAAAAATCAGTAGGGTGCACCAGGCTTTAAAATCCCCAAAAATAGGTATTGCCGGATAATCCAGGGCCTTGTACTTTTGCAGAAACAAAGGCAGGAAAACTGTTCATTATAATGCAGGTACAGAAAGAAGACATACGTGGCCGCGTATTGGCTGCCGCCAGAGAGCAATTCGGGCGGAAGGGGTATTCCGGGACCTCCATGCGCGAAATAGCCTCATCGGCAGGTGTCGGGGTCGGGAATATCTACAACTATTTCACGAACAAGGACGGACTGTTCCGTGAGGTGGTACGTCCGGTCCTGTGCGCCCTGGAAGCAATGCTGCAGGAACATCACGGCATACGTGGCAGGGATATCATGGCGATGAGGTCGGAAAAATACCTGGAATCCTGCATAGATGAATACGTTTCTCTGATGGACAGGTATCGCGGGCTGATGGAAATACTGCTGCTGCGCGCACAGGGGTCATCCCTGGAGCATTTCCGGGAAAATTATACCGACCGTTCCACAGAGGTGGTCAAAGCGTGGTTCGCATCCATGCGGCAGAAGCATCCGGGAATAAACACGGCGGTGCCGGACTTCATCATCCACCTGCATACGGTATGGATGTTCACGATGTTCGAGGAGCTGCTGATGCATTCAGTGCCGCGGCAGGAAATGGAGTCCATACTCCACGATTACATATTGTTCGAAATCCAGGGCTGGAGGGCGGTCATCAGGATATGAAGTGCAAGGAACAGATACACGTACAGGCAGTCATGGCAGTGCTGCCGGCAAGGAGGGAATCTTCAAGGAGGTTCCCTCCTTTTTTTATGAACAATTCTGAATATCGTTCACTATTGGCGGTGTCCCCCCCCACTGGTATGCCATGTTGAATGTTGAATACTGATTTAATGCAATAAAAAGTATGGATAAGTTAGGGACTGTCGTAAAAAGAATAAAACTTTATAATGAATTGATTGCCAATGTAATATAAAATTTGTATCTTAGCTA
>CALVAJ010000018.1 GCA_944325505.1 uncultured Bacteroidales bacterium
CCGTGTTTGTCCCGTTTTTAAAAGAGAAATCCTCTAAATCGCTGATTTCCAGTAATTTAGAGGATTTTTGCGGAGAGGGAGGGATTCGAACCCCCGGAGCCTTTCAGCTCAACAGTTTTCAAGACTGCCGTAATCGACCACTCTACCACCTCTCCAATATTGTCAATCATTCCGGACATTTGTACTTGTTTCCCGAAACGGATTGCAAAGGTAGTGATTTTTTGTAAACAAGCAAATTTTATTCAATGTATTTTGAAAAAAATCACAACTCTTTTCTCAGCCGCGCCTTAGGGATTCCGAGCTGGTCGCGGTATTTCGCTATTGTTCGGCGGGCGACCTTGTACCCTTTGCCGCTCATTACGGACACCAGCTGGTCATCGGTAAGAGGGTGGCGTTTGTCCTCGTTGTCCACACACTCCTGGAGAGCCTTTTTGAGCTCTCTTGTGGATACCTCTTCTCCGTCCTGGTTTTCAAGCCCCTCGGAAAAGAAGTATTTAAGAGAATAGATCCCGAAGTGGGTTTCGATATATTTGCTGTTCACTACTCTGGAAATCGTCGATATGTCGAAACCGGTCCTTTCCGCAATGTCTTTGAGTACCATAGGCTTCAGGTGGCTTTCATCCCCGTCGATGAAATAGTCGTGCTGGTAGTCTATGATAGCTTTCATGGTGCTTTCGAGGGTGTTGTGCCTCTGTTTGATGGCTTCCACGAACCACTTGGCCGAGTCGAGTTTCTTTTTGACAAAGGTGGCTGCTTCCTTCTTTTCCCTTTCCGAAGAGTTTGCCGCTTCCATCAGTATGTCTGCATACTTCTTGTTGACACGGAGTTCCGGGATGGAGAATCTCGGCATTGTGAGCTTCAGTTCTCCGTTTTCGAGCGTAAGGACAAAGTCCGGGACAATCTGCTGTGCCTGGTCGTTGTATGAGTCGTCGATCTGGCCGCCAGGGGAAGGGTTCAGCTTCAGTATCTTGGACATCGCTGCCTTCATTTCCTCTTCGGAAATGCCCATGCGCGAGATTATCTTCTGGAAATGCTTGTTTGTGAATTCCGTAAAAAAGTCCTTGAGTATCCTGGTGGCATTGATGACCTCCGGAGTCTGTTTCATGGTGCGTATCTGCAGGAGGAGGCATTCCCTCAAGTCTCTTGCCCCGACACCTGCCGGGTCGAACTCCTGTATGACCTTAAGCATGTCGAGCACTTCCTGCTCGTCGGTCTCGATACCGGCCCTGAAGGCCAGGTCGTCCACCAGGCTTTCGATGCTGCGCCTCAGGTAGCCGTCGTCGTCAAGGCTGCCGATGATGAATGCGGCCACGGCGTGCTGGTGCTCGGTCAGGTTCCTGAACCCAAGCTGGTCCATCAGGCTCTGGGTGAAGCTCTCCTTGACGGAGAATGTATTGTACTGCGGGCGTTCGTCCTTGCCGTAGTTGTTTATCCTCAGCTTGTAGCTCGGGATGGAGTCGTCCTCCTTGTAGTCGGACAGGGACACTTCCCTCGGCCCGTCATTGTCGTCATCGCTGTCATTAGAGACATTCTCGTCAAGCACGGGGTTCTCTTCCAGCTCTTTCCGTATCCTCTGTTCCAGTTCCTGGGTAGGAAGCTCGATGAGTTTTATTGTCTGGATCTGGAGAGGGGAGAGCTTCTGAGTCTGTTTAAGTTCCAATCCTTGTTTCAGCATAGCATCAAAACATTAGATTATCATCAGAAGACATCATAGTGAGGTGCGCTGCCCGTCCGGTGCCGGCCTCAATACTTTCACCGTGTCGGTGACTGTCGGCCTGGTCCTGTCCACTGCCGGGTAATTTATGTTTTCCTTGACGACGAATGCCGTAGGGTATTCCTTCACGATGGACCTGAGCAGCTGCATTGCCTCCGACTTCGTCCTGAAGTCTCCTACCGTGACCTTGAAATAGGGGTTGACGTAGCTCCTGTAGACCGGTATGTCGGGATGAGCGGCGGAGAAATCCTTTTCCATCTTCTCGGAATCGGTCCTTGCGCTCTGCCTGTTGTCAAAGAAGATTCGGATACGGTATCCGTCCAGGGCCCTTCCGGAGTTTGCGGCTATGTGGTTTTTAAGGGAATTGCGTATGAGCTGGGACTGGTGTACCTTCACATCGGCGGCGCATCCTGCGTCCTTTGCAGGCATGATGTCGAAGATGTCCTTGCCCACCAGGCTGCTGTCCACCCTCGGCGCCGGGACGGTGACCACAGAATCCGCAAGCGTATAGCCTTCCGGAATGACGAGAGTGTCGAGCTGCTGGGCGGCAGCGGCGGCCCCGCAAGCGAAATATAAGGCAACCAGTGACGCGGTATTGATGAGTATTTTCTTTATATATTCCATTTTCAGTTAATTAGAGCGAGTTTATGATGTTTTTGACAGGAATGTCTTTAAGTTCGAACTTCTTCCAGGGGCTTTTCCCTACCCGGGCCCGGGCGTTCACGTCCATGGTGCAGTCGGATATGTCGAAGTCACGGGCCAAAGACATAAGTGCCAGGGGCGAGAGGTCAGGCGAGAGCTTCAGGGAGCAGCTGACTGTCGCCGTATCCAGTCCGCGTCCGCCGATCTCGAACGGTGCTATGGTGAATGTACCTAAATTTTTCCCGGACTTGTACAGGGTCCCGTCGATGCCGGATACGGAAATGTCTTTCGCGGGATTGTCCACCGAGACCGACGCAATGGCTTCGGCCGAATCAAGTCCTTTGATAGACAATGATTTGATATTGAAAGACTCTATGCGGATATTCCTGATGTCTTTCAAACTTGTACAACCGGTGCAGCATATCATCATCCAGACTGCCGCCAGAACCGCAATTCTGCAGGTAATTCTCTTTCCCATATCCTTGCAAAGATAGAAAAAATATAAGTCAGATAAAAATCTTATCTTTGCCCTGTCAAACCAGGGATTGTCATATAATATTATAATATGGAGAACAGCATAAGACCTATATCGGACCCGTCCAGGCCGAAAGTATATATAGAGACATACGGGTGCCAGATGAATGTGAATGACAGCGAAGTGATACTGTCTATCCTGCAGGATGCCGGCTACGCCCTGACTGAAAATATAGAGGAGGCGTCCCTCATCCTTGCCAACACCTGTTCGATCAGGGACAATGCGGAACAGCGCATCTGGGGCCGCATCGAGCAGTTCCGCCTGCAGAAGCGCAGGAGGGACGGGGTGGTGATAGGCATAGTCGGCTGCATGGCCGAGAGGCTCAAGGAGAAGCTCCTTGACTCCCATGTGGTCGACCTGGTGGCCGGTCCTGATTCATACAGGTCCCTTCCGGAGCTCATTGGCAGGATAACACCGGACTCGCCCCAGATCAATGTGCTTCTTTCGCACGAGGAGACATATGCGGACATTTCTCCTGTCAGGATGGACAAGAACGGTGTCAGCGCGTTCATTTCCATTATGCGCGGATGCAACAACGTATGTTCCTACTGCGTGGTCCCTTATACAAGGGGGGCGGAGCGCAGCCGCGATCCGGAGACCATCCTCCGTGAGGCGGAGCAGCTGTATGAGAACGGGTACAGGGAGGTCTGCCTGCTCGGGCAGAATGTCGATTCCTATTACTGGGAACATCCGGATTCCGCTGACAGGAATGTGGATTTCGCAGGCCTGCTCGAGATGGTCGCCAAGGTCAGCCCGGACCTGAGGGTCAGGTTCTCGACATCGCACCCCAAGGACATCAGCGACGAGGTCATCTATACGATGGCGATGTATGACAACATCTGCAAGCATATCCACCTTCCTGTGCAGTCCGGCAGCAACACCATGCTGGAGAAGATGCGCCGCAAGTACACCCGCGAGTGGTATCTGGAGCGTGTCGCCAAGATACGGTCGGTGATTCCGGACTGCGGGCTCACTACTGATGTGATTGCCGGTTTCTGCGGAGAGACGGAGCAGGATCATGCGGATACGCTCTCGCTGATGGAGGAAGTCTGCTTTGACGGGGCTTTCATGTTCCAGTATTCGGAGAGGCCCGGTACGCTTGCCGCAAGGAAATACAAGGATGATGTCCCGGAAGATGTCAAGACTGCGAGACTGAACGAGATCATTGCGCTCCAGGGGAGGATGAGTCTCAAAAGCAATGAAAAGGAGATAGGCAGGAGGCATGTTGTACTTGTCGAGGGCGTCTCCAAAAAGAACAGCGGTGAGCTTTTCGGAAGAGCCAGCAACAACAAGGTATGTGTCTTCCCGTCAGGAGGACATGAAATAGGAGAGTATGTTACGGTTGAAGTAATATCTTGTACATCAGCGACTTTGATTTCAAGGCTGGTGTGATTCGCCATAGAAGGCTGTCATAAGGGGTCCGGGATCGGCTGCACTTATTTCATCAAGCTGCACTGTTTCCCGGATTTTTTATTAATTTCAACCTCTGATTAACCACATTCATATATCTTATTATGAAAGAGAACAGCTCAGAGAAGTATATCCTTGCCCTGGACCAGGGGACAAGCAGTTCCAGGGCAATCGTATTCGACCGTTCCGGCAGGATCATTTCGGTTTCACAGAAAGAATTCACCCAGTATTTCCCGAAGCCCGGATGGGTGGAGCATAACCCGTCGGAAATCTGGTCTTCACAGGCGTCTGTCATAGCCGAGGCCATCACGTCTGTCGGGATAAACGGAAAGAATATCGCCGGAATCGGCATCACGAACCAGAGGGAGACTACCATTGTCTGGGATGCGGAGACCGGACAGCCCGTGTATAACGCCATAGTCTGGCAGGACAGGCGGACATCGGGATATTGTGATTCTCTGAAGAACGATGGCCTCACCGGATATATCCGGCAGAGGACAGGCCTTATAATCGATGCTTATTTCAGTGCCACGAAAATCAGGTGGATCCTTGAAAATGTGGAAGGGGCAAGGGCTAAGGCCGAGGCAGGGAAGCTCCGTTTCGGCACTGTGGATTCATGGCTCGTGTGGATGCTGACAAGAGGGGAGAAGCATGTTACCGATGTCAGCAACGCTTCGAGGACAATGCTCTTCAATATACATACCCTGCAGTGGGACCTTGACTTGCTGGAGCTGTTCGGCATTCCGGAGACGATGATGCCGGAGGTACGTTCCTCAAGCGAGGTATACGGATACACCAAGACTACGATTTTCGCCCATGAGGTGCCTATTTCGGGAATTGCCGGAGACCAGCAGGCCGCCCTTTTCGGGCAGATGTGCACAGAGCCCGGGTCTGTGAAGAACACATACGGGACAGGCTGTTTCCTTCTTATGAACAGCGGAAGCAGGCCCATACTTTCTTCCAATGACCTTCTTACCACGATCGCATGGAAGATAGGGGATACCGTCAATTATGCCTTGGAGGGCAGCATTTTCGTGGGCGGTTCCGTGGTCCAGTGGCTTAGGGACGGACTCGGTGTGATCAGCTCATCTTCAGAAGTTGAGGCACTTGCCGCAAGTGTCCCTGACAGCGGTGGGGTATATTTTGTCCCTGCCCTTACGGGCCTCGGAGCCCCGTACTGGGACCAGTATGCGAAAGGATGCATATACGGTATTACGCGGGGGACTAAGGCGGCACACATCGCACGTGCCGCGCTTGAAGGCATCGCGTTCCAGACCATGGACATAGTCAATGCGATGCAGAAGGACTCCGGAGTAGCCCTCAAGGAGCTGAAAGTCGATGGAGGGGCCTCGCGGAACAATCTCCTGATGCAGTTCCAGGCTGACATTCTCGGCGTGCCTGTCATAAGGCCGTCCGTTACAGAGACAACCGCGCTCGGTGCCGCCTACCTTTCCGGCCTTGCGGTAGGGTACTGGGATGACATGTCCAGCATCAAGACACAGTGGAGTGCGGAGAGGACTTTCTCTCCTCAGGCTCCGGAAGATTTCGTAATTGCGGAGAAGGCAGGATGGGCAGATGCCGTTTCCCGTACATTGTCAGACAGACAGGAGGATTGAGTATGGAACTGTCATTATTCTCAAAATGCGTATTCGAGTTTCTCGGTACAATGGTCCTTATCCTTCTCGGAGACGGAGTGGTGGCATCGAATTCCCTCGCCAAGTCCAAAGGACAGAACGGCGGCTGGATTGTCATAACCATGGCATGGGGATTCGCGGTAATGTGCGGTGTCTTTATCGCAGGCCCTTATTCGGGGGCGCATCTCAATCCTGCCGTATCGGTGGGGATGGCCGCGGCCGGCATGTTCCCGTGGGCTTATGTGCCTGGGTATGTGGTTTCGCAGCTGCTCGGGGGATTCGTGGGGGCGGTCCTTGTCTATCTGTTCTATAAGGACCATTTCGACGCCACAGATGATGCGGACACTAAGCTCGGTGTGTTCTGTACGATGCCTGCCATCCCGGGCAAATGGCGTAACCTTTTCTGCGAGTTTGTCGGCACCTGGCTACTGGTGTTTGTAATACTTGCCTTTTCTAACAAGGAGAACACGCCGGAAGTCGGTATGGGCAGTCTGGGCGGCTTCCCTGTGACGATGCTCATCATGTCCATAGGCATGTCTCTCGGAGGAGCTACGGGCTATGCCATCAATCCGGCCAGGGACCTTTCTCCACGTATTGCCCATGCCCTGCTCCCGATAAGGGGCAAGAGGGACAGCGGGTGGAAGTACAGCTGGATTCCGGTGCTGGGACCGCTTCTGGGCGGCCTTTTTGCCGCGGCCATGTATCTTTGTGTATATGATTGTGTGCTTTAACTGATTCATGGAATGGCACTTCAAATCTTCTCCAATGTTTTTTCGATATTGTATATCCTGCTGATTGTAGGGACTATCCTGATTATCCTGACTGACAACCAGGATTCCGGACGCAAGATTTCATGGATACTTGTCATAGGCCTTCTGCCGATAGTGGGCCTCCTGTGCTATGTGGTCTTCGGTTTCAACTGGAGAAGGGCGGGCTTTTTCCAGAGACGGCACAAGAACTTCCTTAAAGAGTTCGATGAAATGGCCGACGGCCGGATAAAGGACCTTCTGTTCGGACATTCCGTCGAGGAGAAAATCAGGGAGGACTACAGGGAGGTCGCCCGTCTGCTTTCAGAGGTCGACAAGATCACTGTGAGCGATGACAATGACATCGAGATCATCACCTCCGGAAAGCGCAAGTTCGATGCCCTGACCGAGGACATCCGCAATGCCAGGGACCATATCCATATGGAGTATTTCTATTTCAAGAAGGACATGGGCAGCCGCAAGATACGCGCCCTCCTCATGCAGAAGGCTCGGGAAGGGGTGAAGGTCAGGTTCATACATGAGAATATCGCCAATATCGAGATCAGCTCCCGGTATTACAATGAGATGAAGAAGGCCGGTGTCGAAGTAGTCCCTTTCACCAATACGAGGATTACCCATTTGACCATCGGTGCCCAGCTGAATTACCGTGACCACAGGAAAATAGTAGTGATTGACGGCAAGATAGGCTATACCGGGGGGATGAACATCAGCGATGACTATTTTGTACGCTGGCGTGATACGCACATGAGGATTACCGGGGAGGCGGTATCTAGCCTGCAATACAGCTTCATGAATTCTTTTATAACATCAGGTGGCAAGATCCGGGAAGACTATTCCAGGTATTTCCCTCAGCATGTTAAACTTAGTCCTGCAAAGCTGATCCAGATTGTCCCGGACGAGCCTGACAACCAATGGCCTGTAATCCAGATGGGGACCGTGTGGGCCGTACAGCATGCCAGGAATTATATCTATATCCAGACTCCGTACTTTGTGCCTCCCGAGCCATTGCTGCAGGCCCTTGAATCTACAGCCTTGAAGGGCGTGGATGTACGTATAATGATTCCGAAGAAAGCCGACCTGTGCTATATGGGGCCGGCCAACAGGTCGTACTATACTGAGTGTCTGGAAGCCGGGATAAAAATATACGAGAAGACAGGCAACTTCATACATTCTAAAACTCTCGTTGCGGATGACTATCTCTCGATTCTGGGGTCTGCCAATATGGACTACAGGAGCTTTGACCTGAACTATGAGATAAATACATACATTTACGACGAATCTGTCTCCAGGGAGAACAAGGCCATCTTCCTGTATGACCTTGAATCATGTGAGGAGGTGACGCTTGAGAAATGGCGGAAGATACCGTGGTACAGCAAGCTGCTTCAGTCTCTGATCCGGCTTTTCGCCCCGTTGCTGTAGGTTTTTTTGGGGGGCATGAGGCAGCCCAAAGAAGAATGCAATGTCAAAAAAAAGAACTGACCATTTCCGGATCAGTTCTTTTTTTTATTGAATTACAGGGAACAAGGATTATTCCTTTCCTCCTCCGAGCGCCTGGTAGAGGGTTACGACAGACTGCAGCAGCTGGTACTGGTCGCTGATGGCGTTGAGCTGTGCGCTGAGCAGGGACTGCTGTGCAGTCAGAAGCTCAAGGTATGTAGTCCCGGATGAGTTCCTGAACAGGTATTCCGTAGAGGTAAGTGTCCTTTCAAGGTCCTTGCACTGGGCCTGATGCTTTTCGAGCATGGTCTCATGCGTCTGGATTGCAAAGAGGGCATTGTTGACCTCCTCTCCTGCCGTGAGCAGGGCCTGGCGGTAGTTGAGCCTTGCAATCTCTTCTTCAGCCTTGCTTACTTTGAGGTTGGCCCTGAGCTGCCCGTGGTTGAAGATAGGGACAGTCAGCTGGCCGAGTGCGGAAAGGAGCCATCCGGAAGGGTTGGTGATTGCCTGTCCCAAACTGTTCGTCCATCCTGCGCTGCCTGAAAGGTTGATGCTCGGATAGAACGCGGACCTTGCCATGTTGGTCGTATAGTAGGAGCTGGCGTATGCCATTTCCGCCTGGATGACATCAGGCCTGTTGGACAGGAGCTGGAGCGGTACGGATACTGAGATGTTGTCCGGTATGGTCTGCTCGGCAAGGGTACCTCTTTCAATCTGGAAGTACGGCTGTCCGAGCAGAGAGCAGAGGGAATTCTCTGTCTCTCTCTGCTGCCTTAGAAGATCGGCATACGATGCTTCAAGGGCATAGAGGTTGGCCCTGGCCTGTGTCACGGCGCTCTCGTTTGTCTGCCCGACTTTCAGCATGGCCTCCATGGTCCTTACCTGTTCTTTCCAGATCTCGACATTTTCTGCGCTTATCTTCACCTGGTCATCCAGCATCAGAAGTGCATAGTATGAGTTGGCTATTGTCCCGATGATCTGGGACCTTACTGCCTGCTGGTATGCCTGCTGCTGCAGGAGTGTGGCCTGCGCCCCGCGTTTTGAGTTGAGGAGCGAACCGAAAAGGTCCACATCCCAGCTGACTGCGCCGCCTACGTTGTAGGTCCAGTTCGCCTTATTTGCGTCTATGCTGCTGAGTCCGCCCTGCGGTGTGAGGTTGAGGCTCGGGGCATAGGCCCATTTGGCTGCGGCAAGCTGGGCTTTTGCGGATTCGACCCTCAGGATTGCGCTCTGCAGGTCAACATTGTGCTCGAGGCCTGTCCTGATGAGGTCCTGCAGATGCGGGTCCGTGAACATTTCATCCCACGGCATATACCCGAGCGATGTAGAGTCTTCTGTCGCTACATCCATTGCTTCAGCCCGGTAGAGGCTATCTACAGGGAGGTCTTCCGGCCTCTGGTATTTCCTGTAGATAGAACAGCTGCTGGTGAGTGCTACTATTATTGTAAATAAGACTATCTTTTTCATTATGCTCTGTCCTCCTTTCTTTTGCCCATTACTCTCTCTTCAATATACTGGAATATTGTGAAGAAGACAGGGGTTATAAATACGAGCGCGATGGTACCGATTACCATACCTCCGATGACCGGAATACCCAGTGAGTGGTAGCCGTTGGCCCCGACTCCGCTGGCGATTGCCAAAGGAAGGAGTCCGAATACCATGGAGAATACGGTCATGAGGATAGGCCTCAGCCTTATGCCGGCCGCGGATATACCCGCCATGCTGAGGGACATGCCGGCCTTGCGCCTTTCGCTTGCATATTCCGTGATAAGGATTGCCGTCTTGGAAAGCAGTCCGATCAGCATGATGATGCCGACCTGCATGTATATGTTGCTTTCTATACCCCATATCCTGGCTGCCAGGAATGACCCCATAAGTCCGAACGGTACGGAGCAGATGACCGCGAGCGGCAGGAAGAAGCTCTCGTACAGACCGCAGAGGATAAGGTAGATGAACACGATACACAGGATATATATCAGGGTGGTGGTATGCGACTCGGCAAGCTGTGCCTCCTCTCTGGTCATGCCGGAGAACTCGTATCCGAATCCTGTAGGCAGGACTTCAGCAGCCACTTCCTGGACTGCGATGATAACGTCTCCGGAGCTGTATCCGTCCTTAGGCATACCCTGTACGGTGATTGACGGGAATAGGTTGAACCTGCTGAGTATCTCGGAACCGTACGATTTTGTCAGGGTAATGAACTGGCTTACAGGAGCCATCCCTGATGCAGTCTGTACGAATATGTTGTCAAGCGACTGCAGCTGGTCACGGTCTTCCGGCCTTGCCTGGAGGATTACGCGGTACAATTTGGTGAACCTGTTGAAGTTGGAGACGTATGAACTTCCCAGGTAGCTCTGCATCACGGACAGCACCTGGTCTGCAGTGGTGCCTGCCCTCAGGCACTTGGCGGCATCCACATCCACTGTATACTGAGGGAACTCTGTACTGAAAGATGTATATGCCATCTGGATTTCCGGCCTCTGGTTGAGGGCTGCAATAACGCCGTGTGTCACTTCGTTCAGCGCTTCGATACCTTTGCCGGACCTGTCCTGGATGTCGACCTGGAAGCTGTTTCCAGTACCGTAACCTGATATCATAGGAGGGGCGAAGATGAAGATCTGTGCATTCTTGATGTGTGCCGTCCTGGCGTAGATCTGGTTCATCACCGCTGTGTTGCTGTGCTCTTTTCCTTCCCTCTGGTCCCAAGGCTTGAGCTTGATCATGAGCATACCGTGGGACGCTCCGCTACCTGCGAATGAGAAACCTGCCACCTGGTTGAATGTCCTGATCTCAGGGATGTCCTGGATGCTCTTCTGGACCTCGGTAAGGATCTGGTTGGTTTCGTTCAGGGTGCTTCCAGGAGAGGCGTCCACGCTCATGAAGAGCGAACCTGTATCCTCATTTGGCACGAGGCTGGTCTTGGTGGTGCTCATAAGGAACATCAGGAGACCTATCGCGCCCAGTATAAGCAGTCCGGAAAGCCATTTGTTGCCGATGAAGAACTTGACGCCGAACTTATATTTGCGGACTATCCGTCCGAACACCGTATCGAATGCGATCCTGAACCTGGTGGAGAACTGTTTTGGCCTTTCTCCCGGTTTCACTACCTCGTTCGGCTTCAGGAGCAATGCGCAGAGTGCAGGTGAAAGGGTGAGGGAGTTTATGGCCGAGAGGCCTACTGCGGCGGCCATTGTAAGACCGAACTGTGTATAGAACACTCCTGATGTGCCGCCCATGAATGATACAGGGATGAACACCGCCATGAATACCAGGGTGGACGTGATGATGGCGGACGATACTCCCTGCGACCCGTCAACTGCCGCCAGATATGGGGACGTGTAGCCTTCATCCAGTTTCACCTGGACAGCTTCCACCATAATGATGGCATCATCCACAATGGTACCGATCGCCAGCACGAGGGCGAAGAGCGTCAGAAGGTTTATTGAGAATCCTGCGACAACCAGGAATGCGAATGTACCTATGAGGGCGACGAAGATACTGATGGTAGGGATGATTGTCGCCCTGACGTTCTGCAGGAAGACATATACCACCAGGACGACCAGGATGATAGCCTCGAAAAGGGTCTTGATGACCTCGTGGATAGACGCATCAAGGAAGTCCTTAGTACTCATGATGTCCACGATTTCGACTCCCTTAGGCAGGTCTTTCGCTGCTTCTTCCAGGTATGCGTCAATGGCGTTGATGATCTCGTTGGCGTTACTTCCCGCTGTCTGGTTAATCATCATTGTGACGCCTGGAGCACCCATTACACGTCCTTCATACGAGTAGGTCTGCGCCCCGAGTTCCAGGTCGGCGATGTCCTTGAGCTTGAGGACACGTCCGTCACTGTATGCCTTGATGATGATGTTGCCGAACTGCTCCTCCGTTTCAAGACGGCCCCTGTATTTAAGGGTGTACTGGAACACGTTCTTCGAGTCTTCTCCGATGGCTCCGGTGGAAGCCTCTATGTTCTGTGCCGACAATGCCGCACTCACATCGCTCGGCTGGACGTCGTACTGGGCCATGATGTCCGGCTTGAGCCAGATACGCATTGCATAGTCACCGCCCATTACGTTTGCCTCACCGACTCCGGAAATACGCTGTATCTCAGGCTTGATGTTGATGCTCAAATAGTTGGTGAGGAATGTCTCGTCGTAAGTGCCGTCAGGGCTTGCAAGAGCGAATACTTTCAGGGTACTGCTCTGGCGTTTCATGGTCTCCACTCCGACCCTGGTCACTTCCGCAGGCAGGAGGGACTGTGCCCTTGAGACGCGGTTCTGCACGTTGACCGCCGCCATGTCCGGGTCGACACCCTGCTTGAAATATACGGAGATGGATGCGCTTCCGGTGTTACTTGCCTCGGAAGTCATGTATGTCATGTTCTCGACACCGTTTATGGCCTCCTCGAGCGGCACGATCACACTGTTCTGGACCGCAGTGGCGTTCGCACCGCTGTAAGTTGTGCTCACACGTATGGTAGGAGGGGCAATATCCGGATATTGCTCGACAGGCAGCACCGAAAGCCCGATGACACCTACCATCACGATGAAAATCGATATTACCAATGACAGGATTGGCCTGTCGATGAATGTTTTAAGATTCATATTCCTTATTCTCCTTCTTTTGTGGAAGCGGGTGCGGCAGCAATAGGGGTGCCTTCCCTGAGCAGACCGGCTCCTTCAGCTACGATAACATCACCTTCTTTCAGTCCTTCCTCCACGATATATTCTTTGCCGTCATTGACTTTGAACACTTTAATCTGTGTGGATGTCGCTTTCCCGTCCACAACCTTGTAGGCGAAAATCTTGTCCTGGACCTCGTATGTCGCCTCCTGAGGGATCACCAGGCATCCTGTCCGTTCGTAAGGGATGTTGACAGTCGCCGAACCTCCGCTCATGAGACGTCCTTCCGGGTTGCTGAACACGGCCCTTAGGCTGACAGAACCGGTGGTCTTGTCCACAATGCCGCTGATCACGTCGATCTTGCCCTTGTGCTCATATGTGCTGCCGTCATTGAGTGTGAGTGTTACTTCAGGATATGAGGCTACGGTCTTTTCTATTGATCCGTATTCTGCGGTAAGCTTCAGGACTTCCTTCTCCGGAAGGGAGAAGTATACGTACATCTGGGAATTGTCTGAAACGTTTATAAGGGATTCGCCCATTGCCGAGACGATAGTGCCCACACGGATTGAGGTCATGCCTGCGGAACCGTTTACAGGGCTTTTTACTTTTGTGAACGACAGGTTGTTCGCTGCACTGGCCTCCTGTGCCTTTGCATTGGCGAGATTCGCTACTGCCGTATTATAGGAATTCCTTGCTGTCTGCAGCTCGAAATCGGAGATGACTTTCTGCTTGTATAGCTCCTCGCTTCCCGTGAGGTTCAGCTTTGCCGTAGCTTCCTGGGCCTCTGCGGATGCCACCGCTGCAAGGGCCTGCTTGTACGCAGCCGCATAAGGGATGGTATCGATAATGAAAAGGGTCTCTCCCTTCCTGACATTTGCTCCTTCCTTGACAAGGACATCCGTGATGATGCCTGAAACCTGCGGGCGGACTTCAACATACTGCTTTCCTTCGATAACCGCCGTGTAGCTTTCGGAAAGTGTCCTGTCTTCAGGGGCCAGTTTGATTACTGGATAAACGCTGGCCTGAGCCTGCTGCTGTTGAGCTGACTGCTGCTTGCAGGAAGTCATACCGATAAGCAGGCACAGCCCGATTGTCATAACATTTAAACCTTTCATTTTACTGTATAATTTTTTCCTTGTAATTCCGCGCACAAAATTATTATATACTTTTTCTTTGAGTTTGTATAAAATTCATATATATTTGTCCAAATGGCGTATTTTTATGTGCACCTGATATTAATATATGGTGCGTTTGTCAAAATTTGACACCAACAAACAAAAACTTTGCCATAAAATGCAATATTTGAATACCTTACAGCTTTCCACTTTTGAGGAAGAAAAGAAGAAGCTCGGGGATGCCTTCCTTCTGCTTTCAGGGGAGGATATCAGACGTCTGGCAGAATGTCAGTTCATAGGTGCCAGGGTGATAATCTTTGTACTGAGCGGGACAGTTGACCTCTTTATAAACGGGAATATCCACCGTCTGCAGGCGGACAATTATTCAGACATCTTTGACGGGATGCTGTTCCGGTTCGGGGAAGTCTCTCCTGATGCAGAGGCGTACTGCATATTCACGACCAAATCTTTTATGCTCGATTCACTGCAGGGGATGATCCACGAGAAGGACAATTATCTTTTCCAGGTCCTTTCCAACCCTGTGATGGATTTCAGCGGAAGTCCAAGGGCAGAGAGCTTCCGCATGCTGCTAAAGATGCTCAGCCTGTCTGTCGCGGATGTTTCCCACAAGTACAGGTCCGATATGGTCAGGCTGTATTTCAAGGCGCTGGTGCTGGAGGTCAGCAATTTCATTTCCAGTATAGATGAAGATTCCATGGTCTTCCACAAGATAGGGAAGCGGGAACTCCTGATAGCTTCGTTTGTCGACCTGGTGTGGAAGCACCTGACGGAGACACGCGAAGTGTCGTTCTATGCCAGGGAACTGTGTGTCACGCACAAGCACCTGTCGCGGGTGGTCAAGGAGGTGACTGGCAAGACCCCTCATGAAATCATCGCGGGGGAGACGCTGTCTATGGCTGTCCAGCTTCTTCAGAACAATGGCCTGCTGGTACAGCAGGTGGCTGATGTGCTGCATTTCTCTGACCAGGCCGCGTTTTCCAAGTTCTTCAAGAAATATTTCGGGCTGTCACCGGCCGAGTACAGGAAGAAATATTACGAGGACCCGTCTGAAACGGAGTAGGCGTTATTTCTCTTTCCATACCTTAAGGTATTCCTGCAGGGCCCACATCTCGTCGCGGTATTTGGCGGCGGCCATGAAGTCGAGCTCGGATGCGGCCTTCTGCATGTTGCGCCTTGCCTGTTCCACGGCTTTTTCTACCTGGACTCTTGACATTGCCCTGATGACAGGGTCCTGCAGGACGGCAGCGAGGTCTGCCTTGATGTATCCGTCCCTGTATGCCGAGTTGCTTTCCCTCCTGGAATCATGCCCGAGCCCTACGCTGACAGAGCCTTTGCCCAGGTCGCTCGGGTCGGGGATATAGTGAGGGTCTTCGTAGGAGTTGGCTGCGCTGACTTTTCCTGAAACGGTATTGGAGAGCCTCGGGTTGCGCCTTTTGCCTGCATCGCCTCCACCTTGCGGATATTCATCTGTGAGGATATTCTTCTTGACTGCGACCTGGGTAGGTGTAATGTTATGGAGCTTGTTGTACTCCATCTGCTTTGCCCTACGCCGGTCTGTTTCATATATGGTTTCCTGCATGGACCGTGTAATGGTGTCGGCATACATGATTACCAGTCCGTTTACATTTCTTGCAGCGCGGCCTGCAGTCTGCGTAAGCGACCTTCCGGACCGCAGGAACCCTTCCTTGTCCGCGTCCAGTATCGCCACAAGAGAAACAGTCGGGATGTCCAGTCCTTCACGAAGCAGGTTCACACCGACAAGCACGTCGAAAAGTCCGTTCTTGAAGTCTTCTATGATTTCCACACGTTCCAGCGTGTCGACATCAGAGTGGATGTACCGGCACCTTACCCCCATCCTTGTGAAATATTTCTCCAGCTCTTCGGCCATCCTTTTCGTCAGTGTGGTGACAAGCACCCTTTCATCCTTGTCGGCCCTGACCCTGATTTCTTCAAGAAGGTCATCTACCTGGTTCTTTGTCGGACGGACTTCTATAGGAGGGTCGAGCAAGCCGGTAGGACGCACGACCTGTTCTACTACGAGCCCTTCGGATTTTTCGAGTTCATAATCCCCCGGCGTGGCGCTGACGTAGACGGTCTGTCCTGTAACGGATTCGAACTCATCGAATTTCAGCGGCCTGTTATCCGCTGCGGCGGGCAGCCTGAACCCGTATTCTATCAATACCGATTTTCTTGAGTGGTCTCCTCCGTACATGGCGCGGATCTGAGGAAGCGTCACATGGCTTTCATCGATGAATGTTATGAAATCCTTCGGGAAATAATCCAGCAGGCAGAACGGCCTCATCCCTTCATCCCTTCCGTCGAAATATCTGGAATAGTTCTCTATGCCGGGACAGTATCCCATTTCCTTTATCATTTCCAGATCATACTCTACCCGCTGTTTCAGTCTTTTGGCTTCAAGAGGCTTGCCTATTTCCTGGAAAAATTCGCACTGTTTCACCATATCGTCCTGTATCTGGCTGACTGCCTTGATACTGCGTTCCTTGGTGGTGACGAAATTGTTGGCCGGATAGATGGAAACCTCGTCAAGTTCATCGATGAAAGCACCTGTCAGAGGGTCGATGATCGAGATACTGTCCACTTCGTCCCCGAAGAACTCTATCCTTACGGCGTTGTCCCCGTAACCGATGCATACGTCCACCGTATCGCCCCTGACCCTGAATGTCCCCCGCTTGAAGTCCGTTTCCGTCCTTGAATAAAGGGCGTCCACCAGCTGGTACAGCAGCCTGGTCATGCTGCGGGTCTCTCCTTTGCGTACTGTGACTGTCTGCTCATGGAAGTCTGCAGGGTTGCCGATGCCATAAAGGCATGATACACTCGAGACCACTATGACATCGCGGCGGCCTGAAAGCAGAGAAGATGCCGCGCTGAGTCTGAGTTTCTCGATTTCGTCATTGATGCTCAGGTCTTTTTCGATATAGGTGTCGGTAGTAGGGATATATGCTTCAGGCTGATAATAGTCATAGTACGACACGAAGTATTCAACCGCGTTGTTCGGGAAGAACGATTTGAATTCGCCGTATAGCTGGGCAGCCAGGGTCTTGTTGTGGCTGAGTATAAGCGCAGGGCGCTGCAGCCTTTCGATGACATTGGCCATAGTGAATGTTTTTCCTGAGCCCGTCACCCCGAGAAGTGTTACTGCATCGACTCCTCCGTCGAGTGCGGAACACAATCCCTTTATCGCCTCGGGCTGGTCTCCGGCCGGCCTGTATTCTGATTCGATCTTGAACTTCATGGCGGCAAAGGTAGCTTATTTCACCGAGTTTTTCATGAAAAGGATAATAACTTATCCCCAATAATTTTAAATTTGGAAAAATTTACAGGACCCGACCGCATGATGATGACACAAGTGTTGCTGCCTGACAGCCATGATGGTGACGGCAGGCCGTTGGCTTTCTATCTGGCGATGGAAGAATACATTGCACGGAAGTACGCTGCAGGGGATTATTTCTTCGTGTGGCGGACGGGGCCATCGGTTATCTTCGGCCGGAACCAGTCTCTCGAGTCGGAGGTGAATCTGGAATACTGCCGCGAACATGATATAAAGGTGTACCGCCGAAAGAGCGGGGGAGGCTGCGTCTACTCTGACATGGGGAATCTGATGCATTCGTGCATTACATCTCCGGAGGGTGACGCCGCTTTTGTTTTCCACAGGTACATGCAATGGATGGCGCTGGCGCTCTCCAGGCTCGGCCTTGATGCGCGTGTGAGCGGAAGGAATGACATAACGGTCGGCGGCAGGAAAGTCTCTGGAAACGCCTTCCATCTGCTTCTCAGACGGTGCATAATCCACGGGACCCTGCTTTTCGGGACGGACCTCGATGCTCTGGAGCAGGCGGTCAATCCTCCTGTGGAGAAACTGGTGCGGCGCGGGATAAGTTCTGTGCGGCAGCGGGTTACGAACCTGGGGAAAATGCTGGACATGGACATGGATGCCTTCGCCGGCCATATAGTGAGTTCGATGTGTGACGGTTCCGTGACCTTGGATGCCGGTGATGTCGCCAGTATAGAGGAAATGTCGCAGGAGTATTTGCAGGAGAGTTTCCTGACCGGCAGGAACCCGAAACACTGACTGCCTTCAAAAAAGGAAAATAACATTAAGATAACACATAAAACCAATGACAATGGAACAGCCGATATCAAGAACCTGTCTTTATTACAGTCATGTGACCCTCGGGGCGAAAATGGAGCCCTTCGCAGGGTTCAGCATGCCTATACAGTATCAGGGGATAATAGAAGAGCACCAGGCGGTGCGGACTGCCGCAGGGATGTTCGATGTCTCGCACATGGGAGAGATCCTCGTCAGCGGACCTGATGCCGAAAAATATGTCAACTACCTGTTTACCAATGATGTCACGGATATGCCTGAAGGCAAGGTACTTTACGGTATGATGCTTCATCCCGACGGTGGAGTGGTGGATGACCTCCTGGTGTACAGGCTTTTCGGGGGGAAAGGTTTCCTGCTGGTGGTGAACGCGGCCAACATAGCCAAAGACGCGGCATGGGCCTGCTCTTTAGCGGAAAAATATGACGTGACTGTGGAGAACATGTCTGAAGACTGGGGAGAGGTGGCCCTGCAGGGACCGGAAGCGGAAAGGATAATGCTCGAAGTCCTGGGGCTGGATATGAAAGAGCTTGTTTTCTACACTTTTACGGAAGCCAGGTGGAAAGGTTACCGCCTGACAGTCAGCAGGACAGGCTATACCGGAGAAGACGGCTTCGAGCTGTACGGGTCTCCGGAAGCTGTCTGCCATATCTGGAAGGCATTGCTTGATGCAGGTGTACAGCCTTGCGGGTTAGGATGCAGGGATACGCTCCGTTTTGAAGCCGGTCTGCCTCTTTACGGACATGAGCTGAGCGATACCATCTCTCCTGTCGAGGCCGGTCTGGGGATGTTCGTGAAAGCGGACAAGGGCGATTTCTGCGGCAGGGATGCGGTCGCTAGGCAGAAAGCCGAGGGAGTTTCCCGCAAGGTCATCGGTATCGAACTGTCAGACAAGGCCATACCCCGTGCCGGATACCCGGTTTTCGCAGGAGGTGAGCAGATCGGGCATGTGACGACAGGCTACCGTTCCATTTCCACCGGAAAGAGTATCTGTATGGCGCTTGTGTCTGCAGGGTATGCCGCTCTCGGCACTTCGCTGGAGGTGGAGATACACCGTAAACGCATTTCCGGGACCGTCTGCAAAAAACGTTTTTACCGGACTTCCTATAAAAAAATAGCGTCCGGCTTTAAAAGGTAAAATATTGAATATTAGAATAATACAATCGGATAAATTCGTCAGGCTGACGTAAAATAATAACCAATAAAAATACAATTACAATTATGTCAAAGACAATCGAAGGGCTTTACTACAGCCAGTCCCATGAATGGGTAAAAGTAGAAGGGAACACGGCATTTGTAGGTATAACGGATTATGCGCAGTCCGCTCTTGGCAGTGTTGTCTATGTGGATATGCCGCAGGAAGATGACCATGTGGATGCTGAAATGGAGTTCGGTGCCGTGGAGAGTGTGAAAGCCGCCAGCGACCTTGTCTCTCCTGTGTCTGGTACAGTCGTAGAAGTCAACTCCGGACTGGAGGATTCACCTTCGCTTCTGAATGAAAAGCCGTATGAGACCTGGATAATCAAAGTCGAGATGTCTGATCCGTCCCAGCTTGACAATCTCATGGATGCCAAGGCATATTCTGAATACTGTGAAAGCCTTTAGGTTATGGGATGTCCTTATTTTCCTCATACAGAAGAAGACCTGAAACAGATGCTGGAGCGGGCCGGTGCCGTTTCCCTAAAAGACCTTTTCTCCGATGTCCCGGAGGAATTCATGTTCAAGGGTGAATTCAATCTTCCCGACGCCATGTCGGAGATGGAGGTCCTGGAGAAATTCCGTCAGCTGGACGCTCTTGACAAAAAGCTTACGGTTTTCTGCGGAGTGGGAGCATACGACCATTATGCCCCTGCCGTAATACAATATCTTCTTTCCCGTTCGGAGTTCCAGACTGCATACACTCCGTACCAGGCAGAAATCTCCCAGGGTACTTTGCGGTATATCTTCGAGTTCCAGAGCATGGTCTGCTCTCTTACCGGGATGGATTGTGCCAATGCTTCCATGTACGACGGGGCCACGGCCGCCGCTGAGGCTATGATGATGAGTGTGGCCGCATCACGCCGCAGGCACCGTATCCTGCTTTCTTCCACACTCCTGCCGCAGGTCCTCGCCGTGGTCAGAACCTATGCGGACTATCATGGCATGGAAGTGTCCATTATAGGGCAGGAGGGCGGACAGACATCATCAGCGTCTCTCGCACAGGAACTTGCTTCAGGAGATGTGGCAGGAGTCCTCGTGCCGGGTATAAACAGGTTCGGCATTATCGAGGACCTTTCCGGATTCGCGGATGCGGTACATGCCGGAGGCGCCTTGCTGGCCGTATATTCAGACCCGTCTTCGCTGGCGGTGATCAGGACGCCAGGTGAATGGGGAGCCGACATAGCCTGCGGGGATGCCCAGACACTCGGCATGCCGCTGTCTTTCGGAGGTCCTTATGCAGGTTTCCTTGCCTGCCGCAAGGAATATATGCGTAAGCTTCCGGGCCGTATCGTGGGTGCTACACGTGATGCGCAGGGCCGCAGGGCTTTCGTCCTCACGCTCCAGGCCCGCGAGCAGCACATCCGCCGGGAGAAGGCTACCAGCAACATCTGTTCGAACCAGTCCCTTATGGCACTTTATGCCACTGTATATATGTCGCTTATGGGGGATGAAGGGCTCAAGAAGGTCAATGACCTTTCATACGCCGGGGCGCATTATCTGCATGACAGGCTGATTGCTACGGGATGTTTTGAAGATGTGTTTGACAAGCCTTTTCTGAAGGAGTTTGTACTGAAGACCGATGTGCCTGCGGACCAGCTCCAGAGGGCTCTTGCGGAAGAAGGTTTTTTCGCTCCTCTCCAGACCGAAGAGGGTTATGTTTCCTTCTGTGTCACCGAGAAGCGTTCCCGCGAAGAGATCGACCGTCTGCTCGCCGTCATCCGCACAGTCATATAGAACCTTTCAACCGACAATTAACTTAGACAGGCCCTTCAGGGCCGCACCGGAGCGTCAGCGAGACTTCCGTAAGGAAGTTGAAGCAGTGCAGGTACCGGCGGAACGAAGAGCAGCCGCATGCCCCTCCGGGGCTGTCGCGAAGCGACTGGGGGTAGACCATATTTCATGTCAGGAGTCGGTCTCGCACCGGCCTGATTAATATGGAATTCCTCGAAATAACCACAAATTGTATTAAAAATTAATAGACTACCAACCGACGAGTAACATGAAATATTACGATAAACTGATCTTTGACCTGTCAAGGCCGGGCCGCAGCGGATATTCCCTTCCTGAAAATCCGTGGGGAGTCACGGCTGATGCCTTGCCGGAAGACCTGCGGCGAAAGACCCCGGCAGGGCTTCCACAGGTCAGTGAGCCTGATGTCGTCAGGCATTACACGAATCTTTCCCAGATGAACTTCGGAGTTGATACCGGCTTCTATCCTCTGGGCAGCTGTACGATGAAATACAATCCGAAAATCAACGAACAGGTGGCTTCAATGCCTGGATTCTCCGCCCTTCATCCTCTCCAGCCCGAATGGACAGTGCAGGGGGCATTGAAACTGTACTATGACCTGTCCAAGGCGCTTTCCACCCTTACCGGCATGTCGGATTTTTCGCTGAACCAGTTTGCAGGGGCACACGGAGAACTTGCCGGTCTGATGATAATGAGGCAGTACCACCGTTTGAGAGGAGACAGCGGCAGGACTAAAGTCATCGTCCCGGACAGTGCGCACGGGACCAACCCTGCAAGTGCAGCCGTCTGCGGCCTCTCCGTAGTGCAGGTCAGGTCCCTTGAAGACGGGACCATCGATGTCGGGGCGCTCAAAGGCCTGCTCGATGACAGTGTCGCGGGGATAATGATGACCAACCCCAACACTCTCGGCCTTTTCGAGACCCATGTGCGTGAAATCGCCGACCTTGTCCACGGATGCGGGGGCCTGCTTTATTATGACGGGGCCAACATGAACGCCCTCCTGGGGCAGGTGCGTCCTGGCGATATGGGCTTCGACATCATGCACCTGAACCTGCACAAGACATTCTCTACCCCACACGGCGGCGGGGGCCCGGGTTCCGGCCCGGTGGGGGTTACATCCGCACTTGCGCACTGTCTGCCGTATCCGCGCGTGGTCAGGAAGAATGACGGGAAATATGCCTTGCTGACCGACAAGGATTCATGCGGGAGGATTTCCGGCTTTATGGGAAATTTCGGGGTCCTGCTGAAAGCATACGCCTATATCCTGATGCTGGGAAAACAGAATGTGAAGAATGTCGGCCCGTATGCCGTGCTGGCCGCGAACTATATAAAGGAAAGCCTGAAAGACTGCTACAAGCTTCCGATAAAAGGTCTCTGTAAACATGAGTTCGTGTTCGACGGTCTGGCCGAGGACAACGGGGTCACTACTTTAGATGTAGCAAAGAGACTGCTGGACTATGGCTTCCATGCCCCTACCGTCTATTTCCCTCTGCTTTTCCACCAGTCCATGATGATAGAGCCGACGGAAACGGAATCGAAAGAGACTCTGGATGCTTTTATCGGGGTCATGAGGAAAATCGCGGAGGAAGCCAAATCGGATCCTGAAATGCTCCGCTCGGCTCCGCACAATACTCCGGTCGGCCGCCCGGACGAGACCTCTGCGGCTACGCATCCGGTGCTGAAATATTCCGATATGCAGTAGCCCGCCGGTAATGTCATCCCGAGAGGGATCTGAGGTTGTTTCGATTGTCATCCCGAGCGAAGCCGAGGGATCTGTTTAAAAACCGTGTATATATGAACCGATCAGACATAATAATAATCGGAGCCGGCCCGGGCGGTTATGAAACCGCCCTCCTGGCAGCCTCTAATGGAAAATCCGTGACGATAATCGAGGCCGGCCATGTCGGCGGCACCTGCCTGAACGAAGGGTGCATACCGACCAAGTCGCTGTGCCGCAGTGCGGAAATCATCCGCGAAATAGGGGAGTCCGGCACGTTCGGAGTGAAATCATGCGGATGCGAAGTGGACTTCCGTGCGGTAATGGAGCGGAAAAATTCAGTCGTGGAGCAGCTCCGCAGCGGAGTGGAGACGCTGCTCGGACACAAGCTCATTACCCTGGTGCGTGGCAGGGCGGCTTTCAAATCCGCTGATACGGTAGTAGTCGGCGAGACCGGATACACTGCGTCGGACATAATAATCGCTACAGGCTCCAAAGCATACATTCCTCCGATTCCGGGTGCGGATGATCCTGATGTCATCACTTCGCGCGAGCTTCTCGGCATGGACTCCCTGCCAGGACGTCTCTGTATAATCGGAGCCGGGGTCATCGGGCTTGAACTGGCTTCGGTGATGGCTGCCTTCGGTGTGCAGGTTACTATACTTGAATACTGCCGCGAAATACTCCCGCGCTTTGATACTGATATATCCAAACGCCTGAAACAGAGCCTTGTCAAATCAGGCATGTCCATAGTCAACCAGGCTATGGTGCAGGCCATAGAGCGAGGTGAAAGCGGCCTTGAGGTCAAATATGACATGAAAGGGCGGAGCGAATCGGTCTTTGCCGACAAGGTCCTTGTCGCTGTGGGGCGCAGAGCCGATACGGATGCGATGAATTTCAGTGATATAGGCATCGCGATGACGCCAAAGGGTATCGAAGTTGACGGAAACATGCAGACCAGCGTACCTCATATCTATGCCATAGGTGATATAGTGGGCGGCTATATGCTTGCACATGAGGCGGTCGCGCAGGGCCGGAAAGCCCTTGACCATATATGCGGTATGGCAAACGACATTGACCTGTCGCTTATGCCTTCAGCCGTGTTTACTACCCCAGAGGCCGCGTGTGTCGGACTTACCGAGCAGCAGTGCAAGGAGCAGGGGATTCCGTACACCTGCCGCAAGACATTCTTCCGCTCCAACGGTAAGGCTGTCTGCATGGGGCAGACTGACGGAATCTGTAAGATAATTGTTGCGGCGGGAGCGGGCCCGGACGGACTGCCTTCGGGATATGATGACGGCAGGATTCTCGGATGTCATCTGATGGGCCCCCATGCTTCGGATCTGATCCAGGAAATCACAGCCCTGATGTCATGCGGAGCCACCTTGCACCGTCTTGAATCCCTCATCCATCCGCACCCGACCCTGTCCGAAGTCTTCCTGTGAGCCTTTTTGTATCTTTGGTCATGCCGGATTCCGGCATGACCAAAGATATCCTTTGTATTTTATTGATTCTTAATTATTGGGCTTTTCAGGCCTGTTGAATATTTTCCTTCAGCCCGGCAAGTTCAGCCTCTGTCAGCCCAGTAGCCTGCAATATCATCTCATCCGACAGCCCCATTGATAACATTCTCCGCGCAACATCGGCTTTCCCGGCAGCGAACCCGTTCTCCCTGGCTGTCTCCAGAATGTTCCTATAGTCTCGTTCGGTTATCATATCCTTCTCGTATTGGAGTTTCTTGTCCCTGCTGAACCTCGCTATCTCGCATGCCGCGAACAGGCGCCCGAACGCCTGCACCCGGAGCCCTTCCGGAAGCTCGTGCAGCTTCCCGACGTATTTCAGGGCGTAGCACCACTTATCGGTCAGGCTGACGCACTCGTCAAGCGGTTTGACGAACCGGTCCAGCTCTACAAAGATAAGGGAAATACTTTCATCCGGTACTTCTCCCGTGTGTTTTTCCCGGAAAGTGTATTCGGATATGTACCTGTCTTCCCATTCCGGTCCTACCCTCCCGAAAATCCTGTCCCTTCCGAGGATGCCGATGAAGTACACCGGCTCTATGTCGTAGTCCCCGCCACGGTGCGACCCCGAATCGTAAACCTTCGCCGCATACTCAACGCATCTCTTGAAAAAGTGCCGCTGGCCCGACTGCTGCATCTCCACTATGAACCTCGTCCCGTCATCCCCCTGGCAGCGCAGGTCCAGCCGCACGCTCTTCGTCTCCAACGTGAACGACGGTATCTCCGTCGTAGAATACTCAAGGTCCCTGACCTTCCTGTGTGCCGGAAGCACAACGTTAAGAAAGTCGATCAGTACCTCCTTGTTCCTCCTGTCCCCGAACACAGCCTTGAATCCCGCATCCGTAAGGATGTCCACATACTTCTGGAGTGTCTCACCTTTACTCCCTCCCGATTCCTTCTCCATAATGATATTTTCGTTTAATGGTTATTCCTTATTCCGCAGATTCACCGGAGTATCCGTTCCTCTTGCCTGCACGCAGCACCCACTGCCCCATGCGGCCGGCCGGAATGTCGATGCCGGCGGCACTGCACGGTGTATTGGACTGCCCCAAGCGGATGCAAAGATAAGTGCATGGCAACGACATAAACAAGCCCCGGGGATGCTGCCGGGGCCTGTTTTTCTTTTTCTTTATGAAACTTTTTCTCTTTTTTATGTGAATTTCTTTTTCTTAATGTCTTTGTGCAATATTTGCACTGCTCCTGCTGTTCTGATTCAACCTTCCTAATAGAATTCTTTGTAAGTGCTTTATTTTTAGTTGTTTGAACGTTGCTTCATTAGGACGGTCCCGTCACGTAGGAGAGGGACCGTCCATATATGTTATAGGGTAATACGTTGATAATGAATGCTTTGATAGCTTATCTGTCTGGAAGGTCCAACAATGATTGTGTGGAATAAATGCCACAGCAAGTAATTTTCCTGAATGTGTCACCCAACGGGCTTCAAATCTACAGGAACATGACCGTAATCATTTTAACCGCAGATTCATTTATCAATCAGAAAATTCAGGATTTCTACAGTATATTCTTCAGGATACTGGTTGAAAGACGATATGTGGCCGCTGTCGAATGTCTTTACCGTTGTCTTCTTTGATTTCCTGAACGGGATGTCACCGGCAGAAGAATACCCGTCTTTCAATCCGACAATATACAATGCCCTCTGGCGTTTGCTTTTATGTTTTCCCGGCAGATAACCGTCAGGGAGTTTTACGTCTTTTCCGTTTGCCTTGAGTTTATTTACCCATTCTTCGGGATCTCCTGCATAGCCGTCATATATTACGTGCGTGACAGGAATGTCGGTGTCTTTCAGATATTCATTTATAATGATGGTTCCCATGGAAAGTCCGAGCAGCACCGGCGCCGCGGACGTCTTTTTATAGACATAACCGGCTACAGCAGCAAGGTCTTCCACGAACTCATTATGGAACAGACAGTCCCTGTCGATTTCAAATTCGCTGCTTCCCCCGAATCCGCGGTAGTCATACAGCCACACGTCCAGTCCGCATGCCTGGAAATATGCCCCCATATACAGCCAGTACCCCATGTTCCCTGCGTCGGACTGGGAAATGATGACCGGGATGCCTGTCTCCTCTGACGGCAGATGCCATACATTAAGTGTGGCTCCATCACTTGTGTCTATCTTCAGTTCCTCATATTCTATCGAGAACTGCTCCGGGGTATAGCGATATGTCTTTTCCGGTTTTATCGCAAATGCCGGAGCAACGCCCAGCAATATACATATCAATGCCAATATATGTTTCATCCTGTAAATTTGTTTAAATGTCCTGATGCAAAGTTACACTGTCTGTCATTATGATTTTCCCGTTATGAGAATAGAAGTGTTCATGAATGTCGTCAGTCAGTCTTCCTGTGATGCATTGACTGCATATTGATAGTCTTCTTCCGTAAAAGAAAAAGTATAAACTCTTCCTGTCTTGACATCATCCATTGTGGTACATTTATAATCGTCATTATTACATACATTATGATAAGCACCGGGCTGATCTGTCATTCTGTGGAATACCGTGTATTCATCATCAAATGTTACTTTTGCCTCCGTAAGTTGCGGAGGATAGTTCGGTCCGGATCCGGAAGCCCAGATTCTGGAATATCTCCCGCCTTTTTCCAGTACTATATCCATCGGAGTATAATCTGACGATATGGTCAGGCTTATCGAATGTTCTGTTTCATTCAGATATACCAGTTCCATCGGATAACTGTAGTCGACATCCTTTTTACAGCCAGCCAATGCTGCCAGAAAGCTGATAAATACAATTAACTTTTTCATTATAATTATTATTTGAATAAGACGTGTTATGTTATCCCGCTACAAATGACCCTTCTGCATACAATGCCGGAGAGCCTGTGATAGGCAAAGTTACTCCGGGAAAATTTTACGGCCAAATGTATAATTTCACATTTTTGACTGCAAGTCTTGATTTTCCGGGAAACAAAGATAAGACTTTTATGCAGATTTCTCCGCTCCCTCCGTCCGGTCGGAATGACGATAAGAGGCTGTCCTCCGGTAGACCATTAAAAATCCTTGCATACCTGCGGTAGGTATTTTCTTGTATAGGTGTGATTATCAAAATATTACATGCTGTATCCAATTCCAGGTGTAACATTTCCCGGCACACCTGCGGTAACGGATATGCCTCTGAATGCCGTAGAAAGCCGTTCTTCTACTGCAGGTGTGCTCCGGAATGTCCTACCTGCAAATCGTGAATCTTTGTAATACTTTGTCTTTAAGGTGATTATCTGTTTTATCCAACTGCAGGTGTGCAGGAGCGGAACGTTAGCATCCGCATTTGCAATAATCCGGTAATCGAACATGTGCCAGTATGTAGCTGTATTCCAAGCCAAACCGGGGATATGATGGTCTGGCGTAACCGGGACGGACGGCGTGGCCGCCCGTGGCCTCGTGAACGGGGGGGGCCCGCACCGGAGGTGTGGGAGGGATTTACCGGTCCGGACCGGTTACGCCAGGCATAGACCAAAGGCACCTTTGCGGATAACCGTAAGACTTTTCAAAAGAACATCAATAGCCGGACTGTCAGCCTTTCAGCAGTTCTTTCAGGACGGTCTGGGCCGACACTACGCGGTTCGCGGCTTCCGGAATGACGATTGACTGCGGGCTCTCGATTACGTCATCGGTCACGATCATGTTCCTTCTTACCGGGAGGCAATGCATGAAATATGCGTTGTCGGTAAGGGCCATTTTCCTGCTGTCGACTGTCCATGACCTGTCCATGCTCAGCACCTTGCCGTAATTTTCCCCTTCGTATGCCGACCAGTTCTTGGCATATACGAAATCCGCTCCTTCCAGAGCCTTGTCCTGATCGTATTCGACCTTTGCGTTTCCGACGAACTTCGGGTCAAGCTCGTAGCCGTGCGGATGTGTAATGACAAATTCATAATCGGTCATCTGCATGCCTTCGGCAAATGAGTTCGGGACGGCCTGCGGGAGCGCTTTCGGATGCGGGGCCCAGGTCATGACCACTTTCGGACGCTCCTTTTTCCTGTATTCTTCAATGGTGATGATATCCGCGAATGTCTGGAGAGGATGCCTCGTCGCGGCTTCCATACTGAAGACCGGTTTGCCCGAGTATTTTATGAACTGCTCCAGGATTTTCTCCCCGTAGTCGTCGGCCTTGCTCTCGAACTTCGCGAAAGACCTTACCCCTATCACATCGCAGTAGCAGCCCATGACAGGAATAGCCTCCAGAAGATGCTCGGGCTTGTCCCCGTCCATCACCACGCCACGCTCAGTCTCGAGTTTCCATGCCCCCTGGTTCACATCCAGTACCATCACGTTCATCCCCAGGTTCATGGCCGCTTTCTGGGTGCTGAGTCTGGTGCGGAGACTGGAGTTGAAGAACAGCATCAGAAGAGTCCTGTTCCTGCCGAGTTCCTGGTCTGCGAAAGGGTTCGCCTTGACGTATTCTGCTTTTCTGACGGCTTCATTTATGTCGCCGAGCTGGAGGATAGATGTAAAATTTTTCATGATAACTTAATTCCAAATTTGCTATTTTTGCGCCCGCAAAAAATAAATGTTATATGTCAACTGATCTCGGTAAAGGACATCTGGCGATGCTTGCGGCCAGCGTCATGTGGGGAGCTATGGCTCCTGTATCCAAATATGTCATGTCCGCAGGCCTGGTCGGTTCGATAGTAGTCACGGATGTCCGCATTTTCGGTGCAGCCGTGCTTTTCTGGATTTTCTCGCTCTTTGCAGGAAGCGAAAAAGTCCGGAAAAAGGATTATCTGAAACTCTTTTTCGCCGGGCTGTTCGCCATAGTGTGCAACCAGGGGGTGTATATTACCGGAGTCTCCATGACTTCCCCGGTAGATGCCTCTATCATAACGACTTCCCTGCCTATAGTGACCATGATATTCGCAGCCCTCTGGCTGAAAGAGCCCGTTACACTCATGAAGGCCGGGGGAGTGGCTCTCGGTCTGGGAGGCGCCTTGCTTCTGGTGTTCGGGAACAGGCTTGTTCCCGGAGCGGCACAGGCTGCTCATAGCGCAGCGGCATCCTCTAATGTGCTCGGAGACCTTCTCTGCCTGCTGGCGCAGTGCTCGTACGCTGTTTATCTTGTCCTTTTCAAAGATCTCATATCCAGGTATTCCCCGGTGACGCTCATGAAGTGGATGTTCACTTTCGCTTCTGCCGTGATGCTTCCTCTGTCTGTCGGGAAATTCATCTCCGCCCCGTGGGGTGAAGTCCCTATGGACCAGTTCGCAGGACTCGGGTTCATCCTTTTCTGCGGCACGTTCCTGTGCTATCTCCTTGTCCCGGTCGGGCAGAAGAACCTGCGTCCTACCCTTGTGGCGATGTACAATTATGTCCAGCCGATAGTCGCCACGACAATAGCCGTCATCTGGGGTATGGACAGTTTCAATATCCTGAAAGTCATTGCAGTGGTTCTTGTCTTTTCCGGTGTCCTGCTGGTCAACCGGAGCAAGTCCCGTGCAGATGTCCTGAAGGGATCAGACAAGTGACTCCAGTGCTGCCATAAACCCTTCCGCAGTCTTCCGTGATATCGTCAGGGAAGGCAGGAGGCGTATTACATTTGCTCCGGCGGCCCCTGTAAAATAATGCTTTTCAAACAGGAGACGGTCGCGCAGTCCGGCATATTCCTCCTTTATCTCCAGACCTATCATCAGTCCTTTTCCGCGGTATTCCTTCAGCACACTGTGCAGCTGTCCGTGGGGATGGAAAGCCGCATGGAAATATTCTCCGATTTTGGCTGCATTCTCTATAAGGTGCTCGTTTTCTATCACATCAAGTACTGCCAATGCTGCCGTACATGCCAGATGGTTTCCTCCGAAAGTCGTCCCGAGCATGCCGTATTCAGCCTTGATGTCAGGTGAGATTATCACTCCTCCGATCGGGAAACCGTTGCCCATGCCTTTGGCTGTGGTGACGATGTCCGCCATTATGCCGGAATACTGGTGGGCGAAGAATTTTCCGGTGCGTCCGTAGCCGGACTGGATCTCGTCCAGGATCAGCACTGCCCCGTATTTGGTGCAGAGTGTCCTCAATTCCTTGAGGAATGCGTCCGAGGGTTCATAGATGCCGGCAACTCCCTGGATTCCCTCGATTATGACTCCGGCATACTCTCCGGAAGAAAGTTCCTTTTCTACGGCTTCCAGGTCATTCAGAGGAACGAAAGTTACATTGGAAACAGTGTTGAAAGGGGAGCGCAGCCTGGGGTTGTCAGTAGCTGCTACCGCTCCGGATGTCCTTCCGTGGAAAGACTTTCCGAATGCCAGGATCCTGCTTTTCCCGGTATGGAAAGAAGCCAGTTTCATGGCATTCTCGTTGGCCTCGGCCCCGCTGTTGCACAGGAAAAGCGAGTAGTCATCGTATCCGCAGGCCTTTCCGAGTCTGCGGGCAAGTTCTTTCTGTAGCGAGTTCTGTACTGCGTTCGAGTAGAAGCCCAGCCTTGTCAGCTGGTCGGACAGCATCTTTACGTAATGCGGATGCGAGTGCCCGATGGATATCACGGCATGACCGCCGTAAAGGTCGGTATATTCCACCCCGTCCTTGTCCCATAGGGTAGTGTCAAGCCCACGGACAGGCTCGATGTCCCAGAGTTTGTATGTTTTGAAAAGTTCCATTTTCTTTTGCGTTTATATATTGTCCTGGACTGGTGTTTTATTTATTCCGTTTGAGCCCGTGGATCAGTTATGAAAACCCCTCCCACTCCGTGGGGCCCTCCCTGTGCGGGCGCAACGGTTTTCATACACTGTTTCCACGGGCCCTCCAGCTACATGTAATCGCTGCATATAACATATAATCAGAATGCCGACCCCTTCAGCGAAAGCCCTGCGGTTTCCTCCAGCCCGAACATCAGATTCATATTCTGGACAGCCTGTCCGCCCGCCCCTTTTATCAGATTGTCAATCACCGAAGCCACATGCACATATCCGTCATGCACTTCCACATGAAGCAGGCCTTTGTTGGTGTTCACCACCTCTTTCATCGAAACCGGAGTTTCGGAATGGAATACAAAAGGAGAAGATTCATAGTATCTGTCGAAAAGTTCCCTGTATGCATCCTCTCCGTATCCTTTTGCGGCTCTGGTATAGACACTTGCGAAAATACCTCTGGCGAAGTCGCCCCTCATCGGCACGAAATTCACCGCCGGACAGCCTGTATGGCAGCTCCCGGGGGCGTTCTTGCCGGCTGCCGGGATGACGCGCCCTATATTCTGCCTGATTTCAGCAAGATGCTGATGCGTGAAGAGCTTGTAGATGGAAATATTGTCGGTCCGGTAGCTGAAATGCGATGTTTCGGACAGCTTTTTCCCGGCACCTGTAGAGCCTGTTATAGCCGTGACGTGCACTTCATCTGTCAGAAGACCGGCTGAGGCCAGCGGCAGGAGTGCCAGCTGGATGGCCGTAGCGAAGCATCCGGGATTTGCTATGTCATGGGCGCCCCGGCATGCCTCCCTGTCCTGTTCGCATAGGCCGTAAACGAAATTCCGGCCTGCATAACTGCCGTCAAGGCGGAAGTCGTTGCCCAGGTCTATTATCCTGCATCCGGATTTTATATCGTGAGTATCTATAAACTCCCTGGAAAGCCCGTGTCCCAGGCACAGGAACAGGACATCGGGGTCATTAAGCTCTGTCCCGAATCTGAGGTCTGTTTCTCCCAGCAGATCCCTGTGTACCTCACTTACCGGAGTCCCCTCTGAAGATGTGGTTGTCGCGGCCACCACTTCCACATCAGGATGGCGGAGCAGTATCCTCAGGAGCTCGCCTCCGGTATAACCGGTCGCGCCGGCTATTGCTGCACGTATCTTCATTGTTACTTGGATATGGCGTCGGCGGCGCTCTCGTTGTTTACACTGTAGTAGATTTTCAGCGGATTGGCCAGTACCTTGGTGAATCCCACCACGTCAGCCCCCGTGTATGACTTGTTGACTTCTCCGTATGAGCCGAATTTCGAGCTCATCAGGTCATGTGAGCTGTTGCACCCGAGCACGGAGAAATGGTACGGCATGAGAGCCACTTCCACCTCGCCTGTCACATGCTGTTCCATATTGTCCATCATGGCTTCCATGTCCCTCATGACCGGATCCAGGTACATGGCCTCGTGCATCTGCTGTCCGTACCACATGGATATCTGGTCTTTCCAGTAGAGCTGTCCCTTGGTAAGCACATGTTTTTCAAGAAGGTGGTGTGCCTTGACGAGAATCAGCGGCGCAGCTGCCTCGAAAGCCACCCGGCCCTTGATACCGATAATGGTGTCACCGACATGGATGTCCCTTCCGATTCCGAAAGGAGCGGCGGCATCCCGGACTGCCAGGATCACTTCCACAGGAGTCATCTTCTTCCCGTTGAAAGATACCGGCTCGCCTTTCTCAAACCCTATCTTTATATGTTCGGGAGCGGACTTCGTTACTTTGGTAGGGTATGCCTCTTCCGGAAGCCAGCCGTCAGAAGAAAGTGTCTCGACCCCACCTATGCTGGTCCCCCAGAGTCCCTGGTTGATAGAGTATTTCGCTTTTTCCCACGAATAGTCGAATCCGTGCTTCTGCAGATAGTCTATTTCTTCCTGGCGGGTGATTCCCAGCTCCCTGATCGGTGCGATGACTTCCACTTCAGGAGCGAGTATCTCGAAAACGATATCGAACCTTACCTGGTCATTGCCTGCTCCAGTACTTCCGTGCGCAACGTACCCTGCCCCGACTTTTTTCACATGCTTAAGCACTTCCAGCGCCTGGAACACGCGCTCTGAACTTACCGACAGCGGGTAAGTCGCGTTTTTCAGGACATTTCCGAAGATAAGGTATTTGAGCCCGTGTCTGTAGTAAGTGTCCACTGCATTGACATTGACATGGGAGGCTGCTCCGAGCTCCAGGGCCTTTTTCCCGATGGCCGCCTCTTCCTCGGCGGAAAAGCCGCCTGTATTGACCATTATGGTATGGACCTCAAGTCCTTTCTCGTTGATGAGATAAGGGATGCAGAAAGAGGTATCGAGACCTCCGCTGAATGCGAGAACCGCTTTATTGTTTTTCATGATTTCCGTTGTTTGGGGGCCTTCCGGCCGGTGTTACATTTGTTACTGTGCCATCTTGATTTCGAGCCTGTTGATGGCGATGTGCTCTTTGGGGTCGTACAGGAGCCCGGTACACAGACACATACGGTAATTGTTCTTCTGCAGTATCGGGAAATTAGTGCAGCCCTGGCACCCTTTCCAGAACTCCGGGTCGTCTGTCAGTTCCGAGAACGGGACAGGTCTGAACCCGAGCTCGTAATTCATTTTCATTACGGCCGCCCCGGTGGTGATACTGAATATCTTGGCCTGCGGAAAACGTTTCCTTGACAGCAGGAAGATCTGTTCCTTTATACGCTTGGCAAGTCCTACTCCACGGAACGGATGCGCCACAATCAGACCTGAGTTGGCCACATACTGTTTCCCTCCCCATGTCTCGATGTAGGAGAATCCGGCGAACCTCCCGTCTTCGGCAACTGCAATCACTGCCTTGCCGTCTTTCATCTTGCCGATTACATACTCAGGGCTGCGTCTGGCTATTCCGGTCCCTCTTTCCTGGGCTGAAATATACATTTCATCGCAGATTTCCTGAGCGTACTTTTCGTGGCTCTCATCAGCCACCATCACTTCGATTTTCATCTTTTCTTTCAACTTGTTTGCAGGAGTGTCAGGCCATCTGGATACGGTAAAACACATAAAGCCCCTAACGGCAAGACAAACCTGGATTGTCAATTGCAATTAAATGCCTGTTTTAAACTTCGTATTCGGTTTTTAAGAAAAAATCCGGTAACAAAAGTTCCTGAGATGTGGGAAGGTAAATATATTACCCTCCTATATTCGGACTAATGACCTGCGTCGGGCCTCCGAATTCAGGGAACAATAAGAAAATATGTTACCGTTGTCAGTCATATTCGGCGCAAAGGTAATACAAATCCTGAATAATTTGCTAATTTTGTCGGAAATTTTCGACAAACTCTCTCTGGCTTATGCCAAGTGGCTGTCAGATACAATGTTGTATTATAACCGATGAAGAAAAGATCTGCCGTTCACGTCGACCCTGAATATCTGAAAAAGCAGAAGGCGTCCCTCATAAGGAGACACCGCCAGGTCATTTATCTGAATGACAGTGAAATGGCGGCAATATCCAAGTACTGCGATCTTTTCAAGGTCGGCACCAGGGCCGTCCTTTTCCGGGAGGCCATCATGGAGAAAGTGCTCAAAGAACTGGAAGACAACCATCCTACTCTCTTTTAATAATCAATGTCAAAAATAGCGGTGCGGGCCGGACGGAATAAAAAAAACGGCCGGAAGCACATACTTCCGACCGTTTTTTATTGTAGTTTTCCGATTACTGCTCGTCAGGTCCCTGGTTGTCCGGGCCGTTGCTGCCGCCCTGAGGACCACCCTGGTAAGGGTTCTGTGGCCCGCCCTGCTGTGCGCCGGCTGCTTTGGCCATATCCTCTGAAGCAGCGTGCCAAGCATTGTTCAGAGCTTCGGTATATCTGTCGATATCGCTGATGTTCTGAGTCTTGACTGCCTCTTTCAGGCTGCCGAGCGCAGTCTCGATAGCGCCTTTCTTGTCGGCAGGAATCTTGTCGCCGTACTCCTTGAGGTTCTTGTCGCTCTGGAAGCAGAGGGCATCTGCACCGTTGATCTTGTCTACACGCTCTTTCTCTGCCTTGTCGGCTGCCTCGTTGGCCTTGGCCTCGTCACGCATCCTCTTGATCTCGTCCTCGCTCAGTCCGGAAGAAGCCTCGATACGGATTTTCTGCTCTTTGCCTGTAGCCTTATCTTTGGCAGAAACGTTCAGGATACCGTTGGCATCGATATCGAATGTAACTTCGATCTGCGGGATTCCCCTTGGAGCAGGAGCGATTCCGTCCAGATGGAAACGTCCGATCTCCTTGTTGTCCTTGGCCATAGGACGCTCGCCCTGGAGTACGTGGATCTCTACTGAAGGCTGGTTGTCGGCTGCGGTAGAGAATACCTCCGACTTGCGGGTAGGGATGGTGGTGTTGGACTCGATAAGCTTGGTCATCACACCGCCGAGGGTCTCGATACCGAGAGAAAGCGGGGTCACATCCAGAAGAAGGACATCTTTCACGTCGCCTGCGAGCACACCGCCCTGGATGGCTGCTCCGATGGCTACGACCTCATCAGGGTTCACGCTCTTGTTCGGCTCCTTGCCGAAGAATTTCTTCACGATTTCCTGGATGGCCGGGATACGTGTGGAACCTCCGACCAGAAGCACTTCATCGATGTCGGATGCAGAAAGGTTTGCATCTGAAAGCGCCTTGCGGCACGGCTCGATGGTTCTCTGTATAAGCTCATCTGCGAGCTGCTCGAATTTGGCTCTCGTAAGGGTCTTTACCAAGTGTTTCGGAACTCCGTCCACCGGCATGATGTAAGGCAGGTTGATCTCTGTAGAGGTCTGGCTTGAAAGCTCGATTTTAGCCTTTTCAGCAGCCTCTTTAAGTCTCTGAAGTGCCATAGGGTCTTTCTTCAGGTCGATTCCGCCGTTCTCGGCAGCGAACTCTGAAGCCAGCCAGTCTATGATTACCTGGTCGAAGTCATCTCCTCCGAGGTGGGTGTCACCGTTGGTCGATTTCACCTCGAACACACCGTCACCCAGTTCAAGGATTGATATATCGAATGTACCGCCGCCGAGGTCGTACACTGCGATTTTCATGTCTTTGTTCTTCTTGTCCAGACCGTATGCAAGGGCTGCTGCCGTAGGCTCGTTGATGATACGCTTTACATCGAGCCCTGCGATTTTTCCGGCCTCTTTCGTAGCCTGTCTCTGTGAATCCGAGAAGTATGCAGGAACTGTGATGACAGCCTCCGTGACTTCCTGTCTCAGATAGTCCTCGGCAGTCTTTTTCATCTTCTGGAGAATCATTGCCGAAATCTCCTGAGGAGTGTAGAGACGTCCGTCGATGTCAACACGCGGAGTATTGTTGTCGCCCCTGACTACCTTGTAAGGCATCCTCTCGATTTCCTTGCCTACCTGATCGTAAGTCTCGCCCATGAATCTCTTTATAGAGAACACGGTCTTGTGAGGGTTGGTAATGGCCTGTCTCTTGGCCGGATTACCTATCTTTCTTTCGCCGCCGTCGGTGAATGCCACTACTGAAGGAGTGGTCCTCTGGCCCTCATTGTTGATGATGACTGCAGGCTCGTTGCCTTCCATCACTGCCACGCATGAGTTCGTGGTTCCCAAGTCAATACCGATAATTTTTCCCATAATATCTTTTCCTTTTTATTATTCGACTTAAAATTCTGTCCGTTGTCCGGACAGTCCTTTCAAGGTGCCTGTCCGTGGCAACGCCCGGAGTAATAACGAATGTTGTGCCAATGGACGAAACCCGTTACGGTATGCCAAAATGGCAGAAAAGAGGGTGACATGTCAGTGACACGCCACCCTCTTCGCAATGTTCCGGATGATTGTCCGGTCAATGCCTTTGGCTGCAGTTCAGTCCGCCGTTACCAGGCCTCCTCTCCTCTGATCGTGAAATCTTCCGTGCTGATACCTCCTCCTTCCGCAGGAATATTCAGGTGCAGGACAGTGCCGGCTGAAACCCCGTATACGTACATGTTATCCACGATGGAAACTTGCCCGAAGTGGATTTCACCTGTTTCCGGATAATATGTTCCGAAAGTTGCCTCATCATAGTAGTATGATGCCGATGAAAGCCTGGCTTCTCCCGAGCCTCCGTATGCAGGTATGGTAAACCCTAAATGACAGCCCGCTCTCTCTATCTTGACTGCACTGTGGTCGGTAGCGTCTATGGTCAGATATGAGCCGCTGCCTTCGTCTATGAATGAGAGTCCGATTCCTTCGGCATCAGGGAATGTATACGGTGTGAACGGTGTCAGGACGCGGAAAAAGTCCTGACCGTCCATCTTTTCGACTGTAAGCCCGCTTATAAGGAATTCTCCGAAGTTCATCATTGTGAATATGTCGCAGAGCATCTCTGCCTGAGTGGTGACTGTGCTCCATGCAGCCTCAGGGTCGATGTAGTAGTCGGTCTGCATTACGAGTCTTTCCGATACTTTATGACCGCCTGCTCCGGTCGCTTCTACAAGGAAAGTGTACGATGAGTTCTCCTCCAGGGTCCCGTAGCTCAGCTTAAGGCCATCCTGGCTGTTGGCTAGTTCTATCTGTTCGGCAGTGGCTGCAGCTCCGTACAGTTCCAGAAGTTCTTCGTCTGTCTGCTCTTCTGCAGCGCTTGTGTTGAACATGGCGAATTTGATTCCGGCCGCATTCGTGGTCCTGATCACAGGGATAAGCTGAGTAAACGGCCTGTCGCTTTGCATTTCGGACAGATCGATTTCAGGCGCCTCACCTTCAGGTGCTCCTGTAGAGACATCGAAAACTGCAGGAGTGCCTTTGGCCGTAGCGTTGTCGGCGAAAGATACTATGAGCTTGTATTGAGTATCTGCGGTAAGGGCCACTTCATTTCCGCTGACATTGAAAGATGTGTTGTCCGTCCTGGCATATTTGCCTTCTCCGTCTGTGAAGAAAGTTTCCGAGCCATAGCCGGCGGCCAGTCGCCTGGCAAGTTCTTCTTCCTCACCGGCAAAGCTGTCGCTGGCGTAATGGTCCCAGGTCGCCTTGGATACCAGGACTGTCTTGAGCGGAATACCGGATGCGGCCGTGACAGTGTATGTTATGGATGTAGGACCCGCATCCGTTACTTCGGCTTCAGGCTTCGTCTGTGCAGAGAACCCGAAATCAGGCAGGACAAGCATTTCGGAGCGGCCTACGCTCTTGGCTCCTGTCGTGAATTGGTATGCCACATTCCCTTCACTGTCCTCCAGGGTGATATAGAATCCTTCTGCATATTCTCCGGCAGGGACTACGACATAGAAATCTGTCGGTTCGCTGCTGAGTGCAATGCTTTCAGGCTCGCCTTCCTGCGTATATGCAGAGACATTGATCGAATAGTTGGGATAGTATCCGTAATCCGTGTTTGCATAGAAATCGTAGCTGTCTCCGAATTCCCCGCTGGCCAGCTGGTCTTCAGTGAACTGGAGCCATCCTGCTACAGGGCTTCCGTCTTTGGCGGAGAATGACAGGGAGGTAAGGTTCAGGTTTCCGGTTACACCGAATCTGACGATACCTCCTATATTGTAGATACGGACATCGGTAGAGGCGGAATAACCGGCTGCAATGTTGCTGAAGTCTGAAAACGAGTCTTTTGCATAAGATTGTACATTAGGGAAATACACAAGCTGCCCTCCTCCTTCAAACGGTGTCGGAGGGTAGCTTCCGGTATATACTACGAAATAGCTGTCGCTTTCGGTTACGCCGGGAACAGTGGCTACGGTAGGGTCATTTTCATCTATGATGATAGTGTACAGCTCGTAATTGATGAAAATATAGTCATTTTCGTTCCAATAGACCTTTCCGGTCTCACCGTCGACGGATGTCTTTGTAGGGTCGGTATTCCGGATAGTGAGGGTCACCGTTCCTGAAGTCTGGGGCTTTTCAGGTTCGGACAGTTCTTTCTGGCTGCACTGTACAGTCAGAAGTACGGCGGGCAGCAATGTCAGCAATGCCCTGGCTGTTTTTGCTAATGAGTTCATAATATATAGGGTTTTTGTTGTTTTACGTTTTGGATTTTTCCGCAGGCGTCCTGATTTGGAGCCGGATGATGAAGTCTTCCCGCCTCGGGTACTGTCAGAGCCTTGACGCTTTTCGCGCTTGCGGCCGCACCTGTCTCAGGGCTGTGGAGATAGATCCTGGTAGGGTCTGTGAGATATATGGAGTTATCATAGTCACTCAATATCATTCCGACATCACCGAGGTCTATTAAGCCTGAAGTTTCATCGTAGTAGCCGTAGCTGCCCTCAAAGCCGTAGTCCGGCAGCGAGCAATAGCTTATTCCATTCTGATCATCAGGGAACATTTCTGTATAGATAAGACCGACATAGTTCTCTGTCTGTTCAAGCCTTACATATCCGTTCCTGGCATCTATGGTAAGGTATCCGTCTGTTGTGGTGAAATAGTCAGGATTGCTTTCCGCCATGATGTCGAGCGGATTCTTTATCCTGAATATGTCATAGTCTCCGTATTTTTCGATCGTGAGATCATACAGAGCGAATACGGGGGTGTCTTCTGACAGGAAATAAGACAGCAGTCCGCACTCCATATAGCCGTCCGTAGATACGGTCTGCCACTGCCCGTCCGCAGGCAGATAGGCATCAGTGGTATGTTCCAGGACTTTTATGGTCTCGGCGCCGCCTTCCCCGACTGCCATGACCATGATCTTGTATGCAGAGCCGGAATTAAGGCTCTGCCAGAACCAGTCAAGACCGGAAGAATTGGCCGCAGCCAGGTCTTCCTCGCCTACAGAGGTCGCATTGTTGATTATGATACTCCGGTCATCCATCCCGGAAGCGATATACTGATCATATACTTCACTGAGCAGGGCATAGCATTTTATGTCTGCCGCACCGATTGCAGTTATGACTGCATGGATTGTATTGTAAGGCGTATCTGTCTGTACGAGCTGTACATCGAGCGCCGGGCCTTCTCCTTCAGCTGCAGCCGTTGTTACCATTGTCCGGCAGGCGTTGCCGATGGTTGAGGAGCCGTTCGAGTATCCGGCGAGGATTACGTATCCGGTAGAGGCTGTCAGACTGGAAGCGTATCCGTTGATATTGTAGGCTGATGTCAGTGTCCCGCTATAGTTTCCTGTTGCGTCCAGTGACATGATTCTGTCACCGTGGAACATGTCCAGCAGATAGGTCGCAATAATGTCCGGCGAAAAATCCGGATTGCTTCCAAGATAGGCGTTCCACATGTCCAGGGTCACGGCCGTGCTGACAACAGGGGCGCCCGGAGCCGCCGTTATGGTGTAAGGGACCGATGTAGCCGATGCTCCTGCCTCATCCGCAGCGACAGTGATTTCCGCAGTGCCTGGCGTGAACCCGAACGCTGTCATGGGAACCATTTCGGAACGGTTGACGGTTATGCTTTTGTCCGTGGACTGGATGCACACATTGCCGTCCGTGTCCTCCATTATCACCGAGAATCCGGAACTGTACGTCCTGGCAGGAACGACGAAGTACAGATAGGCCGGTTCGGATGTGTCGAGCCCTATGAAATCAGCGTCCGACGCTTTTATCGTAATGCATGAGTAGGACTTTGTGCTGAAATCTGAATAGTTCCCGAGTTCTCCGCTGATGATGTCCGCGGTCGGGACAGTCAGGTCTCCGCCGAGTCCCGCCCCGTCATTGCTCCAGAGCGATGCCGACTGCAGACCGCCCGTACCGGTTATCCCTACGCGGATTATTCCCATGAGATTCCTGAAACTGAGGCCGGTGTCTTCGCTGTAGGCCACCATGGTGTTGTCATACTGTCCGAAAGAGTTTCGACCCTCTGAATAATACTGGTTCGGGCTTATGGAAATGATGCAGTTCTCTTCATCTACATTGACCACCGGTTGATAATATGTCGAGAATACGGCCAGATAAGTGTCTGCTTTGGTGACATCCGGGACCGTAGCTTTTGAAGGGTCGTCCGGATCCGGTATGACCTCGTAATTGTTGTCGTTGATCCATACTATGTCACCTTCTTCCCAGTATACCGCTCCGGTTTCCGGGTCAAGGATTGTCTTTGTGCCGGTGACATCGCCCTGTATCGTGAGCGTGACGGTCTCTCCCGACCGTTCCGGAGCATCTCCGGTCAGCTCGGCCTTTGTGCATTGTACTGCCGCCATGGCCGCCAGTGCAGCCAGTATAGGTATAATGTATCGTTTCATGACCTGTCAATCTAAGTGTCTGGAATACTACCATCCGGTATGGACGATTTCGAAATCTTCCGTCGAGAATCCCGGTTTGTCCGGGTCGGGTTCCACGGGATACGGATTCTCGAACCAGAGTCTGGTCGGGGCCGCATTGCTGTAGAACCTGTCTTCGGAAAGTACTTTTATGTCTCCGAAATACACAGTACCCGCATCGGGGTCATATGTCCCGAGCGCCTCCATCCCGTCTTCGGCTCCCGTATAGCGGGAAGACTGGATATAAAGCTCATGTCCTTCGTAGATTATTCCGAGGTAGTTTGCAGGGCGGGACGACCACCATTCTACTTTCACTGCGTCCGCATCCCTGGCATCGACCATGATGTATTTGTCCCCGCCGGCAGTGTCTCCGTCCTGTGAAGCCCAGAACTCCCGGAACGGGTCCTGCACGCGGAATACGTCCTTGTCCGAAAGCCGCTGGACGGTAAGCCCGCTGAAAGGCAGGGAGGTTACCGGCTCTCCGTCGTGTTTCAGGATGTCGCGAAACAGCCCGCATTCCATATAGCCGTTTGTGGAGACGGTCTTCCAGTTGGATTCAACCAGAGATTCTGGCAGATAGTCGTCCGTACTGGAGCTGACCGTCCTGACGACAGGTTCACCGTCGTCTCCGGAAGCCATTGCGAGAAATATGTATCCGGTAGCCGGAGTAAGGTATTTGTCCGTTCTTGTGAATCCGCGGCCGTTCGCCTCTCCGGTCTGACTGCCGCTGAGAGGTCCGCCGCCGTACTTGCCGATAATTTCTTCTTCCGTAAGTCCGTCACCTGTCTCCTTTTCGTAGAGGTCCGAGCCTATGAGGGCGCATTCGATGCTTGAAGCGTTTTCGGTGACAATCAGATGGCTCGTTTCCGCATAAGGACGTGCGCCTGTGTAGTTTTCCGTTATTTCCAGGGAGACGGTAACGGCAGGCTCGTCAGGTTCGTCAGTAACCGGAGGTTTCTCCCCCCCCTCCTGTCCGGTTTCTGCTCCTCCGCTGGTCGTCTTGTCGCATCCTCCTGCCAGCAACACTACGGCAAAAGCAACCGTGACTGATGCAGCCACAGCGCATACGCGGGTTGTTAATCGGTTCATAATGATAGGATTTAGTTAAAGGCCATACAATGTATGACGCCTATAAAGGTACAATAAAAATTCCGAAAAATGAAAGAATGCGTAAAAAATCATAAAAGAATGCGTAAAAAATAATGATTATCCGCAATAATACCCAAAGGGACAAAAAGAGAGGGAGGCAAAGACCTCCCTCGATTGCATTCATTCG
>CALVAJ010000019.1 GCA_944325505.1 uncultured Bacteroidales bacterium
AGTCGGTACATTTCATTCTGATATACCCGGTACATTTGATAGTGATATGGGCGGTACATTTAAAGTGCTGCAATCAATTCACTCGCATCAACGGAAAATCCATGTTGATTTAGGGGATCATCTGCAAAAGGACGTGTTTTAAGGTATCAACGATTTCTTCACGGACAGCAGAATGTCATGCTAACGAATATTTTTGGAATCGGGAAAAAGATTCTATATTTGCAGCAGAGCCGAAATAAGACAGCAATTCCGGATACCGGTAAAACGGTAATAGGGGATTGCTGTTTTTCGTTGCAGAAAGCAGATCCCAGTCATTATCCTTATCGGGCCGGATATCATTAATGTTCTTTAAATTATTGGTATTATGGTTACTGAAACAAAATTTGCACATTGCCCGGATGACGGGTCGGTGACAGTCGAAGGAAATCTGCTGGTGGAAATGGTGGCAGACTGCGAGAAGGATGCGCTCAAGACGCGGGATGTCCGGGAAAAGATCAAGTGCTATCTCAGGATGGCCGACTTGTGCAGGTCAAATGATTTTGTCTTCACGGCATTCCTTCTCTGCCACAAAGCCTGGGATCTGGCCATCGACGATGATTATGAGCATCTGAGGATGAAGAACAAGGAGTTTGCCCTCACTGCTGCCGGAAAACTGAACGGTCTTGTGGAAAAGCTCCGGTCTGAAGACATGAAAGCGAAAGATTTTGTCAGAGAGACGCTTGACTACTACCATGACATCTACTGCGTGCGCTATATCGATTGACGGCAATTGATTCTGTACGGGTCACGGAAGAAATGCAGCCATTGTTTGGATATACGTCCTCTTGCATAGATAACCAGTTTCTGCAGCTTCGGTTTTCTCGTAAAGGGCGTTGATTTCAGATTCTTTTCAGATTCGGCACGCAGCTTTGCACCGGAAAACATAAAAATGAGAATATTATGATTACGGTGTTAAGAAAAAGTTTTTTGACTGTGGCGGCAATGGCCGGTATGCTTGCCGTATTTGCCGGATGCGATGACGAGAAGGAAATCAAGACAAAGGATCTGCCTGGAGCGGCGAGAGAATTTATCGCGCAGTATTTCCCTGATGAAAGTGTCCTTTATGCAGAAAAAGACAGGGACGACAAGACAGTGACATATAATGTCCGCCTGTCGGACGGAACGGAGGTAGAGTTCGATGAATCGGGTGAGTGGATCAGCGTAGACTGCAACCTTTCACCGGTTCCTGCCGGAATCGTTCCCGCTGCCATTTATACTCACTTGGAGTCTTATGTCCCTGAAGGAACGCAGATATTCAAAATAGAGAAGATTTGGGGCGGATATGAAATCGAAATCCAGGACGGCAGGGATTTGATTTATGATGCCGAGGGGAATTTTGTCAGGGAGGATCGGGGATAGCCGTTTCTTCTGGCGGGCAGGTTGCTCCGCCTTCCTCCGGTCGGTCGAAATGACAATATGAGGGTCGTCTCCCGGAGAATCGCCGGCAGATTCCCTCCCCGCCCACAGCCAACCTTCCAAATGGACAAGCTGGCAAAGCATTCATTATCAACAATCCGGCACAACACTCATTAGGACGGTCCCGTCGCGCAGAAGGGGGCCGTCCTAATTAATGTATTCCATTAGTTGACGGAATCTCTTGCCTATATCCAAAAAATACTTAACTTTGCATCCGTCTATGAAAATGTCATCTTTCATATCAATGATGTCAAAGCGAATGCATCGCTAAGATGCATCGGTTTTCTATTGCCGGGAGGTGTGCGGGATGCCCACTCCGGTTTCCCAAGACAGAAAGACAATAATCAGAAAAATAAACAAGTCCTGACGGATGCTGTGCATAGAACCTGATCTGTGTTCCGGTGCAGACGGCGGGACGCGAATTATGAAAAATGACAAGAAAAGAATTCGATTATGACCGTCCGTTCCAGTGCGAGGCTGGCGGGGTCATTGAACATCTTAAGGTAGTTTACCATATTTCAGAGGGATATTTCAAGAACGGGGTATCTGATCCGGAGGCCATCAGGGCATTGGCCCATGATGCGGCAGGCAAGAAAAAAGTAGTATGGATAACTCATGCGCTGACGGCCAATTCGGACCCTTCCGACTGGTGGCCGGAACTTGTCGGCCCCGGTAAGTTTTTCGATACCGGGAAATATATAGTCATCTGTGCCAATATGCTGGGGTCTGCCTACGGATCTTCCGGGCCGGCCTCTCCGAAACCAGATACGGTGACACCGGACAATCCGGACGGACGGCCGTATTATTTCAGTTTCCCCAAGGTCACTGTCCGTGATATCGTAAATGCGGAAATTCTTCTGCGCAGGCATCTGGAAATAGAAAAGATAGATCTTATAGTAGGAGGCTCCATCGGCGGGTTCCAGGCTCTCGAGTGGGCGATAATGGAGCCGGATGTCATAAAGACGGCAGCTTTCATAGCCTGCGGCTCGCGCGTGACCCCGTGGCTTACCGCGCACAATGAGTCGCAGAGGATGGCTCTGGAGGCTGACTCTACATTCCGCGCATGCGGAAGCCTGAAAGGCGGGGAGGCAGGACTGAAGGCAGCCCGTGCCATGGCCCTGATTTCATACAGAAGCTACGAAGGCTACAATGCTACCCAGTCTGAACAGGACACGGATACTCTCTTTGCCGACAGGGCGGCCTCATACGAAAGATATCAGGGAAAGAAACTGGCGGACAGATTCGATGCCTACTCATACTGGTATCTTACTTATTCTGTGGACAGCCACAATGTCGGACGCGGCAGAGGGGGCGTCCGGGAGGCTCTCGGAACCATAAAGGCCAGAAGCATAGTGATAGGTATCGACAGCGATGACCTTTTCCCTGTAGAGGAGCAGAGGTTCATAGCGGAGAGTATCCCCGGCGCAGAATATCATGAAATCACGTCTAAATTCGGCCATGACGGTTTTCTTCTGGAGTATGGCCAGATATCGGAAATATTGAAAAAAGAGATATAACATATGCAAGTACTTAAATTCGGCGGCACATCAGTCGCCAATTCGGCCAATATGGCCAGAGTCGTAGATATAGTATCCAAGGCGGTCGATCGTGACCGGACTATTCTGGTCTGTTCTGCAATAAGCGGATTTACGGATGCTTTAATAAGGACCGGCAATCTGGCTGCAAAACGGGATGACGACTATCGCTCCATTATCGATGAATATCAGAAAAAGCACCATGCCATCATAAAGGAGCTGCTTCCTTTGGAAAAACATGAGGAAAGCCTGGAGGTATGCGACGGGATATTCGATTCCCTAAGGAGTATCGCCCAGGGAGTGTATCTGCTGGGGGAACTGAGCGAGGCGAGCCTGGATGCGATCCAGGGTTGCGGAGAACTGGTTTCGACCAGGATAATCGCCACCAAACTGGCGTCGATCGGCATCGCCACCAAGTGGATAGACTCAAGGTCGGTGATAAAGACACAGAAAAGGGACGGAGTCAATGTGGTCGATATAGCACAGACCAACGCCAATGTGGCCAATATGCTTGAAAACAACCCTATAACATCTCTTTTCGTCCTGCCGGGCTTTATCGCTTCGGACGACCAGGGGCGTACTACCACTCTCGGCCGCGGCGGGTCGGACTATACGGCTTCGCTTCTGGCGGTAGGGTGCAACGCCCGTATCCTTGAAATCTGGACTGATGTACCGGGGATGATGACAGCCAATCCGAAGATTGTCCCGGGGGTCAGGACCATCAGCAACATTTCATACCGTGCGGCCCTGGAACTTTCGCATTTCGGCGCCAAAGTGATCTATCCTCCGACAATCCAGCCTGTCGTTTCTGAAGGTATCCCTATTTACGTGAAGAATACCTTCGATCCCGAGGCTCCTGGAACTCTGATAGAGAAGAATCCTCCCAGGGGCAAGGAAAAACTCATCGGCATATCCAATTCGGACAATATCGCCCTGCTGTCCCTCGAAGGGAGCGGCATGGTCGGTATCCCCGGCTTCTCAAGCCGTCTTTTCGACACTCTCAGCCGCAGCGGCATCAATATAATCCTCATCACACAGGCTTCCTCGGTGCATACGATGTGTATTGCGGTATCCGAGAAAGATGCCGACAGGGCGAAAGCCGCAGCCGATGCCAGGTTCGCCTATGAAATTTCCATCGGAAAACTGAATCCTCTGAAAGTGGAGAAAGGCTTCTCCATAGTCTGCCTCGTGGGAGATGATATCCTCAACCAGTGCGGCACTACCGGACGTATGCTCGCGGCTCTGGGCAGGCACAGCGTTTCTATACGGGCTACCGCGCAGGGCTCTTCCGAAAGGAACATATCCGTGATAGTGCATTCGGAGGATGTAAACAGGGCGATACGTTACATCCACGATGAATTTTTCGGCAGGACCGCAGTCAAGGATGTCAATCTGTTCGTTGCCGGATACGGTACCGTAGGAAAGGCTCTTGTCGATATCATTGCCCGCAACGGGGATCAAATAGCGGCCCGCACCGGGAAGCGCCTCCGGGTGACGGGTCTTTCGAACAGCCGCAAATATGTCCTGAACACTGACGGACTTCCTCTCGACAATATACAGGCTCTGCTCGATGGCGGAGAGAGTGCCGCGGATGAAGCCTATTTCGAGGCCCTCGCAAACACTTCCCTTGAAAATTCCGTTTTCGTGGACTGTACTGCAAGTTCGGACATCGCATACAAGTACATGAATCTTTTCAGACACGGCTATTCGGTAGTGGCCTGCAACAAGATAACATTCTCCTCACCGTATTCCCAGTACCGGGCTCTCAAGCGTTCGGCACTCGAGAACGGGGCTTCACTCAAATACGAGACGACCGTCGGGGCCGCCCTGCCTATTCTGGAGTCCATTTCCAGAAGCGTCAACAGCGGGGACGAAATCCATCGGATAGAGGCTGTGCTTTCAGGTACCCTGAATTACATTTTCAGCACTTATGACGGAGGAAAGACAGCTACATTTGCGGAAATAGTGCGCAAGGCGCACGATGCCGGCTACACCGAACCGGATCCGCGTCTGGACCTGAGCGGGCGCGACGTACTCCGCAAGCTCCTGATCCTTTCCAGAGAGGCGGGAGTCGGAATCGACGAGAAGGATGTGGAAATATGCCCTATTCTCGGACCTGAGTTCTTCGAGGGTAAAGTGGATGCCTTTTACAGGAAACTCGAGGAAAATGAAGCCGCTTTCGCGGCACAATACGAGGCTGCTGCGTCGCAAGGCCTGAGGCAGCGGTTCATCGCCTCTCTGGTGAAAGACGCATCGTCGCCGTTCGGTTATAAGGCGAAAATGGCTCTGGAGAATGTCGGGCCGGAGCATCCTCTTTACAATCTCTGCGGAACGGACAATGCGGCAATCATCAGTACCGATTTCTATCCTTCTCCGCTGGTGATCCAGGGTGCAGGAGCCGGGGCTTATCAGACCGCCTCGGGTGTTCTGAACGATATATTGGTCTGAAACAGGAACTTAATAAATAAATTAAATACAATGAGCGAAAAAAGAGACTATAGGTTCGAGACCCTGCAGGTCAGGGCCGGACAGGAAATCGACCCGCAGTCGAAAGGTACGGCGGTTCCTATCTATCAGAGTACGGCATACGTATTCGACAATATGCAGTACGGGGTGGACCTTTTCACCCTCAGCAAACCGGGAAACATCTATACCCGTATCACGAATACGACTACCGAAGTGTTCGAGAAAAGGATGGCTGCCCTTGAGAACGGAGTGGCGGCTACTGCTACCGCTTCAGGACAGTCTTCAGTGCTGCTGAGTATCCTGAATGTGGCAGGGATGGGTGAGAACATCGTGGCTTCTCCGTTCCTTTACGGAGGCACTTTCACCATGTTCGCCATTACGCTCAGGGACATGGGCATCCAGGTGAGGTTTGCCAAGAGTGATAAGGTTGAGGATCTGGAGGCTCTGGTCGATGAAAAGACCAAAGCCATATTCGTGGAGAATCTGGCCAACCCGGCTTTCAGTATACCTGATTTCGAGCCGATAGTTGATATGGCCCGTCGGCACGGCATCTGCGTTTTCGTAGACAATACATTCGGTATCGGCGGATATCTTTTCCGGGCCTCCGACTGGGGAGTGAACGTCAGCATACATTCGGCGACCAAATGGATATGCGGGCACGGGACAGCGCTCGGCGGCGTGGTCGTGGACAACGGCAACTTCGAGTGGACTCCCGAGAAATATCCTCTGCTTGCCGCTCCGTCGGAGAGTTACCACGGAGTGGTGTACACGGAAGTATTCGGCAAAGGGGCTTTTGCCGGGCGTATCCGCGTGGACGGACTGCGCAACCTCGGTCCGGCACCTTCGCCGTTCAACTCGTTCCTGATGCTCCAGGGGCTGGAGACCCTGTCCCTGCGCGGGCAGAGATGCTGTGACAATACCCTTGCCGTGGCGCAGTTCCTGGAGAAACATCCGGCAGTGGAGAGTGTCAATTATCCGGGACTCGAAAGCAACCCTTATCATGAACTGGGCAAGAAGTATCTGAAGCACGGATTCGGCGGCGTGCTGACCTTCAGAGTGAAAGGAGGATTCGACGGTGCTGCCGCCCTGGTGGATAAACTGGAACTGATCCTGCATGTGGGAAGCGTCGGGGACGCCAAGTCGCTTATCGTCCATCCGGCTTCCACTACGCATTCCCAGCTCAGTCCTGAGGAACAGGTCGCAGCCGGAGTATATCCGAACCAGCTCCGTCTCTCGGTCGGGATCGAGAATGTTGACGACCTCATCTACGACCTCAAGACCGCCCTGGAGAAATAGTCTTGCCGTATGCCCCGAGGGGCTGTCACCGTAAGGTGACTGGGGGTAGAGGGCGGTAGACAGGGGTTTCCAGACCTCCGAAAACTAGGGAAAAGTCGGTCTGATAACCCCTGTCTGCCTGACGCAAAGTGAAGGTAAACCGGTCAAAGAATTGAAGTCCGTCAAACCCCAGACAAGCAACAAAATAGTATTAAAGTAAATATAAAATCATGAAAGTAGCCGTAGTCGGTGCCACCGGCCTGGTCGGCACCAGGATGCTGGAAGTCCTCTCAGAGAGGAACTTCCCCGTAACAGAACTCTATCCCGTGGCCTCGGAGAAATCCGTAGGCCGGAAAATCACATTCAAAGGCAGAGAATGGACAGTAGTCAGCGCAGACGATGCGATTGCCGCCCGTCCTGACGTCGCCCTGTTCTCCGCCGGGGCCGGTGCATCCAGAGAACTTGCCCCGAAATTCGCCGCAGCCGGATGCCGTGTGGTGGACAACTCTTCTTTCTGGCGTATGGACCCTACCAAGAAACTTGTCGTTCCGGAGATCAACGGCGACGTTATCGGGAAAGACGACATGATCATAGCCAACCCGAACTGTTCCACCATCCAGATGCTCATGCCTCTTGCCCCGCTCCACAAGGCATACAGGATCAAGAGGATAGTGGTCTCCACATACCAGTCTGTCACAGGTACGGGCTACAAGGCCCTGAACCAGATGGAGGCCGAGCGTGCAGGAAAGAAATGGGGTGAATACACTGCTGTATATCCTTATCCTATAGACGAGAACATCCTGCCGCATATCGATGTCTTCCTGGAGAACGGATACACCAAGGAAGAAATGAAGATGGTCAACGAGACGCACAAGATTCTCCGTGACGACACCATTGCTGTCTCTCCTACCACAGTGCGCGTCCCTGTAAAAGGCGGGCATTCCGAGTCCGTAAACCTTGAATTCGAAAAAGATTTCGATCTTGCAGAAGTACGCAGGCTGATCTCAGACATGCCGGGATGTACAGTGCAGGATGACCCTGAACATAACGTTTATCCTATGCCTCTTTTCGCATGGGGTAAGGATGATGTCTTCGTAGGCCGCATACGCCGCGACCCGTCAGTAAAATACGGGCTCAACCTCTGGTGCGTTGCCGACAACCTCCGCAAAGGCGCCGCCACCAACGCCGTCCAGATCGCCGAGCACCTTATCAAGAAAGGTTTCCTTCCGGCTGAATAGGCGGAAAAGAGCCGACTGTATACAACAGCAGGACTGTATTTTGAACCGTTGCACCCCGCACAGGGGAGGACCCGCGAAGCGGGAGGGGTTCAAATTACAGTCCTGCTGTTATTATGTGCAAATCCTATATCGAAGTTTCGAATTCTTTGAGGAAGCGCAGGTCGTTTTCGAAGTAGTTGCGCAGGTCTTTGACCTGCCATTTGAGCATCGCGATACGTTCTACACCCATTCCGAAAGCGAATCCGCTGTATTTTTTGCTGTCGATTCCGGACGCTTCCAGGACGTTAGGATCGACCATGCCGCAGCCGAGGATCTCAAGCCATCCGGTACCTTTGCAGATGTTGCAGCCTTTGCCGTGGCAGATGTTGCAGCTTACGTCCACTTCGGCTGAAGGTTCGGTGAACGGGAAGTATGAAGGCCTCATCCTTATCTGGGCATCGGAGCCGAACATCTCTCTTGCAAACAGGAGTATGGCCTGCTTCAGGTCGGCGAATGTCACATGCTCGTCTATATACAGGCCTTCCACCTGATGGAAAATACAGTGAGCACGTGCCGAAATGGCCTCGTTCCTGAATACACGGCCCGGGCAGATGATCCTGATCGGGAGCGGAAGAGTCTCCATCGCCCTTACCTGAACGCTTGATGTGTGTGTGCGCAGGAGAATCGGGTCCTTGTGCCCGGTGGATACGAAGAAAGTGTCCTGCATGTCCCTTGCCGGATGCTCCGGAGGGAAGTTCAATGCTTCGAATACATGCCAGTCGTCCTCGATCTCGGGGCCTTCGGCAACATCGTACCCGAACTTCCTGAATATCTCTATGATCTCTTCCCTTACGATTGATACCGGATGGCGGGAGCCGAGCTGGAAAGGCTCGCCCGGCATGGTAAGGTCGGATGACATGCCCTTTGCCGGGCCGGCTTCGTCCAGGCTTTCCTTCAGGGAGGCGATTTTTTCCGCAGCGGCATTCTTTAACTGGTTCAGTTTCTGCCCGAATTCCCTTTTCATCTCCGGAGGCACTGTCCTAAATTCTTCAAAGAGTGCCGTGACGGAGCCTTTTTTCCCGAGCAGCCGTACCCGGGCGTTTTCAATATCCTGCTGTGTCTTGCAAGACAGGGCCTCGATTTCGGCCAGCAGGGCTTCTATCTTTTCTTTCATGATTTTTAAGTTCTATATAATATAACCCGGACTTGCCGGCAATTACATCCTGTTCAGTTTTTCACGCAGTTTCTGCTCGGCCTCTATGGCTTTCTGCTTCCTTTTTTCTCTGGCTTTCTGCATCTTGGCCGCCCCGCTCTTGAGGTATGCCTCCCACTGCGGCTCCGTGAGTATCGTCCTGTATGTACTGTCTATCCGCTCCATCCACTTGTCCTGGATACTGATATAAAGCGATGAGTTCGATACCTTGGCGGCCTGGAGTTCCATGAGTTCCTCATTCATTGCCGGAAAATCGTGCTTGAGTGTAGAATCCACATAGAATACCTGCCAGTCTTCAAGGTCCAGAAGTCTTTGGAGTCTGTCGGCCTCGGTTTCGGCTATTTCCAGCATGTCCGGTGCTTCGGGCTGGTCCTGTGCCATGGCAACGGCAGCGCTTGTCTGAAGGAGCAGTGCGGAAAGCAACAGTGTCTTAGAAAAATTTTTCATTTCCTTTGGAATCAATGGTTTTCAGTGTGCCTTCCGGCACAAGTTTGCAAATTTAAAAAGAAAATCCGCAATATGCAATTGCGGATTTTCCAGATAAGCCCAGACAAGTCCCGGCTCGGCAATATCTTATCAAGGCCTCCTGCTATTCGGCATCCTTTACGCAGCGTACCTGTACACCGTTTGTAATATTGTTTCCGGCAAGATGCAGCCTTCCTTGCTTATATGTCGATGTAAAAGTCGACATCAGTGCATAGTACTGTATGGTCCCGGATGCCATGGTCTTGAAATAAGTAGAAGCCATAACGTAGGTGAGACCAGGCTTGCCGATAAAATCAGGATTCGAGCATTTGCTTTCATCGATGACTACCTTGCTGTATGACGTTCCTGTCTTGGCTCCGCTGAATACATAGTTCCATCCTGCTTCATTGAAGATGCCTATATTCGAACCCTTGCTGGCAGCATCATAAAGGAAGGCGGTTTCGTCTTTCTGGTCCGCGTCTTCTCCTTCTGCTTTACTTGCATATCCGCAAAGAGCGAAAAAATCGGCTTTGGTAGGTATGTGCCAGCCTTTAGGACATATGCCCTGGATGCCTTCAAACGATTTTTTATTGTCATCATTGATTTCCGATACAATGAATGCCGCATACGGATCATACAGATATCCCAAAGCATTGACTGATGCCTCATCAGTCAGCGCTGCGGTTGTGCCGTCTTCATTAATTGCATACGGATACCAGATGTGGGCATTGTCATCTGCAGGGTCGGATGAAACGGTATATCCCTCAGGTACATACCTCAGAGGCTCGGCCATCCAGACTGAACCGTTTTCAAGGGTGACTGTCTTGTAGGTCTCGCCGTAATAGGTAAAAGATCCTTCGTTTTCAGTGAAGTTCGGGTCGGTCTCCCCGCTTTCATTGCCGCCGTCTTTTTCGCAAGCCGCGAATGCAAATGCGGCAAGTGCTGCCGCGCCCAGGTAAATTAACTTTTTCATGATTTGGATTTTTTATGGTTTACATTTGTTTATTGTCAGAAAGTACAGCCTATCATGACCCCGGTTCCCCACCTGTCCGCCCCGGGAAGGAATTCCGTCCGGAACCCCCTGGTGTATTTCCCGGAGATTTCAGCATAGAGGCCTTTCCAGAAATTGAACCTGACGGACAGGCCGGCTCCTATGCGCGGGGCTGTCAGGTATTCCATGTGCATGGCGTTCCACTCATCCAGTCTGGCAGGCCTTTCCGGAAGCGGGATTTCCGTATCAGCGAGCTCCTCTGATTCCGAGAATGATCCTTGCCGGAAAGACAGCCTGCCCCGTATGTCGAACCTGCCGGCCTTTACCATTCCGCTGACGAAACCTTCACCGGTGAATGTCTCCCTGTAGAAAAGGTAAGGATATATCTGGGAAGCCTGCTCCTGCAGGAGTCCGAGCTCCGCTCCGGCCCTGAACTCCCATCCCGGTGCCGTGATTTCGTACTCCGGGGCAAGTCTCAGGTTCCTCTGGCGGAGAATCCGGTTCTGTCCGTAGACGGTGGTGACGGTGACTCCGTCTTCCGTATTGCTTTCCATCACGCTTTCGAAATTCCTCCTGTCTTTCCATCCGGCTTCTATCCTGACATAGTGGCGTATGTCTCCTTTTCCTGCGGAGTATCCTATTCTGGCGGTTACGGCATCGGACGGGAACCTGTACCAGACGGACTGTTTTTCACCCATATCCCCGGATGAACGGAGATATTCGGCCTCGGCGTACAGATTTTTCCACTGTATCTGCACCGCCGCACCGTGCGATATTTCCTTTGCGGGAAATCCGCTTACTCCTGTTTCGCTAAGATGGGTCCCATGGCTGTCCCAGATGTCATAGACCCCATACATCATTCCCTTGTCGAGAAATGCATAATACGACCCGGAAGATATGCCGAGAACTTCTGCCGTTATTGTCTCCGAACTTTTGCTGAAGATATAGCTTGCCCCGAGGGCAATGTCCCCCTTATGGAGCATTATTCCCGGTGCCACAGTCATCCCGAGCAGATAGTCCGTGTGCCTGAGATCCTTTCTTTTGGTATAGTTCTCCGATGTGAAGCCGATCTTTCCCCCTATCCTCCAGTTCTCTCCGAGATCGGCCGTGATGCCTCCGTCAAAATGGTAGGTCTGCCTGGTCTTCTTCCCCGGTGTGAATTCCAGCACGTCCACAGGATAATATCCGGGACGTCCCGACATGGAGCCGCACATGTCTTTTCCCGAAAAATTCTCAAAGGAGAATTTCCCTTTCATGGAAAATTTCTTCAGGTGCATGATGGTTTCGGCAACTGCTCCGGCGCTCCATCCTTCAGAAGCCATATATGTGTCCCTCAGCCCGCCTTCGGAATAGGTCCCCATTATCTGGGCATATGAAATCGAGACAGAGTCGGTGCGCAGCCCGTTGATATTCCTGCCGTCATTCCAGAAATTGCGCCTCTCTATGCGGTCATACGGCTGGCCTTCCGCCCTCAGGTAAAGGCCGGCGGCGGTCAGGATCAGGAATATCTTGAGTATCTTATTCATGCAGGGACTGCTCGTTACGTTCATAGAAATCATTCAGGGAATTGTTGGTGTCCGTCAGTACTTCAAAGCCTTTGTCTTCGCTGGCCTGCGCATCGGTTTTCCTGAAAAGCGTATGCCCGAGGTACGGTGCGGAGAAACTGACGTATCCTGCATCGATTTCAGGGTTCAGCCGTTTGGTGTTGCCGGCGGAGCTTCCTGTAAACACTTCCACTCCGTCAAGTACCCAGTCCGCAGGCAGTTTCACTATACGGTCGCTGCTGCTGCCGGGTTTCTGGACTGTTGCCCCCTCCGAACTGACGAATTCCTCTATGGTCCGGCCCTTGGCCTTGAAAATGACTACGGCAGGGGAATTCACGGAGAATGTGTATGCATTGGCCTGGCCGGTCTTTATGACGACATCCAGATAATGGTCTGTAGAGATATTGTCACCGGGGACAGGATGGTATCGGGTGTTGGGAAAGTATTCGATGTTGTAGCAGACGAAATATCCCGGCCTGTTCAGGTTGACGGACAGGGGATACTGCCGGGTGTGGTCTATCGCACCGAAAATGCACACAACGGCGTCTTCTCCGGGCTGGAGCGGAAATGTCTTCCCGTCGCCCTTTATCTTCCATACGGCCTGGACGAGCGGGACGAAATCCGGGAGTACCGAGGCCCCGTCATCGTCCCTTGATACCCATACGTTCGTTCCGGTGGCGTTGTACGGGTCGGCTACTCCTATGCACAGACTGTCCAGATACTGCACCTGTGAGGTGTTGTTGTGAAGTATTATATAGCTGTCCGACATGTAGGTCCCTTCCAGAGGATAGCACAGGCATCCTCCGCAGTAGATTTCCTTTATGACTATTTCTCCGGGTTCGGTCATGCCCATCGGCACAGGCAGATTCTTGTCTTCTCCGATTATCCTGACCCTGTCGGCACTTCCGTTGAATATGTATTCGTCAGTCCTGTAGCTGATTGTCACTCTGTATATGCCGTCCTGTACCTTTATGGATGCCTTCCCGTCTTCTCCGGTCACTGCCGTATAGTCCGTACCTTTTCCTGTCTCGGTGACTGTGACCGTGATGCCGGACTGCGCCCCTTCTGTGAAACCTTCCGGGTAGACTGGAGATATGGTAAGCGTGTTGAGGGTTTCGGTGTACGGGTTGTCGTTTTTCAAGTCTGAACACCCGGGCAGGATGGCTGACGCCAGAACCGTTGCCAATATGTATATGTATTTTGCGTGCATCTCAGAATTTCAGTTTACAGGTGAGTCCGTAGTAGAATGCCGGAGTGAAGATTGCGCTTGTTCCGGTGGCTTTCGATACTACATATTTACGGGAGTTGGTGAAATTGTTTGCAAAGAAAGATACCGAAACGTGGTCTCCTATCTCCTTGGTAATGCTTATGTTGGCCGAGAAGTACGGGGCGTAGCCGTCCCGGGCGAACGTGTAGGCGTTCCCTGATTTTATGATTAGGTTCGAAAACTCGGGATTCCTGGCGTTGGCGTCGGTGAATTCATGTATTTCCCCGTTCAGGTCCATATATGCGACAGGTCTCACCGCCGTAAAGCTGCTGCCGTCATAGATGGAGCCTCCGGATGCCGTATATCCTTCCTCGGATACATTGTATGCGTATTCTTCCCCGTTGTACATCGACAGGTTGCGGGACATTTTCAGCAGTGACATTTCGAGCCGGCAGGTGATTATTATCCTGGCCTGCGGGATATGGGTGATGGCCGTTATGTTGGCGTCTATTGAGTGGGTGACTTTCCCGTTCGAGGTCGAAGAGGTGTTCCCCCCGTTGGCATAAAGGCCAACGTACTGGTAGGAGCGGTTCTTTATCGAGGTATGCGACCATCCTGTGCGGTAGTACCATGACAGGGTATTGTCGATGTAGTATGTATAAGCATAGTTGGCGTCGACCCTGAAACTCGTCCTCACAGGCCTGATTTCCGGGAAATCGATGATCAGTTCCGCTCCGGCCCTGTGGATGTCCGCCCCGTTGTCAGCCATTTCCGACTCGAAGAAACTCCTGTCCGTGACCGACAGGTCCATAGGGACTTCGTTGCCCTGTCCGTCGAGGATGCTTACCTGCCCGCTCTGGCTGTCTACCTTTATCTGCGGGTCTGCCGGCATCCGGAATCCGTCAGGGAGCTTGTATGTGTTGTACGAGAACGGGGTGTATGAGTTGGAGAACCTGTACGGGTCCGATGTCTTCCCGTAATAGCCTGTCAGGGATACGGATGTTCCCAGGAAATATGCTTCTATACCCAGTTCCGCATTCCGGTTCCTCTGCCATCTGAGCTGCGGGTTGTACAACAATGTGTACGGCTGCGTATAGTAGACATACGATGTGTTGTCTCCGTGCGATGCGCTGAAACTCAGGATGTCCCTGTATTCCTGCTCCGGATACAGTATATAGAAGGACGGGAGTTTCTCGCTGATTCCCCAGCCTCCCCGGATGGCGAATGCGTCGCTTATGTCCCATCTGGCGTTCAGCCTCGGTGAGAAGCTGTGCACATCCTTATATCTGGTACCTTTTACGAACAGGTTCTCCATTCTGACTCCGGCTGAAATCTGCAGGGTGCTGCCGTCCCATACGGGGACTGTAATGTTTTCTTCTATGTACGCGGCCACGTTGTGCATGTATGGATATTCGTTGTACGGCCTCGGCCTGTATCCGGAAGCAGCCAGGGAGGGATCCTGATAATACTCTCCGCGGCCCGCGTTGCCGTTTGCCTTCCATTGCACCCCTGCTTTAAGCGCGCTCCTGATATTACCTGCCTTGCGTATCCATCCGTATTTTACAGAGGCGGCATAGTCGAGTTCCTTGGAATCCACAATCCTGTCCGAAAAATACGACAGAGGCAGGCTCCCGGCAAGGAAATAACCCTGCTCCAGAGCATGCACGGATGGCTGCTCCGATGCGGAGGAGTTGAAGGTATGCTCACGGGAGAGGTTGTCGTTCAGATTTACCGAAGCGTCGAATTTAAGGTTGGTTATCCACTTTCTGTTCAGGAGCCAGGTCATAGAGACGTTGCCTCTGAAAACATTGTCCCTTATCCTTTCGTAGGTCCCTGTGTATGCGTCAGGGTCGTTCTTGGAGTTCATCCCTCCTATATTGCCGGTGAAACCGGCTTCGAACTTCAGCACTTTCATGAAAGTATTGCTGTAGGCTACCGAAAAGCCTCTCCTTGTATAGGACGTGTACGGAGAGGCGAGCTTCTGTGTTGCCCGCACCCATTCCCCGCTGATGTTCAGGAACCCTCTTTCCTTCTGGAGATCAATGCCTTTCGATACGGAGGTCTGCCATGTTCTCGGATTTACGGCCATGGTCACGCTGAGGGGGGTACGCCCCTTTTTAGTGTGGATACGGACCATCCCGCTGTTGAGGTCTCCGTACTCTGCGGAAGGGACTCCGGTGATGACTTCTATCGATTCGATGTTTTCCGTGGATATGCTCCTTGTGCCGGAACCGCTCAGCTCACCGAAAGAAGCATTGTTCCCGAGGCGTACTCCGTCCACTTCAAGTGCAGTCCCGAACGCGGCGTTTCCGGCAGAAGAACCTCCGTCCCTGAGGGACAGCGTGTTATTCACAGTCAGGTCTGGGTTGATGGTCTTTCCTCCCGGAAGCAGGGCGCCGACATCTGTTATATTCGACATCTGCAGATGCTCCAGTGCCGTGGAACCGAATGTAAGGCTGGTGTTCAGCCCGTCCTTTTTCCGCTGCGCCGTCACTGTCACTTCATCCAGGGCCAGAGTGTTGAGCTCCAGCCGGATTTCTATCGGTGACGATGCACTTTGAGACGAGAACGGAACGGAAACGTCGACGTAGCCCAGACAGGATACGGTGATAATGCCGCTGCCGTGCAGGTTACTGAAACCGAACATCCCTTTGTCGTCAGTCATAGTCCATATTCCGGAGTCTTTTATATTGACGGCCGCACCGTATACCGCTTCTCCTGTCTTGGAATCTGTAACCTGTCCTTCGATATAATAGCCCGTTTCCTGCGCTTTCAGGATGCAAACGCTTGAAACCAAATACAATATGAAGATTAAATATTTCTTTTCCCAATCCATTCGAAAGCCGGCATTTATGCTTGGAAAGGCATGTTTAACGTGTTTTCTGCAATAAGCGATTGCAAACTTAAACAAAAATCGCAAAAATAAAGCGCCGTATCCCTATTAATGATGATGCCGGTTTGGCATTTTACAATAAATGACGATATCCCGGTTGGAGGTTTATATGAAAAATTTATAACTTTGTCAGATTTGCCGTTACCATGAAGAAAATAATTCATAAAAAATTCATAATGAGCACAAGACTTACTTTTACGGCAGCGCTTGCGATTGCGGCTGCTCTTCTGGCCTCCGCTCCCGGAGAAGCCTGTACGAACATTCTGGTAACCAAAGGGGCCAGTGCGGACGGTTCATGCATGGTGTCCTATGCCGCCGATTCCCACCAGTTGTTCGGGGAACTATACTATCATCCGGCTGCCGACTGGGAAAAGGGGTCGATGCTGAATGTATATGAGTGGGATACCCACAAGTATCTCGGGCAGATACCACAGGTGAGGCACACTTACCAGACGGTCGGGAACATGAACGAGCACCAGCTCATAATAGGGGAGACCACCTATGGCGGCAGGCCCGAACTGTGGGACTCGACCGGTGTAATGGATTACGGTTCCCTGATATATATCGCCCTCCAGAGGGCAAAGACCGCGCGTGAGGCGATAGAGGTGATCGTGGATCTGGCTGATACTTACGGCTATTATTCTTCCGGAGAGTCGTTCTCGATCGCTGACAAGGACGAGGTGTGGGTCATGGATCTCATCGGCAAGGGAATCAAGATGGAAAACGGGAAGAATGTCCGCAAAGGCATAGTGTGGGTGGCACGCAGAGTTCCTGACGGGTATATATGCGCCCATGCCAACCAGTCCCGTATCAGCACTTTCCCTCTGGACGATCCGGAGAACTGCATGTACTCGGATGATGTGATATCCTTTGCCAGGGAGATGGGTTATTATGACGGCCCGGACGAGGAGTTCAGTTTCTGCGATGCCTACAATCCGTTGAATTTCGGCGGTATGCGCGGCTGCGAGGCCCGTGCGTGGTCGGCATTCAATATCCTCTGCGACGGCAAGTTCACTTTCATCGATGAGAACGGTCAGGAAGTCACGAAAGATGCCTATGACTACATAGACTATGCGATGGGATATGACGCTTCCAAGAGATTCCCTCTTTTCGTAAAGCCTGCCCGTAAAATCACCATGAAGAATGTCGCTGACGTGATGCGTGACCACTATGAGGGTACACCGATGGATATGACCGTGGACATAGGAGCCGGCGGAAATGCCCTTCCGTACAGGTGGAGACCTATGGAATTCGAATATGACGGCAAGACTTACGTGAACGAAAGGGCTATAGCCACCCAGCAGACCGGGTTCTGGTTCGTGGGACAGTCCCGCGGCTGGCTTCCTGACATGATCGGAGGTCTCCTGTGGTTCGGTACGGATGATGCCGCCACTTCATACCTTACTCCTATATATACGAGTACAAGGGCTGTCCCTGAATGTTTCAGGGAAGGCAACGGGAGCATGCTGGAATATTCTCCGACATCCGCATTCTGGATCTGCAACAGGGTGGCCAATGCCTGCTACAGGATGTACAATGTGATGGCCCCGACAGTGCGCGCGGCTATCGACGGGTTCGAGGTTTCGCAGATGGCCGCTATCCCGGAGGTGGATGCCCTTGCCAGGACCATGTATGATAAGGCCATAGCTGCAACAGGGGTGAAATCGGAGAAGAAATCGGCAGAAAAGGCGGACTTTTCCGAAGTGTACAAATATCTCACGGACTATTCTGTAAGCACCGCCCAGAATATATTCAATGAATGGGTAAATCTGGAGGTGTTCCTTCTCCTTAAATACATGGACGGCAATATCAAGGGGCAGAACCCTGACGGGTCGTTCATCGACAACGGGTACTCCGACCGCATCCCGGGCGCGATCTCCAATGAAGATTATACCGAGAAATGGAAAGAGGCTGTAGCGAAGGATCATGGCAGTGTACTCGAAGTAAAATGACAGGTGCAGGATTTTAAAGGATTGAGTTATGGCGAAAAATTCCACGATTCTGAAAAACTGGCCCAGGTACCTTCTCCAGTGGGGCGTACTGGCGGCGCTGGTCGTTGTCCTGACAGGGATAGTTCCCGGTGACGAGCCTGCCGATCCGGAGGCATACTGTCCGGTCGGAGGCCTTCAGGCCCTGACTACATATTTTGTCAACGGTTCGCTTCCGTGCAGCATGACTACCCTGCAGATAATGATGGGCGTGGCCCTTGCTGCGGCAGTAATTCTTTTCAGCAAACTGTTCTGCGGCTATCTGTGTCCTTTGGGAACAGTACAGGACTTGCTGATAAAATCACGTAATTCATTGAATATTAAAAGTATCAGTATTCGCAACGGGTCTGTTCCGGACAAGGCTTTGAGGATTGTGAAATATGTATTGCTGTTCTGGATATTCTATATGACCGCCACTACAAGCGAACTGTTCTGCAAGAACCTCGATCCGTATTATGCCGTGGCTACGGGATTCAAGGGGGAAATAACCTTGTGGATGTCTGTAGTTTCCTTGGTTCTGGTGGTCCTCGGATCTTTCTTCGTGGATATGTTCTGGTGCAGGTACATATGCCCGCTGGGAGCCGTGTCCAATTCATTGAAGTTCTGGGTATGTGTCGCCCTGCTTTTCGGTGTTTACTATGTGCTGGGACTTGTTGGGGTGAATATCCCATGGTGGCTGGTTTTCGGACTGTTCTGTCTTGCGGGATACCTTCTCGAGATACTGTATGCAAAGCCGAAACTGCAGGTGCTTCACATCATGAAGGACAGCAGCCGGTGTATCCACTGCGACAGATGTACGGCAAGGTGTCCGTACCATATAGATGTGAATATCTGGAAAGAAGGGACTGTAAATTCCGTAGACTGTACCCTGTGCGGTGAATGTGTGGCCGTGTGCCCTACAAAGGCGCTCCATGTCGGAGTCTGCCGCAACGGCAGTCCTACGGTCCTGAAAAAGATGCTGCCGGCGCTCCTTACAGTTGTCCTCGTTGCTGCCGGAATGTTGGCCGGAAGCAGGTTCGAACTTCCTACCATAGATATGACATGGGGGATAGAGCAGGAGGATGAAAACGGAGAAACCGTGTATCTTGTCGATCCGGAATCCCTTCAGACGCTTGTTCTCGAGAATCTCCGTTCTGTAAAATGCTACGGAAGCTCGATGGCTTTCAAGGCCAAGGTAGAGAAGATAAAGGGAGTGCATGGAGTCAGGACATTTGTCGGCCACCACAGGGTGGAGATACTTTATGACCCTGCGGCCGTATCCGAGGAAAAGATACAGGCTGAGATATATACCCCTTCGCGCTTCAGGGTCCGGACTCCGGACCTGCAGGCTGTCGACAGCATAAAGGTCATGACCATCAGGACAGAGAACATGTATGACAAACTGGACCTGAACTATCTGGGGCTTCAGATGCGCGCTACCGACAGGAAGATTTACGGGCTCGAGTCGGAATTTGCCTGCCCTCTTATAGTCAGGGTCTATATGGATCCTTCTGAGAATCCGGACAAGGCATGGTTTAAGGACATCGTCCAGAAGGAAAAGCTCGTCCTCGGGACAAAGGAATACGACCTGGCTTTCCGGTTTGAAGGTCTTGAGGATACGGTGTCTTATGTGCCAGTGGAAGACTATGTCCGTCAAATGTTCTCTCCGTTCAGGGCAGAGTTCAGAAGCAGGATAGAAGAGGCTGAAGGCAAGCCGCAGTATATCTATGAAATAGCTGACAGGAATTACGAGAAGCCGATAATCAAGAGGAATATGCCTTTCCTGAGCAACCATCTGTCACGTCATGACGGGGTCATAGGCATTTATCTTGACCTGGACGAGAACCTGGGGCCGGCCATCATGGTGCGGTATGCCGCTCCGATGACTTCGGATGAGCTTTGGAGACTGATGACTATGGACACCTGGACCATAACATATTCCAAGGATGATGTCAGGGAAGAGCCGGCCAAGCTGGCCTTCAGGACACCGGGGGTGGAAAAACCTTATATTGTTGAATAGAAAAGGCCTGGACCGGAACGTTCGGAAACCCTCCCACTCCGTGGGGCCCTCCCTGTGCGGGCGCAACGTTTCCTCACCGTTCCGCTCCAGGCTTCAGCGCATTATTACGATGAAACGGAGATATTTATTTATTCTGGCACTGCTTTCCGTGTGCCTGCAGGCGGAAGCCGATGAAGGGATGTGGATGATAAATGCCATAGACCAGGCTCTGGAAAAGAAGATGCAGGAGCGTGGTCTGAAGCTTTCCGCAGGTGAAATCTATAATGCGGACGCGCCAGGGACTACCATTTCCGATGCTGTCGTTTCCCTGGAGTTCGGCTGTACCGGCAGCATGATTTCAGACCGGGGGCTGATGATAACCAACCATCACTGCGCCTATTCCGATGTCTACGCATTGAGTTCGGAAGAGCACAATTATCTGGAGGACGGCTACTGGGCCATGACCTCCGGTCAGGAGATGCCGATCAAGGGAAAGAAAGTCTATTTCCTTAAAAGAGTGCTCGATGTGACGGCCGAGGCGGAAGGGATGCTTGCCGAGGCTGAATCCAGAGGTCAGGTCCTGGGCTCCAGAAAGCTCGGGTTCCTTATGGAGAAGAAATATAAGGAGCAGACCGGGCTTGACGCATGGTTCTCTTCGATGTGGTCCGGCTCGAAGTATTATGTCGCATTGTATGAAGTATATTCGGACGTCAGGCTTGTGGCCGCCCCGCCGGTATCGGTTGCCGCATTCGGAGGCGACATAGACAACTGGGAATGGCCGCAGCACAAATGCGATTTCGCCCTTTACCGCATCTACACTGCTCCGGACGGTTCTCCTGCAGAATATTCTGACGGGAATATCCCGCTCAGGCCGGACCGGACGCTGCGGATTTCCCTGGACGGGTATGAACCCGGGGACTTTGCCATGGTCATAGGCTTTCCCGGGATAACCAACAGGTACAGTTCGTCTTATGCCGTGGATTTCAAGGAACGGGTATCGCTTCCCGTTTCCAACCGTCTGAGGGCCGACCAGATGTCGATAATCAATTCCTGGATGGAGCGTGATCCGTCCGTAAGGCTGAAATATTCCGACTATTATTTCTCTTTGAGCAATGTGCAGGAGATGAACGAAGGTGAGGTGCAGTGCTACAGGAGGTTCGACGTGGTGGAGAAGAAAGCCGCCAGAGAGAAGCGTCTGCAGGAATGGATTGAATCTGACCCGGAGCTGGATGCTCTCTGGGGTGATATGCTGGAGCTTTCTTCGCAGAAATATTCTGCGACAGAACAGGTGCAGCGGAATCTTGTGTATTACAGGGAGACCCTTGTGAGAGGAACTCGCTTTTCCCGTATCGTGCCGAGGATCAATGTTCTTAAGAATGATGTGCTGAAAAGCAAAGGGATACGGCCGCACCGTGTTATAGACCGTGGCGGACCTGACTCCGCCGAGGTCAGATGCTGTCGCGGATACAGGTTCTGCGGCAGGGATTTCGATGCTGTCAGATCCTATCTGCTGCGGGAATATGATGATATAGACCTGCGGGTGGAACGTGACCTTCTGGAGTACGCGGTGGAGACGTTTTATGAGAATGTTGACACGGTCTGGACAGGCCCTTACCAGAAAGAGCTGAAGAAAAGATTCACTGGGCAGGACGGCAGATGCGACTACGCCTCGTTGACGGACTGGCTCTGGGACGGAAGTTTCCTGACGGACCCTTCAAGGCTGGAGAAGTTCATCTCCGAGAAGCATACAGTGAATGAGTACCGGCAGGATCCTCTGTACAGGTTTTTCCAGGATATAGGTGTGCGGGAGTTCAATTCGGTGCTGGATGATATCGAAGGGGACCCGGATCTTCTTTCCCTTTCCAGGGAATACACCAGAGCCCTCTATCGGATGAACCTTTCGGAAGGTATTCCGCAGTATCCTGACGCCAACTCGACCATGCGTATAACCTACGGTACCGTAGGTCCTGTCGAACCGTATGACGGAGTGATATGCTCCTGGCAGAGCACCGCGGCGGGGATTCTCGAAAAGTATGACCCGGAAAAGTATGAATATACCCTCCATGAAGACTGGAAGAGGCTCCTTGAAAGCGGACAGTGGGGAAGATGGTGGCAGGGCGGAAAAGGCTCCATGCCTGTCGATTTCCTTACGGACAACGATATTACGGGCGGCAATTCCGGCAGCCCTGTCCTCAATGCTTCCGGAGAACTTATAGGACTGGCGTTCGACGGGAACAAAGAGTCGCTTGCCAGTGATTCGTATTATACGCCCGGTTACAACAAGTGCGTCTGTGTGGATATCAGGTTCATCCTGTGGACTCTTGATGAGTATGCCGGCATGCACCGTATAATAGATGAATTGGGGTTATAGAGGGTGAACTCAAAAGGGTACTTTCTGCGTTACGCTTGATTCGAAAATCCTCATGTACGACAGTACACTGCGGTTTTCTCATCTGCGCAAGCCTTGAAATTCCTCCTTTTGAATCACCCTCTCGGGCCTTATTGTCTAGTCGTCATAGCCGATGACGTTGAAGTTCATGTCGAACTTGATTTCAAGTCCGCCGGAAAGTTCGATCTCCCATGTGTACGGGTTGCGTTCTATTTTCTTGATGATCTGTCCCGGGAAATTGCTGTTGGCTACATATTCGGCGATTTTCTGAGGGATGACAGATGCCGGTACCGCATTGTATTTGCACTCTACGCTGGTCCATTCCCCCTGGGGGTTGAAGTCGACTTCCGTACGGTCGGTATAGGTCACTTCATATTCAGAACCCACCATTTTCGGGTCTTCTACCACGAAAGCTACGTTAAGTCCTTTGAAATGCTGTGCAAGGAATTCCTGTGCGTTGGCCGGGAGTTTGTCTACTGTCGTCGGTCTTTCACGGTCATCGGCTGAGGCGATAGCTGCGCTGACAAAGAGAATTGCGACTGCTGTAAAAAACTTTTTCATATCAGATACGTTTTAAATGTTATGTTTTATTTTCCGATGCAAAAGTCTCGATGGAATCTGAATCGAAACTGAAAAAACAGGAAAGCCGCAAAAAAACGACAGGTTTTTGCAACACCCGGAGTATCTTTGAAGTCTAATATGCAGATTCCCCGGAGGAAACGGATTGATTCAGGAAAAACAACTTTAAAAAACCGATTATTATGATAGACTGGAATGCTGTATTGATTGTGACTGTACTGTGCGTCGTTATGCCAGTATCGATTGTGGCAATTGTTTTCAGATCAAGGAATCACGAGATCGACAGAAAGATGGATGTCCTTCTCAGGTCTGTGGAAAACGGGCAGGAAATCGATCCTGCGTTGTTTGCGGATGCAAGAAGCCGCAAAACATTGAAAATGAGACTGCTGAATAAACTGATATGGGGCATGGTCCTTTGTCTGGCCGGAGTAGGGATGCTTGTCGGTGCCCCATTCGTTGAAGATCCGGAAGGAATGTTTATAACGGGAGGTATCTGTGCCGCTGTAGGTGCGGCTCTGCTGGTGGCGTTCTTTGTCGGAAAGAAATGGATGAAACCGGAAATCGAGTCAGAGGAGAAGGGGCCGGCTTCAAAATACTGGAAAGAGACAGAAGAAAAGTAATATCCGGAAGTGGACAGGAATCAGTTCATACAACAACTGGAGCACGAACAGGGACCTTTGCGCAGGTTCCTGTGCGTGCTGTGCGGAGGGGATTCATTCCGGGCTGACGACCTGGCGCAGGAAGCCATGCTGAAGGCCTATATGTCCTTCGGGAAGTTTGAAGGGAGGGCGAAGTTCTCCACGTGGCTGTTCCGGATAGCGTACAACTGTTTTTATGACTATAAGTCACGTGCTTCAAAAACGGAAAGCGAGGAACTGACGCCGGCTTATGACAGGAAGCCGGACGAGAAGGCCGATCCTGCGGCACGATTTGAGCATCAGGAACTTTATATGGCAATCGGAGGGCTTTCCGAGGCCGAGAAGACGGTAATACTGCTGTTCTATATGGAAGACAAGTCCATAAAGGATATAGAAGCCATAACAGGCATGCCTTCCGGCACTGTCCGCTCGCATCTTTCGCGCGGGCGGCAGCACCTGAAGGCTTTTCTGGAAAATCTGTCAAAACGATAAAGGAAATGAAAGAAAAGGAAATACGCCAATTCATCCATGACAATATGCCGCAGGTCCGCGGCAGCGAGGCCTTTATGGCCGAGCTGGTCCGCCAGATCGAACTGCTTCCGATTCCTGCTTCGCTTTCGGGCCGGACGGAGGAGGAGAAGCAGGCCGACATACAGGCCATAATGTCCGTCGTACGCTCTATCAAAAGACGGAACCGCCTGGCAGCTGTGGCTTTCGGAGCCGGCGCCATTGCGATTCTTGCGGCCTTGACGGCAACTGTCTTCACGGTTCCCGTTATCCGAGATTTCGTGCTCGGGAACTACCTCTACATCGCCATCGCTTTCACCGCCGCCGTCCTGGCTTTCGCCTTCGCTTTCCTACGCACTTCCAGGCTGTGACCATCGTGTTCAGTTGCCGGATGGCTTGAACATGTGGCGGGCATAGTTATATCCGATCGCTTCATACCGTTTTACCATGACTTCCGCCTTTTTCCTGAAAAGGGCGTAGTCGCGCGGCGCTATGCTCCATGCCGCTTCCGAGAATGCGTCAAGCCGAGGAAGAAGCATATACTGCAGATGGGAAAAGTCAGGGACATATTCTGTCCACAGGCAGCACTGAACCCCCAGAACGTGCTTCAGTTGCTCTTTACTGAAGTCTTTCCCGGGATTCAGACCATATGCCTGTTCAACCGACAGGCATCCGTTGTTTCCCATATGGGCCACCGGTTCGCTGTCATGATCATAGCTTTGGTAATAGTCGAAATAGCAGTGTGCCCCAGGGCACATTATTACATCGTTCCCGCATTCGATTACCTGTGATGTCCGTCTGTTCCCGTAGCGTGACATTACCGTGGCAGTAGGGCTCAGTCCGCCATCGTATATTTCATCCCATCCTATTATTTTCCTCCCGCGGCTTTCTACGAATTTTTCTATACGCTTCATGACATAGCTCTGCAGTTCTTTTTCATCTTTTAGTCCCTCGTCATGTATCCTTGCCTGACAGCTGTCGCATGCTTCCCATGATTCTTTTCTGCACTCGTCTCCTCCGATATGTATGTACTCTGACGGGAACAGTTCCATGACCTCATCGAGGACACCTTCAAGGAATTCAAAAGTACTTTCCTTTCCGGCGCAGTAAACATCTTTGCTTATTCCCCATTTGCACCAGACTTTATATCCTTCTCCTTTGCATCCCAGCCATGGGTACGATGCCAGGGCCGCGCTCGAATGCCCTGGAATCTCGATTTCGGGAATGACGGTGATGAATCGGTCCCCGGCATAATCTATTATCTCGCGTATGTCATCTCTGGTATAGTATCCGCAGTATGGTGTATTATCCGGGGTAAGCGTTCTTTTTACAGTCGTGTACGGCCTGTAACTTCCGATATTGATGAGCTCGGGATATTTTTTTATTTCAATTCTCCATCCCTGATCATCCGTAAGATGCCAGTGGAATGTATTTATCTTATGCATGGCAAGCAGGTCCAGCAGTTCCTTTATCTGTGCGACAGTGAAGAAATGCCTGGAGACATCAAGCATCATCCCTCTGTATGCGAAGGCGGGTTCGTCTCTGACTGTGCAGCACGGGAGCGCTATTCCTGAGACGTCCTTTAAGGTTTTCATGTCTGCCGGACAAAGTTGTACCAATGACTGGCAGGCGTAGAAGGCTCCTGCAGGACCGCCGGTTTTTATGGAGATTCTTTCAGGGGATATTTCGAGACAGTATGCTTCCGGGCCGGTCTCCGTATCGAGGCTGACGGAAATTCCGCGTCTTCCGCAACCGTTTTTAACTTTCAGTGGCTTTCCAAATACGGATGAAAATTCCCTGTTCAGGAAATCAGCAACCGGACCAAGGTCTTCAGTTTCACTGCATAGATAAATATGGGTGTTGCCGGTTATAATGAATTCTCCTTGCGTTTGCGTCAGTGAAGCAGGCTGCGGAATAATGGAAATTCCGTCTGATGAGCGTCTGATGTCCCTGGAATTGCAGACGAATGACATTGCCGACAGGAAGATGAGTATGCTGAAGAATTTTTTCATGATAGACGATTTGTTCTTTTAATATGAAAAAGGAGAGTCAAGTCTCCATCTGGCTTTATATATTTCCGCTTCAGGAAACCGTACGAGCGTATTGCCGGAAGAGAAGTTCAGTATGCTTGTGGTCCACCAGCTTTCTTCAGGCACTGTGCATATGGTTTCATATCCGAAAGGCCCGGTAGAGACACTTTTTATCTGGCCCTGCCTGAAACTCGGGGCTTCTTCTATGGTTCCCGATTCCGGATAGAAATAGAAGCATCTGGAATTTGTCGACAGCACCAGACGGTTTGTCCCGTATACAGGCACCATGTCGTGTGCGTCTCCGCATCCTGCAGGCAGCGGTATCTGTTCCTGTATCTGCAGTTTATTGTCCTTGCAGGACAATCTGTAGACTATTTCTCCTCCTGCACTCCATAAACAATCCCTGTTTTTGTCCCAGACCACATTGTGCGCTGACGTGAGCAGTATCCTGTCAAGATAATGATCTGCGTATGCAGATGTTTCATCCTGTTCGTACATAGTGAGATATCCATCGCTGGAAGCAACGACGATGTTGCCGTCAGGAAGGATTTCCGCTGAATGCGGATTTCCGCCCGGATTTGCGTAGAACAGCGCTTTCTTATCTTTTATCCGCACTAATGCCGTACCTCCTCTGGAATCTGTCATAAGGATGCATGATGCCTCATATACCGGTTTGGCTTCATCAGGAAGACCGAACCATCCGGCATGTCCGGATGGTATTTCCGAGTCCTCCGCTGTCCAACTCCAGACTGTTTCCTGCGTAGGGAAATCATAAATGAATATTGATGACGATGCCTGGTCGGTGACAATAAGCTGTTTGGAAGATGTGCCGTCAGGCACATCTCCTCCTTCATGACCGCCGGGTGTCGTATGCATTTTGTCTGAACATCCCGACAGGATTACAAGTGCAGAAAAAATAATAGTGGCTCTGGACATCTCTTACTTTATTTTTATACATCTGACAGCCATGGCGTTGCATATGAAATCGGAATTTTCATTGTCCTTGAAGTCGTAAAAGTTCCTTGCCTTCTTTTCCGTGTCTGTCAAAGTGGAACTCCAGAGGAATGTGACCCGGCCGGGATAGCGGACCTTACCGCTCCATGCCCTGAATGCCGAACCCGGGAACTGGTATGTATTTCCGTTGTAGCTTATTATCCTTCCGTATGAATTTGTCGCGGATACCCATGAGCCTGAATTTACAAGTCCCATTATGTATGACTTCGTCTGGTCTATCGTAGGGACCATATAGCCTGCCGGACACGGATCATTGTTCGTCTTTGTTCCTGAGAGTCCTCCCCAGTAGTCTCCTATGATATCATTTCCGTCTTTCCAACCTCCGGCGTTGTAGGTCCCGTAGTAGTTTGCCGGATTTTCCCTGGACATGGTTTCATCCATTTCTTCATTAACATGCATGATTCCGGAAACGAGCTCTCCGTTGTAGACAAAAGGTGCGGTCCATACATATGTGCCGCTTCCGCTGAATGCAAATGCGACGTCTTCATAAGCCGATGCTTCATCTTTCTGGATTGTATTTGCGCTGACGAAAGGATCTTTCCTTCCCCACTGGAAGTACAGTCCGAGGGAGCCTGGCAGGTTGGCATCGGCAGTAGTTGCACCGACATTCCTGTCCAGCATGACAGTCCCTTCGAATTCCTGCTCTGCAGGCATGTCCGTCGACCATATATGCCAGCTCCACTGTATGGTACCGTCGGCATCGCACAGTGCAACGGTTTCATTACCGTATTCTCCGGAGGCTTTGAACATTATTTTCCCGTCAGAATATGATATTGAAGAAAGTATTTCCTTTTCCGATGCCCATATCCAGGCTGCGGTTGTCCCTGATACCGTACTTCCGTCAGTTTTTTTCGTATCGAAACTGTACCATCCTTCTTCTGTTACAATGTAGCAGTTGGCAGGCCCTTCGGCCGACAGATCCGTTACTTTGGCATGGAGCGTTTCCCCTCTGTATGTTACACCATTGACGATAGCTGCAGCCTGATAGTAAATTTCGTTTATTCCTTCAAGCTTGAAGCTGAAAGAATTTCCCTCAGGTGTTACAGGATGGAATTCCACGGTTGCCAGATTGTCGGGATTATCCGCATAGAAGAACCCGACCTGAATAGGAATCTTCTTGCTGTCGAATCTGTATGTTCCATTTAACATTACGCCGTCCTGAAGTATGTCGGCGGTCTCAGTCGTTATTTCCGGGACAGATGAAAATGATACTTCGAACCACCCTGTCTTGCCCGTGAATATTTCATTTCCTACTGTAAGTACGGCCTGATAGTAATATTCTCCGTTTTCTGCAAGGAAACTGCTCATGAAGGCATTCCCGCTTACCTTTTCAGCCGGAATTATTTCCGCAGCAAGCATTTCTGTCTGTGTGGCGCCGTAGCGGAATCCCGGTTCTGTCTCCTGGTCTCCGTCGTAGGTATATGTCCCTTCAAGCTTTACTTCAGTCTCGTCGATAGTGGCAGCTCCGGTCTTGACTTCGATGGCCGGACCGGCAACGGCCGGTTCTTCAGGTTCCTTGCTGCAGGCGGATATGATAACGATTGCGGCAGATGCCAGGTAAAAATATCTTTTCATGATTTTCTGTTTTTTTTGTTATTCGATGGTTATATGATACAGTACGCTTCCCATATCGGTGCTGACTGTTTCCGGATGTTCGCTGCATGATACACAGACTGGCAGAAGGAATTTCCCGCCTGACGGGAAGTATTCCGGAATTACGGTGACTTTTACTGTTTTACAGTTTGTCTGACCGTCGAATGTCACTGTTCCGGTCTCTACTTCGTAGCAGTTGTCCGGTAGCGGCTTGAAAGCAGACTTGGTTTCGGCATTGTACTCTACTATGAGTTCCGGATCCGTCCGGAGTGAAATCTCAAAGGATTCTTCGTTATGTCCGCTTTTCAGTATTGCGATGTCGAATTCCGGAGACTGTCTGTCCAGCGGAATTTCGGTCAGTCCGGAATGTTTGAGATAAAATACAGAAGCGACATCGTCTGCAACGTATATTTTGTCTGAGCAGGAAACGGACAGGGCCAGAACGGCCAGAATTATGAATGTTTTTTTTCATTTTCAGAAAGTATTTAATATTAATACCCGGGATTCTGTACCAGATTCAGATTTACGTTAAGATCCTGAATAGGGATTGCCAGCCAATATGATTTCCATACTCGGGTCATGAGCTCCGGCATTTGTGAAATCTGGTAGAAATCCTCTGCTGTACGTCCGTCCAGATTCCAGGCCTTAGGCTTGCGTACCATTACTTCCGGGGCCTCTTTCCACCGGCGCAGGTCATGGTACCGGTGTCCTTCAATGAAGAATTCGATAGAACGTTCCGCATGGATGATCTGGCGGAGTTCTTCTCCTGAAGGCATGCCTCCGGCAAGAGCCCAGGAATCTTCAAAATTCATGAGACCGGCTCTTTTCCTGACTTTATTCAGGCAGTCAAGGCCTTCTGTCCCCAGAGAACCGGTATATTCGAATTCGGCTTCTGCATAATTCAGATAGAGTTCAGCGAGTCTCATCATCGGATAGTTGACATTGAAATACCTGAAAGTGTTGTTCGTGGGGTCGTAATAATTCTGTGCGTTTACGAATTTCTTGTTCAGGTATCCGGTGCAGTTCTGGTATTCATCGGCAATATTGAAGGTACTGCCATGGATTTCCCCTCCACGCAGTTGTATCTCTATTGAAGTCCCGTCGATTTCATACTGTCCTCTGTCATAGCCTACATTGGCATAGAAGCGCGGCTCTTTGTAGAGATGCATCTTTACTGTCCCTGCGTCCTGGTCTATCTCATAAGGGTTTATGTTCTTAGTTTCGGGATCTTTGTCCCAAGGCAGCCCGTTGCGGGTGTAGTACATTTCCACCGACTCGAAAGTAGGCACGAAATCACCTCTGTATCCTTGGGTGTAATAGCTTCCGCTTCCATTCGGATTCGGTGTCCTTGGGGCGCTCTGGCGAATTACTGTTTGACTGGAATAAGTCGACCCGATAGCGAAAATGTATTCATCGGTATTGTAATGGTCTTTGCAGAATACGTCATGGTAATTCCGGACGCTTCTCTGGAAACCGTCTGCGATAGACGCGTCAGGGTAGTCGTAAAGTTTGTATCCGTTCTGTTCGCAGTATTCGTAGGCGTCCTTTGCGGCATCCATTGCGGCTTTCCATTTTTCAGGATTGTACTCCTGGTTTATAAGATGCGTGCCATCCCTGTTGACAAAGTCGCTCATTTCCGTATTGCCGTTGTAAAGCGGACTGGCGATTGTCAGCAGGAGCCTGGCCTTGAATGCCTTTGCAGCTGCAGCAGTCGCAAAATTCAATTCTGCATCCGGGCGTTTGGCCGGCAGGAGCGATGCTGCCTTGTCATACATCCCGCAAATGAATTCGGCGCATTCGTCAGCAGTACTGCGCGGCTGGAAGAACGTGTCTCCGGACGCGTTTACATCCACCTCCTGACGGACGATTACGCATGGCCCGTAGAAGTTGAACAATGTGTGGTGGTACAGGGCTATGAGAAAATACGCCTCACCTCTCCAGGTATTATAGTTCTCCTCGGTAATGTCGGGCACTTTGTCAATATTGTTCAGAAGCATATAGCAATGCCGGATCGATGCGTATATATTGTAGTTCGTGCGCCTGCCTCCGAGTTCCGGAATGTCTCCGGACCACCACATGCCGAAATAGCTCTGGCTCGGGCTTTCCAGACCGTACAGGATGCTTTTGTACTGGAAATAGTTTACCGCGCCTTTTCTTCCTGAAATGAAATCGTCTCCGGCCATGTGCTCGGGACAGTAGCAATGTCCCATAGGATTCGGGATATTCTGATACATGTAGTAGACGAATTTCTGGCATTCGCTCTGCTGCTTGAATATGTCATCGAATTTTGCCTTGCTTTCAGGGACTACATCGAGGTAGTTGCATGAGCTGAAAGTAAGCAATATTGTTAAGATGCAGTATATCTGTTTCATTCTGTTCTAGAAATTATATTGTATGCCTATATTGAATGTACGCTGAAGCGGGTAAGACAGCCCGTTTCCACCACCAAGTTCGGGGTCCCAATATTTGAATTTTGTGAAAGTCAATAGATTGGATCCAGTTATATAAAATCTCAATGATTTGTATGTATATCCGGCCTCTACGGTTTTCAGCCTGATGAAGGAGCCGTTTCTGATCCAGAAAGACGATACTTTGGTGTTGTTCTGGTTCCAGTCCGTAGAGAGTCTCGGATAAGCGGCATCCGGATTCGGGTTTGCTTCTGACCAGTGGTCGTCTGCAATCCATTTGGTGATTCCGAATCCTGATGTCCCCCTGTCGCAGAAAGGATGCATGTCCTGCATCAGGACAGTTACCCTTCCCTGACCTTGGAAAAAGGCGGAAAGATCAAAATTCCTGTATTTCAGAGATGCTCCGAATCCATAGACAAGCTCGGGCGTAGTAGGTCTGCCGATTATCGTCATGTCATTGTCATCTACCTGGCCGTCGCCGTTGAGGTCTTTGTATTTGATATCACCGGGGCGGACCTGCTGATATGTGTGTACCGGCGAATTGGCTATGTCTTCTTCATCTGCAAACAACCCGTCGGCGACAAGCCCCAGTATGGAATTGATCGGATGTCCCAGTTCCGACTGGTATTCCGGAGTACCTGGAGGTTCATCCCGTTCGGTGATCTCGTTATGGGCATATGTGAGTGTCCCTCGCACTGACAATATCAGATCGTTGCTGAAAACTTTGTTATACTCCAGGGACATGTCGATACCCTGATTCGTTACGCCTCCTATGTTTGCATAAGGCAGTGTTCCGGTGTATCCGACGGAAGCAGGAGTAGACCGTCTCTGCATGAATATGCCTGTTCTGTCTTCTTTGAAGAAGTCTACGATAAGGGTAAGATCATTGAACAGTCCGAGTTCGATACCGAGATTCGCTTTCGTACTTTCTTCCCATGTGGCATTCTCGTTTCCGAGCGTGGCGATTGTTGTTCCTGTAAGACCGCGGAAATCAGGGCTTACGTACCAGTACATGCCGGTATTTGTATTGATCTCGGTAATGTACGGGAATCTGGCATCCAGTACGTCGTTTCCGGATTTTCCGTACGAAAACCTTAACTTGAGAAGGCTTATCGTATTTTTGAGCGGTCTGAAGAACGGTTCATTGGAAATATTGTATCCGATAGCAACGGACGAGAAGAACCCGAATCTTTTTTTCGGAGCGAAGTTCTCTGACCCGTTATATCCGAAATTGGCTTCGAAAAGGTAACGGCTTTTATATGCATAGGTTATACGCCCTGCAAGCCCTTGTTCCCTATAGGGAAGGACATCGTTTTCATTGTTTTCCGGCGTATTGTACACTCTTTCTCTCTGATGGTAGACAAGCATGGCGTTTACGTCATGAGCCTCTTTGAAAACCCGTGAATATTCGATTGATGCCTGGACGGAATTTTCTCTGTATCCGTCTTTCCCTGTGGAAATGGCATAATAATCCGTTCCTGGAGTCCCTATGGCGGATGTCTGGTAGGAGTATTCGCCCGTATCAGGATTCTGGGAATAGGAATCGAGTTTGTAGTAATGCGGGTTCGTGTTTTTGTACGTTGCCGCATAGACGTAGTTATGGAAAGATACCTGACCCTTGATCTTCAGTCCCGGAGTCAGGAACTTCAGGTCTTGTTCAAGGTTGACCGTTTCAGTGAAATACGAATAGTGCCTGTCTCCATATCCTCTGCACATAAGGGCATAGGGGTTCAGTTCATTGGTTCCTCCGTTCGGACTGTCCGCACTTCCGTAGCGGATGAATGTATCTCCGGTTTCCGCCGGCCAGGTGACAGGGAAATGTACGGGATTGGCCCGCATCGTATAGAAAAACAGGTTTGTGAGATTTTCAGACGGGGCATGTCTGAAGTGCAGCTGTGTGTTCATCCTGACACTGAGCCGTGTAGTATTGGTGATGCGTGCCGATACGTTGCTCTGGAACAGGTATTTTTTGTAATTCACATTGGTGTTGAATTTCGATGCGTTGGGTGAATCCAGTATGCCGTTCTCATTGTAGAATGTGGCATTGAGGAAATAGTCTACACGTTTGCCTCCTCCGGTGATGTTGGCATTGACATTCTGGTTCATCGTAAATTTCTTGAAAAGGATGTCATACCAGTTATTGTCCGGATATATGTACGGATTCCTGCCTTCCCGGGTCCCGTCGATCTTGTCCTGGCTGTAGTACATCATGCCGGCGGCTTCATTATAGGCCTGCATGTACGACACTCCGTCGGCGATGGCCTGTACGCTTGTCGGCATTGACCACCCGTTTTCAACCCGGACATTCACCTGCATGCGCTCCATGTCCCTTCCGTTCTTTGTCGTGATGATCATTACTCCGTTCGCGCCTCTGGAACCGTAGAGTGCGGTAGCTGTGGCATCTTTGAGGATAGAGAATGATTCTATGGTTTCCGGGGCTATGGAGTTGAGCATTGTCGCATTGATCTCCACTCCGTCCATTACGATTAGCGGCGAGGTATTCGTTCCGAAGGTTGAAATGCCTCTGATCCAGAAGTTCGCGCCATCGGCACCGGGTTCTCCTGAACGCTGTGTGGCTATGACTCCGGCTATTTTGCCTGCAAAGGAAGATGTGAGATTGCTTGACGGATAGTCAAGCGTATTCGGCTTTACGGCCTGGACTGCGCCTACCACACTTTCTTTTTTCTGAACACCGAACCCCACGACTACGGCATCTTCCAGAGTACTCGAAGATTCATTGAGGCTGACCAGCTTCATGAGCTGTATATCCTTTACAAGGATTGTCTTGTTCTCATATCCGAGCATTGCAAACGTTACTGCCTGTGCATCGGGAGGCAGTTTCAGCATATAATTACCGTCAAGATCTGTCAGCACCCCGGTATCCGTGCCTTCGATTATTACTCCGGCTCCCGGTATAGGCTGGTTGTCGGCAGATGAAATTACGGTTCCGGAAACGGTAACGGTTTTCCTGTTGTCTGTTCCCGGCTGTTGTGTCCCGGCCTTTTTCGAGATTGAAACGATGTTCCCTGTAATTGAATATTGCAGGGAGTTCCCGAGAATCCTGTCAAGTACTGAATGGATTGAGGCATCTTTAAATGTTGCAGTTATTGTCTGGTCCGGATCAATTTCTGCATTTTCAAAGATGAATGTGTACCCAGTCTGCCTTTCAATTTCTTCAAGGACCTTGTTAAGAGGCATGTCCCTGAATGTCCGGGAGACTGTCTGGGCGCTTATCGAAACGGAAACAATAAGTCCGCAGATAATTGCCGAAGCTTGTTTGTAAATCAGACGTAGATGCATTTGATTGGATTGGTTATATAATTGAAAATAGAGGGTCGCATGCAGATGTACTCAGTCCTGGACTTTGTCTATATAGTATTTCTTGTCTTTTTGCGATACCGATATAGGCAGGATTTTCTTGAGTGCGTCCAGAACGGTTTCTATACTTTGGTCTTCGGTAAACGAGACCCGGAAGCTTTTTTTGTTGAAATCCGATGTAAGGAGTATTATCTCGGTGTCATATTGTCTTGACAGCCTGTTCAACAGGGAAGGCAGGGTTATGTCATCATATTTTATCTTGCCGTTTATCCATGACTTGTACAGTTCGGCGTTGGTCATATCTACGGCTGTCGTTCCGTCTGATTTATTGTAGCACACGAGATTCCCCGGCTTCATAAGGACATTGTCCTCTTCTGATTCGAATGACAGCGATCCTTCCATAAGGACTGCAATTACGTCTGAATCATTATTATATGCAGAAATGTTGAATTTGGTCCCGAGGACTGTAAACCGGCAGCCCTGCGACAGAACCTCGAACGGGAGGGATTCGTTCTGAGCCACTTCAAAGTAGGCTTCTCCGGACAGGATGACTGTCCTTGAGTCGCTGTTGAAACCGGCACTATAGGTCAGGCTTGAAGCGGAGTTCAGCCATACGAGACTTCCGTCCGGCAGCAACAGTCTGCTTTTCCCTCCTGAAGGAACTTCTACGATAAAATCTTTATTGTCAATATTTTCCTTTGCAGGCTCGTGCCGGATTGAGAATATTGTGACAATAATCCCGATTGCAGCTGCGACGGAGACGGTGGCCCTAAGCAGCCGTTTCTTTCTGTTTCTGGCTTTGAATATCTCTCGTCTCAGAAGATTGAGATGCTGGATGTCATTCCCGTTGGGAATATGCGAGTATTCCCATTCGGATTCCCATTCTCTGAACTTCTTCTGGTTGTCTTTACTACCGGACAGATACCGGAATAGAGTAAATTCATCTTTGGGAGAAATTGTCCCGTTGAAATAATGGCCGGCAATCTCCTTTATCCTGTCAGTATTTTCTTTCATGTCGTTATATGCCTTGCGTCTTGTAGCTATATAACAACCTGGCAGAATATAACCCTACTTGTAAAAAGTAAAAAAAAATATTAAATCCGATATCAGGCAGGGAAAAGTATCTGGATGAGAACTTTCAGGACAGGACGGGAAGGGGTGCCGTCCTGCAGTGCCGTTTCAAATGCCTTTAGCGCTTTGCCGATATGTTTCTCGACAGCCTTTACGGAGATGTTGAGCTTTTGGGCGATTTCTTTGTTTTTCATACCCAGGAACCTGCTCGAAATGAATACTTCGCGGCATCTTTCAGAAAGGGATGCAAGCACTTTCTGTATGTATGTCTCAAGCTCGTTGTACAAAAGGCCGGCATCGGCATCATAAGAGAAATCGAGGTTGTAAAGAAGTTCGTTCCCCTTTACCGTTTTCTGTATCAGGTCCCGGTAATTGCTCTTGACTGCCGCGTGTTTAAGATAGTTCAGGCATTTGTTGCGGATGATTGTGAATAATATTCTGCTGCTTTCAGCATTGTCGGCATATCCGTATTTCCAAAGGGCCAGAAAACTGTCCTGGACAATGTCTTGCGCATCGTCCGGGTTATTTACAAAATGCATGGCATAGTTTACAAGCCTTGGCCTGTATTTGAGATACAGGTTTTCAAAGGATTGGGGAGGGTAATTTCTTGGCATCGTCAATCGGTTTGGGCAGTTTAGGAAAGCAAGGAGGTCAGCCCGATGAAATCTTCGACTCCGAGGCGCTCCGGACGGAGTTCGAAGACAGGGGAGGAGATGAACTCCGCGGTCCGGTCTGCGGACCAGCCTTCGCGCTCAGCCTTGGCGGAGATCAGAGGCTTCAGGGAATTGCGCAGGGTCTTGCGCCTCTGGTTGAATGAAGTTTTCACTACGGCCTTGAACAGTTTCTCGTCACAGCCGAGCGATACACGGGAATTCCGTTTCAGCCTTATGACGGCAGATTTTACTTTTGGCGGGGGATTGAACGCCCCTTCGCCGACGGTGAAGAGATATTCGATGTCGTACCATGCCTGGAGAAGTACGGACAGTATCCCGTATGTCTTGGTGCCGGGCTTCTCGGCGATACGTTCCGCCACTTCTTTCTGTATCATGCATACGACCTGCGGGATGGATTCCTTATAGTCAAGTATCCTGAAGAATATCTGCGAAGAAATGTTGTACGGGAAGTTGCCGATCACCAGAAAGCGCCCCTTGAAGAAATTTTCCAGGCGCAGCTTCAGAAAGTCGGCCTGCAGGATGCGGCCTGCAGCCTTGGGGAAGTTGACCAGCAGATAGTCCACGGACTCGCTGTCGATTTCTACCAGCCTCAGGTCTATATCCTCTCTTTCCAGAAGGTACTGCGAAAGCACGCCCATCCCGGGACCGACTTCAAGCGTCTCGAACATGCCGCCTCCGGCGGTCTCATCATAACCCTCTGTCTCCAGAGCCTCTACGATATTCTGCGCTATCGAAAGGTCTGTAAGGAAATGCTGTCCCAGGGATTTTTTTGCTCTGACTTCCATAGTTTTCTTTTTATATATTTGACCTGCGGTCATTTATACTGTCGCGCCCCGGCAATTGCAAACTTGTTTGCATTGCTCCCGGTGCAATCCGGAATGACAGGTGCAAAGATAGGAAAAAATGGTTATCTGCCAGATTTCTCGGCTACGCTCGAAATGACAGGGAGTTAAAAATCCTTGCCCTCGAAGATGGTTCCGGTGGAGATGGCCCCGCTGTGCTCCTTGCGGTCCTTGACGTTGAAAGTATAGCTCAGGGACAGGATGATGTTAGGATAGACCGGTCTGACATTGGTGAGGGAAAGCAGTCCGGGAGTTTTCCTCCTGTTTTCATACCTGGCTGTATGGAACGCATCGTGGAAGACCAGCGAGGCGGAAAGCCTGTCTTTCAGGATCTGCTGCCGGATGGCCAGATCGAAGTAGAAATACCCTTTTTCCGTGCCTTGTGAAAGGATGGCCGGGCCGAGAGCATTGGCATCGAACTGGATTCTTGTCGTCTTGCCGGCCCTGAAGTTATTTATCATCCCTGCCGTATAGCTGAAATTGGCCGCATCGGTGCTGCCTTCGTAGGTGCTTTTGAAACTGTACCTGAAAGCGCTTCCTGTTACCGTCATGTCCCACCAGCGGGCCACCTTTATGCGGGCTTCAGCTTCAAGTCCGAAAGTGATGTCATTCCCGGCATTTATAAGGGAGTCCAGGGTCACTCCGGGCTGGTACGGTCGGCGGATAAGATCTGTCTTTCCTTTTCTTGACCGGAAAAAACCGGTGAATGTCAGACTGTTGCGATTCTTGCCGAATACCTTGCGGTATCCCAGTTCGGCAGAGTGGATATATTCGGGCTTGATGTCCGGGTTTCCGATGAGCCTAGTGTAATAGTCTTCGTATGTGATGTATGGCTCCAGCTTCCAGATGCCCGGACGGTTGGTGCGGAAAGCATATGAGAGCGAAACAGTGTTGTCATGCGGGGCATGGTAGGCGGCATGGACCGAAGGGAAAAGTTCGTAACGCTTCAGGTTGCGGCTGGCGTCCTTGACAGTGATGTCCATGATGTCATGTGTGTAGTCTCCGCGTATTCCGGCATTGATGTCCACAGGCCCGAAAGTGTCGGTAGCCATCGCGAACAGCGAATGTATCTGCCTGCGGTAGAAGAACGGGGCATACATGTCGTCCTGCCACTGGAATTCCTCCGCATCCCTGTCCCAGTATTTTATGCTGTAGTCACCCACTTCGCTGTACGAGGTCATCTGATAGCCGGCTTCGAACTTTCCGGACGGCCTGTAGTTCATGGTGTACTTGATGTCCCAGTCGTAGTCCCAGTGATATTCGTCTTCATAACCCCGCGTCCCTTCGTATCTGGCTCCGGTCTGCGTGAAAAGGTTGCTTTCGGTATATTCCAGGGCGTACCAGTCATACCTCAGACGGCCCTGTGCCGAGATGTTGTCCCCACGGTCGTTCAGGATATAGGAATATTCCGCTGAAATCTGGGCGAGCCTCTTTTCGTTCGAATACCGGTCATGACTGTCGTAGGTGGCGTCATTTATGACCTCTCCCGACTGCTTCCTGTTCTCGTAATATGACATGTCGCCGCCCCTGGCATTGTCCGTCACTCCTGACTGGAATTCCACTAAGGCATGGTGCCTGTCATTGCGGAATTCCCAACCTATCCTGCCGATGTATGACGATACCGTGCTGTGACGGTAACCGTCTGCGTCCGACAAGGTTTCAAAATCATCTATCAGAGTGTGTTTCTGCTGGCGGAATTCGCTGCGTCCGCGTATCTGTGATGCAGTCCCGCCTATGTACCATCTGTGGCTGCCTCTGTTCAGGCTCAGCTGCACGTCTCCGCTCCAGGTACCGATGGTGCTTCCGGAAGCCGAGACAGAGCCTCCTAAACCCTCTGCATGACGTTTCCTGGTGATAATGTTGATGATGCCGGCATCCCCGTCTGTCCTGTAGACCGCTGATGGAGAAGTGATAATTTCGATATCCTCGATGTTTTCGGCAGGAATCTGCTCTAAAGCCTGCGTTCCTTCCAGCATGCTCGGTTTCCCGTCCACATATACGAGAAAGCCGGTGCTGCCTCGGAACGATACCTCTCCGTCAGCATCGACGCGGACCGAAGGCATCGATTTAAGCACATCTACAGCGGAGCCTCCTGAAGCGGACAGGGAAGAAGATCCGCTTACTGTTTTTCGGTCGAGTCTGTAGATTACGGGCTTTTTTTCTGCGGTAAATACCGTACCTTCAAGGTTTACGACCTCTGTAGTGTCCTGCTGCAGGTCCTGCCCGGAAGCAAGTACTGAACAGGAAAGAACAAGCGAAAATATAAATGCTGGTTTGAGTGGCATGTCTTTTTCGATAAAAAAGGCGGTGTGCATACCTAAAGAGCTGCGCCAAAATTTATCATTTTGACACAGCCCCTGAACTGTTATATTTGACCGGACAGTTACTAGAACATGTCCGGGTTGTTATAGTCCGGAGTATCGAAACCTGCATCAGCACCTGTGTCAGTTGCCGGCGCAGTTTCATGATGCGCTCTGCTCTCCTTGCGCGGAGCCCTGCGGTCGTCGCGGCGGTCATTCCTGCGCTCGTCGCTTCCCCTGCGGTCATCGCGGCGCGGCCCGCGTCTGTCATCCCCGTTGCGGCGAGGGCCTTTGTCCCCTCCGTTTGCAGGTCTCGGTCTGCGCTCAGGCTCTACATATCCTTCCGGTTTTTCGAGGAGAGCCTTGCGTGAGAGCCTCATCTTTCCTGTCTTTGGATCGATTTCGAGGAGCTTGACATCCACTTCGTCTCCGACGTTGAGGACATCCTCCACCTTGTCGGTCTTTCCCCAGTCGATTTCAGAGATGTGGAGAAGGCCTTCCTTTCCTGGAAGTATTTCTACGAACGCTCCGAACTCAAGTGTAGAGACTACGGTGCCATGGTAAACCTTGCCTACCTCAGGAACCGCACAGATACCGTTGATCCATTCAAGAGCCTTGTCCATAGCCTCTTTGTTGTCTCCGAAGATATCTACGATGCCTTCGCTTACTCCGTTGACGTTGTCTTCAGTGATGGTGACGGTAGTGCCTGTCTCCCTCTGTATCTTCTGGATGACTTCTCCGCCCTTGCCGATGATGGCTCCGATGAACTCTCCAGGTACCCTGATCTGTACGAGACGAGGTACGAACGGCTTGTAGTCTGCACGAGGCTCGCTGATGCATTTCATCATTTCGCCCATGATGTGCATCCTTCCCTGGCGGGCCTGCTCGAGTGCTTTTGCGAGCACTTCGTATGAGAGTCCGTCCACTTTGATATCCATCTGAGTGGCAGTGATGCCGTCCTTGGTTCCGGTCACCTTGAAGTCCATATCACCGAGGTGGTCTTCGTCTCCGAGGATATCGGTAAGGATTGCATATCTGTCGTTAGGTCTTTCTGCGTCAGTTATAAGTCCCATGGCAACTCCTGCTACCGGTTTTTTGATCTTCACTCCGGCATCCATGAGTGCAAGGCATCCTGCACATACCGTAGCCATTGAAGACGAGCCGTTAGACTCGAGGATATCGGAAACAACGCGGACTGCGTATGGGTTTTCAGGTGCGAGCGGAACCATAGGCTTGAGAGCTCTCCATGCCAGGTTCCCGTGTCCGATTTCGCGGCGGCCTACACCTCTCTGGGCCTTGGCCTCGCCTGTAGCGAACGGAGGGAAGTTGTAGTGGAGCACGAACTGCTCCGAGCCCTGTACCAGAACTTCATCCAGCTCCTTCATGTCGAGCTTGGTACCGAGTGTTACGGTAGAAAGAGACTGTGTCTCGCCGCGGGTGAAGATTGCCGAGCCGTGTGCGCATGGAAGATATCCCACCTCGCACCAGATAGGACGTACCTCTGTGCTCTTGCGGCCGTCCAGACGGATTCCCTCATCGAGAATGAGGTTCCTCATCGCATGCTTCTCTATAGCGTGGTAGTATCTTTCCACCATCATCTTCTTGGCCTCGCGGTCCTCTTCAGGCAGAGTCTGGTAGAACTCTTCTTTCAGAGCATCGAAAGCGTCTGATCTTTCATGTTTCGGAAGTCCGGATTTTGCGATGGAGTAGCACCTGTCGTAGCAGAATGCCTCTACAGCCTTGCGGAGCTCTTC
>CALVAJ010000020.1 GCA_944325505.1 uncultured Bacteroidales bacterium
AGCATCAGTCCCCACCTCGCCACCGCCACCGAGACCGGCAACTTCGCCACCTACGAAGCCCTCGTTATTCCGCAGAATGTGACGGCGGGCACACGGCTGCTGGCCTTCACCGCCAAGAAAGGCACTACCGTCTACGGCCCGTTCTACTACACGCTGCAGAAAGATGCCGAGTGGAAGCCCGGCCATGTCTACACCTACGACATCACCATCTTCCACTACGGCCTTGACGTGCAGGTATCGGAAAGTCCCAAGTGGAATACTGGCACAGGAGGCGAAGGCTCCGTAGCCCTGCCCTGAGAAGCATAGAACGAATAAATGACAGATAAGATGAAGAAATACAGATTATTTTCAACAATATACCTCGTGGCGGCACTGCTGCTCTCCGCCTGTTCGCAAGACGAACTGGCAGAGAACAGCACGGCGTTGCCCGAAGGCGAATACCCGTTGCAGATAGGCAGCGTCAGCCTCACGGCGGAGATAAGCGAACAGCCGTGGACGCGGGTCAGCGAAAACCCGACAGACGGGATGAGTAGCGTATGGGCAGACGGCGACCGCATAGGAGTACGCATCGGTGATAATGAAGAAACAGGCATTTATGTGGTGAATGTGGACATAGAGGGCAGTGTTGTGGGCGTTACCCCCGAAAAGCCGGTTTATTGGAAAGACAAGCAGCCCGCCACCATCACGGCTTGGTATCCCTTGAATGAAGAATTGGACTTTACCCACCAAGATGAAGGACTGACCTACCTGTTGAAAGGTACAAGTACGGTGAATGCCGATTACAATACCTCGGCTAACCTTGCTTTTACCCATCAGCTTGCCAAGGTACGTGTTGTGCTGGAAGGCGACAAGGCGAATGAAGTACAAACGGTCACAGTACGTAGCCATCTGACAAGCCCGAACAACCAAGGCGATTTAGGTTCGCTCACAAGCACCGAAAACAAATACGTTCCTATGATGGAAGCCACCTACAATGGGCAACGATGCTGGGAAGCCAACCTGCGCCCCGGCTATTTAGAGGCAGACAATACCTTCGAAGTGGCAAAGGCGGAGGGTGACCCCGTTCGGGTAACACTGGATGACAAAGTGACCATTAAAGCCGGGCAGGTACATACGATAACCATCGGCGTAGAGCAAGCACCTACAGAAATAGACCTTGACACCTACGAAGGCACAACGCTTACCGTCAGCGGAAAGACTACCATCAAGGGCAATGGACAGCAAAAGAACCTGCAAATCACCGTCGAGGCGGATGCTGAGGTTACATTAGAAGATGTCGTACTGGCTCCCTCCGCCACAGGCAATGCCATTACTTGCAAGGGGGATGCTACCATTATACTGACTGCTTCCAACAGCCTGACAGCGAAAACTGACTATTCCAACTATTCATATCATTATGGTAGCGGCATCTATGTTGAAAGCGGAACGCTGACTATTGACGGCAAAGGAAGTCTGAATATCTCAAGAGAATATGCAGGCGATTACTGGAGCGTTGGAGCAGGTATCGGTGCCGGGAGCGGAGCAAATATTGTCATTGAAAGTGGGAACATTAGGGTAGACGACGTTCCTGACGACAGTTTCGAATCCGGCGCAGGTATTGGAAGTCTTCCTGGAGAAAGTTGTGGTGATATTACCATCAATGGCGGCACCATCAGTATTGGAAAGCCATACTGGTATAGTGCCTGCATCGGAAGCGCACAGTCAGGAAGCTGCGGCAATATCACCATATCCGGCGAAAGCACAGTGATAACATACACGCAAGGGATACATGCCCCTTGCGGCATCGGCAACGGAGGATTTGGCACATGCGGCACAGTCACCATCACAGGTGGTGCCACGGTGAACGGCGTAAAGTACATCGAAACGCATACAGGAACGTTGTAACGATAAAGAGAAAACCCGTATGCGGCAGACAAGACCATCCTGCAGCACCCATACAGTATCTGTCCCGCTCTAAATCGAATACACAGGAACAACAGCGACAATCTGCATAAGAAACGCAGATTGTCGCTGTTATTTCTCTAAATTTGGTCGTTCACAAAACATTCCGGCAGTTTGTAAAACAGATTTTGCTGTAGCTTTCTCAAGTCTTTTGATTTGTAGATTAAAACTATGTTTGACTTATGAGAAAGAATCAACAGCTGGTAATCGTCCTCCCGGAAGGTTCGGAGGAGTTGCCGATACGGATTGTGAGAGGTTCACGGAGTATGGAACTGAGACTATGCCTGTGTCCTCCAGATGGTGAAGAGCAACACATCAACGAGACTTGCCCGGAAAGGAAGTATGTCTTTATCTGGAGACAGAACGACTATCTCAAAGCGGCAGTAGATGAAATCCAATGGATAGAGGCTGCCGGAAGTTATTCCCGCATCCACCTGACAGGAGGTCGCATCCTCGTAATTTCTTTCAACCTCGCATCGGTCAGGCGCAAGCTGCCCGAAAGCGACTTCATCCGGATCCATCGTTCCCGCATCGTAAACCTCAGACATGTGGAGACACTGGTCGGGAACAGTCTGAAGATAGGCAATGAACTGTTGGATATAGGCGATGCCACCAAGGTAGATAACAGTACCTGCCCTTGGGGGTTGGCGGCCGGCCTCATGAATAGTGAACTCGGTCCTGACTTCGGCTGGCACTGGTAGACCGACAACGAGAACACCCCGGCAACCCTCGTGCCGAACAATTAAAAAATAGAAATATACACGCTCTTTGACATACTGGAAAATGGAAGTTGCAAATAATTCCTATATTTGCATAGTACGATAATATAAGGAATATGAAAGCAACCATTTCTATGAGCAGAAACAGCCTGTGGAAGATGATACAGGCGATGTCTCTCAATGCCGACAACAAACTGTGGCTTGGGGAGAAACTGATAGAGGAGGCACGGAAGGAAGTGGCTGAAACCGCTCCTTGCCAATACTCCGTAGAAGAACTTGAGCACCGGCTCGGTGAATCCGTGCAGAGTTACCGTAAAGGCGAGTGCTGTACCAATGACGAATTGCGCAAAAGGCATCCCGTATGCGAATAGTCTGGACAAAAGAGGCCCAGGAGGATATTGAGAATATTTACAGGTTCTGGGCATCCAAGAATGAGCCGTATTCTGCACGGCTGTACAATTCACTGATTGATGAAGCGGAAGTGCTGCGGAGATTCCCGGAGATCGGAGTACTTGAAAGATTCCTGACGCACCGCCCGGAACAATTCCGGTCACTGCTTGCAAACAAGTACTATAAACTGGTATATACTGTGGAAAGTGACGATGTCGTCATACATGCTGTATGGGACTGTCGCCGCAATCCTGATACATTGACAGCAGAAATCCGCTGAACTGTAAGTTCTGAAGAAGATTCCGTCCCGTCCCCTCCGTCAGTGGAGCGGACGGGACTTCCGTTTTCCCGTGTGTCGCGGATATCGGACATATTGACGATAATAAAAGAAACGATACAATGGAAGAAACGACTGTTATTTCTCTGAATCTGGTCGTTTACAAAACATTCCGGCAGTTTGTAAAACAGATTTTGCTGTAGCTTTCTCAAGTCTTTTGATTTGGTAATCGTCCTCCCGAAAAGTTCGGAGGAGTTGCCGATACGGATTGTGAGAGGTTCACGGAGTATGGAATTGAGACTGTGTCTGTGCCCTCCCGATGGTGAAAGACATACGGGAATTTCGGCGGTAATTTGCATTGCTCCCGGTTTCTCATTAAATTCGCAGCGGTTTTTACCGGATACATCCGGCGGACTATCATTAATTTAATTTAAAATGGCACAGAAACCTTCTATTCCTAAGGGAACACGTGATTTCGGACCTGCCGAGATGGCGGCCCGCAACTATATATTCGACACGATCAGATCTGTATTCAAAACCTACGGCTATGCTCCGATCGAGACCCCGTCAATGGAGAACCTCAGTACTCTTCTGGGCAAGTACGGTGACGAAGGGGACAAGCTCCTTTTCAGGATCCTGAATTCGGGTGATGCGTTCTCCGGTATTGACTTCGAGGAATTCCGTCTGCCGGAAGGGGAGAGGCAGTACAACAGCAAGGCTCTTTCGCTGAAGGTGTGTGAAAAAGGTCTGCGTTATGACCTGACAGTGCCGTTCGCTCGCTTTGTCGTACAGCATCAGAATGACATCGCCTTCCCGTTCAAGAGGTACCAGATACAGCCTGTTTGGAGGGCTGACCGTCCACAGAAAGGGCGTTACAGGGAGTTCTACCAGTGCGATGTGGATGTCATAGGTTCCGAGTCTCTGGTCAATGAACTGGAGCTCGTGCAGATAGTCGACAGGGTGTTCCGCCTTTTCGATGTCAATGTGCTTATAAAGATCAACAACCGCAAGGTACTTACAGGACTTGCCGAAATATGCGGCTTTCCGGACAAGGTGGTCGACATCACTGTCGCCATCGACAAGATCGACAAGATCGGTCTGGAGGCGGTGGAAGCGGAAATGAAGGAAAAAGGGCTTACCGATGCCGCCGTTTCTGTGATCGAGCCGGTGCTGGAATTAAGAGGGACTGCAGCGGAGAAGATCTCTGTCATGAGGGAGCTTATGGGAGGGAAATCGGCTTCCGGCATAGTCTCGCAGACCGGTCTCAAAGGTCTTGACGAGCTGGAAGAGCTTTTCGGCCTTATCGATGCGGCCGGAGTTTCCCAGGAGGTGGAGATAGACCTTTCTCTTGCGCGTGGACTGAATTATTATACAGGGGCCATTTTTGAGGTCAAGGCCAAGGATTTCCAGATAGGAAGCATCTGCGGAGGAGGCCGTTATGACAACCTTACCGGGATTTTCGGACTGCCGGGCATGTCCGGGGTCGGTATCTCATTCGGGGCCGACAGGATCTACGATGTGCTGAAAGGTCTGGACAAGTTCCCGAAGGAGGTGACTTCTTCCACCAGGGTGCTGTTCGCAAATATGGGAGGTCAGGAAATGAGGTATGTTCTTCCGGTGGTGAAGGCTTTGCGTGAAGCAGGCGTGGCATGCGAGATCTATCCGGAAGCGGTGAAACTCAAGAAGCAGTTCGACTATGCGGACAAGAAGGCGATTCCGTTCATTTCCATTACCGGCGGAGATGAAGCTGCCTCCGGCGTGGTGAACATAAAGAATCTTTCTTCCGGGGAGCAGAAGTCTTTCCCTAAAGAGGATATCGGACAGATGCTCGAGTTTATAGGTTAGCCGTTAAATCAGATGATAAAGAGGGAGATCCTGCCTGTGCCGGGTCTTCCTCTTAATATATAATGTGAATCCGATGAATATTTATCGGATCAAATAAATTTGTCAGACAGGGTTAAGTTATGGGAGTGATTTCAAAAGCAGGGACGTCAGGATTTTCCGGTCCCTTCTGGGGATATGCGGCAGGAATAGTGACAGGGGTGACTTACGGGCTCAATCCGCTGTTTGCCATACCTTTGATGAAGGGTGGCGTGTCAGTGGACACTATCTTGTTCTTCAGATATTTTCTTGCAGTCCTGATTCTGGGCGGCTGGCTGTTCCTGAGAAAAGAGGATTTCAGGGTGACATGGCATCAGGCCAGACGTCTGCTTTTGCTCGGACTGCTGTTTTCCCTCAGCAGTCTTACGCTTTTCCAGGCGTATCATTATATTCCGTCCGGAGTAGCGACGACAATAGTTTTTCTTTATCCAGTCCTGGTGGCCCTGATAATGATGTTCCTGAAAGTCTATCCGACATGGCAGGTCTGGGTGTCTATAATAGCTACTTTCATAGGAGTGCTTTTTCTGTGCAGGACTGACGGGACGCATGCCCTTCAGTGGCGTGGGCTTGCCCTTTCGTTCGCATCGGCCCTTTCCTATGCGATGTTCATAGTGATTGTCAACAGGAGCCGTTCCGTACACCGGATATCCAACACCATGCTGACATTCTATGCTTTGCTGACCGGAGTCGTCATCTTTTCCCTGCATGCGCTTGTGGCACATGTGCCGCTTCTGGCAGGCCTGCATGGAGTGATGCCGTGGTTCAATCTTCTGGGGCTGGCCGTTCTTCCGACCATAGTCTCCACGGCAACGCTTGCCATGGCCACAAGGATAATAGGTGCAACCAAGGCATCGGTACTTGGTGTTTTCGAACCGGTTACGGCAATCCTTGTCGGTGCGTTGGCTTTCGGGGAAAGCATAACAGTGAATATAGTGATAGGGATAATACTTACCATGGCCGCCATAGTTTTCATGATCGTCTCTCCTGGCAGAAAGAAAAGAGCATGAATGAATTGAATATTTCGGGAACAGGAGTTTTTCTAAAGATTATTAAAAATAATTTGCAATAATAATTTTTATTAGTACCTTTGCAGTCCCAAAATGAAAGCAACCTCTTGCGTCGGGCTTTGAATATACGTAATGTTGCCACTTAAAACTGTATTAGACATGGATTTGATTAAAGTTGTTGACGAGGCTTTCGCAAATGAGAAAGTTTCAGAATATCCTAAGTTCAAGGCAGGTGACACCATCACTGTAACTTACAGGATCAAAGAGGGAGACAAAGAGAGGCTTCAGAAATTCAGAGGCGTAGTGATTCAGCTCAGAGGAGCTTCACCGGCTACAAAGACTTTCACTATCCGCAAGATTTCCAACGGAATAGGTGTTGAAAGAATTTTCCCGTTCTCTTCTCCGTTCATTGATTCCATCGAACTGAACAAAGTCGGAAAAGTCCGCAGGGCAAGAATCTTCTATCTGAGAAAACTCTCCGGTAAGAAAGCCAGAATCAAAGAGAAGAAGATAAGCCTCGTTAAAGAGGAGAATGCATAAATAATATATCAGACCACGGTCTGAATATCCGGCCCCTTAGCTCAACTGAATAGAGCATTTGACTACGGATCAAAAGGTTACAGGTTTGAATCCTGTAGGGGTCACTGAAGAAGAGCTTGAATCGATGCAAATTGCGGATTCAAGCTCTTCTGGTATATAATGCAGTATGATTGACATTGAGATGATGGCCCATTGGGGATACGAAAAAAGGCGGTTTTTAAACCGCCTTTTGTGCTCCCTCAGGGGCTCGAACCCTGGACCCCAACATTAAGAGTGTCGTGCTCTACCAACTGAGCTAAGGAAGCGTCATGAAGGCCGATCTTTCAGGCCGACTCTTCGTGATCCGTTTGGGATTCGAACCCAAGACCCCAACATTAAAAGTGTTGTGCTCTACCAGCTGAGCTAACGAATCTTCCCATATTCCCGCCTCATTAAACGATGTTTTCCGAATTGGGATTGCAAAGGTATGCTTTTGTGCTTAAATATCCAAATTTTTTCTGTATTTTTTCTGAAATTATTTTCTGAACTTCCTTTTGATTCTGTTGACCAGAATATCGGAGTCCTTGTAGTGTATTTCCAATTCATTCAGTATGATTGATTCGGCTGATCTTACCCATTGTCCGAAATCATAGTCGGGCTTGAAGCCTTTCGTGAAATCCAGCAGCAGGCCAAGGTCGAATCTGTCTGAAGATATTCCTGCCCCGCTTTTCATCGCATCGAAGGCATTGCATTCCTGTTCAATGTGGGACGGGACCATCAGTATGGGTTTTTCAAGAAGCATCGCTTCGCATACGGATTCAAATCCTGCAGTACTGGCGTAAGCAAGGCATCCTGCCATCTGCTTGAGGAATTCGGCGTCATCAAGGGTATGGAAACTGAGCGTGTCGTCTATTACGGTCAGCGGTTTTTCCGTTTCTTTGTCCCAGAAAAACCGAAGTTTCACTTCCGGATGCTCCCTGTGCCAGGCCATCACATCTTCTGCGAATCCGGAATTCAGCATGTATCCGTGTATGTAGTCCCCTTTTTCCGGAATGGTTTCCAGTACTTCTTGTCTCAGAAGGGGCGGTACTACTTTCAGTTTCTGCTGAGGCAGGTCCTGCATCCTGCGGAATGACAGTGCCAGGTATTTGTTCGCTCCTATCGCAGTGACTCTGGTGAAGAACCTCAGCCATCCGTATCCTCCGAAAGCCTTGTTCGGCATGATGAAGTCTTTGTGCAGGAACAGATACTGGTGCCCGATGCATATCTGCGGTACCGGCACTCTGAAAAGCATGTAGGTGAGTCCGGTTAGAAGTTCATAGAAATTTACCACCACATCCGCTCCGCAGGAAGCTATGGTCTTGCGGATGAAGTTCATGCTGCCGACATACTTGGGCGCTACGGCGATGTTGTAGGCTATGCTCTTGAACATGTTGGGCTTCCGGTTCGCGGCAGACGGAAGGAAATTTATGCTCAGGAACTGGTAGACAGGGGCATGTACTCCTTTGACGAAGAATTCGGGCAGGTGCCTGGATTTGCTTTTCCCTACAAGTATCCCGACGACCTGGTGCCCGTGCCTCTCAAGCATCTTCTCAAGTGTCATTGCCTGTGTAAGATGCCCCCGGCCTTCTCCTTGGACTATGAACAGATACTTCATGGCATGGAATGTTTTATTGTTTTGTCCTGTCAGGGGATTCGTTCCCGAATTCTGTCCTGTAGCGCATTATCCTCCATACTCCGTCCTCGCTTTCCACCAGAGCCGAAAGGGACTCTACCCAGTCGCCCGAGTTGAGGTATCTTATGCCGTCGATCATCCTGTCTTCGGGATAATGTATGTGTCCGCATATGACACCGTCGCATTTCTTGCTCCTGGCCAGGTCTGCGAGCATTTTTTCAAAGCCGGAGATAAAGGAGACCGCCTGCTTTACCTTATGCTTTATCGTCTGGGAAAGGGAATAGTACGGTTTGCCCCGTTTCAGGCGGTAGCGGTTGTAAATGGCGTTTGCCCACAGGAGCATGTTGTATCCCTTGTCTCCGAGCACGGCCAGCCACCTCATATTCGCCGTTACGCTGTCGAAGACGTCCCCATGTGTTATGAAATAGCGCTTGCCGCAGCTTTCCAGGATATATTCCTTGACTATGCTGATGTTTGCAAGTCTCAGCGGAGCTATATTGTCCAGAAAATCATCGTGGTTCCCTCGGACATATACCACTTCGGTGCCGTCTTCGTCCATCATCCTCATTATGGCGTTGAAGAATCTGGTGTAGGATTTCTTCCATTTCCTGTTGTGCCTGTCGAGCTGCCAGCCGTCAATGATGTCTCCGTCCAATATCAGCTGACTGCATGAGATGCTTTCAAGGAAGATACTGGCTTCCTCGACTTTCGAATGGTTTGCCCCGATGTGTACGTCCGAGATGACTACTGTCTTATAATAGTGGTGTGTCGTCATTATTTCCCTATGCAGCTGTAATAGAACCCGGCTTCGCTGAGTTCATTCTTGTCATATATGTTCCTGCCGTCGAATACGGCAGGGTGTCTCATCGCTTTCTTTATTGCGGCCCAGTCCGGCATGCGGAATTCTTTCCATTCCGTCAGCATCAGCAGCGCATCGGCTCCTGAAACCGCATCATATACGTCGGATGCATATTCGACTGTGTCTCCAAGCCGTCTGCGGCATTCATCCATGGCTATGGGATCATAGACCTTTACTCCGGCTCCGGCCTTGAGAAGCAGATCTATTGTGACAAGTGAAGTCGCTTCTCTCATGTCATCTGTCTGCGGCTTGAACGACAGACCCCATACCGCTATCTTTTTTCCTTGCAGAGCACCATCGTAATATGTATTCAACTTGTTGAAAATTACACGTTTCTGCAGCTCGTTCACTTCTTCTACGGCTTTCAGGACCTTCATTTCGCAGCCTGATTTTTCGGCCGTCCTGATCAGTGCCTTCACGTCTTTGGGAAAACAGCTTCCTCCGTATCCGCAGCCGGGATACAGGAATTTGCTTCCTATCCGGCTGTCGGTTCCTACTCCCAGCCGCACCATGTTCACGTCTGCACCTACTTTCTCACACAGGTTCGCTATATCGTTCATGAAGCTTATTCTGGTGGCCAGCATTGAGTTTGCTGCGTATTTTATCATTTCGGCAGATCTGATGTCCGTGAAGATTACCCTGAAATTGTTCAGCAGCAACGGTCTGTAAAGCCGGCTCATCAGGTTTTTCGCCCTGTCGGATTCCACCCCGACCACTACTCTGTCCGGACTGAGAAAATCCTTCACTGCTGCTCCTTCCTTGAGGAATTCCGGGTTCGAAGCGACATCGAACTCTATCTTTTCCCCTCTGGCTTCAAGCTCTGCCCTGATGACTTCCTTCACCCTGTCGGCTGTCCCGACAGGGACGGTCGATTTCGTGACAAGGAGCACATATCCTGTCATATGCCGTCCGACCGTTCTCGCGACTTCAAGAACATAGGTGAGATCCGCGCTTCCATCTTCATCAGGAGGCGTTCCGACAGCGCAGAAAACCACTTCCACGCTGTTCAGGCAGGTTACCAGATCGGTAGTGAAATGCAGCCTGCCCATCTGCATGTTTCTCCGCACCATATCTTCGAGTCCGGGCTCATATATCGGCACACGGCCTTCCCGGAGAGATGCGATCTTTTCATGGTCGGTGTCTACGCATGTGACATCGGCTCCCATCTCAGCGAAGCATGTCCCGCTCACCAGTCCTACATATCCTGTTCCTACAATCGCTATATTCATAAGCCTCAATCCTGTTTAACTCTGCCTGTACCGATGCCGGACGGTGCAGTGAAGTCCTTGATCCTCTGCTCTTCGGAAAAACGGCAGACCAGCATTTTCCCTCCTTTCACGGACACGATGCAGTCCTCGAGCCCTTCAATTACCGCCGTACTGCAGTCCTGTGCGTGCACTATGCATCTCCTGCATCCGAAAAGCCTGACATCCTTTCCTACCGCCGCATTGCCCTCTGCATCGAGTGCCAGATGTTCCCTGACCGCACTCCAGTTTCCCAGATCGCTCCATCCGAGGTCATCGGAAATGACGTATATGCAGTCCGATTTTTCCATGACGGCATAGTCGATGGAAATCTTTTCGCACAGGGGAAACAGTTCCGCAAGATATGCGGCTTCGTCTCCGGTATTGAAATAAGGGGCGAGCCGGTCCATTATCCCGGCAATCTGCGGGGCATGCCTGCGTATCTGCGACAGTATGGTGCCTGCTGTCCAAACGAATATTCCCGCATTCCAATAGTAGTTCCCTGCCTTCAGATATGATACTGCAGTCGGCAGGTCCGGTTTTTCCCTGAAAGCATGGACCTTTGTGATTTTCCTGACGGAGTCGCTTTCCGCGCATATGTATCCGTAGCCCGTTTCAGGTCTGTCAGGAATGATGCCGGCAGTCACTATCCTTTCTCCTCCGGCAGAAAAATCCAGTGCCTGTTTCATCAGCGCGGCAAATGCAGACGTCTTGAGGACCAGGGCATCTGCCGGAGTCACTATCACGTTGGCGTCCGGGTATCTGCTGGAAATTTTCCAGCAGGCATACGCGATGCAGGGCGCAGTATTGCGTGCCTGGGGTTCCGCCAGAATATGCTCCTTCGGAATTTCCGGGAGCTGTTCCGCTACCAGGCTCACATAACGTATGGAGGTAACTACCCAGAAGTTCTTTATGTCGCAGACAGGAAGGAACCTGTCGACAGTCATCCGTATCAGGGATTTGCCTGTTCCCAGAACATCGATGAACTGCTTTGGCATCTCCGGGGTGCTTAAGGGCCACAGGCGGCTGCCTATGCCTCCTGCCATTATAACTACGTGGGTACTGTCCTTGGTTTCCATATTGAAATGCACGGTGCAGAATATTCTCTGTATCCTTCAAAGTTATAAAAAATAGACAATGTGGCAAAAAAAAGAGGATGACGCGCCACCGCGTCATCCTGAATTCGTTTTTCGTCAGAAAAACCGTTTAATGATGTTAACGTACTATTTTCTCAGAAAGAAACTCCGAGCTTGAATCCTGCATTATTTATGCCATTGATACCGAAGGTATCGTTCCTGTTGGTCGCATAGCTGTAGTAAACGGCGAACTGGAACCCGAAATTGCTCTTGTAGAACGGATGCCAGGTGAAACCTATTTCAGGAGATACATAGAATCCCCACTGCGAGTCGCCTGCCGCTGCCGTAGGAAAGTATGTGTATTCCCTGGTATAATTTGCTCCTACCTTGGCTTCGGCATAAGGCTGGAAGGCCTTCCACCCGAGGCGGTATCTGAGTGTGGCTCCGAACGGAAGCTGGAACAGGGAATTGGAGGCGTCTGTCGTCAGTGCCGCCCCGTCGTCATATACGTAGGTCCTGCGCGGCAGATATTCATTGTTGGTGTTGTAGCTCAGGAAGGCTCCTGCCGCTATTCTCGGGAGGAAATAGTAACCTCCTTCGGCATATGCTCCCCATCCGCTTGCGTTTTTTACGAAATCGTTTCCGAAAGTCCCGTTGAACTGCCAGCCTGCGTCTATATAGTATCTTCTTCCGGGCTGGGCGTCAGCTGCGGTGCTGCCGGCCAGTATGAGTACTGCAGCGACAGATATGTATTTTAGTATATTCTTCATAATCAGATCCTCCTATTTTGCCAAATATTCCGACTGTGCGAAAGACTGTTCTATCGCCCTTGAAAAACGGGCCGCGTCCTCCCTGTTGTTGCTTATGCTTCCGTCGATATAGCTGTTCCAGACAATCGGAAGAGGTTTGTCATCTCCGGTTTCGGCTGTCAGGTCCGCCATCTCAGTAAGCAGGGAATGCGTGGAGTAGCTGTATGTTACCGGGAATGAGTAGTTCCAGTAACCCCAGTTGCCCCAGTATCCCGGATACCAGTATCCCGGATACGAATTCCACCAGTATGGACTCGTCGGGACAAACGAAGTGAAGTATGAAGTCGATATTATATATGAAATCTGTATGGCCAGATCGGCTTTCGGGTCGCCCGTGACTTCCTGCTCGAGGTCCGAGTCAAGCATGCCGGTGTCTACATAGGTATAGCCGAGTCCTTCCATCTCCTCGATATACTGGGACCTTACCGACTTGCCCCAGTCATTCAGGAACAGGCCGCCATTCTTCCCGTCTATGGCAAGCAGGCTGTCCGCAACCGTGAATGTTTCATATCCCGAAAAATCGCTGACCTCTTCACTGTGGGCGGTGTATACCAGATACTCTCCGTCGAAATCGGACGTTGAAGGCTCTTTCTGGCATGACACTGCCAGGACCAGAGCCGCTGTCATCAAAAAATATTTTTTCATAATATGCTCCTTTCTGAAAGTTTCCTGTTATAAAGACATGCCTTCGTATGTGCGCGAAAGCTCATAAGGGACAAGCTTGCCTTCAAGCCTGATTGTCTGGGAATTGAAGTTCGGGGACACTATGACATAAGCTTCATCGGAGCCCGGGAACAGTGAAATTTCCACCTGGGCATTGATTCCGACGCCTGTTATGTTCATGGTTATGCGGGTAAGTCCCCGTTTGTTTACACTGACATCCATCCCGGATATCCGTCCGTTGACCGTAATGCCTCCAAGTCCGTTGGGCCCGGAGATGAAGCTGTTCGGTGAAATCTGTACGACACCCCTGTCGCCGTTGACAGAGATGAAGTTGGTCGTTGAATTGACATATACGCGCGTTCCGTATTTGAACGTGATGGCGTCGGCCTCTATTACGAATGACTGTTTCCCGATGGCTTCCTGGGCCTGCTGCCAGAGCAATGTGTCCGTCACTGCCTGCATTTTACGTTCCGGGGCGCTTCTTTGCCTGAACTCAGCCATATCGTTTTTCCACTGGTCAATTCTTTCCTGTAAGGTCGTTTTGTTTTGCGCTGTCCCTGCCAGACATGCGGACAGGAAAAACAGCATTGTCATAAAACGTCTCATAATATCAATCTCCTTTTTATTGTCCGGTCTTTTTTGACCGCACAATATATAAACAACGTGTATGCCATAACCTTGCATGTCATACTGCGGCAATCCATATGAATCTGCCGAAACCCGAATCCGGAGCATGAAGACCCTGTATAAAACGACAGACCGCCTCCGAAGCAGAGGCGGTCTGGCCTGTCACGGGTATCCGTGTCCCGGGACTATTTGCTTCCCTCAGCCTTCTTTTCCCTTTCGCCGAGGAGAGTCCTTGCAAGGTCAGGGACATCCGTAGTGAGCATGTCTACTCCGAGGTCGAACATACTGTTCATGTCCTCTTCCTTGTCGACAGTCCATACATTTACTGACATGCCGAGTCCTTTGGCTGCACTGAACCATTCCGGCTGCCTGGCAAATACGGAATAATGGTAATCGACCCCGTTTATTCCGTATCCGTTCACTTCTTCGGGGCTCAGGTCGTCGTCGAGATACTGTACCGTATATCCGGGCATGAGCCGGGCGAGACGCCTGCATATATTCTGGCTGAATGAGATGAATATCACCTTGTCAGGGGAATCCAGCCCGTATTCCTTGAGTTTTCCGATGGTAAGGTCAACGAGCCTGTCCTCTATTGCCGGTGTGGAGTGTTTCTTCAGTTCATATACCATTACCGTTCCCGGGCATTCCTTGACCTGCCTGAGGTAATCATCGATGGTCGGAATAGGCTCCCCGTTGGCCAGCCTCACGTCCTTGAACTCCTCATAGGGTGTCCGGTCTATGACTTTCCCTTCAATCTTGCTGTCATGGTAGACGAGCAGAACTTCGTCTGCAGTCATGTTGACATCGAACTCACTTCCCCAGAAACCGGCCTGCTGGGCGCATTTCAGGGCGGCAACCGAGTTTTTCGCATAGCCCGCTTCCTCGCAGTTCCAGTAACCGCGGTGGGCGACGACAGCGATTTTACCTTCTTCCTGCTGGCAGGACATGACTATGGCAGGTGTCAGCATCAGCACTGATACGGGCCATGCCAGAAATTTAGAAAAGATGTTCATTGCAATGTAGTTTAAAAGTAAGACAAATTTTCAAAGCGGACCAAATTTAGAAATATTTGGCGGAAACGCATACGCATTTCAGGTAAAAAACGTTATTTTTGCGTCCGGTTAAACCGATTGTAAATTAATTCATACGTGATATGGTAAAAGTAAATCTGGGAGGCTGCAGCTCCTTTGTAAAAGATGCAGAATATAAAGAGTATGTAGAAAAGGCCCTGTCTGCTTTCGATACTCTCGAAAGCGAGACCGGTGCAGGAAATGATTTCCTCGGCTGGAAGCATCTGCCGACCGCTACGCCTGAGAGTCTGATTTCAGAGTGCGAGGCTGTCCGGGACAGCTGGAAAGGAAAGGGGATTGACCTGGTAGTGGTTATAGGTATCGGCGGTTCGTACCTCGGGGCGAAGTGTGCTCTCGAGGCGCTTTCCCACAGCTTTTCAAAACAGCTTGCCGGGAAAAAGGACGCTCCGGAAATCGTGTTCGCCGGGCATAACCTTTCAGAGGAGTATATCTGCGAGCTCATGGATCTGATGCAGCAGAGGAATGTGGCTACCGTAGTCATTTCCAAGTCAGGCACGACTACCGAGCCTGCCATTGCATTCCGTCTGGTGAAGCAGTACATCGAAAAGACATATGGCGTGAAAGAGGCTTCAGAGCGTATCGTGGCCGTAACTGACGCCCATAAGGGCGCCCTCAAGTCCCTTGCGACCCAGGAAGGCTACAGGACTTTTGTCATTGAAGACAACGTGGGAGGCCGCTTCTCTGTACTTACCCCGGTAGGAATCCTCCCTATAGTGCTTGCCGGCTTCGATATGAGGGCCATGCTTAAGGGAGCCGCAGAAATGGAGCGCAAGTGCGCCGAGCGCAGCGCGGAAAATCCGGCCGTAGCATATGCCGCCATGCGTAACCTTCTGTATGACAAAGGAAAGAAAGTAGAGATCCTGGTTTCTTACAACCCTAAGCTCCAGTATCTTGGAGAGTGGTGGAAGCAGCTTTACGGCGAGTCTGAAGGAAAGGACGGAAAAGGCATATTCCCTGCTTCAGTAAGCTTTACTACCGACCTTCATTCCATGGGACAGTACATTCAGGACGGTGAAAGGATGCTGATGGAGACCGTCGTTACCGTAGAAAAGAGCAATAGAAGCATGACCATTTCCGATGACCCTCAGAACCTTGACGGCCTTAACTTCCTGACAGGCAAGCATGTCGAGGAGTGCAACGCGATGGCGGAACTCGGAACGAAACTTGCCCATATCGACGGAGGCGTGCCTCAGATGTCCGTTTCTGTAGAGAGAATCGACGAGTCCAGCCTCGGAGCCCTTTTCTATTTCTTTGAGAAAGCCTGCGGTATCAGTGCCTATATCCTTGGCGTCAATCCTTTCAACCAGCCGGGAGTAGAGGCTTACAAGAAGAACATGTTCGCGCTTCTGGGCAAGCCTGGATACGAGGAGCAGGCTCAGGCCCTCCACAGCAGGCTTGGCAAATAGCAGCCGATACTACTTGCATACCATAATATCCAGAATCATCGAGTCCGTGCCCTGCATACCTACAGAGCCGATGCGGCCGAGGTTCTGGATAGTTTTTTCTATATCCTTTTCGATTATGCCGTCGTGCTCGGATATGCATGTGCCGTCCATTGCAAGTACGGCGGACTGTATGGCGGATGCGACTCCCGATGCGACTTTCATGGCACATCCCACCTTTGCCCCGTCGCAGACCATGCCGGTAATGTTGCCTATCATATTCTTGACGGCAGCACAGATTTGCTCGTAACTGCCGCCTCTCAGATATGCTATCCCGCATGCCGCTCCTGTAGATGCAATGACACATCCGCACAGGGCTGACAGTTTTCCCAGATATCCTTTGATGTGGATTGCCGTGAGATGGCTGAGTATCAGGGCCCTTGCCAGCATTTCATCGGAAATTCCGTATTTGAGGGCATATGCGATGACCGGCATTGTCACCGTTATTCCCTGGTTCCCGCTGCCGGAGTTGCTCATTGCCGGAAGAGTGCATCCGGCCATGCGGGCATCGGATGCAGCGGCGGTCAATGCCATGGCGTAGCTCATGAAATCATTGCCGAATACTTCCTTATATTGCCCTGAATTGATAGTCTTGCCTACTTTCAGTCCGTAATCTCCGCAAAGCCCTTCGAGGGAAAGCTTGAGGTTGAGGTCGCGTGATTCAAGTATGAATTTTATATCCTCATAGCCGGCCGCAAGTGCAAAGTCATATATCTCTTTGAGAGTAAGCCGGTAGTCCCGGGTGTCCTTGTGTTCCGGGGCAGAACCCTGTTCCGTGGCGCCTCCTCTGCGCAGGACAGCTCCGTCGCAGCATGTTTCCACGATATTGTCATGGTCGTCTTCGATGACGGCGTAGGAAGAGTGCGTCCCCGCGACAGATACTGTGACTTTCGTGTATAGCTTATGCCCCGTTTCCGTATGCCGTACATGTATCAGGCCTGAATTTACCAGCATTTTCGCCCTGTCCACGGATTCTTCGCTCAGGTCGTGGAGTACTTCCAGTCCGTATTCCGACTTCCCGCAAACGATGCCCAATGCCGCGGCGATCTGCAGTCCTACCATCCCTGTTCCGGGGATGCCTACACCCATGCCGTTTTTCAGCATGTTCCCGCTGACTTCTACCAGAGTGCTGAAATCGGCTGTCATCCTCCATGAAGGATTCCGGCAGTCGGCGCACTGTTCCATGAGGACTTCTACGGCTTTAGCGGCGGCAAGGGCTACGGCTATGGGTTCGGTACATCCTAAGGCCGGCTTTACCTCTCTCCTGACAAGTTCAATGATTTCAGCTTCACGTGGCGTCATAGGGCGAAATATTTTAGTGATGATGATATGATGTTGTATATTGACTCTGGCTGTATGATCGTTTCGATGGGAAAACCGATGCTTACTGCCCTGTAATTTCCTGCATCATAGCATACTCCGGCAGATATTTTCGTGTCACTGTAGAGCAGGAAGGATCTGGCGGCATCCGATGCCGGAGCTATTCCGTCAGGAGTCTCGACACAGTAGATGCGGCTGTTGGGCCTGTTGGCAAAACACAGTTCCCCGGACAGTCCTCCGGTGCCGAACCCACACAGGTATTCCGGCACGGGAGAGACCCTGGCACTTTTGCTTGCATAGTTGCATATCCATTTGTATCCGAGCGTCTTCTGTACAAAATCCATTGAGTTTGCCCTGAATGTGCTGTCTGTCTTTACAGGAAAAACGCTGTCCCATACATCTGTCCCGATATTGGCTCCGGATACGAGTACATTGCCTCCTGCAGACGTGAAAGCGGCAAGCGCCTCCTGCATCTGAAGAGTGAAGACCGTATACTTGTCACGGACTGCACCGCGGCCGGACATCGTGGTTGCCTGTTTCCCGCAGATTATGTCTGCACACCATGCCGCCTTCCTGAGGGTCGTGTCGGAGGCGAACGCATCGGCGCTTGCCGAGAAGAACGGGTAACCTGCTTCCATGACGGCTTTTCCATGTATGTACGGGTAGTCGAATGTATTCCCGGCTATGATACTGCCTGCCCGGTCAGTGTATGAGGCCCCGAATCCGGCGTTATCGTCGTCCGTCCATGGCATCGACCTGCGGTACTGGTACATTTCTCCCACATGCGTGAAATCTCTAATGTAAGGGACACCGCTGTCGAGGGTGTTGTCGAATCCTGCGTATTGCGGGGTATCGAACCATGCGGGAGAGGATACCCTGTCGAAATTGTTTACGACAAGTACCGCGCTGTCGGCCATACTTGCCCTGTCGGTGCTGCCTGAAGGTATTCCGATGCTCAGTGTTTCGCTCGGGAAGCTCATTCCTCCGCCGTTGGCCGCTACGATTCTGAAACTGTAGATATGTCCTGGAATGACGGGTACTTCAGCGGATAGCCGTCCGCCGGAATTCCTGACGGACTTTATCTCCTTTCCGGTATCGAACGCCCCGTCATCTATTCTGGTATAGAGAAAATACCTTTCGGCAGAAGCCGTAGGCTCCAGAGGGTCTTGCGTTTCTTTCCAGCTCAGTACGGCATGTGCATTCCCGCTTCTCTTTCCGAATGATACTGCGAATGAGTGTACTGGAAGAGGCTGTACGGCATATCCGCATCCGTATCTGTTGCTCAGGTATTTCAGCATGCCCTTGTATACGGCCCTGCTTACCGCAAATCTGAATGACGGGTCAAGACCGTGTTTCATGTCCGCAAAATTCTGATGCGACATCACTTCCAGGAGCATGGTGGGCACTCCTGTAGTCCTGGACTCGCTATATGAGCGGTCCCAGATATGTCTTCTGCTCCATAGCGGGTCATAGGAGGCTCTCAGATCATTTACCACCTGGCTCTGTATCAGGTCGGTAAGCTCCCTGCTGGTCATTCTGCTGCTCCTGTCCGGGAATCTGCTGCTGTTTTCGCACAGCCTGGTATAGATACCCAGAGTCCCGATAATCGAATCTCCCGGGGTTACCCCTGCATCCGAATGGAATGCAAAGGCCATGTCGACAGGGATGTTCCTGCCGTCCGTTCCGGGATTCACGGCCGAGCCCCCGCTGAGTTCCTGCACCCATTTCCCCCTGGACATGAAATCGTCCATGTAGTCGTCAAGCTGCCGGTTCTGGCTGTACACCGAAGTATCGGTGCCGGCCCACTGCATCCAGTATCTTGCGCCCTCGGCGAATCTCGGCATTCCGGAGAGTTCAGGTACGGCCAGGGAATCGTCCTGGCATTTCCTGGCTATATTGCCCATCCCTCCTCCTATTTTCACGGCATCTGCCGTGACTGCCCGGTCTGAAATGAAATTGCGTCCTGCCGGGGTGGTATTTTCAAGAATGACCTTTCCTCCGGTCCCTTTCCCGAACTCGAAGGTCCCGAGGTATATCCATGTACCTCCTCCCATTGTCTGGTTGACGATGAAATGGCTTTCTCCTCCGAGATGCCGTACGGTGTAGTGTGCCGATTCCGTACTGTTGGGAAGCGTCTTGTAGGAAACATAGACGGCGTATTCTCCTCTTTCAGGGATATCGGGAGTCCATATCGCGGAGGACTTTCCCTTTTTCTGTCTTGCCGGAATGCATTCCGCCATTCTTGCGGTGCCTGCCCTGAAAGGATTCTCGTCTGCAGTGTAGACCTGGAGCGTATCGGCAAATCCTGCTCCTGCATCGCTCCATTCTCCGGTCTCGGCATATGTGCCGAAAGTCCGTACCAGAGGATCCGACAGCGTATCGGGAATGAAATGCGGGTCATTGTCAGTTATGATTTCCTTTCTTTGCAGGTCCCTTTCCCTCGGAAGCATGGTGACGCAACCTGCGTTTTCCAGCATAGGGACGAGATAGGGCAGTACAAACCCTGAGGTGAAGAGGTCTTCGACCGTCTGGAACAGGCACGGCCTCTGCCATTCCCACCTTCTGGTCTTCTGTTCATAGTACCGTCCGTGACTCTGCCACAGGGCAATATGTCTTCCGGACAGGCCAAGCGGGAATTCCGGCCTGTCCGGATTCTCTACCAGCGGGACGGAACCCGACTTCCTGTCTTTGACCTTATATGGAGTCTTGTCCGGATGTCCGTCGTTGCCCGGGGTGTTTGTCACCAGATCCGACATCCGGATCCTGCCGGAATAAATTTCCCCTATGCCGTATTCCGAATACCCGTCCGGGAGAAGGGCCTTGAGCTCTGAGCGGAACCACCTGTATGTGTCCCCGTGCCATGGAATGTCCCCGAGGCTGCGGGTGAAATAGAAGTCCAGGACCTTTCCTCTCTTCATTACGGCTTTCAGTTCAAGTTCCCCCTTTACGGAGGTCTTTTCCTGTATGAGCACATCCATTGTGTCGCATACGGGGCAGAATGTTTCCGGAATCCTGTTCCTTGCCGGCAGCCGGACACCGGAACAGACGAATATCAGGGACAGTATGCAGAAAACAAGTCTTGTCATTGTACAAAAACTGAAAATCTAATGCGAAGAAAAGTCTTTCCCGCGGACAGCCAGCCATACGGACAGCGTCAGCAGTGTTCCTGTAAAGAGCCCGATGCAGTCCGCCCTGAAATCCTTTATGTCGCAACTCCTGTATCCGGTCATGCCCTGAATCAGTTCTATTGAACCCCCTATGACTATTCCGGATACGAGCACGACCAAAAGGAATCCTATGAATTTCACAGGATTCCATCCTGATTTGCAGAATACAAGCGCAATAATTGCCGGATACGGAAAGAACATCAGGAAATGCGCTATCTTGTCTTTCGGTATCCCGAACCATTCCGGTGACATGTCACTGTCTGTCCCGAGATTGAGGAAACAGAGAAGACAGACCGAAACCATGTAGAGGACAAGTATCAGCCGTGAAAGGCAGATCCTGAAATGACGTTTCATCGAAGCTCTATCTTAAACATTCCCTGACGGCGCTTTCCATCTCACCGTACTGTGCTTCCATGCTCTGGAGCAGCCTGTACTGCGCCCTTGTCCTCACCAGGTTGTGCTCTGGATATGCGATTTTGTAGTATGTGTCGCCGTCGATATAGTCCATAAGGAACCTGAGGACCTGTTCGTATGTTATGTATCTGGCCGAGAAGGCGAGGTATTTCTGTTCGGCTTCACTAAGGCTTCCTTTCCTCTGTGACAGGTAGCCGCGGGTATAGGCACGGAACATGTCCATTGACATCGAAACCTTCGAAAGGTCAGGGTCATCTTCCTGGCCGGTGTTGGTATATGACCTTATGGCATCACCGAAGTCGTTGAGTGAGGTACTGCTCATGCAGGTGTCCAGATCTATGACGCAGAGAACGTTGCCAGTTTCCTTGTCAAACAGTATGTTGCTGATTTTAGTGTCGTTGTGTGTGACCCTGGTAGGAATTGTCCCGTTTTCGACAAGACTCCAGAAATCCAGCATTTCCTTCCTTCGGCTTTCTATCCAGCCGATTTCTTCTCCCAGGCCGCCGACCCTTCCGGCGGCATTGCGCCTGAGGGCTTCATCCCACTGGGTGAATCTCCATCTTATGTTATGGAATCCCTTGATGGTTTCATTCAGAGGTGTGGTGAAGTCGGCAAGCTGTGTCTGGAATTTTCCGATGCCTTCTCCTCCCTTGAAGGCAAGTTCCGGAGTGTCAGCCTTTTCGTAAGTTATTGACCCTTCGATGAAAACGGTCACTGTCCAGTAATTTCCCTTACCGTCCTTGTAGTAGAGCTCGCCGTCATTGCGCTTGACGACAGTCATGGCCTCCCTCATCGGGTCGCCTCCTGCCTCCTCCACTTTTCTTTTCAGGTGTTCCGTGACCATGAGGATGTTCTGCATCATTCCGGGAATGTCAGGGAATACGTTATGGTTTTTTCTCTGCAGGATATACTTTGTCCCGCTTTCGGTATTTACTATGAAAGTATCATTGATGAAGCCGGGGCCGAGCGGCCTGATTTCCGTAGCCTTGCTTCCGATGGCAAACATCGATACGATGTCCGATAATTCTTTTTCTCCGTTCATGATAATGTTTCCGTTATTTATTATATGGTTTTCTCTTCCGAATCATGTCAGAACAGCAGTTCGCCGAAAAATTCCGGGCGATGGAAGTCCGGATCGGGTGTCTCAACCCTGTTCCATGCCAGGAAATGCGGATGGGCTGTCCTGTCTGCGCATTTATAGAAATTCGCCCTGATTGAAGAAGGCAGCCGGGAAGGGTCTATCCCTATCATTTCCAATGGTATGACCATCCCTGCGCTCCATCCGAATATCTTCCCTGAAAGATCCCTCTGCTTTTTCCCAAGTGTGGAGTGCCTGACTACTTCGGAGAGCTTTTCCGCAGGGTAGTGGGTACTGTCGGTCCTGCTTGCCCGCTTCGCTCCCAGAAGTGTGCCGATGCAGTTCATTTCAAAGTTGTAATAAGTGCCGTCCTCAGGGTCGGATGCAAAGAATTCACAGCAGCTGTCCTCCCATACCGGTCCGTTGTCTTCAAGGGCCAGAGCCCTGAGATCCAGACATCTGACATGATAAAGAATGGCGATGTGCGTTTTGCTCCTTGCAATGGCGAATGATGCATCCGGATGATAGGGAAACCTGTCCGGCCAGCATACTTCCCCTATGAAGGACTTGGCTCCTTTGGTTTCAAGGGCCATGTCCAGATCCTCATAGGACATCTTTTCGAGATTCTCGATAAAAGGAATTTTCAGCGTATTCATGATTATAAGGCTTGCATGTCGTTGAGTTTCTTATAGTAGCCGTCCATGGCTATGAGATCTTCGTGCTTTCCCCGTTCCACGATTTCACCTTCATGCAGGACACAGATTTCATCTGCGTTCTTGATGGTGGAAAGCCGGTGTGCGATAGCTATGGTCGTGCGGGAAGTCGTCAGCCTGTCCAGGGCTTCCTGAACGAGCCTCTCCGACTCGGTGTCAAGGGCGGAAGTGGCCTCGTCGAGTATGAGAATCGGCGGATTCTTCAGTATGGCCCTTGCTATGCTTATCCTCTGCCGCTGTCCTCCGGAGAGTTTTCCTCCGCGGTCTCCGATATTGGTGTTGTAGCCGTCCTCCTTTTCCATAATGAAGTCATGGGCGTTGGCTATCCTGGCCGCAGCCGTTACCTGCTCCATCGTTGCTCCGTCTACACCGAAAGCTATATTGTTGAAAATAGTATCGTTGAACAGGATTGCCTCCTGGTTTACATTGCCTATCAGACTTCTGAGGGACCTGATCCGGAAATCCTTGATGTTTGTCCCGTCAAGAGTGATTTCACCGGAAGTGACATCATGATATCGCGGTATGAGGTCTACAAGTGTCGATTTCCCGGAACCCGACTGCCCGACAAGCGCTATGGTTTTCCCCTTGGGGATAGTGAGGTTTATGTGCTTGAGTATCGGCTTGCCGTCCTCGTAGCTGAAGCAGACGTCACGGAATTCGATCCTGTCATTGAACCCCGTGAGCTCTACCGGATGCTCCGCTTCCCTGATATTGTTTTCGGCCTTCAGGATCTTGTCGACACGCTCCATGGAAGCCAGTCCCTTGGGAATGTTGTAGCCGGCTCTCGCAAACTCTTTCAGAGGATTCAGTACGCTGTACAGGATTACCATATAGAAGATAAAGGTAGGGGCGTCGATCGGAGCGGAATCCGACAGGATGAGCGTACCTCCGAACCAGAGGACGATCATGATCATTACCGTACCCAGAAATTCGCTCAGAGGATGTGCAAGCGCCTGTCTTGTGGATACTTTTCCGGAAGCGACCCTGAGCTCGTTGCTGATTTTCGTGAACCTTTCCACCATTTTGTCTTCCGCTATGAAGGCTTTGATGATACGGAGTCCTCCGAGTGTCTCTTCCAGCTGCGACATGGTGTCGCTCCATTTGCTCTGGGCCTCGAGTGACTGGCGCTTGAGTTTCTTTCCCACGACGCCCATGCCCCAGGCCATCAGAGGGACTACGAGCAGAGTGAACAGCGTAAGCTGCCAGCTGGTGTAGATAAGGGTGCCGAAATAGAATATGATCAGAATCGGGTTCTTTATCAGCATGTCCAGGGAGCTTGTGATGGAATATTCTATTTCACCTACATCGCCGCTCATCCTGGCTATAATGTCTCCTTTCCTTTCCTGGGAGAAGAATCCGAGCGGGAGCCCCATCATCTTCTTGTAGACCATTATCCTTATATCCCTGACTACTCCGGTACGGAGCGGAATCATCACTGCGGAGGAGCCGAAATAGCAGGAAGTCTTCAGTGCCGTCATGACTCCGAGGAAAACGCCCAGAATCATCAGGGTCGCAGAACCTCCGAACCGGTCTATCATCATCGTTACATAATAATAGAGGTTGTTCTTTATCACGTCCACGTTTAAGGCTCCGCTGCTCCACGGGATGAACTCATAGGTGGTCGTGTCCATCTTGAACAGTATCTGGAGGATAGGGATAATCAGAGTGAATGAGAATATATTGAATACAGCCGAGAGTATGTTGAGGAAAATCGCTCCTGCAAGGTATTTCTTATATGGCGCGGCAAAGCGCTTGAGCAACTGCCAGAATTCTTTCATTGCAAAATAATATAATAACCGTCAAAGATAACGGTTTTTCCGGAAATAAAAATGCCGTCCCGCGATGAAATCATGAACCGTGCCTTATTCTGTCATTTTATATAAAAAAAAGAGGATGACTGCAAGCCGGTAGACTTTCGGTCATCCTCTTTTTTGCCCTGTGCTGAAATGACATCCATCCAGGGAAGTACTGCTGCTAGAATCTGTCCTCAGACGAAACAGTCAGTTTCTTACGTCCATGACGGCGACGGGCTGCCAGAACACGGCGTCCGTTAGGAGTTGACATGCGCTCACGGAAACCGTGTTTGTTACGGCGCTTGCGCTGTGATGGTTGGAATGTTCTTTTCATTATTTTATGCTTTTTATATTTTCAAAAACTTTTTGGGAGTGCAAAGGTAGTGTTTTTCGTTTTAATTGCAAATTATTTTCTTGAAAATAAATCAGGCTTCTATGAATATCACAAGTTTTCCGTCGAAGTATGGGTCTTTCAGCCATGAATCTATATGCCATGTGTGTACCGAGCCTGGTCTCAGACGGAACTTTCCCATCGCTGTCGCGATTTCTTCCACTACATCGCCGCCTTTGAGGTACAGTATCCCTTTTGTGTACTTGCCTTTTACCCACGGGATGAATTTGTCCAGTGAAGTGACGGCCCGCGATACGACATAGTCGTATTTTTCAGGAAGCGACTCGGCCCTGGCATTGACAGTGCGTACATTTGCCAGTCCGAGCGAGCGGGCGACTTCCGTGGCTACAGTTATCTTCTTCCCGACCGAGTCGCACAGGGTAAAATGTGCGGAGGGGAACATTATCGCCAGCGGAATGCCGGGGAATCCTCCTCCCGTGCCGAGGTCGAGAATACTGCATGACTGCCGGGCTTGACCTTCCGGCCTTTCCCTTGAAAGGTCGGAATATGTGTCAGGCAGACTGATACGGAGATATTCCGCTACTGACAGTGAATGCATGACATGGTGCAGATACAGCATGTCGATGTCTTTTCTGGAGATGACGTTTATCTTTGAGTTCCAGTCCCTGTAGAGAGGCTCCAGTGCCTTGAACTTCCCGATTTTCTCTTCGCTTATGTCAGGGAATTTCTCTTTCAGAAGGTATTCGAAATCCGTAAAATCCATGGTCGTCCGATATTAAAGCAGTTCATCTGAAATTTCCATCATTTTCAGCAGCTGGGCCTTTGCCCTGCGGATTCTGGTCTTGACGGTATTGATCGGAAGATCCAGAGCCTCCGCTATTTCCTTATATCCGAAATTGTCTATGAGATTCATCCTGGCTACGGTCTTGTAGTCCTCTTTGAGCTTTTCGATGTTCTCCAGCCATTTGTCGTATTCCTGCTGCTTGATTATGTCTTCTTCCGGGTTGTGGAACGAGGCCGGTATTTCATTGACTTCGGAAAGCTTTTCGTTGATGAAGGCCGTAGGCAGGTTGTTCTTTTCCCTGTCTTTCCTGCTGATATGGTCGAAAGCGGTATTCCTTGCGATTCTGTACAGCCATGTCGAGAATTTGTATTCGGGGTTGTATGACCCTATCTGGCTGAATGCCTTCTGGAAACTTTCCAGAGTGATGTCCTCGACGTCTTCCTGCTGCAGGATGTATTTTGAAATATGGTTCCTTACCCCGGCGTGATATCTGGTGTAAAGGACTATGAATGCTCCCTGATCCTGCTTCAGGGCCATGCCGACAAGCTCCGTGTCGGACAGGTTAGTGAGCTTCGAGCCAGTTTTTTCCATAGTTGCATTCGACTGTAAGAGGTATGGACAGACGGATTACGTTCTCCATTTCCCGTGTTACTATTTCTTTCAATGTTTCAGCCTCGCTTTCAGGGGCATCGAATACGAGTTCGTCATGTATCTGCAGGACCATCCGGCTTTTCAGCCCCGCTTCAGCGATTTTCCTGTCGACTTCGATCATGGCTTTCTTGATGATGTCGGCGGATGTCCCCTGGATAGGGGCGTTGATGGCGTTGCGCTCGGCAAGGGCGCGCACCGTGGCATTCTGCGAATTTATGTCGGGAAGGTATCTCCTCCTGCCGAACAGCGTCTTTACATATCCCAGTTCCCTGGCCGATTCTATTGCTCCTTTAATATATGTGGAGATAGACGGGAAGTTGGCGAAGTAGTCGTCGATGATTTTCTTTGCCTGGGCTCTCGGGATTCTGAGCCTCTGTGCCAGTCCGAAGGAAGATATTCCGTACATGATGCCGAAATTGGCGGTCTTGGCTATTCTTCTCTGCTCCGGCGTCACGTCTGCGATGTCTGTCCCGAATATTTTGGCCGCGGTCATAGCGTGGACATCCAGATTGTGGCTGAAGGCATCCGTCAGGTGCCGGTCCTGACTCAGGTGGGCCATGATCCTGAGCTCTATCTGGGAGTAGTCCGCCGACATGATGATCCCGTCAGGGGAACTCGGAACGAATGCTTTCCTGATTTCCTTGCCGCGCTCGGTCCTCACCGGTATATTCTGCAGGTTCGGCCGGGACGAACTGAGGCGGCCTGTGGCCGTGATCGCCTGGTTGAATGTGGTGTGTATCTTTCCGGTCTTCTGGGATACGAAATTGTGGAACGGTTCGATATATGTCGACAGCAGTTTCTTTACTGCCCGGTATTCCAGGATTTCGTTTACGATGGGATGCTTGTCCGCCAGGGCCGTAAGGGTTTCCTCGTCAGTGGAATAGCTGTATCTTACTCCGCTTTTCGCCTTGACTTTCGGATCGAGTACCAGCTTTTCAAACAGGACATGGCCTATCTGTTTCGGGGACATGATGTTCAGCTCCGGTTCTCCGGCCATCTCCCGTATGGTCTGCTGCCTTTCTTCCAGTTCTTTGTTCAGCTGGGCAGCATACTGCCTCAGCTGGTTCAGATCCACCCTCACTCCGGTACGTTCCATCCGGGAAAGGACTTTTATCAGAGGTTCCTCTATCCGGTCATAGAGTCCGGACATTCCTGATTTCGCGAGATCATTGCGTACTTTCACTCCGAGAAGGATCATTACGGCAGCCTCTTTCTCCGCCATGTCTCCCGACGTGCGGTCCTCTTCCTCGAAAAGGCTCTGCTGTACCTGCTTCCCGGAGTTGTCGGTGTCCAGGTCTATGCCGAGGTACCCTTTTGCCAGAATATCCATCTTGTGGCTTTTCTCGGGGTTTATGACATAGTGCATGAGTTCTATGTCCAGAAGCTTGCCCCTGAGCGGGATGCCTGCTTCTGCAAGAAGGTTGCACTGTCCTTTGATGTCGTATCCGTACTTTTCTATGTCAGGATCTGAAATTATGGAAGAGAACTCGTCCGGAGTGCCCTTGGCGACATATGTGCGTGTCCCGTCGTTCACCCCTATGGCCATTTCCCGGATTCCGGAGAAAATGCTTTCACCGTAGCCTTCCGCCCTGACAGAACATGCCCTGCCTTTCCGGGCAATGGCGGCCGCTTTATCTGCGGTTATGCTCCCGTATTCTATCCCGCGGTTCTCCGGCGCATTCTTCCCCGTATTCAGATGGCTTATGTATTTTCTGAGGGAGCCGAATTCGTATTTGTCGAAAAGATCCGCGATTCCAGGATCATAGTCCATGTCTACGGCCATTTCTTCCGCATTTACGCTGACAGGCACATCGGTACGTATGGTCACCAGTTCATGGCTGAGCCTGATATGCCCCCTTGCCTCTTCGAATGCCTCACTCTGCCTTGGAGTAAGTTCATCCAGATGGTCATAGATATTCCGGACACTCCCGTATTTTTCTATGAGCTTTCCTGCACCCTTTTCCCCTACGCCCTTGATGCCGGGGACGTTGTCGGAAGCGTCTCCGCAAATGGTCAGCATATCTATTACCTGCCTGGGGTCGCTGATTCCGTATTTGCTGCATATTTCTTCCCTGCCGATGATCTCATTGTCGCTTCCTGCCTTCCCGGGCTTGAACTGGAGGATGTTCTCGGTGACAAGCTGTCCGTAGTCCTTGTCCGGAGTGACCATGTAGACCTTGAATCCCTCTTTTTCTTCTCTCCGTGCGACAGTACCTATTACGTCATCGGCTTCATATCCTTTTACCATCAGTACGGGAATCTTCATCGCCCTGCAAAGTTCCGTAAGCGGTTCGAGGGCGTCTATGACCAGCTGCGGAGTTTCCTCCCTCGTCCCTTTGTATTCCGGAAACAGCTCATGCCTGAAAGTGCCTCCCGGAGGATCGAACGCCACTGCCAGATGGGTCGGCTTTTCCTTCTCCAGAAGCTCGAGGATATATTTGGTGAATCCGAAAAGGATAGACATGTCCGCTCCTTTGGAGTTTATCATCGGGCGTTTCAGAAACGCATAGTACATTTTGAAGATAAGGGCATGCCCGTCTATCAGAAAGAGTCGTTTATCCATTCGATAAGTAAGTTTCAAAATATCAAAGTTACTATAATTTAAGTTTAAAAGAAAAAAGAATTTGTTATATTTGGATATTCAGTTTGAATTCAGAATCATGCCGGATTTTTCGGCCCGGAAATAACCTGATGGAGTATGAAGATTTTGATTGTCGAAGACGAAGCAGGACTGCAGGACATGATGGCAGGGGCTCTCAGAAAAGAGGGCTTTGTCGTTGAAAATGCAGCCGATTATGATTCAGCCGTAGATAAGCTCGACATATATGTGTATGACTGTGTCCTTCTGGACATAATGCTGCCCGGAGGAAGCGGTCTGGACATATTGTCCCATATAAAGAAATTGAACCGCAAGGTCAATGTCATCATCATATCGGCAAAGGATTCCATAGATGACAAGGTCAGGGGGCTTGAACTCGGGGCCGACGATTACCTTGCAAAGCCTTTCCATATTGCCGAACTCGTGGCAAGGATACGCAGTGTGGCACGCCGCAGTCAGGCTGACGGGGATTTTGCCTTCCGTCTGGGGAATGCCGTTCTGGAGCCAGATACGCACAGGCTCATGATTGCAGGAAAGGACGTCCCTCTGCTGAAGAAGGAGTTCGATATACTCCGGTACTTCATGCAGAGACCGGGACATCTGGTGGACAAGACCGTACTTGCCGAGGCCGTCTGGGGGGACCATATCGACCAGGCGGACAATTTCCAGTTCATCTACGCCCAGATGAAGAACCTCCGCAGGAAACTTGTAGAAGCAGGGGCGGACATAGAGATAAAGGCTGTCTACGGTTTCGGCTACAAGCTGATCGAAAAATGACACCGGATGTCGGTATAATTGGGAATAAGTCAGTCTGGCTGACGTTGATGAAGTTTTGACAGGAGCATATCATGAAGTTCATATACAGGATCATTCTCTGGCTGTCGGCGCTGATGCTGGTGTTCATGACCTTATGGGGAATTTTCTTCTTCAGGGCTCTCGAGGCTGAAATAATAGACGAGACGGATGACATGCTGGAGTCCTATTCGGCAGACATCATCATGAAATGGCTCTCCGGAGTGGATATACCGTCGATAGACAACGGGTCGAACAATACATATTATATTCATAAGGTGAGCCCGGACTATGCAGCATCCGTCCCGCAGATCAGGTATGAAAACGCCATGATTTTCATAGCGCACAAGAAAGAGACGGAGGCCGCGAGAATCAGGCATCACATCTTCATGGATGATGACTCGTTCTATGAACTTACCGTGGCGGTGCCGTCTTTCGAGAGACAGGATCTGATAAACGCCATACTCAAATGGATGGTTTTCCTCTATTTCATACTGTTGGTAGCATGCATAGGCATTACTGTAGCTGTGGTAGAATACAACTTCAGGCCTTTGAAGGCATTGCTCGGATGGATAAATTCCTATGTGCCGGGGAAGAAGTCCGCGCCTGTACCGTGCGATACCGGTATTGTCGAATTCCGGACGCTCGCGAAGGCTACCCAGGAGGCCGCCGACAGGTTCGAGAGACAGTACGAACTCCAGAACCAGTTCATCGGCAATGCCTCGCATGAGCTCCAGACCCCCCTTGCAGTATGTACCGGACGGATAGAGATGATGCTGGATTCAGACACGCTGACGCAGCGGCAGGCAGAGGAACTGGCCGGTATAAACAGGACGTTGCAGCGGATGGTCCGTCTGAACAGGACACTCCTTCTGATGACCAAGATCGACAACGGGCAGTTTATGGATGTGTCTGATGTGGATATCGTCGCTTCGGTAAAGGATTCGGCCGGGATGTTCAACGAGATTTATGCGCATAAGGGAGTGCGGTCCTCGCTCTCGACCGACGGCGGGGTGCTGAATGTGAAAATGAACGAGCAGCTTTCCTCCATCCTTGTTTCCAACCTTATCAAGAATGCGTTTGTCCACAGTCCTGCAGGGTCGGAGATAGATATTTCCATTCTCGGCAGGACGCTCAGGGTGGCAAATGACGGGGACCGGCCTCTCGATAAGGACAGGATTTTCGACAGATTCTATCAGGGTTCCGGCAAAAAGGAGGGCTCTACGGGGCTCGGACTGGCTCTGGTCAAATCGATATGCGACAGATATTCATTCCGCCTGGAGTATGTTTATGACGGAAGGCATAATTTTATCGTCGGGTTCTGACCCGGTTCCCTGATATTTCATTTTAATTTCAGAAACAGGATGTACCTTTGCGCCGGAAAATTCAAAAACACTTAAATTTTAATAATATGAAAAGAATAATTACAGTTCTTGCCTCTATCATGGCTTTTGTCGGTATAGTATCTGCGGACAATGACCGCGCAGTCCCTTTCGACAAGCTCCCTGCCGCTGCAAGGGATTTCATAACCGCAAATTTCCCTGGGGAGAAACTTGCCTATGCAAAGCAGGAGAGGGATTTCCTGGAGGTAAACTATGAGGTGGTGATGGTCAGCGGGATAAAGATGGAATTCGACCGCAGAGGCGAATGGACCAGCATAGAGTGCAGGTACGGCACCATCAGCAAAAACCTGATTCCGGAGCCTATAAGGAATTATGTGGAAGAAGCATATAAAGGTGCCGAGTACAGGGAAATCTCAAGAGACAGAAGGGAGTACGAGGTGAAGATCACCTACGGACTGGAACTGACATTCGACAGGTATTTCAACCTGATGGGGATAGATGACTGATAATTGTTGTACCTTTGCCGGCAAAACCGGAATATGACAATGGCTTCAACGATTACTGCAATAGCAATGGTGGCCCTTCTGGCCGCCATTGTCCTTTTATGGAAACTGTCCGGGGACAAGTCGGATCTTGGCAGGCGTATCGCGGGACTGGAAAAGGATAACGCCGTACTCCAGAGCAGTCTGGATGCTGCGCAGAAGGCTTCGGCCCTTTCGGAGGAAATGCACCGCAGGTCCGTGGATGAGATCAGGAGAATGAACGAGCAGTATCTTGCTGCTGCCAATGACCGTCACCAGAAGGATATGGAGACGATGAAAGAACAGTTCAGGGCGGCCGCGGCCGAGATATCTTCTGCCAACAGCAAGGAGTTCCGGGAGCAGAGCGCGGAGCGGATTTCGGAGATTCTGGCTCCTGTGAAGGAGCGTTTCTCCGAGCTTGACAGGACCATGAAGGAATCCCATGAAAGTTCTGTCAAGTACAACTCCGAACTTTCGGCCTCTATCCGGCTTGTCATGGAGCAGTCGCGCCAGGTAGGGGAGGAGGCCAGGAATCTGGCCGATGCGCTTTCCGGACGCTCCAAGGTACAGGGCGATTTCGGGGAGATGCTACTGAAGGATATCCTGAAGAACGCCGGACTGAGGGAAGGGGAGCATTTCGTGAGCCAGGGGGTGATAACGGATGCTGACGGGCATGAGATCAGAAGTGATGGCGGTGCAGCCATGATTCCTGATGTGCTGATAAACTATCCTGACGACACTGTGGTCGTGGTGGATTCCAAGGTCAGTCTGACCGCTTTCAGCAGGTATATGGTGAGCAGCTCGGCGGCTGACCGTGACAGATATGCCAGGGAGCATGTCGAGAGTGTCCGCAGGCATGTGGATGAACTGAAGGCCAAGGACTATGCTTCGTATATCCCGGACGGGAAGCGTAAGGTGGACTACAATATAATGTTTATCCCGGTGGAAGGGGCTTTCCGTCTGATGCTCGAGGAGGCTCCGCTGCTCTGGCAGACGGCCAAGGACAACAATGTCCTTATAGTCAGCCAGATGACTCTTGTGATAGTCCTTAATATGATCCAGATGAGCTGGAAGCAGGCCGAGCAGGAGGCCAATATCGAGCAGGTGTACAAGACTGCTTCCGAACTTATGGGCCAGCTTCAGGGCTGGATGTCCGCTTTTGTGGCTGTCGGAGATAACCTTGATCGGACCGTGAAGTCGTATGCCGAGTCCAGGTCCAAACTGGCGGATTCCCAGCAGTCCGTGATCAAGAAGATAGCGAAACTTGAATCTCTCGGCATTTCACCGAGACGCTCCAGAGGCAAGGTCAGGATCTCGTCCCGCAAATCCGGCCCTGAGTCCGTCATTCCGAAGGAACTTGCATCTGGTGTCGGAAGTGAGCGGGAGACATCAGATGAATCTCATTTGACCTGAGATTGTCCATCAAATCTTTCGAAGAACCGGGCAACAGTGATTATCTCGATTCCTTCGTAGCCTTTTAATTCCAGCAGAAATCTGTTCTTCCATAATCAGTTTCAGCAACTTGAACGGCTTCCCTCCAAAGTATACTGCAGAGGCTAAGACATTGGTGTCAACTACTATTCTCATTTCCTTTTTTCTGCTCTCATTTCTTTGATAGTGGAATTGATCTCCTCTTCAGTAAGTCCAATCTTCCTCGCTGTTTCCTGTGCCTTTTCTATCAGCGAATAGAACTCATCCAGAGAAGGTTCCCTTACCGGTTTCAGCAGTATGTTCTCATCATCTGAAATGACAAGAAACTGGGAGCCTTCGCCAAGATTCAGTTTTCTTCGTATGGAGATAGGAAGCACTATCTGGCCTCTTGATGACATTGATGCTATTGTTGCCATAATTCTTATGAATCTGAAAAGTAAGTAATTCTTATTTTTTCGTCAAATATAATAATTTATACTTGAAACCCAAATTTTTGACAGTTTTCCATCGGCCCTGAGTCCGTCATTCCGAAGGAGCTGTCGGAAACCCTTTCAGAATCTGCGTCTTAAAAGGTACAGTATACCTGCCAGAAGGAGGAAAGTGACTGCGAAAGCCCATATATTTGCAGTCCTTGACGAGGCTTCAAGGGTCAGGCTGCCGCATAGCAGGCGGTATCCGTCGATTTTCCATTGGGGATTACCGTCATTGTATGCCGGCGCATTGGCCCTTGTCAGCCTTCCCGGAAGCCGTATCTCTGAAATGAGAGTTACTTCAAAGTCGTTGATTGCATTTTCTTTTTCGCTGTACAGGCTGTCGGCTGTATTTTCATTTTCAGTATACAGTCCGGTAAAGGTGTCTGTCTTGAAGTGCCGGTCCAGCATCGAGCATAATGACTCAGGCGTAACGTCTTCGTCGGACGAGAGTATCTTTTCCAGATTTTCTTCTGCGAAATTTTCCATCCGGCCGCACATGTCAGGGGTGGCAAGGCTGTAGATGATGTCGTAGCTTGCCTTGAATGTGCAGTGTACATACCATTTTGCAAACCTGGAATTCATATCGTCAAGCAGATAATACATTTCCACTCCGTTCCAGCCGGCAGGGGATGCCGCGTTTCTGAAAAAAATGTCCTGCTCTTTTTCGTCCAGATACTCGGAAACAGGTACAGGCAGGTCTGTGATCTGCCTGTATACGGCTTTGTAAGTATAGGTAGTGTAGAACCAGCGGAATCTTTTGATGACCGATTCCTCCGGTGCGAGAAGGGGATTGCCTTCCAGACTTTCATCGGCGGCATCCATCGTATTTCCGCTGGCGCTGCCCAGATTTGCGGACGCAAATGCATTCAATTCCCTGGTTTCATCGTAGAAGTTTTTGGCGAAAGGCTCTCCGACAAGCCCTGTTGTCCAGAGGCTGTCTGTCCTGAAGAAGAAGGGGCTGTTGTCCGTGTTACCTGCCAGGTATGCCGAGTCGGCTTGGGCGTAGACGGTCCTGACCGCTGACAGGTCTTTGCGGATGTCGGTTGTCATGTAATTGTAATATGTCGAGCATGAAGATGCTGCCAGGGCCACGAGAATCGGGAATGTAAGTGGTATCCGTTTCATGATGTTCATTTTTCTGAGATTGTATATGGAAGTTCCGGCATTATTTTTTCCTTAAGCTTTCTGGAATTTTTGTATGCCGTATATATTTTAGGTTCTGCAGAGGCCGGCACGGACTCTCTCACGGCGTATTCTGCGTATCCGGGGTTATTGTGTCGCTCTGGCAGTGACCGGGTTCCGGACAAGACCGCGGCTATCGCCGTGATGGCTGCGGCTGCGGCTACGGGACGGAGGACTTCCGCTGCCTTTCCTTTTTGCCGGATTCGCCTGATTACCGCTTCTTCCGTAGCAAGTTCCCCGGCTTCCGATGCGGCAATGCCTTTTCCTGCTTCTCTTATTCTGTCAAGCAGTCCGGTGTATAGCCCGTCATTATTCTTTTCCATGATTGTATTCCATTATGATTTTCCTGACTGTCCTGCGTGCCAGATACAGGTTGCTTTTAATCTGGTCCGCATTCATGCCTGTTATGCGTGTTACCTCTTCTGTGTCAAGTTCTTCTATTTCTTTTAATGTGAATATCATACGCTGCTTCGGGCTCAGCTTTTCCGATGCCTTAACGAAGATTTCCCATTCTTCTGAAGCTATAAGCCTGTCTTCTGCAGAGATTTCCGTCCTGTCTCCGTTTTTTCCGGACATGCCGTTGCTTATCCATGAAGGAATGAGTTTCCGTTTCCGGAGTTTGTCCAGGGAAAGATTTGCGGTAATCCTGTAAAGCCATGTGGACAGGCTGCTTTTCCCGTTGTACCGTCCGGCCTGCTGCCATACCTTGATGAACACATCCTGGGTAATGTCCTCTGCTTCACAGCTCCGGCACATGATCCTCAGTGCAGTCCGGAATACGAGCGGCCTGTATTTCCGTATCAGAAGCCGCAGGGCATTCCCGTCCCCTCCTGATATGGCCGCCATCAGTAAGGCATCGTCTGTTTCTGTCTTGTCTGCCATCCGTTTTCCTTATTTTCTGCATGTTATACGCAGAAGTGGTGAAAAAGTAAAATTTTCATGAGATTTTTCCCTCCGGATAAGCGGATACTTGATTCCGGCAGTTCGTGTTTCCATGGCGAGAGGTGCGGCAGGGTGTCTACGCTTTGTTTAAAATGATTGTCTCGAGGTCATCGGGAACATAAATGTCTCCCATGAAATTCTTTCCGGCTTCCGTACCGTAGGCCTTTTTGCGTCCTTCCAGATCGGAGTCCTCGGTATGGTAGAGGATCAGGTTCCTGACATTAAGGCTTTTTGCCAATATTCCCGCATCAAGGGCGGTGCTGTGGTTTTTCTCATAGGGCCTGAATTTTTCCCTGTCATCATACAGGCAGAAGGCTTCGCACATCAGCCAGTCCGCGTTTTCGACAAATGCTCTGGCAGCTTCGTTGAACGGTTCGTCTCCGAGGCATGCAAGAGTCTGTCCGTCAGATAACTCAGCCCTGAATCCGAACTGTTTTTCTTTTGAAGAGTGTATGTCGAAACACTGGAACTTCATCGCTCCGACACTGAACCTGTCTCCGTCTTTCAGTTCATGCAGGAGGACAGACTTTCCCAACAGATCCGCATATTTCCTGTGGAGTGTCTTTTGAATAATGAAAGACAACACTTCCAGTACTTTGTCATGACCGTAGAGATTGAATGTTCCTCCGAACTTTCCTTTCAGCATTTCCTGCATGACTACCCTTATGACCCATACGGCACCGAGGATATGGTCGGTATGCGCATGTGTTATGAACATGTCATGGATGTCACAGATATTTGCACCGGCCTTCTCCATCTGTACAAGGATGCCGTTCCCGCCTCCGCCGTCCACCAGCAGCACGGACCCGCTGTCGTTGAGGATGAAACAAGTATTGTAGCATTTGGTCGTAACGGCATTTCCTGTGCCGAGCATTGTAATCTGAGGTGTCTTCATATTTGCAGGTGTCTCCGGAAAAATCCGAAGCATATCTTTAATAATCAAAGGAACATTGCCATATATGCCGGAAGGTACAGGATATCCTCTTCCTTGCACATGTCTTTCGTGTAAATCAGATATTTGTTTCTTATTCTTGCTGAAAACTTTTTACAAAATGCATCCAACGAAGCATGTGTCTTGTAACCGGAAGATTTTACCTCGATGGGACTTACCTTGTCCCCGTCTGCAATCAGGAAATCCACTTCATAGTTGTGTTTTCCGCTATCTGTGGGGAAAGTATAATAGTACAGTTCATGCCCGGCTGCTTTCAGCATCTGTGCAATGACGTTTTCGTAGACATAGCCGAGATCCGCGCTCAGCTTGTCACTGAGCAGTTTGTGGTAAATCGTATTGTCGGTAAACTTCTTGTCCCAAAACGCGAGTGTAACGAACAGACCTGTGTCTGCCGCAAACATCTTGTATTTGTCGGGATTCTGATGCAATGCCATCCCCGCACCCGGGTCATTGGCATGGTAAGCCATGTTGACCACCATTGACTCTCTGATTTCAGATATGATTTCAGCCAGACTCGAATTGCGTGTGCCGTCAGTAGCGCTCCATGCCAGGTATCTGTTGGCATTGCCTGTCAGCTGGGCCGGAATCTGACGGAACATCTTTGAGGCGTTTCCTGTCGGGTCTATCTTGTTGAAATCATCTTCATACAAGGTTATGACAGAGCGTTTCGCGCTGTCAACTTTTTCAAGATTGTTGGTATCCAGATAGGCAGCTACGGCCTGCGGCATTCCTCCCACAAGCATGTACAGACGGAAATCGCGCATCAGCTTGCGGTTTGTGGCATCTCCCAAAGATGTCCTGTCCCGGAAGCATTCCTGAAGCAGTTTTATCGTGGCCGTATCTCCCAATGCCCACCTGAACTCCTCATAGTCCATCGGATACATGTAAAGTTTGGTTTCTTCACTCGGTATCAGGATATCCCTGACATTCTTGCGTATGGATATGAGCGAGCCGGTCTCTATATAATCATACCTGCCGTCCTTTACAAGATACTTGATGGCTTGTCTTGCCTTCGGGGCAAGCTGGACTTCATCGAAAATAATGACTGATTTCCGCTCTTTCAACTCGACACCGTATTCAAATTGCAGGCGCATGAATATACGGTTAAGGTCGGAAATGTCATTGAACAGATCACGGATTTCAGCAGAACAGGCGGCAAAATCCACCAGTATATAGGTTTCGTATTCATTGGCCGCAAATTCCTCTGCAATGGTGGACTTCCCGATACGTCTTGCCCCCTGTATCAATACAGCCGTTCTGCCTTCATCCGTCCGCTTCCAATGCAGCAGTTCTTCGTATATTTTTCTTTTGAATATCATATATGATGTTGTCTGCAAGCACAAAGATAGCACACAATTACACAAATCTCAAAATTTATTGAAGTGAATATTGCGCGAATCTCAAAATTATGATAGAGCCAGCAATGTCAATTACAAATTGTCCGGGAAATATAAACCAAAAATCATATCTTTGTCATGATTGGCAAGACATCCAAATTCATGAAACTATGAGATATTGTATTTTATCATTGGCTTTGATGTTGGGAATCCTGACATCATGCACGGATACACAGAAGGAAACAGCTATGGAACAGAATGAAACTCTTGAAAATCTGAAGACGCGGCGTGCCGTCCGTTCCTATCAGGACAGGATGCCGGAGATGGAACTTATCGAGAAAGTCGTTGAGGCCGGGACATACGCCCCTACAGGGATGGGAAGGCAGTCCCCGATTATAGTCGCCGTTACGGACAAGGCTGTCCGCGACCGTATCGCACGTCTGAACGCAGGTGTCATGGGCGGTGACAAGGATCCGTTCTACGGAGCGCCTGTGGTATTGGTAGTGCTTGCGGACAGGAATGTCCCTACGCATGTATATGACGGCGCTTTGGTCATGGGAAACCTTCTTAACGCCGCACATGCCGTCGGTCTGGGAAGCTGCTGGATTCACAGGGCAAAGGAAGTGTTTGACAGCGAAGAAGGCAAGGCTCTCCTTAAAGAGTGGGGGATCGAAGGTGATTATGAAGGGATAGGCAACTGCATACTCGGTTATACTGCCGGCGAATATCCGACACCTGCCCCACGCAAGGCCGGTTATGTACATTTCGTCAAATAGCGGATAGCGGAACAGGAAATTTAAGCAATCGGACAATATGGATTTTCTTGAATTGGCAAAAAAGCGTTTTTCCGCAAGGTCATACAGACCGGACAAGGTAGAAAAGGAAAAAATAGACTATATACTGGAATGTGCCAGGGTGGCGCCATCGGCTGTGAACCGCCAGCCGTGGCGTTTTCTTGTAATTGAAAGCGATGAAAAAAGGAAGCTCGTCCAGGAATGCTATTCGCGCGACTGGCTGAAGGAAGCGCCTTTGTATATCGTAGTCTGCGCGGACTATCCGTCTGCATGGACGCGCAGATATGACGGAAAGAACCATGGGGATATCGATGCTGCCATCGCTGTCGAACATATCTGCCTTGCCGCAGCGCAGGCCGGTCTCGGCAGCTGCTGGGTCTGCAATTTCGATGTGGAAAAATTCAGGTCAGGCTTTGGCCTCCCTCCGGAAACTGCTCCTGTAGCCATAGTCCCTGTCGGCTATGCGGCTTCAGAGCCGGACCGGCCGTCAGAGAGAAAACCTCTGGACGAGATAGTGACATATTTTTAATAACGGATGAAAATGGTAAAGAATATTATGAAGGCGGTACTGCTTTTACTGCTGTTTTTTGTCGTGTCTCCTGTTTACGGGCAGACAGTGCTGGAAGAAATTAACGGTGATATCTATAAGTCAGGAGGGGTCTATTACCATTATGTCTATGACGCTCCGGAGCATACTCCTGCCCCGCAAGGGTACGAACCTTTCTATATCAGCCATTACGGCAGGCACGGTTCCAGGTGGCTCTCCCGGGAGACGGATTATTCAAAAGTCATGGACATGTTCGATTCGGCGGCAGAGGCCGGAATCCTCACTCCTTTCGGGGAGGATGTGTATTTGCGGGTAAAGGCAATATATGAGGATGCGGCAGGGCGTGCCGGAGCGCTCACTCCGCTCGGGACCAGACAGCACAAGGAAATAGCCGGCAGGATGATCGCCTCATTCCCTCAGGTGTTTGAAGATAATGCCAGAATCAACGCGTCCTCCACTACATATCCTCGCTGTATCCTCAGTATGGCCGCTTTCTGTGAAAGTCTGAAGGAACAGAATCCGTCTTTGCAGATAGAGCGCTCGTCCGATCTCCGGACCACCCGTATATTGAATTGCTATCACAACGAAGCCAATCCGGAGCTCAGCGATGACTTCAAGCACTTTGTCAAGAAAGGCAAATGGAGAGACGATTACCGGGAAATGGCTCCCGGGTATGTCAGGCCGGGACGGCTTATGGGCCGCCTTTTCTCCGACCCGTCTTTCTTCACACAGGAGCAGGCCGTAGACCTGGTGCACGGGCTCTATCGTTTTGCCGTCAATGTCCAGAGCACGGAGCTGCAAGGCAAGGTCTCGCTATGGGACCTGTTCACTGCCGAGGAACTGTATTTCCAGAATATCTATGACAATTATTATTTCTATGTCCTCGACGGTCCTTCTTCCATAAACAAAGGTGCGTCAGAATACTATGCCAGAATCCTTCTTGAAGATATTATAATGCGAGCCGATGAGGCTGTCTCCGGAGGGGGAGTGTCCGCGGACCTGAGATTCGGTCATGATACCAGCATAATGCCGCTTCTGACCTTGTTGCAGTTCAAGGAGTTCGATTTCGGGATAGAAGGTAAGGATACCGATCCGGCCGCCGTTGCCGAGGCCTGGTCTGTATTCCGGCTGACGCCGATGGCGACCAATATCCAGTTCATTTTCTACCGTCCTGAGTCCGGCACTTCCGGCAACGACGGTTCCGAGGTCCTTGTGAAGGTCATGCACAACGAGCATGAGATGCACCTCCCTGTCAGGGAATATTCCTGGCCGTATTACAGGTGGTCCGATGTGGAAGATTTCTATCTGTCTTATATTGCGACCCTTTCTTATCCGGCTGACGGTATCGGGAATTGATGATTGATATAATGAAAATCGCTGCAAGTCCTGATGTTTATCGACTTGCAGCGATTAAAATGCGGAGAGAGAGGCTCTCAAACCTACATATTCAAGAAATATCATAAAATTACAAATTACTGATAATCACACACAAT
>CALVAJ010000021.1 GCA_944325505.1 uncultured Bacteroidales bacterium
TCACTGCTGAAACCGCCGCAGCTATGAATATTTTTCCTTTTTTCATTCTATAGGTATTTCAATCTGACGTGCCAGAATATGACATTATTCGTGCCTGCGGTTTTAAGATATTGAATATCACAATGATACAATTTACAATAAAACAGCGGAGTGTAAAATTTCTTTACACTCCGCTGTAAACACTGTAAAACTTCTTTACAGTTTTACAGTCATTTGTCCTTGTATTCCAGACCGGAGACGGTAAGCCCCATATTGAACGGGGACTTCACGATTTCCCCGAGGACAGTGTCGCGGCAGTAGCCGGATTTGAAGTACAGAGGGAACTCCAGTCTGTTTTCGTTAATTTTTTTCATGTATGCTTTTCCTGTAAGATCCTTGGCTTCATTCCATTCTTCCTTTGACTTGTCGGAGCAGTCTACAAAAGCCAGACTGACAAAATATTCTCCGGGCTCCAGGATCATTGTGGCGGACGGAGCCGCGCTGTATGATACCGGTCTTGAGGTTGTCCTTATGTCTATATAGAGGGGGACTGTCATTATATTTCTGAAAATGCCTTCGGTAATTCTATATACATTCAGGCTTACCTTGCATTCCTCGATGGTGTTGGAGGCGACCTTGAAATTGAATTCCTTTATCAGGAACCTGTGCCTGACTTTTACGGTCGAACCTATTTCATTGCCGGTCCTGTCCGGTGTGTATACCCCGTATGCTGCAGGGAATCTCGCCCCTTTGTTGACCAGTGTCTTTTCTTTGGCACCGGACCCCAGGACTACGGCTTCCTGTAATTCTGCCGGAACCAGTGTGACAGTGAGACTGTCTGTCCCGTTATACTCAGAAGCCGGGACCAGTCCGGTCAGATATGAAACATGGTGGAATTCCAGAGTGTCTGCCGTACCCTCAAGGATTTCCAGCCTGAACCTTCCGTCTGCTGAAGAAATGGCCCCTATCCCGCTTCCCGGTATCCCTACAGCGACGTATTCGACAGCCTTGCCGTCCTGGTTTACGATGTTTCCTTTAAGGATGTGTGTCTGCTGTGCCGATGCAGTATCAGAAGCTGAGAAAACAGCAATTATCAGAAAAAAGACTGTAAGAAGTTTGTGTGTCATAAGATAAATACTGTATTAGTTTAATAGTACTGCAAATATAAATATTATTTGAAACAGTTTCTGAAATATTTTACATTTGTGCCATACTTTTCATAATATGGTAAGACAGGAGATTATCGGTTTCATTGACGCGGAAATAGTGCCGCGATACGACGGGTTTGATCCTGCACATCGCCGCGACCATGTCATGACTGTCATGTCGCAGGCAATGGATCTTTACAGCCGGGCCCCGGAAGATGTAAAGAAGTGCATGGATCAGGAAGTCCTGCTGATGGCTGCGGCATGCCATGATCTGGGGCTTGTTAACGGCAGGGAGAACCACCATCTGGACTCGGGGAAAATCATACGTTCCGATGAAAGGTTGCGGAAGTGGTTTGATGACAGGCAGATAGAAACCATAGCACAGGCAGCGGAAGATCACAGGGCTTCTGGAAAATCGGAGCCCCGTTCCATATACGGGAAGATGGTCGCTGAAGCTGACCGCGTCATTGATGCGGAAACCATCATCCGCCGTACTCTCCAGTACGGGCAGAGCCTCTATCCGGAAATGGAACCGGAGGAACAGATAGTCCGTGCTGAAGAACATCTGAAAACCAAATACGGATACGGCGGCTACCTGAAACTCTGGATTCCATGGAGTGACAACGCCGCCCGCCTGGACGCACTCCGTGACCTGATTGCTGACCCTGTCCGTCTCCGCTCCGAAATCCGCCGCATCTTCTTTACCGTGCAATGATTCCGGACGGGAAGAAAGTTTTGTATGGATAAACTTTCGAAAAGGTTTCCATTTTATAAAAATATGTATATATTTGCTTTTGAAACGAAAATAATCCACATAATATTATTGAAATGTCTGGCAGATATCTAAAACTGATTTTCTTTTCAGTTGCAGCTTTAGTGATTGCTGCATGTTCATCTGAGGGGGGGCAGTCATTATCTGATTCATTTGAGGTAAGCTTTACGCTGCCTTCTTCAATCGATGTCCCTTCCGACACCAGGGAATACGTCTTTAAAGTAACGGATGGCAAGGCCCCTCTGATTTCCGATGTATTCATGCTTACATCAGGCGACGGGGTTTCTGTCGTATGTCCTATCCTGAATGTATCGTCAACAGAGTTCACTGTCCGTTTCGATGTCGAAGAGGGGACTTATGAAGTCTTTATCAAGAGGGGCAATCAGAAAAAATCCAAAGGCAAAGTCCTGATTAATTTTGTAGAACGTCTGGATTTCACCCCGGATCCCGGAACTACCGTATACGGGATAGTGACTTGCGACGGGGAGGGGGTCCCGGGTGTCGTCGTTTCCGACGGGTCCGAGGTCACGGTGACGGATGAAGACGGACTCTATCAGCTGAAGTCCCAGAAGAAATGGAACTATGTCTTCATTTCAGTGCCTTCCGGCTATGAAGTGCCGGCTGACGGAGTTTTTCCGAAATTCTATTCCCTTCTGCATAACGGCAAGGATGAACTTGACCGAGCCGATTTTTCTCTGGAAAAAGTCGACCAGTCATCGTATTCGATGCTGTTTTTCGGCGATATGCACCTGGCCAACAGGTCTACCGACCATCTTCAGTTCCAGGATTTTACCGATGATGTCAATGACTATCTCGCAGCTAACGGCGGAAAGAAGGTGTATGCCGCTACGCTCGGAGACATGACCTGGGACTATTACTGGTACAATGTCAACATGTCTTATGACATAGATGACTATATCCAGGAAATCAACAACGGAATCAAGGGACTCCAGATTTTCCATACCATGGGAAATCACGACAATGACTATATGACCCTGAATGATTTCGATGCGGCGACAAAATATGTAAGCAAAATCGCCCCTACATTCTATTCCTTCAACATCGGCGGCATCCATTATGTCGTTCTTGACGATATCAACTGCAGCAGATACGACGGGACCGTTTCGAGGGACTATTATACGGATGTCACGGCCGAACAGCTCTCCTGGCTTGCAAAGGACCTGGCGCATGTAGACCCGTCTACACCGGTAACAGTGCTTGCGCATGCGCAGATTTTCTCGACTTCCGGGATGTCATACAAACTGGCCCTTTCCAATGCGGAGGAGCTTATGGGAGTGCTTTCCGGATATAAAGTGCATTTCGTTACCGGTCATACTCACCGTGTCTACAGCATCGTTCCTCAGGATGCCGTAACCTCAGGCCGGGATATCCATGAACATAACTCAGGTGCGGTATGCGCCACATGGTGGTATACGGGGGATGCGACTCCGGGAATACATATCTCCCAGGACGGCGCCCCGGGCGGCTATGCCGTTTGGGACATAAACGGAACTGACATGAAATGGCGCTTCAAGGCCACCCGCTGGCCGGACTCATACCAGTTCCGGGCATACGACCTGAACAATGTTTCGTTTACCCTGGATGATGTACCGAATATGCCGGACGATTTCGCCAAGGATTTCCGGAAATATATGGATGCATATCCGGTGAACTCCGACAATGAGGTCCTTATCAATGTCTGGAACTGGAACTCGCTTTGGGAAGTTACCGTGACGGACGAGGACGGAAAGCCTTTGGACGTAGAGCGCGTCCTTGCTTATGACCCTCTGCATATCAAGGCTCTTGCCGTACCCAAGTTCAACAATTCATCCCTTACCTCGACACCGGGATTTATGGCATCGCAGACCGCCCATATGTTCAAGGTCCGTCTTGACGATCCGGATACCGATATCACCATTACCGTTAAGGATGACTGCGACAATACCTGGAGCGAGGTCATGGAAAGACCGAAGGATTTTTCTGTCCAGGAGTACAAATACCGATAGATTAAGTATCACCCTATTTAATTAACCAATACATATCGCTTATGAAAGTATTCACATTATTTTCATTAAGCCTGCTTGTGTCGTTGCTGGGCAGTGCAGTCCGGCTGGATGCACAAGACAGGACCGTAACAGGTAAAGTTCTGGATGCGGATGAGCTGCCTGTCGTAGGCGTGGCTGTCATCGTGGAAGGAACTGCTATCGGAGCGGTTTCGGCAGAAGACGGCTCCTTTACCCTTGCCGCCCCTTCGGGGGATATAACCCTGGACGTATCTTCTTTAGGCTATGTGCCTCAGAAAGTAAAGCTTCCGGCAGCTAAAAGCATGATTGTCATTTATATGGAAGAAAGCAACATGCTTTTGGATGAAACTGTCGTTGTGGGATACGGTACACAGAAGAAGGTCAACCTTACAGGCGCTGTCGCTACCGTAAGCAGCGACAAACTGGTGGACAGGCCTTCACATTCTCTTACAAGCATGCTGCAGGGTTCGGTGGCCGGTCTGAATGTCACCAACTCGTCGGGAGTCCCGGGCGAATCCAGCAGTCTCAACATCCGAGGCTACACATCCATCAATTCGGCCTCGCCTCTTGTCCTGATCGACGGGGCGGTCGGTGAACTGAGCCATGTCAATCCAGGGGATGTCGAGTCGATATCCGTCATTAAGGACGCGGCTGCGTCTGCGGTTTACGGCGCACGTGCCGCATTCGGAGTTATCCTCGTAACTACAAAGTCAGGCTCGGCAAAAGACGGCAAGGCTACCGTAAGGTACAGCGGCCGTATAGGATGGGAGGCCCCGACTACGTCTACCGAGTATGAAACGAGGGGCTACTGGTCCGTATATACGATCAACAAGTTCTGGAAAGCCGAGTCCGGAGCCAACCTGGTCGACTATACCGAGGCCGACATGATGCAGCTTCTTGCCCGTGTAAACGACAAGACGGAGAATCCGGAAAGGCCTTGGGTCGTAGAAGAGAACGGCCAGTGGAAATATTACGGAAACTATGACTGGTACCACATGCTTTTCCGCGACAGGACTCCGGTCCAGCAGCACAGTGTCTCCCTGAGCGGAGGAAACAAGGACATTAAATATTTTGTGTCCGGAGCATTCGACAGACAGACTGGTATATTGAGGATCATACCTGATGTATTCAGAAAGTACAACCTGAGGTCGAAAGTGGATTTCAGGATCAACAAATGGGCTACGTTCTCCAACAACACCTCGTTTTACGGGTCTACTTACACTTTTGTGGGAGCGGAGGGCAACCCCGAGAACTCACTTACCTACAGTACCGGTGCCGGTCTGGCCTGTTTCCCTATGAAGAACCCTGACGGTTCCTGGCTTTATAAGACCCCTTGGATGAAGTATGCGGTGGCAAACGGACGCCATATCATACTCTCGGAAGGGAAGGACGTGAACTATGAGCGCCGGAGCGACTTCTCCAATACTTCGGAACTTGTCATCACTCCTGTCAAGACATTCAAGATAACGGCCAATTTCACTTACCGCCTCCACCAGAACAGGGATACCAACCGTAAGGCCCCGATATATTACAGGCAGACACCGGGAGGCCCTCTCGAGGCATACGATACGGGAGCCGGAACGGACTGGATGAGCGAGAAGGTAAATACATGGAACTATTACACGGCCAACGTCTTCGCGAACTATGACGAGACATTCGGCAACCACCATGTTTCCGCCACTGCCGGTATGAACTACGAGTCAGAGTACAAGAAGAACGTCCGTTCGGAAGGATACAATCTTATTACCGATGACCTGAGCGACCTCAATCTGGTCGTGGAAGGGGAGGACGGTGCGAAGCTTACCGATGTTTCCGGAGGCCAGAGCGAATATGCCCTGATAGGATTTTTCGGACGTGTCAACTACGATTATAAAGGCAAGTATCTGGCCGAGGTCAGTATGCGTTATGACGGTACTTCTCGATTCGCCGCCGGCCACAGATGGGGATTCTTCCCGTCCGTTTCCGCCGGATGGAGGATTTCGGAAGAGCCTTTCTTCGAACCGGCAAAGAAGGTAATAAGCAACCTCAAGCTCAGAGCCTCGTTCGGTAGCCTCGGAAACCAGAATGTCGGCAACTACCAGTTCCTCAGGTCGATAAATATCGCCGATTTCAAGGAATATACTTTCGGAGAAAGCAACAGCATCAGCAAATATGCTACACTTGAAGCTCCTGTAGCCGGAGATCTCACATGGGAGATTTCGCAGCAGTATAACGTCGGAATCGACATGAGCATGCTGGACAACAGACTCGATTTTACGATCGAAGGCTATATCCGTGACACCAAGAACATGCTTACCGACGGAGTCGAGCTTCCTGCCGTTTACGGTGCTTCCGTTCCTAAGATGAACAGCGCCGACCTCAGGACCTCCGGCTATGAAATATCCCTGAACTGGAGGGATCAGTTCACTCTTGCAGGAAAGCCTTTCGTATATAATATCGGAGGTAACGTGAGCGACTACAAGAGTATCATCACGAAATACGACAACCCGGAAAAGACTTTTGCCAAATCATACTACGAAGGCATGGAGATAGGTGAAATCTGGGGGTTCAAGACAGACGGAATATTCCAGACTACAGAAGAGGCCCAGGCATATGCGGCACAGGTGAACCTCGACTATATCAACAGCAGGAACACCGGAGGCTGGCAGGCCGGAAATGTCAAGTTCCTTGACCTGGACGGAGACAACATCCTCGGAATAGGCGGCAATTCCGTGTACAGTCCAGGGGACAGGGTAATCCTCGGAAATTCCCTTGCAAGTTTCCAGTACGGCTTCAATTTCGGTTTCGACTGGTACGGTTTCGATTTCTCGGCGTTCTTCCAGGGAACAGGAAACCATTACTGGTATCCTCACGGACAGAACATGGCATTCTGGGGATGCTATTCTTACCCGTATCTGTCATATCTTCCTGTAGATTTCCTGGACAAGGTATGGTCTGAAGACAACAGGGATGCCTATTTCCCTCGTCCTATGGCTTACGCGGCATCAGGAGGCCCGCTCAGCAAGGTCAATGACCGCTATCTGCAGAATATCAGATACCTCAGGCTCAAAAACCTGACCGTCGGCTATACGATTCCTGCGAAGCTGACCAGAAAGATAGGTATAGAAGTAATACGTTTCTATTTCTCGGGAGAGAATCTGGCCTACTGGTCCCCTCTGAAGAAAAACACCAAATATGTAGACCCGGAATCTGCATTCAACAGAGACAGCGGAGCATATAACCAGTTCCCGTATCCTTGGAGAAAGACCATCATGTTTGGTATAGATATCACTTTCTAATTTCTAAACTGTAACGAAAATGAAGAAATACATTATAGCCTTGGGCGCACTTGCCTGCATGCTGCCGTCTTGTGACATGCTGGACAAGGAGCCGCTTGATCAGCTTTCCCCGGAATCGTTCTTCCGGACCGAACAGGAGTGCGACCTGTTTACCCGTACATTCTATAACAATCTTCTGGACAAGGAACCTTTCACAAAACAGAGCGACCATTTTGTCAACCAGACGCTTTCGGCCGAATTGATCGGCGGGGAGAAGAGAACGCCGCCTGCAACCGGAGGCGGGTGGACATGGACAGACCTGAGAAAAATGAACACGTTCCTTGAATATGCTTCCGAGCAGTGTGAGGATCCGGCTGTCCTCACCGAGTATTCTGCCCTTGTGCGGTTTTTCAGGGCATATTTCTATTTCGATAAGGTTAAAAGGTTCGGCGATGTCCCATGGTATGACAGGCAGCTGTATTCAGGAGATCCCGACCTTTATAAGGCAAGGGATCCTCGCGAATATATCCTTACAAAGATGATAGAGGACATAGATTATGCTATAAATAATCTCCCTTCAGCCAATTCTTCACCTTTCAGGGTGAACAGATGGACTGCGCTTGCCTTGAAGGCCCAGTTCTGTCTGTTCGAGGGGACTTTCAGAAAATACCACAACCTGTCCCTTGAAGGCAACGGGTGGGAATACTATCTGGACCAGGCCGCAAAAGCTGCTGAAGAACTGATCGATGACGGTCCGTATGTCCTTTATTCTACAGGGAAGCCGGATGAAGATTACCACAACCTGTTCATTGCCGAAGACGCGAATCCGAATGAATATATCCTTGCCATAAAATCCGATTTTTCTCTGCAGATTTTCCATAATGCGGCTGCATACTGCATTCAGCCAAGCCAGCAGAGGCCGGGGATGACAAAGAAACTGGTGGACTCGTATCTGATGTCGAACGGCGAAAGGTTTACTGCCGATCCGAACTATAAGACCAAGACTTTCGTGGAAGAGATGAAGGACCGGGATCCGCGTCTTGCGCAGACCATAAGAAGTGTCGGGTACCAGAGGACCATGTCGAATGGGAAACTCCAGAGTTTTATTCCGGATTTTCAGAGCAGTTCTACAGGTTACCAGCCTATCAAGTTCGTCCAGGACCAGACCTGTGCCGCCGGTGCCGCAGTTGACAATGGCAAGAGTACGAATGACATACCGGTCTACAGGCTTGCCGGAGTGATGCTTGACTTCGCAGAAGCCAAGGCTGAACTCGGTTCCCTTACCCAGAATGACCTTGACAAATCGATCAATAAGATAAGGGATCGCGCAGGAATGCCCCACCTTTCATTGGAGGATGCCAACGATCATCCTGACCCGTATCTTTCAAGTGCCGATTTCGGGTATCCTAATGTTACCGGAGGCAACAAGGGTGTCATTCTTGAAATCCGCAGGGAGAGGGCAGTGGAGCTTGCCCAGGAAGGTTACCGTTATTTCGATCTTATCAGATGGAAAGCGGGACCGTGCATCGACCAGGATATTTACGGAATGTATTTCCCGAGCCCCGGGCTTTATGACCTGTCGGGCGACGGAGAACCGGATATCTGCATATTCGACAATGATTATCTGAAACCGGCTTCATGGACGGGACCTGCTTTCAAGCTCGGAGAACAGATGTGGCTTTCTGAAGGAAACAAAGGTTATGTGAATTACCACCATAACATAACGCATCATTTCAACGAGGAGAGGGATTACTATTATCCTATTCCTATCAATGACCGCACGCTGAACAAGAACCTGACGCAGAATCCAGGCTGGAATGACGGTCTTTCTTATTGATTTTCATGAAAACAGACAGAAAACATATGAAACGATTTGGATTAACATGCAAAATAACCGCTTTTTGCGTCCTGTCGGCCGCTTTGATCCTGACGGGATGCAAGAAGGAGGAGGACAGTGTGGCCAAGGCCGTGCTTGCAAGTGCAGGGACACTGTCTTATGCCGGTGAGAATGCGCCGGCGCAGATTATAACGGTCTACTCTGATGCCACATGGGAGGCGGATGTCCCTGAATGGGTGACCATAGATCCCGTAACGGGTTCTGGCGTGACAGACGTGACTGTTTCCGTTACTGATAACATAAGGGGAGGAGAACTGGACAGGCCTCGTTCAGAGGAACTGGTTTTCAGGGGGAATACCCTTGCAAGCCGGGCCGTGGTACTTGTTTCCCAGGAGGGCAACAAGTACAGGGACGTGACCAATTCGACCGTATCCGAGGCGGTCAACTCCGCCGACGGTACGGTAGTGATCGTTCCTGAAGCTACGGTAGTCGCCCTTACTACTACGGGAGTCGTGGCATCGGACGGCAAGGAGAATATTTTTGTCCCTGCTGAAACCGGAACCCTTGCACAGGGCGATGTCGTGTCTTTCAGGGGGACGAAAGGATCGGAGTCTTCATTGCCGTCGATAACAGAGTGCGATGAGTTTGCCAGGATTTCCGGCGGGGAAATGCCGGCCATGGAGCCTAAGGACATCTCGGAAGAATTCGATACGTATTCTTCCGGATCAAGGGAATACATTACGTTCAAGGGAATACTGAGGGAAAACATTGTCGAGGTTACGGGTGCCGAGGTGCGTTCTGCAAACATAGTGTCGGCACATGCTTCCCTGGATCTGTCTTCATGCAACGGGCATAAGGTGATAGTAAAAGGATTTTTCGCCGGTGCCACAGAATCATATGTAAGCATCATCGCATCGGAGCTTGTCAGTGAAGGTCCTGCAGAAATCATCTACTGGTTCGATGACTTCTCGTGGGTGACTCCGTATGCCGAGGCATATATAGCTTCCGGCGGCACTGGATCCAAGTCTACGGTAAGCGACTGCGTGAAGGAAAAGACATCATCGGATCAGGGCTGCCCTAACATCTATACGGATTGTGTGAACCTCGGTGTCAATGTCCTTGCAGAACTCAGGAATAAAGGATATGATGACCTCAACAAGGACATGAAGACAATCTATCTGCAGCTGCATTATTTCAAATACGGTGCTACCAACAAACAGTCGGGACTGGTGCTTCCAGCATTCGATCCTGATGCTGATATTCAGGATGAGGTCATCGTCCAGTTCGACTGGTGCAGCCATATGACTTCTTCATCTCTGGATGCTGCGGAGATGGTCGTGAAGATAGAAGGCCCGGGATATGTCGTGACATCATCAGGGGACCAGAGCGCGAAACAAAGCGACCCTATGCCTTCAGACCAGGAGTTGGGCGAATGGAAATGGATGACGGAAACCGTTATCCTGAAGGACGTTACTTCTGAAACGAGGATTACCATCAGTCCTGCATTCACAGGAGGAAAGGAAAGCGAAGACGCAAACACTTATATGCGTTACTATATGGACAATATTAAAGTGTATTCCGATTTGAGCGATTAGCATATACTAGTCCTCTTGATAAGAAAATGCCGGCTGACATCAGATCAGCCGGCATTTTCTTATCGCACAGGACTTACTCTATGCTTTATCAGATTACAGCGTCCTCTTGATTTCCACAATATTATACGCCTCCACGACATCACCCACCTTGATATCATTATACCCGGCGATATTGAGACCGCAGTCCATACCCGCAACAACCTCCTTCACATCATCCTTGAACCTCTTGAGAGACCCGAGCTCGCCTGTATAGACTACGATGCCGTCACGGATGACACGCACCTTTGAGCTCCTTGTAAGCTTGCCTTCCTTGACCACGCAGCCGGCGATAGTCCCCACCTTGGAAATCTTGAATGTTTCGGCAACCTCTGCCGTAGCGGTGATTTCCTCCTTCTCCTCCGGAGCAAGCATACCTTCGATACCGCTCTTGACTTCATTGATAGCATCATAGATGACAGAGTAGAGCCTGATCTCGATTTCCTCCTTTTCTGCAAGCCTGCGGGCATTTGCGGAAGGACGTACCTGGAAGCCGATAATGATGGCGTCAGAAGCCGCTGCAAGCAGTACATCGGATTCTGAAATGGCTCCTACGGCCTTGTGAATCACATTTACGCGCACTTCTTCCGTAGAAAGCTTGAGCAGGGAGTCGGACAGAGCCTCGATGGAACCGTCCACATCTCCTTTGACAATGATATTCAGTTCCTTGAAGTTTCCGATGGCGATTCTGCGTCCGATCTCTTCCAGAGACAGGTGCTTCTGTGTCTTGATACCCTGGATGCGGATGAGCTGCTCCCTCTTGTTGGCGATGTCCTTGGCTTCCTTCTCATCGGCCATGACATTGAATGTCTCGCCGGCAGTAGGAGCCCCGTTGAGACCGAGGACGGAAACCGGAGTAGACGGACCTGCCTCCTCGACCTTCTGCCCGCGCTCGTTGAACATGGCTTTCACCTTTCCGGTATAGCAGCCGCTGAGCATTACGTCGCCTACACGCATTGTACCGTTCTGGACCAGCACTGTGGCCAGATATCCGCGGCCCTTGTCGAGAGAAGACTCAATGACCGCTCCGGTAGCCCTTCTTTTAGGGTTGGCTTTCAGCTCGAGCAGTTCCGCCTCCAGCAGCACCTTGTCCAGAAGCTTGTCCACATTGATGCCTTTCTTAGCGGAAATTTCCTGGCACTGGTATTTGCCGCCCCATTCCTCCACGAGGAGGTTCATGTTGGCGAGCTGTTCGCGGATCTTGTCCGGATTAGCTCCCGGCTTGTCTATCTTGTTGATAGCAAATACCATAGGAACACCTGCAGCCTGGGCATGGTTGATGGCCTCCACGGTCTGCGGCATTATGGCGTCATCCGCCGCGATTATGATGATGGCCAGGTCGGTCATCTTGGCTCCGCGTGCACGCATGGCCGTAAACGCTTCGTGACCAGGGGTATCGAGGAATGTGATCCTCTTCCCGTCAGGAAGTACCACATTGTAGGCGCCGATATGCTGTGTGATACCTCCGGCCTCACCTGCAATGACGTTGGACTTGCGTATGTAGTCCAGCAGGGATGTCTTTCCGTGGTCGACATGTCCCATGACAGTAATCACAGGCGGTCTCGGAACGAGTTCCCCTTCGTCGTCATTCTCCTGCTCGATGGCTTCGGTAAGCTCTGCGGTGACGAATTCCACCTCATATCCGAATTCTTCCGCTACGAGTACTATCGTTTCAGCGTCAAGTCTCTGGTTGATCGATACCATCAGTCCGAGACTCATGCAGGCCGCTATGATCTTGGTTACAGGGATGTTCATCAGGTTGGCCATATCGTTCACGGTAACGAACTCCGTGACCTTGAGAATCTTCTTCTCCAGCTCCTGCTGTTCCATCTCCTCCTGGAGCTTCTGTGAGGCAAGTTCCCTCTTTTCCCTTCTGTGCTTTGCTCCGAAGTTGTTCTTGGACTTGCTTTCGTTCATCCTCGCATAGGTCTCCTTGATCTGCTTCTGGATTTCCTTCTGCATCTCTTCCTCTTCGGCTTCGCTCATGGCCGGTTTGAAACGGTCGCGTTTCTTGCCTTTGCCGCCTGAAGAAGCGTTGTCCTTTTTACCTCCTTCGTTCTTGTTTTTCTTTTTGTCTTTACGGAAATCGTCCGCCTCGCTGCCGACCTTTGTCACATCGACTTTCTGGCTGCCACCTTTGGCTATCCTTTCCCTCTTTTTGTTCTTCTTTTTCTTGTCGAACTGCGACAGGTCGATCTTGTCGACGACCTTAGGGCCCTGGAGCTTTTCCACTTCGATTTTTATTTCACGCGGTTCATGCACCGGCTCCTGTTCTGCCGTAGTCTCGGCCGCCGGCTCTATGGCAGCGGCTTCCTGTTCATGTGCAGGTTCGCTCTCGGGCACGGACGGCTGTTCTTCCACGGCTTTCTGTGCCGGGGCATCTGCATGGTGCGGCTTTTTCCTGTCGAACTGCGACAGGTCGATCTTGTCGACGATCTTAAGTCCTTCTACAGCCGGTTTCCTGACCTCTTCCTGTCCTTCGGCAGGAACTGACCCTGTAGCCTTGTCCTCGGTTTCCGGGGCGTCCTGCGGTAGCGGTGCCTGTCCGGCCGGCGTCTCCGGTTTCCGGGCTTGGGACTCCGGTTCCTCCTGAACAGGGCTGCTGTGGGCAAAACTGTTGCTCTTGATGATTATTTCCTTCACAGGCTCTTCTTCATCTTCAGCGGCTGATTTTTTCTTGGAGCCCATTTCGATTATCTCCTTGAGCTTTATGGCAACCTTTTCCGAGTCCTGTTTCAGCTTCTGCTCATCGCCGAATTTCGCCTCTATTGCAGGAAGGAATGAATCTGAAATCTTGGCATTCGGGTTCATGTCTACCCCGGCCCCTTTTTCGTTGAGGAAATCCACAAGAGTCTGGAGCCCGATATTGAATTCTTTGGTAAGTTTGCTTAGTCTTATTTCTGCCATATAATATCTTCTGTTTTAAGTTAATGAATGAGGGAACGGAACCGGGGCTGTATCCTAATCTTCGAACTCGGCCCTGAGTATCTTCATTACCTCATCCACTGTCTCGTCCTCGAGGTCGGCCCTTTTGGCGATGTCAGCAGGTGAAAGTGCGAGTACACTCTTGGCCGTATCGCAGCCGATGGATTCCAGCTTGTCTATGATCCACTGGTCGATTTCGTTGCTGAACTCGCTCAGGAGCACGTCTTCTTCTTCTCCCTCGCCGTTCTGTTCAGGGAGTTCCCTCCAGACCTCTATCTCCTTGCCGACCAGCATGCTCGCAAGCTTGATGTTGCATCCTCCCTTTCCGATGCCTTTCTTTACTTCGTCAGGCAGCATGTAGACCTTTATCTTCTCATCTTCTCCGCCAAGCACTATCGACGATATCTTCGCAGGGCTGAGGGCCCTCTGGATAAGAAGCTGCGTGTTGGAAGTCCACTGGAGGACATCGATGTTCTCGTTCCGCAGCTCCCGTACGATACCTATGATCCTTGCCCCCTTCACTCCGATACATGCTCCGATAGGGTCGATCCTTTCGTCATAGGACTCGACAGCCACTTTGGCCCTTTCTCCAGGAATCCTGACCACTTTCTTGATGGTTATCAGTCCGTCATATATTTCCGGAACCTCCTGCTCGAAGAGCTTCTCAAGGAACTCGTTGGATGTACGGGACAGCACTATATAAGGAGTAGTGTTGTTCTTCATCTCCACACTCTTGATTATCGCCCTTACGGTGTCGTTCTTCTTGAAGTGCTCGCCAGGGATCTGTTCGGATTTCGGCAGTCTCAGCTCATTGCCGTCCTCATCGAGGATAAGTACCTCCTTTGACCATGTCTGATATACCTCGCCGGTGAAGATTTCGCCGATCTTTCCTGTGTATTTGTTGTACAGGTTGGCTTTTTCTATGTCCATGATACGGCCCTGGAGGTTCTGCCTGATGTTGAGGATCCCCCTGCGCCCGAAGTCCTTCATCTCGACTTTGGTGGCATATGTTTCTCCGATTTCGTACTCGTCCCCGTCTTTGTTGACTTCGGAAAGCGCTATCTCCGTATTGGGGTTCTCGACCTCTTCCACGACTTCGCGGTTCCAGTAGATCTCGCAGTCCCCCTTGTCGATATTGATGATGATGTCGAAGTTGTCTGCAGATCCGTACGTCTTGGCCAGCTGGGTCCTGAATACGTCTTCGAGGACTCCCATCATTGTGGGCCTGTCAATGTTCTTCAGATTCTTGAATTCCGAGAATGCATCCCTTAGTTCTGTCTTTTCCATTTTTATCTGTTGTTTTCTATTTGAAATCTATATGATATCTGACATAGTTTATGTCGCTGAGCGGAATGGCGTCAGTGTGCGCCACGGGAACTTTTTTCTTGCTGCCCTCCGCTTTTTCCAGTGCGGTATAGCTTAGCGTCAGGGTGTCGTTTTCCGCGCCTTCAAGCAGTGCGATGATCTTTTTCCCGCCTTTCAGTGCGGCTTCCACTTTCTTCCCCACCGCCTTTTCATACTGTTTCCATACCTTGAACGGCTGGTCGAGCCCTGCCGACGTTACCGTAAGCGAATAATCTTCGGCCTCCCTGCTGAACTTCTCTTCGAACACCCTGCTCAGTTCCACACAGTCGTCGAGCACCACTGTCCCTTTTTCAGACTCTATCGCAAGTTCGATATCATTGTCCCTGCTGATATTTATGCCGACAATGAAGCAACCGCGTGCAACGATTGCACCCTCCATTGCATCTTGTATCTCTGAAACCTTCATCGTACCGGGTTATAAACACAAAATAAGGGGACTTGCCGTCCCCTGAACCTAACTCACGGTGCAAAGGTATATAAAAATGACGAAAGTTTTTCATAATTAGCAATAAAAATACTTACATTTGCACATTTGAATGTATTTTATGTTGGCATAACTATTCAAAATCCTATGGAATTCAAGGCAAAAGAGATAGCGGAAATCTTGAAAGGCACTGTGGACGGGAATCCGGAAGCCAAGGTTTCCACTTTCGCAAGAATTGAGAATGGAAAGCCGGGGAGCATCTGTTTTTTTGCAAATCCCAAATATGAACATTATGTCTATCAGTGCAAGGCTGACATTATCATAGTAAACAGTTCCTTTGTCCCTCAGCAGCCGGTAAGCGCGACGTTGATAAGAGTCGAGAACGCCTATGCGTCCGTGGCTGAACTTCTGGATTACGTCACCGCGAAAAAACGTTCGTATAAAAGATACAGGGGCCGCCATGTCAGGCGCTTCTTCTCATCGAAAATCGGAAAGAAAGTATATATAGGCGACTGCAGCTATATCGGCAGGAATTCTGTCGTGGGGGATTATACGAAAATCTATGAGCAGGTCTATATCGGCGACGGGACGAAAGTAGGGAAGCACTGCATCATCTATCCGGGTGTGAAAATCTATCCGGGGATGGAGATAGGGGACAATGTGATCATACATTCCAATGCTGTCATAGGCGCCGACGGGTTCGGATTCGCTCCGCTGGATGACGGGTCTTACAAGAAAATCGAGCATACCGGAAATGTGATTATAGAGGATGACGTGGAAATCGGGGCCAATACCACTATCGACAAGTCCCAGATGGGCTCAACGGTCATTTCAAAAGGAGTCAAGATCGACAATCTCTGCCAGATAGCCCACAATGTGGAAATCGGACAGAATACCGTGATGGCCGCCCAGACAGGGATAGCGGGCTCTACCAAGATAGGACGGCACTGCGTAATGGGAGGTCAGGTCGGCATAGCCGGTCATATAACGATAGCCGACAACACTTCTTTCGGAGCGCAGTCCGGTGTTCTCGGCAGCGTGAAGAAAGAGGGGCAGGCATTCCTCGGGACGCCGGCGATACCTTACAGGGAATACCTGAAAAGCTATGCTGTCTTCAAAAGGAACGGTAAGGAATAGATAATGACAGGATAAGAGATTTTTTACTTATCTTTGCGCCACTTTATTACAATCAGATGAAAATGCAGTTGAAACAACATACAGTCGGGAAGATCTACAGTTTTGAAGGGAAGGGCCTGCATACGGGCAAGGTTTCCAGGATTACGGTCAGTCCCGCACCTGTCGGTTACGGTATACGGTTCAGGCGTACGGACATCGGAGAGGACGCGGTTATAGACGCTGTTGCGGAAAATGTGTCAAGCACGGCACGGAGTACCACCATTTCAAAAGGTGACATGTCAGTAATGACCATCGAGCATCTCATGTCGGCCCTTACCGGAATGGGAGTCGACAATGCCCTTGTCGATATCGACAATGTCGAGGTCCCTATCCTGGACGGAAGCGCAAAGCCGTATATAGATGCCATCTGGCAGGGAGGGAAAGGAATCGTGGAGCAGGATGCTCCGAGAAAGTACCTCGAACTGGCTTCCACAGTGGAAATAAGGAATGAGGAGACAGGGGCGTATGTCAGGATAGAGCCTGCCGATGAGCCTTCCTATGATCTGACAATAGATTTCAATTCCAGAGTCCTCGGGGTCCAGACAGCGCATTGGGACCCGTCCATAGCCTATACCGATGAGATCGGCATCTGCAGGACTTTCGTCTTTTTCCATGAGATAGAATATCTGTTCAGGAACAACCTTATAAAAGGCGGTGACGTGGACAATGCCATAGTGATAGTCGAGCATCCGGTATCGCAGGAGCAGCTCGGGCATATGTCGCAGCTTTTCAATGTCCCCGCTCTGGGCGTGCAGCCTGACGGATATCTGGACAATATCCATCTGAGGTTCCCTAATGAGTGTGCCCGCCACAAGCTTCTGGACCTGATCGGTGACCTGAGGCTTGCCGGAGGTTTCCTGAAAGCCAGGATCACGGCATACAAGGCAGGGCATACCATAAACACCAAGGCAGCTTCCGCTGTGAGGAAATCATTGAAGTAAAATTATCGTAATCATGAATAAAATACATCCTTTAGCAACGGTACATCCGAATGCGAAGATCGGAGACAATGTGGAAATCGGACCATATGCCTTCGTTGACGAATTTGTAGAAATCGGTGACGGATGCCATATCCTTCCGCATGCCACTATCTTCAACTATGTGAAGATAGGCAGGAACTGCAGTATCTTCCCGGGTGCCGTAGTTGGAGCCATTCCGCAGGACCTCAAATTTGACGGTGAAGTGACTTATGTCGAAATCGGAGACAATGTGAATATCCGCGAGTGCGCAACGATCAACCGCGGGACAAAGGCGAGCGGAAAAGGCGTGACCAAGGTAGGAAGCAACACCCTTATCATGTCGTATGTGCATGTCGCCCATGACTGCAGTATAGGTGAGCACTGCATCCTTGTCAGCTATACCGGTATCGCCGGAGAGACTCATGTCGATGACTGGGCGATCCTCGGGGGCGGTACCCTTTCTCACCAGTTCTCGAAGATCGGCAAGCACGCCATGGTCGGAGGCGGTTCAAAGGTGAACAAGGACGTCCCTCCTTATATCCTTTGCGGCAGGGATCCTCTTTCATATGCGGGCATCAATATAGTAGGACTTCGCAGACGCGGCTTCTCTTCTGACCAGATCCGCAATATCAAGGATATGTACGATATCATCTACAACGCCGGTTTCAATGTCAGCGACGCCTGTGCAAAGATAGAGTCGGGTTTCCCTCAGAGCGAGGAGCGCGATACCATCCTGGACTTCATAAGGAATTCGAAGAGGGGTATCGTCAAGGGCATGTCTTCCAACGCGAAAGGAGAGCTGGAATAGTGTCTGTGCTTCTCAGTACGGCGTATTTCCCGCCGGTGCAATATTTCGCCGCCATGGCGAAGGAATTTACCCTGTCAGCCGACAGGGTAATTCCGTCTATAGTGTATATCGAAGCCTGCGAGAACTATCAGAAGCAGTCTTACAGGAACAGGTGCGTGATATATTCGCAGTCAGGTCCCGAGTCCCTGACCTTTCCGGTCATACATGAAAACGGTACGCACCGGATTCCTATAAGGGAGATAAAAGTAGATTACAGTAAAGGCTGGGTGATGCGGCACAAAAGGGCGATCGCTTCCGCTTACGGGACATCCGCTTTCTTTGAATATTACAGGGATGAGCTTTTTGCTCTGCTCGATGCCGCTCCTGAACGTCTGTTCGACCTGAATATGTCTGTCATAAGGTTCTTCATTGAGAAGACCGGCATTTCTGTCGACCTGCGCATGACAGAGGATTATTCCGTGCCTGGAGACGGAACTGCCTGTGGTGTAGATCTGAGGGAAACCATACATCCCAAGAGAAGGGATACACTTCTTTCCGATATGGGACTGGAAAAGCCGTACTTCCAGGTGTTTTCCCGGAAGTACGGCTTTATCGGAAATCTTTCCATAATGGATCTCCTCTTCAACGAGGGGCCGGATTCGATAAGTTTTCTGAAACGGCTTTGAGAGGGTGCCCTCACAGGGGTAATTTCCTTGAAATTCCTACTTTTGAGTCCTCATATGTCAGAAACGGAACCCGATGGTAAGCATGATGTCATGCATCCATTTCTTGTTCAGAATCTGAGGAGAAGGGAAATAGGTATCGTTGCCGTATTCATCCGTACCGAATATGTAGTCCGAGTACGGCATGACGTATTCCTTTGCATATTTTGTCGCTCTGAATGCAAGATCGGCGAAGAATGATCCGTTGGAACTGAAACCGAGTCCTACCGAGAAACTCTGCCTGTCGGCTTTAACCGCCTTTTTGATATTGTTTTCATAATACCTTTCCGGAGAGGTGGTGAGAGTGTAGCCGGCGCGTACTGCAAGTACAGGGACAGGCTTGATTTCAAGTCCGGCGCGGAGCATATGCGAAACTCCCATGAATTCCATTATGTCGGTATTGACTCCGTCATCGTAGTACGAGTTGTCATTGGTCTCGGTCTCTCTGAAACGCATGCCGCTGTAGTCGCACATCTCGTAATCGGCACTTAGGAGACCGAAATCCCCGAATGTATAGGCCAGCCCGACATTGAACCTGAACGGAGAGACAAGCCTGTAGCGATATTGTCCTTCAGGACTTTCGGAGCTTGCATTGTACTGGCTGTCAGTATAGTATGATGCCGCTGAATAAGACCAGAATTCCTTGATTACGGTTGATGTAGGTGTCTGGATGGCGCCTCCGATCCTCAGTCCTGCAAAAGGTCTTGCTATAAACCCGAATTTTCCGTAGACTCCGACTCCCGATGCATTATACCTGTAGCTGAAGTTCATGTCTGAAAAATATGTGATGTCATCGGGTCCTCCGTCAGGATTCTGGAACTGAAGCTCGAAGTCACCCGGGTCCTGGGCCACTTCCGTAATCCAGTCCCTGTATGCATAGGTGAGTGAGGTGATGCCGAGATTTACCCCGAAATAGAATCTGTCGGAAAAGTTCAGTCCGAGATTGATCAGATAGTCGTATTTCGAACCGCTCTGGGTCCTTCCGTAGTTCTGGTCGAGAGGACCTGCCTGCTGTACGGAATAGTTTCCGGCCCCGTCATCGGTATAGTATTCGCTCGTTCCGATATACTGGTCGACATTGCTCTCGGGACCGTAAAGGCTTATCAGACCTGCTTCCCATCCTGCGATGGATGCCCACGGGGCATTGGAGCTGTTGTACGCATCGTTCATGGTCAGCTCTCCGATATTCCACCCCGAAGTGTTGTATGCCAGTGCCCCCATAAATGAAGTATTGGCATTGGAGCCTTTCGCAAGCAGGTTGTCATTATAATATCCGGTGGCATTTACTACGAAGCCTATGCTTATTCCTGTAAGTCCCGAAGTGCGGTGCGTGTCGTAATTGACCGTGATGCCTATGTTCGGCAGGGTGAACCTTGTGGATGAATTCTTCAACCTGCGCTCAAACCCGTTCGGCTCTCCGTTGAAGTTCATGCCTTGGGCGGAACTGACGGACAGGTTCAGAGCCGGGGTCAGCGCCACCTGGGAGTAGCCGGCCACTGCCGAGCCGGCAGGGTTGAGAGTGAGACTCCCGATATCCCCGCCCAAGGCAGTGAATGCGTTCCCCATAGCTACCGATCTGGCTGTCCCGTAATATGTGTTCTCGCTGTATGTAAGTGCGTCGTACATTGTCTGGGCCCCTGCGCTGAATGTCAGGATACAGGCTGCGAGTATTGTCATTAACTTTTTCATGTCGTGTCCTTTCGTGTTTTTGCGAACTGTGAATGTGCCATTTGGCTTATCTGCGCCTTACTGATGAAGACCCTCCGCCTGAGTGTCCCGAGCTCCTGCTGCCCGAGAAGGAACTGCTGCGCCCTATTGAACTGCTCCTGCTTACAGAGGAAGATCTGCTGACTGATGAGCTCCTGCTGCTGTTGAAGTTTGCCGAGGAACTGTTCCTGTTGAAGAAAGTTCCGGACGAACCTTTTACAGTGGCGGATCCTCTGCCGTATGAGGAAGACGGGGTTCCTGAACCGCTGTATGAGGAAGCGCTCCTGTTGTAGGAATTCGCAGGCCTGCGCCAGCTGCTCTGTCCCGATGTGACAGAACCCTTGGATGCGGAAGAAGTGTTTCTGTATGACTGGACGGACCTTCTGCTTCCCGTTGCCGGGGCGTATGTCTGTGTTCCGGATGACGGCCTGGTGCTCACTGTCCCTTCTGACGGTCTGGACTCAAGCCTTCCTGTCGATACTATTCCGCTCCTGCTGGCGGACACTGTCCTTCTGGATGATGAGAATGCCGAACCTTTGGTACTGCTGCCCATACCTGTCTGGTCCCTTCTTCCGATTGATGAACTTGTACCGATTCCCCTGCGGTTTACAGGAATCCTGCTGCCGGAAGCTGTCACCGAACTTGACCTGTAGGAATTCCTCGGACTGGATGCCGATATGGTACTGTGGAATCCGGTGGAGCCCCTGTGTCCGAAATAGATATCCCTGCCGTGTCCTCCATGCACATGTCCGGGACCGTGCCAGCCTAATCCCGGACCCCATCCTCCGTACCATCCGCAATAGTGGTGGTGCCAAGGCCGGTATGCAGGTCCCCAGTACCAAGGGTCATGGAACCATGGGTCGAACGCATATCCGAATCCCCAGTACCAAGGGTCGTAGTACCATCTGTCCCAGTACCATGGATTATAGTATCCCCAGTATCTTCCGTAATACCAGGGATCCCAGTATATGCTCCGGAATGTGACCGGACGGTAATATGTCCATGGGTAGATGCTCAGATAGACCTGGTCGAACGGGTCGTCGGTTATGGTGACTGATGTGCCGGTATTGGTGAAATTGATGACTGCCGACTTGTTTTCGGGAATATAAAGAGTGTCGGTCCGGTGTACCGGCGTATCGGATGAACTGAGATAGATTTCAGATCCGCGGGTCTTTTCTACCAGCGCGTCCGTACTGTTGGCTGCGGCTATGGCCGCCTGTCGGTCTTCAGCCTGCGGCCTTGCATACAGACCGTCGGAAAACCTCTGTCCGGACGAAGATGTCAAAGACATTGTTCCGCACGATGCAAGAGCGAAGGCTGCCATTAAAATGCTAATTTCCTTTTTCATACCCTATCTCCTTCGTGTTTTGTAAATTTTTCGTACCTTCGTGGCGCGAAACTGATGCACCAACTGCAATACTGACGCCAAGATGCGTTTTCTATTGCCTTTGATGCATTGGCATTTGCAATGTTAAAAAATAATCAGAACAAAACAAAATAGCAAAATGGCAAAAGAAGTGACAAAGAGGTCTGAAAACTACTCCCAGTGGTATGACGACCTCGTAGTGAAAGCGGACCTTGCAGAGCGTTCCGCCGTCAGGGGATGCATGGTGATCAAGCCTTACGGATATGCAATCTGGGAAAAGATGCAGCATATCCTTGACAGTAAATTCAAGGAGACAGGCCATGTCAATGCGTATTTCCCTCTTTTCATACCTAAATCTTTCCTTAGCCGTGAGGCTGAGCATGTCGAAGGCTTCGCTAAAGAATGCGCAGTGGTTACACACCACAGGCTCATGACCAACCCTGACGGTCCCGGTGTCGTAGTCGACCCTTCTGCAAAGCTTGAGGAAGAGCTCGTAGTCCGTCCTACTTCTGAAACCATAATCTGGAATACATATAAAAACTGGATAAAGTCCTGGAGGGATCTTCCTATACTTTGTAACCAGTGGGCCAATGTGGTACGCTGGGAGATGCGTACCCGTCTCTTCCTCCGTACTGCCGAGTTCCTCTGGCAGGAAGGCCATACGGCGCACGCTACACGCGAGGAGGCGGAAACAGAGGCAATGAAGATGGTGAACGTGTATGCGGATTTTGCAAGAAATACGATGGCTCTCCCTGTCGTAGTAGGACACAAGAGTCCGAACGAGAGGTTTGCCGGTGCGCTTGATACCCTCACCATCGAGGCCATGATGCAAGACGGAAAGGCACTTCAGGCCGGTACGTCGCATTTCCTCGGACAGAATTTCGCAAAAGCCTTCGATGTCCTTTACCAGACAAAGGAGGGAACTCAGGAATATGTATGGGCGACATCATGGGGCGTTTCCACACGTCTTATGGGTGCTCTGATCATGGCTCACGGCGATGACAACGGACTTGTCCTTCCTCCTGCCCTTGCCCCTATACAGGTGGTGATGGTCCCTATATATAAGAGCGATGCGGAGCGTACAGCCATTCTGGAGAAGATGGAGCAGTTGAAAAAGGAGCTTGAGGGTCACGGGCATACAGTGAAGATAGACGACAGGGATACCCTCCGTCCGGGATTCAAGTTCGCGGAGTGGGAGCTCAAGGGCGTTCCGGTAAGAATCGCCATCGGACCGAGGGATCTGGAGAACGGCCAGGTCGAGCTTGCCAGAAGGGACACTCTGGAGAAATCATCCGTGCCTCAGGAAGGCCTGGGCAAAAGGATAGAGGATCTGCTGGACGAGATTCAGAATAATATATATGCCAAAGCCTTGAAGTTCAGGGACGCGAATATCATCAAAGTGGATACGTGGGATGATTTCAAGGCAAGGATAGAGGACGGGGGATTCCTTCTTTGCCACTGGGACGGCACGACCGAGACAGAGGAAAAGATAAAGGAAGAGACCAAGGCTACGATAAGGTGCATACCTATCGATACGGCTGTATGCGAGGAAGAGGGCAAGTGCATCTATTCCGGCAAGCCGTCGCACAGAAGGGTGCTGTTCGCAAGATCATATTAATATTAATTCAGTAATCCATAACCTAAATACTTTATGAAACCGCTTTATTTGAACCTGAGCCTGGCTTTGGCTCTTTTGCCGCTCGGCGTCGCAGCTCAAGACGTACAGCTTACAGATTCACAGAAAGCGGCGGCCGATGCTGCTGTCGCTTTGCAGGCAACACCTAAACCGGAGGTAGAAAAGAAAGTCAGATACTGGTCGAATTCTCTGCAGACCAAGCTCGATTTCGGGCAGACTTCACTGACGAACTGGGCTGCAGGTGGATACAACACGGTATCCCTGAAGACATTCATCGATGCTAATGCGAATTATAGCAAGAACAAGATGTTCTGGAACAACCGCCTTCAGCTCGACTACGGTTTTCTGTATTCTGCCGACAAGCCTATACTTCAGAAAAGCGATGACAGGATTTATCTGGAGAGCAAATGGGGATACCAGGCCAAGGATGAACTTTACTATTCTGCCAACTTCAGTTTCAGGTCCCAGTTCTCCAACAGCTGGGAATACAAGGCATCGGTTCCGGAAGGTCTGGACCCGGACGATCCGGCTTCATGGAAAGACCCTGCGAGCAGGACGCTTAAATCCGGTCTGTTGTCTCCAGCATATACAAACCTGGCACTCGGTATCGATTATAAGCCACTTAAATGGCTGACGGTCAACTTTGCACCTTTGACAGGCGGTTTTGTGATAGTGGATAACCCTCAGTTGAGATCATCTTACAGCCAGCCTCTGAAGAAACAATATGAGAATGTAGCCGAGTTGCCGAAGCTTGAGGACGGTACAGTCAACGGGAATGTCTATAAGGCAGCAAAATTCGAGTTCGGTGCCCAGATGAAAGTGGATTTCAAGGTGAATGTCAATGATAATTTCGCCTTTTCATCCCAGGTAGTTCTTTTTTCGGATTATCTCGATGACCCCCAGAATTTCCGTGTCAACTGGGATACGAGGATAGACTGGAAACTGGCGAAATTCTTTTCATTCACTATTATAACCAATCTTATCTACGATGACAATGTCTTTATTGTCAATGAGAAAGATATAGACAGGTATCCTAACGGGAAGCAGAGGATACAGTTTAAGGAATCCCTTTCATTCGGATTTGTCTATACGTTTGCGACAAAGTCATAAATAAGGAATATGCAGCATGCATTTGATTCCATACTGACCGGGCTGTTTGGAGAGTTGCTTTCCAGGCGGCCCGGTCTGTCTTCGCGCACGCCTTCGGTCCTGCTTGCAGTCAGCGGCGGCATCGATTCGATGTGTATGGCCGAGCTTTTCAAAGATTTCGGTCCCGGTGTGGATTTCGCTGTAGCCCACTGCAATTTCTCCCTTCGCGGTGAGGAGAGCGATTCTGATGAAAAACTCGTTGCAGAGTGGGCGGAAAGCAATCATGTAAAGATTTACAGGAAAAGGTTCGATACCTTGGGATATGCCGCACTGCATGGACTTAGCACCGAGATGGCTGCCAGGGAGCTCAGGTACGGATGGTTTTCATCTCTGTGCGAAGAAAACGGCTATGATGCAGTGGCTGTGGCGCATAATGCCAATGACAATGTCGAGACATTGTTCCTGAACCTTCTGCGCGGGACAGGAATCAGGGGGCTTTCGGGCATGAAAACCCTGTCGGTGGTTCCTGAACCTGCATCGGTGCCGGAATCCGGCCGGGTGCCTCTCATGCGGCCGCTTCTCGGGTTTACCAGAAAGCAGATAGAAGGATATGTTTTCGCCCATAAAGTGAAATACCGCGATGACAGGACCAATTTTGAAACCGAGTACAAGCGGAATAAGATCCGCAATCTGGTTTTTCCCGTTCTGGAGCAGATCAATCCGTCTTTTGTCCGGACGATAAACAGGGAGATGTCCTATTTTTCCCAGATAGGCAGGATAGCCGACAGCTATTATGAAGCTCACTGCGATTTCCTCCGGGACAGGATTATAGATATCGGCCTCCTTAAGGCGGATCCCAACTGGGAATACCTCCTGTACAGGGCGCTTGACGGCTACGGATTTTCTTCTCCGGTGATTTATTCCATCGTGGATCTGCTGAAAAGCGGCCGGACCGTTTCCGGGAAGATATTCAATGCGCAGAAGTATTCGGCGGTAACTGCCGGCGGCAAGCTGCTTATTGAGGACCGGGCGGATTCTGAAGTGGCGGCAGAGGGGACTGACGCGCTTTCCGGACTGCGGCGCAAAGGGACTCTTCCTGTAGATTTCGCATCTTCGTTCCGCTCAGGAGGGGAAACGATGACCGTACATGGCCCCGGATTCTATTGTTTTAACGGAGTCAGGTTTTCCGTCGAGGTGTCAAAGCGTGATTCGCTGGCGACTTTGAAGGCGCCTTCCGGAACATTGTATTTCGACAGCGGGAAACTGCCGTTCCCGTTCCTGTGCAGGAGATGGGAGAAAGGAGACTGGATGATTCCGTTGGGAATGAAAGGCAGAAAAAAGGTCAGCGATCTGTTTACTGACCTGAAATACAGCCTGAAAGACAAATCGCGGTCAGTCATCATCGTTGGCGGTGACTGTCTGTCTGAGCCGGGAAACGGTCAGGGAAAGCGTGTTTCTGCCGTTCTGGGTGTCCGGGCGGATGATATGACCAAAGTTTCAGAAACTACCGAAACGGTTGTAGTACTTCGGATAAGACAGTAATCATGGAAAGATCTGATTTTAAAATAGAAATATGTGCGAATTCCGTCCGGAGCTGCATTGCGGCCCGGGATGGCGGCGCTGACAGGGTGGAGCTTTGTGCCGGAATTCCGGAAGGGGGGACAACTCCTTCTGCCGGGATGATCCGCTCTGCAAGGGAATCGGTGGATATCGGTCTGAATGTAATAATCCGGCCTCGCGGAGGGGATTTCCTCTATACGGACCAGGAGGTCAGGGAAATGCTTTACGATATACAGGTAGCAAAGGATCTTGGCGCCGACGGGCTTGTATTCGGAGCTCTCTGTCCGGACGGGGATATCGACATGGATGTTATGTCGCGGCTTATGTCAGCAGCGGGAAATCTTCCTGTAACCTTTCACCGGGCCTTTGACCATGCTGCAGATCCGTTTGCCGCACTCGGGAAGATTATAGATCTCGGCTGCGCCCGTATCCTTACTTCCGGCCAGCGAGCAACTGCAGAGAAAGGGACCGGTTTGCTGTCCATGCTGGTAGAGAGGGCCGCCCAGCGTATAATTATCATGCCGGGCTGTGGGGTCAATGCATCCAATATCAGACATATAGCGACTGTTTCAGGCGCCAGGGAATTTCATTTCTCCGCCAGAAAACCGGTAGAAAGCCGGATGGCGTACCGCAATCCGGCCGCGACAATGGGGGACGGCCGCGATGATTATTCGGTGCCTGTAACATCCTCAGATATAGTACGGGAGACGATAGCTGCATTGTTGTAGTGTCTCTGCGGCAAACGCCAGGCCGGTCCCGATGAAGAACCGTTGCACCCCGCACAGGGGAGGACCCGCGTAAGCGGGAGGGGTTCTGAATGGGACCGGCCTGGCGTCTGTTGTCAGAACGTATTGTTCCGGCTATCTGATTTCTATTTCGTATGGCATTCTGGCATAGACCTGACCTGTCCTGGTGTCATTCCAGTCCATGAATGCTTCTTCGATTCCTTCAAACGGAGTTCCTGAGAGGATTTTTGCGCTGTTGCCTCCGAATGCCTGCATGAGTTTTTCCATGGTAGTCAGAGGCTTCGGATATTCCACTATCTGCCAGTTGGCAAGATCCTGGCCGTAATCTCCGTCAGCAGAAGCCGCGGCGTACAGGACAGCATCCTTGATAGTGCCGATCTGGTCTACAAGGCCGAGGTCGAGGGCATCGCTGCCGGCCCATACTCTTCCCTGAGCGATTGAGTCGACGAATGTCTTGTCCAGGTCCCTTCCTTCAGCGACTATGCTCGTGAATCTGTCGTAAATCCTCTCGACGGAAGCCTGCATGTAGTTTATTTCAGCCCTGTCGAGAGGTCTGAAACCGGTGTACATGTCCCCATGCCTGTTGGTGGAAACCGTAGCGACATTGACATGGGCTATGTCTTTGAGCGTCTTGCTGAAATCCGGTATCATGCTGAACACTCCGATGGATCCCGTAAGGGTTCCTGCATTGGAGAAAATGTAATCGCAACTGTTGGAAATCCAATATCCTCCGGATGCGGCATAAGCACCGTAGGAGGCGATGACCGGTTTGTCCTGGCGCAGAAGGTCGATTTCAGTCTTTATCTTTTCAGACGCGAATACGCTTCCTCCAGGAGAACTTACCCTGAACACCACAGCCTTTACCGTAGAGTCTTTGCGCACATCGGCGATAATGGATGCGAAACGGTCTCCTGCCACCTGTTCAGGCTCGCTGCCGTTCACGATATTTCCGTTGGCATATATGATGGCAATCTTGTTCTCGGCCTTGAAATTCGGAAGGACTTTCAGTTTCGCATAATCCGAAAGGGATACCATGGGGACGTCTTTAGTCTGTCCTGCATCGAAATAGTCGCTCAGCTTCTGTTTCAGCTGCTCACGGGTCAGCAGTTCATCGACGAGACCGTTGTCGAGGAAATCTTCGGAGAAATTGAGTTTCAGGTTATCGATCATCGAATTGAAATCCTCCTGGCTGATTTCGCGGGCCTGGGCTATGGTAGAGGTCCAGCTGTCCCAGATGGCGTCCAGAAGTTCCTGGTTCTGATGCAGGTTCTCCGGGCTCGGTTCGTTTTTTATGAATGTTTCCCCGGCAGATTTGTATTTGCCGTGGCGGATGAGCTGGACATTGATGCCTAACTTGTCCAGAATATCCTTCAGGAAGAACATCTGGGAAGAAAGTCCGGAAATCATGTTCATCGTCCCTTCGTGCGAGCTCATGTATATCCGGTCCGATGCAGAAGCAAGATAGTATCCTGGTGTTGTCGGGGTCTCCATATATGAGATTACGGCTTTCCCGCTCATGCGGAAAGCGTCGATGGCGGTCCTGAGCTCTTCGAGTTCTGCAATTCCTCCTGTAGCCATATCCGGACGCATGTACATGTATTTGATGGCCGGGTCGGCAGCGGCGGCGTCAATGGCCCGGATGGCATCCCAGATTCCGATGACAGCCATGTTGTTGCCCTGGAGCTGGCTGATAGGGTCCGCTTCGGTCGTCTGCTCGCTGACAGCTATTTTGGAGAAATCCAGAGAAAGTACTGCTGTGCGCGGCATTACCGGCTGGCTGCTTCCGAGGGCTGCGAGAGAGCCGATCAATGCAAGCGAGAAAAAGAAGAAGACAAGACCTACGAGGAAGACACCCAGCATCGCGGCCAGTGTCATTTTGAGAAATTCTTTCATATTAAGTTGTTTTATAATGATTACGGCTGTAGCCGCGGAAAGCGGCAATCATTCAAAGTTACGAAAAAAAATCGTATCTCGGTAAAATTTATTACTTTTGCACTCTTTGCTGAAATGTAATATGAAGATTATAAAACATATACGGTATGTCATAGCCATTATTGCCTGCCTTGCCGGCATAGTCCGGAACGCATCGGGGCAGGTGGCTGTGGCGGATACCGCAGGTCTGTATGGTGAAAGGAAGGACAGTCTCGATGCGGCGGTATCTGTATCGAGACAGGACGGGAATTTCCTGAAAAAGGGCTCTCCGATAAGGACCGAGGTTATTTCATCTGCCGGTCTCCATAAAATGGCATGCTGCACCCTGGCCGAGAGTTTCGAGAACTCTGCGAGTGTGACTGTCGGATATTCCGATGCTGTGACCGGTGCCCGTCAGATACGTCTGCTGGGGCTCTCGGGAGTGTATACGCAGATGCTTGACGAGAACCGTCCGGTTATGAGAGGGCTGGCTTCCCCGTTCGGGCTTTCGTATGTCCCGGGCCAGTGGCTGGAGAGCATACAGATAGCGAAAGGGGCTTCTTCCGTGATAAACGGAGTCGAGTCGATGACCGGCCAGATAAATATGGAGCACCGGAAGCCGACCGATGAAAAACCTCTGTTCCTCAATGCTTCTGTCATGAGCGATACGAAGGTGGATTTCAATGCCGTATCGTCTCTCCAGATGGGATACAGATGGAGTACGGCCATACTTGGGCATGTGTCAGGCAACTTCAAGAGTTTCGACCACAACCATGACGGGTATATGGACGACCCGGAAATGCTGCAGTTCAGTCTTGCCAACAGGTGGCTGTATATGGCGGACAGCGGAGTGCAGGTGCGTTTCGGGTTCAAGGCTCTGCAGGATTCGCGCAGAGGAGGGCAGGAAGGCTACGACCATGAAAAATACAGCCTGTCCAACACTCTGCCGTGGGGGTCGGACATCCTTAACCGCTCGCTCAACGGATATCTGAAAGTCGGCATCCCGCTTGCGGAGGACAATTCACGGAATATCGCTGTAGTGGCTGATTATACTCTGTATGACATGGATTCATGGTTCGGCTCTACGAAATATCTGGGCCGGCAGCATTCGGGATTCGTCAACGTGCTGTACCAGCATGAGATAAACGGGGAGCACAAGTTTACGGCAGGGCTGGGGTCCACTTATGATAGGCTGGATGAGGACTTTGCCCGCACCGTACTTTACCCTGATCCGGCTTTTGCTTCCGTCAGCAAAAAAGGACTGACCTCTCTTTTCAATGCCGGAGTTTTCGGTGAATATACATATCATGCCGGGGACAAGTTCACCGCGATAGCCGGCGTAAGGGGCGAATGGTACAGCCGGGACGGGTTCAAGTGCTCTCCGCGTGCGACAGTCAAATATTCTCCTGTCGAACAGATCATCATCAGGCTCAACGGAGGAAGGGGGCTGAGGTATTCGATGCCCCTGGTGGACAATATCGGGGTCCTCTCGACCGGCAAGGCCTTCAAAGGTATGTTCAATGACCATATCCTGGAAGATTCATGGACCTACGGAGGCAATGTAACGTACTATCTGCCTTTCGGCGCGTCAGACAACACCTATATCAGTTTCGACTATTTCCATACGGGATTCGGCCAGCAGATGGTCGTGGATTATGAGCATGAGGTCAATGTGATAGATTTCTATGCCCTTGACGGAAGAAGGTCATTCACTGATAATTTCCAGATAGATTTCAATGTCGAGCCTGTCGAGCGGTTTACAGTCACTGCCACTTTCAGATATACTGACGCCAGGATCGAACTGAAAGACAGGGGGCTGGTCGAGAAACCGATGACAAGCCGGTACAAGGGAGTGCTGAATCTCCAGTATGCGACCAGGCTCAGCAAATGGATATTCGACTTTACCGCTTCTCTCAACGGGCCTTCAAGAGTGTATGGCTTTATGGAGGGACTTGAGGACTCTGACGGGAATCTCCTGTACAAAGACGGGCATACGCCGGCATATCCGATGCTTTACGCCCAGATAACAAGGAGGCTCAAAGGCCTGGACATCTATATAGGAGGGGAGAACCTTACAAATTTCCGTCAGAAGAATGTGATAATAGGAGCTGCCAGAGACCGGGACGGTATCGTGAACCCGCGCCAGCCTTCGTTCGACGCAAGTGCGGTATGGGGACCTCTCATGGGGATGAAGTTCTATGCCGGAGTCCGTTTCACCCTCTGGAAAAAACATTGACGGATTTGTCATTCCGTCCGGAGGAAAAATTGTCAATAACTTTATTAGGGAAATGATAGTAACAATAAAGAAATCTGCCATTGCCATCTTGCTGGCAGGATGTTTACAGACGGTATCTGCCGGACAGGAGGCGTACTGTGCCGGAATGCCGGGGATCGGGTGCGCGGTGGAGGCAGGAGTTGCTGCCGGGCCAAAGAAAGAACTGAAGAAGGTCAGGTTCTCGGTAAGCATGCATTGCGGGAACTGTGTCAGGAAAATCACCGAGAACATTTCGTTCGAAAAAGGTGTGAAAGACCTGGAAATTTCTTTGGAGGACAAGGAAGTGACGGTCACTTATGACCCTGCCAAGACTGATCCGGACAGGCTCGCGGAGGCCATACGTTCGCTGGGCTATACCGTTGAGAGGCAGAAGTCTGATGATACTGTAGAAAAAGAATAAGTTTACGTGGCTATATGTTCGAGATAGTTTCAAAAGAAATGCTGACTCCGGCGATATGCCGGATGAAAGTACACGCACCGCGGCTTGCGGCTTCGGCACAGCCGGGGCAGTTCCTGATAGTGCGCCCGAATGAGCATGGCGAGCGCATCCCTCTTACCATAAGCGACTATGACCGGGATAACGGGACCGTGACTATCGTCACCCAGAAGATAGGCGCATCCACTTCGGCGATATGCTCTTTCGAAGCCGGAGATGCTTTCAGTGATGTGGTCGGTCCTTTAGGAGTGCCGTCGGAGTTTACCGAAAAAAGCGACGGGGAACTTGCAGGGCAGAGATATATCTTCATAGCCGGAGGTGTCGGGACCGCTCCTGTCTATCCGCAGGTCAAATACCTGCATTCCAAGGGTGTGCCTGTGGATGTGATTATCGGAGCCAAGAATGCGGGGCTTCTCATATATAAGGAGGAGATGGCGTCGGTGTGCGATCATCTGTACATCTGCACCGATGACGGCTCTGAAGGATTCAAGGGGATGGTGACCGGGCTGCTTGAGAAGCTGGTTCTTGAAGACGGCAACAGGTACACGCAGGCTGTGGCCATAGGTCCGATGATAATGATGAAATTCGCTACACTTACGGCCAGGAAACTGGGACTCCCGATAATAGTGAGCCTGAACACCTTGATGGTAGACGGCACGGGAATGTGCGGCGCATGCCGGGTGACCGTAGGAGGCAAGACCAGGTTCGCCTGTGTCGAAGGGCCCGAGTTTGACGGCTATGAAGTGGACTTCGATGAAGCCATGCGCCGTCAGGGAATGTACCGGAGTCAGGAACATGATGCAGAAGAACGTTATGAACATAAATGCAAGATAGGGAGGGGCAGATAATGGCAAACAGAATACCGAGAGTTCCCGTCAGGGAACAGGATCCGAAGATCAGGGCGACCAATTTCGATGAGGTATGTTTCGGATATGATGCGCGAGAGGCTGTGCTTGAGGCAGGCAGGTGCCTGCACTGCAAGAATCCGCGCTGTGTTTCTGCATGTCCGGTAAGCATAAGCATTCCTGAATTCATCGCGCATGTGGCTACCGGAGACTTCTCCGGTGCGGCTTCGGTAATAGCCCGGGACTCGTCTCTTCCGGCTATCTGCGGCAGGGTATGCCCGCAGGAGACACAGTGTGAAGGCAGCTGTATCCTCGGCGTGAAAGGGGAGCCGGTGGCGATAGGGAAACTGGAAAGGTTCGTGGCAGACTGGAATATGGAGAACGGCGGCCATAAAGCGGAGAAAGCTCCGTCGAACGGATACAAGGTGGCTGTAGTGGGCAGCGGTCCTTCAGGTCTGGCGTGTGCCAGCGACCTGGCAAAGATGGGATATGATGTCACTGTATTCGAGGCTCTCCATAAGGCCGGTGGCGTACTTGAATACGGGATTCCGGAGTTCAGGCTTCCGAAAGAAAAGGTGGTCGCATCCGAAATCGGAGCGGTCAAGGCCCTTGGCGTCAGGATCGAGACCGATGTGGTGGTAGGCAGGACGGTTACGGTCGACTCTCTGCTTGATGAAGAAGGATATTCTGCCGTGTTCATCGGTTCCGGAGCCGGGCTTCCGCGTTTTATGGGTATCCCTGGAGAAAATCTGAACGGGGTGTTCTCGGCAAACGAGTTCCTTACCAGGAACAACCTCATGAAAGCATACCGCGATGACTATATGACTCCTGTCTATACCGGACACAAGGTGGTAGTGGTAGGCGGCGGCAATGTAGCCATGGATGCGGCCCGCACGGCACTCCGTCTGGGGGCAGAGACCACTATAGTCTACCGCAGGACGGAAAAGGAGCTTCCTGCACGCCGCGAGGAAGTGCATCATGCCATGGAAGAAGGGATTACATTCTCCATGCTTACCAATCCGGTCGAAATCCTCGGGGATGAAAAAGGATGGGTGCGCGGGATAAGATGCATAAAGATGGAACTCGGAGAGCCTGACGAGAGCGGAAGGCGTTCTCCGGTGCCTGTTCAGGGCTCGGAATTCGACATTGAGGCCGATTCTGTTATCATGGCGCTCGGGACATCTCCGAACCCTCTGATAGCCAGGACAACAAAAGGCCTGGAAACCAACCGTAGAGGATGTATAACCGCAGATGCGAACGGCGCCACTTCCCGTCCCGGAGTTTTCGCCGGAGGAGATGCGGTTACGGGAGCGGCTACCGTTATCCTGGCGATGGGTGCCGGACGTAAGGCCGCCGCTGCCATTGACAGGTATATCAAAGGGACAGTTGCAGATACGGTTGTCGGGAAATAGCAGGTGGTATGCCGGAATGTTTGCGGAAATGTTGACAGCTAAGATAAAGTCAGTGTCGGGCAGTGCTGTAGCCGGATTCATCGTGCTGCTTGCGGTTTCTTCCTGCGAGATAAGCGGCGGGAATGGTCCCAATGGCACATTCGGCTTTCCGTACGCCGATTTCGAAGTGGACGGGATTGTAGTGGATGATCTCGGACAGCCGCTTGCAGGCGTGCGTGTCTATTATACCGATCAGAACTGGGGAGTGACTTATACGGATGTGCAGCCTGACGGACGCTTTTCACTTTACGGGACCTTTACTCCGGCTGGCAGCATCGGATTGACAGCTGTAGATACGGATATGGATGATGGACTGAACTGGGGATCGTATTATGATGCCTACATTACTGTCCCTCTGGATTTTGTCGAAGGTTCTGACAATATGGCCGACGAATGGTTTTCCGGTCTTTATGTATGTGAAGAGCCGGTGGTCATACAGATGTTCCGCCAGTGGTGAAAGACGTACTGTCAAAGATAAATATCTGATAATAAAAAAAATACAGTCGGCTAAGTTTGGAAGGTTGGAAAAATTACTATATTTGTCAATCAACCAATTGCAGGACTGCATCATGAAAAACATCATTATCCGGATTTGTAAATGGCTTCTGCCTCTTTTCGGTGTTTCGGTCGTGAGTTGTGATGAGGGCGGGTTCCAGCCAAGTGATGAATACGGTACCCCGTATGCGGACTTTGAAGTCAAAGGACGCGTGTTGGAGTCTTCCCGGTCACAGCCTGTGCCGGGATTGCAGGTTTCTTCTGAAGATGCGAATTACGGTACTCCTTCCGTGACAACAGATGCCGAAGGCCGTTTTACTTTGGCCGGGTCGTTTTTTCCATCGAAGACCATGCGGATAACGGTTGAAGATGTCGACGGTGATGAAAACGGAGGCCTTTTCTCTCCTTCCACGGTAACCGTCGCTCTTGAACAGAAGGAGAAAGGCGACGGATGGTATGGCGGTGTGTGGTCTGCCGGAGATGTGGAGATAACAGTTTCGGAAGATATCAGCTCTGACTGGTAATCTCCAGTGCCGTTCTCATGACAGGAATTTCCATAAGACAGCGCATTGCGCTCGAAATGCACCGCCGGCTGATAATGGAGCAGAAGGAGAAACATCCTCTGAGACAGCTGTTCTGGGAGTGTACCCTGAGGTGCAACCTCCATTGCAGGCATTGCGGAAGCGACTGCCATATCTCATCATGCACCCCTGACATGCCGTTCGAAGATTTCCGTAAGGTGCTGCTGCGTGTAAAGGAGAAATGCGACCCGCATCATGTAATGGTAATCTTGACTGGCGGCGAACCTCTTATGCGCAAGGATCTGGAGAAATGCGGGAGAAGCATATACGACATGGAGTTCCCGTGGGGTCTGGTAACAAACGGAGTGCTTATGACTCCGGCAAGGGCGGAAGCCCTTCTGAACGCCGGTCTGCATTCTGCGACTGTCAGTTTGGACGGATTCCTGCCTGATCATGAGTGGATGCGAGGCGTGCCAGGATGTTTCGGCCGCGTTGAAGAAGCCGTAAGGATACTTTCAGGTGAGCCGTCTTTGAAATTTGACGTAGTTACATGTGTGAACCGGCGTAATTATCCGACACTCGGAGAATTCAAGGAATATCTTGTCTCTTTAGGCGTAGGTCACTGGCGCCTTTTTACCGTCTTTCCTGCAGGCAGGGCGGCTGATGATTCTGCACTGCAGCTTGACAGAGAGCAGTTTACCGGGCTTATGGAATTTATTTACAAGGTCCGGAAGGAGGGGCGTATATCGGCAAGTTATGGATGCGATGGCTTTCTCGGCAGCTATGAGGGCAAAGTCCGTGATTATTTATATACCTGCCAGGCCGGTCTTTCAACAGCCTCTGTCCTTAGTGACGGGTCGATTTCAGCCTGTCCGAGCATCAGAAGCGACTACCATCAGGGGAATATATACGAGGATGACTTCATGGAGGTCTGGGAACACAGGTTTGGTCCTTACAGGGACCGGCAATGGATGAAAAAAGGAAAGTGTGCCGGCTGCAGGTGGTTCCGGTACTGTGAGGGGAACGGAATGCATCTGCGGGATGACAACGGAAATCCGATACTTTGCCACCTTGACCGGATAAACCAATAAAAACCGGAAAAATTTTCATTGGCAGTGCAACGTGCGCGCCCTCTCCTGCATCTATAGGGCGTTGTTTGATTAATAATTGTACCGTCATGAGAGAATTTTTACTGGAACTGGTCAAAAGAGTCGGAGCACTGCTGCTGGTGGCCGGTGTTCTCTCTTCTTTTATCTGGCTATCTTAACTTCTGATGAGATTACTGAAATAATTTTATGGAGGGTGACCTAAAAGCCATAAGGCATTGGAGTCACTCTCTTTTTTATTTGATAGAATCATATTGTCGGGATGACACCGGAAAACTGAATCCCTCCCACCAGAGGGTGGGCCCCTCCCGTTCACGAGGCCACGGGCAGCCACGGTTTCCCTCATGCCATCCCGACACGAGTCCCACACAAGACCCTGCTTTTTTTGCGCCGTCCCGGATTTCGGTAATGGGATAATGCGGACAAAAGCATCCTGTGATGATGCGGAGAGCGACATTTCTTGCACACCTGGAAATGGATGGTCTGTGTAATTTATTGAAAATGTTGTGATTTCCTCGTAGCGCCTACTGCAGGTGTCACACTTTTGCGCACACCTGCAGTGACGGATGTGCCCTGCAGGTGCATAGAATGAGGTTTGACAACTGCAGGTGTAACATCTCACGGCACACCTTCGGTTGATGGTTTTACGGATTCCTTTGAATATCAGTTGGTTTCGAGTATTGCCCATTTCCAGGTGTGCTGCCCCGTGCGTCATTTCTACCGCAGCCTGATTTCACTCTGACCGGTCGTTTGTTTGTCATTCCGACCGGATGACGAAGTCCGGGGCGGAGAGTTACTCTTTCACTGTTTTTAGCGGATTATTCGTTAAAATATTTGGAAATCAATGAGTGGAGAAATAACTTTGCGGTTTCCGATACATACAATATCATACAATGAATCAATTGATTTCGAAACCAACGGCCCTCCGGTCCCGGGACAATAGCACCTGGGGGGGGGAAATCGTTCCGATGCTATAGGCAGGCCGTACTGTGTACGGCAGTCCTCTCTTTCATTCTGACCCTGTTCCCGAGTCATCCTGCCACGGCGCAGGAGCGCCCCGACACTACAATCAACCATCACCCCGTCACCGCTTTCGACCCAGGGTGGATAGCACGCTACTACGGTCTGGACTGGAATGCTTCCGGTGCGGACGGGAGCGCCGTGTCCGCTTCCGTGTCTGACGGCCGTCTCCGGGACGGGCAGACTTCCGGGAAAGCCGAAGATGCGGACAGCTACACCCTCTCCCTGCGGGCCAACCTGCTGCGCTGGGCCACGCTCACGCCGGACCTCGGCATCGAGTGGCGCATCAGCCCGTCCGTGGGCATTATGGTGAACGGCTCGTGGACTTCGTGGACATGGAATGACAACGCCCGCCGCTATGCCCTCTGGGAAGTAATGCCGGAAGTGCGCTGGTATCTGGGTGAGAAAAAAGCCTGGTATGTGGGCGCGATGTTCAAGGCCGGCCAGTTCAACTACAAGCTCTCCGGCACCGGCCGTCAGGGTGACCTTCTCGGCGGCGGCATCACCGGCGGCTACCAGCTGCCTCTGACCGAAGCCCTTTCTATGGACTTCACCCTCGGACTTGGCTATCTGAATGCCGATACGGAGAGATACGATGTGATTGACGGAGTGCGGGTGCGCAGCGGCAATGAGACGAAACACTGGTGGGGGCCGGTCAACGCCGGAGTGACACTGGTATGGAAGATATTTTAAGAAAGGAGGACGAGACGATGAAAACGAACAGCATATACAAGACATCACTTTTGACGGCAGCCCTGCTGCTGGCCGCTACCTCCTGCGTGAAGGACGAACTTCACGACACGCCCCATCCGGACACCGGAAAAATCACCGTCACCGCCGACTGGACCGACCGGGGCGAGGGCGTGGACATCCCTGCGGAGTGGACAGTGACGATGGGCGACTACACCGGCACGGAGACCGGAGAGACCCATGCGCCGGATTACCTTTTTAATCCCGGCGATTACACCCTCGCAGTGTATAACATCCCCGAGAACATCACGATAAGCGGCACCACCGCCACCGTATCCCCGGATTCCAAGGTGAGGGTGGGTCAAAAGGAGGAATTTCAAGGCTTGCGCAGAAGAGAAAACCGCAGTGTACTGTCGTACATGAGGATTTTCGATTCAAGCGTAACGCAGAAATTACCCTTTTCAGCCACCCTCATCAGCAATGCTCCCGGCTGGCTTATGACTTCCGTGCAGGAAGTGACCATCGAGGCCGACACTGACTATGACCTGACAGCAGCGATGCACCAGCAGGTACGCCAGCTTACCCTCGTCATCGAGCCAACGGGCGATGCGGCGGACAGGATAGAGAGCATCGAAGGCGCATTGTCAGGAGTGGCAGGCACGATGGACTTCGCCACCGGAACCTACGGAGCGGCATCCGATGTCGCCCTGCGCTTCACCAGGATAACCGAGGGTGACGATGTCGGCAAATGGACCGCCACCGTGCGGCTTCTGGGCATCGCAGACAACCTCCAAAGGCTGACTGCCACACTGACATACTCAAACGGTAATCCACAGCCTACGGAACTTGAGAGCGACCTCACGGCAGCCCTTGCTGATTTCAACGCCGACAAGACAGAGCCGCTCACCCTCGGCGGCACCATAGCCGAGACCCCGACTGAAGCCGGAGTGGAAGCCGGCATCACCGACTGGGAGAAGATTGACGGCGGCAGAGTGGATGCCGAGATGTAAAACTTACCGGAAAGATAATTTAAAAGATATACGGAAAAGAAATATAATAAATTTAAGATACGATGAATACTAAGTTTTTTGCACTCGCAACGCTTGCCCTCAGCCTGGCAGCCTGCACCAACGACAACGAAGCAATAGACAACAGCCCCGTGGCGGCACGCATCAACGCCGAAATCTCCAACACTGTAACCACCCGCGCCAGCGGCACCACTTGGGCCCAGTACGACCAGATAGGTGTCTCCACCATAGCAGGAACGGGTACTTATTACAACAACGTGTGCTACGAATGGAACGGCAGCAGCTTTACCACACCGTCGGAGAACGCCATCTACTTCCAGACTCCCGAGAGCGTGACCTTCCGCGCCTACTATCCGTTTACGGGCACACCCGGCGAATCTGCGGGCGTATTGACCGGAGTCAGCACGGGAAGTGAGAACCAGACGGCTGAAAACCGGCCCCTCATCGACTTCCTCTATGCCACCGGAGCCACTGCCGATACGCACCATCCTACGATAGACTTCACCGACAACACCAAGGACAACGGAAGGGACTGTTCCTTCCACCACTGCATGAGCCAGATCACCCTCACCTTCGAGGCAGGCAGCGGAGTAAGTTTCACCGCTGTCAAGCCTGTAAGCTACAAGCTCTCCGGACTGACGCTGACGGGCAGCTTCGACACCGAAACCGGCGTAGCCGAGGCGGATGAGAACGTGCGGGCAGCCGACCTCACCATGGGACTGGGCGGCGCACTCATCTCGTCGGTCATCCTCTTTCCGCAGACCATAACAAGCATTGGTCTGACCGTGGTGTACAACGACAATGACTACAACGCCACGCTCACCGTACCCGACGGCGCAATGAAAGCCGGCAACAATTACACATGGACCGTCACCGTCCGCAACAAGGACCTGAGCGTCGGTTCGGCTGTCATCAGCGACTGGAATCCGGTAAACGGCGGCAATGTGAGTGCAGACTTATAGACAGAACATTTAAAACCTGAGGAATCATGAGTTTCAGACATCTATCATATATACTCTCCGGTGCGGCAGTGCTGCTTCTCTCAGCGACCGCCTGCACGCAGGACGAACCGGCGGACGGCACCCGTCTGCCTGAGGGTGAATATCCTTTGATTATCAACGCCACCGGACTCTCTGTAGAGGCTACCCCTGCTTCGCGTGCCACCGTGGACGGCAACTGGGACGGAGTCACCTCCGTAGCCCTCAGCGTGGGCGGCATTGTGAAGGAGTACAGCGTGACAACCACTGACACCGAGAAGAAGACCGCCACGCTCTCACGCGAGAACGACCCGTTCTGGTGGACGAGCCGCGACCCGATTACCGTATCGGCATGGTGGCCCTGCAAAGATGACGGGGACAATCTCCTGACAACCATGCCCTCCGTGGTGGTGAAACAAGACCAAAGCACACAGAAAGCCTTTGCAGCCAGCGACTTCATCGCTGCCATCGACAAGACCGTGCAGTTCGACACCCCGACGCTTGAGTTCAGCCACCGCACGGCGCGTATAACGGTTCTTCTTAAACCGGGAGACGGCATCACGAGCGTGACGGGAGCCGATGTTTATGTCACCGGCTTGAGCACGGATAAAAACAATCCCGCCACTATCAAAACATACGCGCCGGGCACCGACACCTACGAGGCACTGACCGCCCCGCAGACCGTTGCGAAAGGCGAGCCGTTCATCCGCGTGGAACTTGGCGGCGGAACCTTCTACTTCCGCCCGCAGAACGACGTCGTATTAGAGGCGGGCAACCGCTATACCTACACCGTCAATGTGAACGCCACCGGCCTGACGCTGGAGGGCTGCACCATCGGCGGCTGGACTGACGGCGGCAGCGAGAGCGGCACGGCAGAGGATTTGGGTTATTTCATACAGGACGACGGCAGCTACACAGTCTACACCGCTAACGGCCTGCTGGCATGGAACGAAGCTGCACAAAAAGACCAATCGATAAATTGTACCCTCTCCGCCGACATCAACATG
>CALVAJ010000022.1 GCA_944325505.1 uncultured Bacteroidales bacterium
CATTTTGACGCAAATGCGCTATTACGTTAGTTTTACATTATTATTTGTTTTTGCTTGACGCATCGCTTATGTATAAGGCTATTCCAAATGGGAATCTGATCCTATATAAGTAGGTTTCCAAACTATTAGTGTTGAGTGTAATTTACAAAGTGGCTTGTATCTATAGGGAACTTTATGGTCTCAAATCGTAGCGAATACAAATTAAACGATTTGATAATCAATTAAATATTGATTATATTTTGGTTCAAGTGTGGAGCCGATTTCATTTGTCTGCCAGGAGGTTGTGGTAAAACCTTGAAGAAAACAAACGATATCCAATACTCCACACCCGAATTGATATGAGGAACAGGAGAACAACTATCCCCTTGCCGCATAGCCAAAAGGAATGAAAGAGTGCTGCCCATCGTCCTTTCTTCATTGAAATTACCACATTTCCTGACAAGGACTTAGTGAAAACACTTTCATTAGTATGTATGCTGATCTCTCAGCTTTGCAAATGTATGAAAATATTTCCAAATACGGACAGCACTCATGGAGTATTGAATGACAAATTTAATAAAAAGAGGCACAACAGCACACAAACGGACAGTTTCCCGGAATTATAATTGTCATTTTTCTATCTTCGTGCGGAATGCGGAAAGTAGGAATAAAGGAATAGCCTGAGAGTATATGCAAAAAAAATGAGCGTCGCCGCATCCCGCGGGGACAACTCATACTAACCACATAATTAATAACACTAAAACTAATAACCAATAAGTCGAGGTGCCAAGCAGAATCGAACTGCTGTACATGGTTTTGCAGACCATTGCCTAACCACTCGGCCATAGCACCTTGTCTATTCAAAAGAACTCTTTTGTTTTTCGGACTGCAAATATAGTACCTTTTCAGTGATTTTCCAAATTTCCTTCACATTTTACCCTTATTTTACCTGCAGTGTCCTATTCAACGTACAGCAGCAGGCCTTTAAGATACTCTCCTTCCGGATGATAGATATTGACGGAATGGTCTGCCGGCTGGTTGAGTCTGTCAAGGATACGCACGCTCCTGCCGGTCTGTGCCGCCGCTGAAAAGACCGCCAGAGCAAAAGCCTCTTTGTCGACCACCTGCGAGCAGCTGTATGTAAATACCAGTCCCTTCGGAGCCACTTTCGATATGGCATACGCATTGAGTCTCTGGTATGCCCTCAAAGCATTTTTCAATGCTCCCCTATGCTTGGCAAAAGCCGGAGGGTCGACAATCATAAGATCATACTTCCCTTCCGGAACGTTTTTCAGATAATCTATGGCATCACTGCAATATCCCGTATGAAGACCTGAATCAAAGCCGTTCAGAGCCACATTCTTTTCTACCATATCCATAGCCTTGGCCGAACTGTCTACTGAATCGACATGCAAAGCTCCGCCTGCAAGCGCATATACCGAAAATCCACCCGTATAGCAGAAAAGATTGAGTACGTTGCGTCCGTGCGCATGTCTTTCAACCAAAGCCCTGTTTTCCCTCTGATCAAGGAAAAAACCAGTCTTCTGTCCTGAAGTCCAGTTTACGAGAAAACTGTGTCCGTTTTCCATGACGGCAGTTTCGTCCGAATCAAAGCCGTCTTTCCTGTAAAGGTAGCCATCCACCAGGTCAAGGCCGGCCTTGAACGGAGCAGTACCGGAACTCTTGTCATATACGGCCTTGAGGGAGTCTCCATAAACCTTCCGCAAAGCATCGGTTATCTGTTTTCTGCTCCTGAACATGCCGGCGGAATGAGCCTGCAGGACACATACCCCGTCATAGTAATCGATTATGAGTCCCGGAAGGTTGTCCCCTTCACCATGAACCAGACGGTAACAGCTGGTCCTTGCATCAGTCACTGCTGCAGATAAAGGGTCTGAAGCCAGTCCGACGGCTATTCTCACTTCAAGTGCTCTTCTGATCATTATTTCCCAGAATTCCGGACTGTTCACATCCTCATCGAAACTCAGTATCCTTACGGCTATGGAACCGATCTGATAATGGCCTGCGGCCATGAATGTGCCGTCGGAAGCATATACTCCGACCATGTCGCCCTCGGCCGGATTCCCGACAATCTGCGCGATAGCACCGGAAAAAACCCACGGATGGAAACGTCTCAAAGACTCTTCCCTTCCCTTTTTCAGTATAACTTTAACCATAGATGACTAATCTTCTCTGGATTGCATAAGCCTGAGGTACATTTCCCTGCATACCCAGGCGTCCGTTGCGGCATATTTTGCCTGAGCCTCCGAAAGGGTCTCGGCCTCCCAGTTGGAAAGCTGCTGGGATTTGGATATCTTGAACCCGAGGATTATCGCCGTCATTTTCTTGACGCTCTTGTCTTTGATTCCGAACTCCGGGACGATCTTCTGCAGGTCGACAAAGGCTCTGGGCTCAAAGTCCCTGTACCTCTGCAGTCCGCGTATATCATCATTGACGGCAGCTCCTACCTTGATAATCCTGTCATTCGAAAGCAGGTTGCACAGCCTGCGGTGCATGCCGGTACCTTTAATCCGGAACAGATATGCCCTCCCCGGCCCTGAAAGCTGGAGAAGCGCCACTCCGTATCTGGGCTGGTCCGGAGAAAAACATGGTCTGGTCTCCGTATCGAAGCCTATGATTTTCTGGCTTCTCAGATAATTTACAGCCCTGTTGAACTCGGCTCCTACTGCATCTATGACGAATATCTTTCCCGGGAAGCTGGCCAGTTCCAGCTTCTCCAGGTCTTCAGCAGAAATACTTTCTTTAAAATTTACCATCTATTAGAAGAACAACAGTTCACGGTACTTTGGCAAAGGCCACATCTCATCATCCACTACCATTTCCAGGTGGTCGGCACTGTACCTCACCTTGTCCATCAGGTCCTTGACCTCATGGGAGTAGACCTTTGCCCTTTCGGCGATATCCTCGATCCTGTTGGCTTTCTTGCGAGCCTCTACAAGCGCCTCGACATCATGTGAGATGGCGTTTGTCAGGCAGGAAATGTTCTTGAGGGTGGCGAACTCCGATGAACAAAGGTTCTTGTACTCCTCCCCGAAGATTTCCTTGACACCGCGGACATTCTCGATAAGGATATTCTGGTACCTTACTGCAGCCGGCAGCACATGATTCAGGCATATATCGCCGATTACCCTGGCCTCTATCTGCAGTTTCTTGACGTATGTCTCGTTAAGCACCTCGAACCTGGCTTCCACTTCATTCGGAGCAAGTATTCCGAGCTCTGAAAAGAGATCGACGGTCTTTTTCTCATGATAGACCTCGTATGCCTCCGGAACATTCTTCACGGCCCTCAGGCCACGGCGTGCGGACTCTTCCTCCCATTCCTTGCTGTAGCCGTTGCCTTCGAACATTATGGCCCTGGACTCATGGATGAATTTACGTACGGTATTCATTACTGCGGTAGATACATCCTCTCCCTTTGCTGTCTGTGCATCCACTTCGGAGCGGAACAGGCGCAGCGACTGGGCCACGGCCGCATTCAGCACGTAAGTGGCGGACGCCACGTTCATTGAAGAACCGAGTGCGCGGAATTCAAACCGGTTGCCGGTGAAAGCGAACGGGGATGTCCTGTTGCGGTCTGTATTGTCAGGGAAGATTTCCGGTATGGAATTGACTATCTTTATGGATTCGAGACCTGCTTCCGACTCAGGAAGAGACTCCATATTCTCGATGGCCTTGAAGATGCCGTAGAGAGTAGAGCCGGAAAATATCGACATGACGGCTGGCGGAGCCTCGTGGCCGCCGAGCCGGTATGAGTTGCTCAAAGAAGCGACGCTTGTCATGAGCAGATAATGATGCTCGTAAACGGCACGCACCACAGCTGCATAGAAAGACAGGAACTGCAGGTTCTTGTTCGGGGTCTTGCCCGGAGAAAGAAGGTTCACTCCGGTATTTGTAACCATAGACCAGTTGCAGTGCTTTCCGGACCCGTTCACCCCGTCGAAAGGCTTTTCGTGGAAAAGCACTTTCAGATGGTGCTTTTCCGCCACTTTCTGCATGATGATCATCAGCATCATGTTCTGGTCGATGGCCTTGGTGGCGCTGCAGAAGACAGGAGCGCACTCGAACTGGTTCGGAGCGACCTCGTTGTGTCTGGTCTGGAGCAGGATGCCGAGCTTGTATGCCTCTGTCTCGAAGTCTTTCATGAATGCGCTTACCCTTGAAGGAATCGCCCCGAAATAGTGGTCTTCGAGCTGCTGGTCCTTGGCAGAAGTGTGTCCGATGACAGTGCGGTTGCAGAGGACAAGGTCAGGCCTTGCATTATAAAGGGACTCGTCTACAAGGAAATACTCCTGTTCAAGACCAAGGTTGACACCTACGCTCCTGACAGACTCGTCGAAAAGATTCGCGACTGAAGTGGCGGCTTCACTGAGAGCCTGCAGCGACTTCAGGTTAGGCACTTTCGTATCCAGCGCCTCTCCAGTATAGGAAACGAAAACAGAGGGGATACACAGCGTCCCGTCAAGCAGGAACACAGGGGATGAAGGGTCCCATGCCGAGTATCCGCGAGCTTCGAATGTGTTTCTCAGTCCTCCGTTAGGAAAACTTGATGCGTCCGGCTCCTGCTGGACAAGCGCGCTTCCGTTGAATTTCTCGAATGCCTTTCCTTCTTTCACGGTAATGAAAGCCTCGTGCTTTTCTGCAGTAGCGTCTGTAAGCGGCTGGAACAGATGGGTATAATGTGTCGCACCGTTTTCCATCGCCCAGGCCTTCATGCCGGAAGCGATCTCGTTTGCGACCTCCCTGTCGATTTTACCGCCGAACTTAACTGCAGACAAAACAGCTTCATAAGCCTGCTGGGACATGTACCCTCTCATCTTGTCGAGGTCAAACACATTCCGGCCGAAATAATGCGAAACCGGTCCGTTTTCAACATAGAAACGCTCCGTCTTGTGCGAAGCCGCCTCATTCAAGGCTCTTTGTCTAAATGCAGCCATAAAACGATAGAAATTAATTTTAAAGAACGACCGCAAAGGTAAGTAAAAAATATTAACTTTGTCGGCGTTTAAGAAATTTATAAAACAATCGGTCATGGTTAAAATCTCCCAGAAAGCCCAACTTATGCCGGCATCGGCAATCAGAAAACTCGTTCCTCTGTCAGACGCCGCAAAAAAACAAGGAGTCAAAGTCTATCACCTGAACATGGGGCAGCCGGATTCCAAAATCAATTCTCCGGAATGCGCGATAGACGCAATCAGGAATTTCAAAGGGACCAATGTCCCGTATTCAAATTCGGCCGGACTGATCGAGCTTCGTGAAGGACTCGTAGAAAAATATTATAAGAAAATAGGTATTAATATAGAAGTTCCGGAGCTGCTTGTTACTGTCGCCGGCAGCGAGTCAGTGCTTATGTCTCTCGAAATCACCTGCAATGCAGGAGATGAAGTGATCGTAGTGGAGCCGTTCTACACCAACTACAATACATTCGCCTTCATGAACGAAATCACCCTGAAGGCCGTACCGACAGACATAAGGAACGGGTTCCAGCTCCCTCCTATAGAGGAGTTCGAGAAAGCCATTACGGACAAGACGAAGGCAATACTTGTCTGCAATCCGGGAAATCCTACCGGCACCCTCTATTCAAAGGAAAGCATGCTTGCCCTTGGGGAAATAGTAAAGAAACACGACCTTTTCCTGATTTCAGATGAAGTGTACAGGGAATTCTGCTATACTGACGAGCCGCATTTCTCTGCGATGAACATCCCTGGAGCGGAACAGAACGTGATCCTTATCGATTCGGTATCGAAACGATACAATCTTTGCGGTGTGCGTGTGGGATGCATTGTTTCACATAACAGGGAAGTAATGGCAGCCGCATTAAAATACGGACAGGCCCGTCTCTGTCCGCCTGTCCTCGGCCAGATCGCTGCCATCGGTGCCCTCGACACCACGGACGAATATCTGCACGATGTACGCGCCGAGTATATCAGAAGACGTGACTATATGATAGAAAACCTGAATATGATTCCGGGAGTATACACCCCGCTTCCTATGGGTGCATTCTATACCGTTGCGGAACTTCCTGTGGACGATACGGAGAAATTCGCAAGATGGATGCTCGAGGAGTTCAGATACAACGGAGAGACCACGATGGTGACACCGGCAGCGTCATTCTTCAAGACTCCGGGGAAAGGGAAAAACTATGCGAGACTGGCATATGTGCTTGAAATACCGGAACTCGAAAAGGCGCTCAAATGCCTTGCCGAAGGACTGAAGGCCTATCCCGGCAGGACGATTCAGTAGTCTTAGTCCGCGGAGCCGCTGCAGCGGCACTCCGTTTCATGGCAACGGGATGAGAGGCTTTCGATTTCAAGCGTAGAATGCTGTATCCCGAGTTTCAGGAGCCTGTGCCTGAGGTTATCCTTGACAGATTCCATCTGCTGCAGATCAGAAATGACTACATGCGCTGTCAGAGCGGTTTCGGTAGTGCTGATCGGCCATACATGCAGATGGTGGATATCCTTGACGCCGGGCTCTTGAAGTATTTCAGAACGTATCTCATCGGTATCTATCCCTGCAGGCACCGCATCTATCGACATCCTGAAACTTTCAGCCAGCAGATTCCAGGTGGACAGCAGAATCACTCCGGCGATCGCCAGCCCGATAATAGGATCAATCACGGAAAATCCTGTAATGGATATTATGACTCCGGACACGACCACTCCGGCAGACACGAGAGTATCGGTGAGCATATGAAGGTAAGCTCCCTTTGTGTTGATGTCGTGTTTCTGGCGTTTCATCAGCATAATGGCAGTGATTCCGTTGACCAGTATGCCCGCTGCCGCCGTCCAGGAGATGACAGCCCCGCTGACAGGAGCCGGATCATTGAACTTCCTTATACTCTCGACAATAATGGCCCCTACGGCGACCAGAAGGATGATGGCGTTGAGAAATGAAATCAGGACCGAAGTTTTACGGTAGCCGTATGTGAATCTTTTTGTCGGACGGGATGATGACAGCCTGAATGCGAGCATTGCCAGAAGAAGGCTAAAGACATCGCTCAGGTTATGCCCTGCATCGGAAAGGAGCCCTATCGAGTCGGAAAGGAATCCTATTCCGGCTTCAACTGCCACAAAAAGGAGGTTAAGGACAACTGCCGTAACGTAAATCCCGTTAAGCGAAGTAATGGCATGAGAATGATGATGGTGGATATGTGACTGCGCTTCCATGGCCTGTATCCTGTATTAACGGTGGCAAATGTATACACTGGGGGTTACAACCTGGTTGCAAATCCCTCCTGTCCTGAGACCCTTATCAGAAAAAGCACATGGTCATACTCCGAGGCCGGACCAGAACGAGTCGGCTGATGCCCTGAGAGATTCTACGGCAACGTGGACGGCTGCCCTGATATCAGGATCGCTGAAACGGAAACAGGAGGTCTCCGGAGACATGCCTGCCGCCTTCAGAAGCTGCGTCTTTCTGCTGTCGGATGCGGCATCTGGACAAATGAAATCCTTGCCGAGCAGCATAGACAGGACCAGAAGGTGGTATGACGTACCGACCGTACAGGCAGCATTGTCTATGAGGCTGATGAATTCTGACGGGGCGGCAGGGTAAAAGGCTTCCGCAGTCCGGTATTTTCCTGCCCCGCCTGCCGAACCGTCCGTTACACGCACGATACGGAGGCGTTTGTCTGACGGGAGTATACCGGAAGCATTCCTGCCAAGCATGCCGGATGCTGCCGCATCGGCAAGAAGCTCTGCCTTTCCGTCGTTTTTCCCGGGAGAATAATACAGTATATATTTTCCGGCATTGGCTTTTGCTGCCGCGTTAAAAGAATGTGCAAGGGATCTGTAGAATCCTGCATCATGCAGCAGGACAGGATCCGGCATTACCGGACACGGGGAGCCGGCAAGAGCGCCGGAAAAGAGAAAATCCGCTGTGGAGCTCTCTCTGACAGAAAGTGCATCATATTCAGACAGAAGCTCTTTTATCTTCTCTTGCAGGGAAGCGGAAGACCGGTTACCTGATTCCCGGAATGACGGGAAGTCTCCGGAAGGTCCTGAGGATGGTGCATATGCCACCCTTTTGGGACAGCCTGAGGCTCCTTTCCCGTCGAGAAAATCCAGAAAATACGCCAGGGAAAAATCGATGGCGCACGGATTCCATATCTGGTCACTGCCCGTAACTATCATATCGAAAGAAGACCAGTCATAAGAGCGGAGCATTTCTTCATTTCTGAAACACACGCCTGTAAGATGCATGTTTTCTGATGCAAACCGTTTAAAAGCATACCTTTTTGAAGCCATCCGGCGGATTTCTCCCCATTCTGACAATAGCCGGCGGACAGTTTGTTTGGCGTTGTATATAGAGTTGAAACACAGCGGTGCAGGATACAGGCGCCGCTGGGCCGGACTGCGGAAATCTATAATCAATACTTCATGGCCTCTGGATATCAGATATTCCTGCAGGGCATATGCCTGCAGGACCGACCCATAGTTAAGGGACGCATGGAATGTCAGTATACCGATTTTCATTTAACTGTGTCTTTTTTCCGATTTCTGTCCAAAAGCCTGTACAGCCGCTTTTTCAGTATCCAGTCCGCTGTCAGCAGATAGTATATCCTGAGTCCGAATATCGGCTCGAGGCATCTGAACAGCCTTATTCTCAAACTTTTATGTTTAGGCGCACGCAACTGGTCATTACCTGCGGCAGCTTCCCCGACAGTACGCCTGTATAAATACATATTGTCCCGAAGGACGGCAATGAGCTTCTCCCCTTTTGAAGTCACCGGCATTATAAGGGAGACCCCGTAAGGATGCTCCGGAACATCTTTCCCGAGTCCCCAGAAGTCACCCAGTGTCATGTCCGAGACCCTCCTTTCTCCGGCAAAGGGACATGAATAGCAGCTGTCCCTGTATGTGAACCCGTCCATAAAAAGGTTGTAATACAGATTCCCGGTCCTGCTTCCGTCTAACGGAGGATGAGAATAATGCACATCTTTCCCGGAAATCTCCATCACGAATCCTTCTGTGTTCCTGAATGACAGTCCCGTCACCGCGGAAGGTGGAATGTGCAGATACCTCCTGACATAGTACCTGAGCAGGGACAAAGACGGAACGCCATGGCATACGATATCTACAAGCAGCAGATTTTCAGGCACCTGGCCGAACATGGACCGCACGGCAGCCACCTGGCAGGGAGTACCGATAAATAAGGTCGGCTTTCCGCTGCGGACATCTCCCTTTATTTCCGGGAACACTCCGGCAATGGAACTGCAGACATATTTTGAGCCTTTCAGCCTGGAAATCCCGTTCAGATCATATATTCTTACGTGGCTGACCGAAAATCCTTCCGGCGGACCGGCCGGAGCGGAAGGAACGACAGCGCTGCCGTATACCGCTCCGCCCTGTGAAACAATATACCTGGCAAGAACCGATGCCGCCCCTCCGGAAGTGCTTGTGATATATTCGGCCTCGTCCTTTGCCCAGGCGGCCCAGGCTGAAGACGGCAAGCGGAACTGTATCGGTGGCCGGACGGAGCGCCTGCTGCCCGGACTGCTGAAATTTACCGGACAGCAGTCCGCACATTTTCCGCAGTCTATGCAGGACTTGACGTCTATCACGGGCATAAGGTGCCCCAGCCTGCCCTCTTTCATCGAAATGCATGACCTCGGACACATAGCGGCGCATAAAGCGCATCCTGTACAGTCATTATATTCACATATCTTTTCCATCGTATCCCTGAATATTACGGGCCTTAAGCCCGAGTTTGTGCAGCCAGCCGGAAAACATCCGCCGGAATGCCTCCCGTTCTGTCTTGTCCAAAGCTACAGACCAGGCAGCAGCAAGAGTGCTGACCACACTTACCGCACAGATAGAAAAGAATGACCACACGCTGTCTTGCGGAAAGACCTCCAGCCTGAATAAGACAGGCAGCGGCAGGGAAACAAGCAGCATGAAAGCAACCCTGCATATTACATCACGGAAATACCTCCTTACGGAAAATCCTATCTGAACTTTCGCAAATATGAAGCGTGCGGCTCCTGCATTGACAGAAAAGGCTATGGTCACATAATATACCGTTTCAGGACAAGTGGCCGTACCTGTCTTCAACAGAATATAAGATACCGGAAGTGCGAGCATTATGACCAGGCTTACGACTATCTGATAATTCCGTATCCTTCCCGTAGCTGCGAGCGAAGTCATCAGTGGGCTTCCGAACAGGCAGCAGACCAATGTATCCAGCATTATAAGCACAATGAATGAAGCTGCATGCTCCGGAACTTCCTTCAGCCAGATGTCAAGGACGAAATCGACGTTGAGCAGAAGCGGCAAAGAGAAAAAATACAGAAGGATGAACGAAAACTTAAGTCCCCTGAGTGCAAGCCTTTCCATTTCGCGGATTTCCCCCTTGGCGTAATTCTTTGTAATCTGCGGGTTAAAAGCCGTCTGGAAGTTGGATACAAAGCCGTTCACTGAGTTTGAGACCTGAAAGGCGACACCTCTGGCGGCATTGACAGCAGTGCCGAAAAAAAGGTTAAGAAGAATATTCACTCCCTGGTCTTTCATCACCCACGCCAGACTGCCGAATATGTTCCACCCGGCAAAGCCTGACATCTCCTTATACAATGACCTGTCCTTGACGTGGAAAGTCCGGCATTCAGGGTATCTTCTCCGGCACCATACCTGATAGAATGTCCTGATCCCGATCTGAAGAAGAAGCGTCAGGAATCCGTAAAGGATAAGCTTGTCATAAGGGATGACCGTAAGAAGATAAACAAGGGAAAGCTTTGCAACCGCCTCAACGATACTCACGTATGCAAAGATATCCATCTTCTCGCGGGCTATGATCACAGCATTGAACGGGACCTGTATTACATTGACAAAAAATGTAAGCACGGAGAACTGATAGACCCACCTGGCAGCCCCCATCCTTTCAGGTGAGATGACCAGTTTTTCATTCAGCAGCCACAGACCGGCGGTTTCAGCGAGGAGCACTACAATCAGGCCGATGGCGATATGGATATGCATCGCCGCCGAAAAGACTTTCCTCAACCGGACAGGGTCCCCTCTCCCCAGCTCGTAAGTCAGGTAACGCTGCGTAGAAGAAGCCATGCTGCTGTTCAGGAACGCGAACATGGTTATCACTCCCCCGACTATGTTATATATGCCGTAGTCATCCACTCCGAGGATGTCCAGGACTATCCTTGAGGTATACAGGGTTACCAGCAGGATGAGTATCATCCTGATATACAAGAAAAGGGTATTGCGGGCGACCCTCCTGTTATCTGTCACTCCTGTATTGGACATACCGATTCAATATTTGCTTTTCCTGTTCCGGAGGCGGAGCATAAAATATACAGCCCTGGACGGCAATACTATTACTGACAGGTGATTCATCCATCCTGAACGGAAATCAATGGCGAGCCTCCTGGCAAACCTTATCTTTTCCTTGCACTCCCGGTAAGTATGGCCGGCGGCATACCTGCCCAGCGCTACCTTATACCAATATACCAATGACGGTATCTCCGGAGTCTTCCTGCGGCGCTTCCCTGCAGCATGAGGGGCGCAGAGACCGAGCAGGCCATATACGCTCTGCGCCACTTTTATGAAATGGTCGGCATCAAAGCTGTACTTCGAGCAGAATCCTGACGGAAGGAAATAGTCGTAGCCGCGATACGGGACATAAACCGTATGGAAGCCGGATGCCAGATAATTCAACACGAAATACTCGTCTTCGAAGACCTTGAAAGCCTCCTCGAAACGCAGGGCCGCGTCCTCTATCTGCCGCCTGACAAAAAGCTTGTTCCAGATAAAATTAAGAAGCCCCCCGCCAAGCAGGTCGCCGAGTATAGCCTCCGGGTCGTCATATTCCCGCACAGCATCCTCTCCGGGAAGACTCCTGTTGGAAACAGATCCTTCAGGTGAATGGATATGGTAAGCACAGACTACAAGCCCGCTCTCCCCTGCCTGTTTCCGCATTGAGAGCAGCCAGTCTTTTTCAGGGTAATCATCGCTGTCACAGAAAGCCACATATCGTCCCGCAGCATTGTCAAGGCCGAGATTCCTGGCAGAAGATACACCGCCGTTAGGCTTGTCCAGCACCCTTACCCTGGAATCCGTCCTGGCGTATGTTCCGCAAATCTCCGGTGATGCATCCGTGCTTCCGTCGTTTACCAGCAGCAGTTCGAAATCAGTGTAGCTCTGCGACAGGATACCCTTTATGCAGCGATGCAATGTCATCTCTGCATTGTAGACCGGAACAATCACTGATATGTCGGGAATCCGGTGGCCCGCATCTGTTGCGCCTGTGCCCATAAATTATCCTTCTGCCTGTAGAATGTACCCTGTGTCTTCCGGAAGGACGATGCCTTTTGCCGCATTTCCGGCCCCGGCAGCGACAGCAAGGGCGTCGCAGCGCTCGTTTTCAGGATGACCGGCATGTCCTTTAATCCAGTGGAAAGAAACCCTGTGGCTACGGTACAGAGGAAGGAAGCGCTGCCACAGGTCAGGGTTCTTTGCTTTGGCAAATCCTTTTTTCTCCCAGTTGAAAAGCCAGCCCTTGTTGATGGCGTTGACTACATAGGAGGAGTCGCTCACTACGTGGACTTCGGCATTTTTCCACCTTATGGCTTCAAGCCCCGCTATAACCGCAAGAAGCTCCATCCTGTTGTTGGTAGTCCTGGCAAAGCCTCCGGAAAGCTCCAGTTCGTGCCCGGCACATTTCAGGACCACTCCGTACCCCCCGGGTCCCGGATTCCCGCTGGATGCACCGTCAGTATACAGATAGATCGGCGGTTTTTCCATCGGCTCTATTCCACTATATTTCCGTTCCTGTTAGGCCTGACTTCTGAAGAAGCCGGCTGTACTTTCATCCTGTGGGCCTGAAGATCATCGTATTCAGCCCTGTGGGTGCAGATATCGATTGCGGCATAGATAGAAGACATCATCGAACGGGGATCGGCCATGTCCCTTCCTGCCATTTCGTATGCAGTTCCATGATCCGGAGACGTGCGGACTATCGGAAGTCCTGCAGTATAATTGACACCGAGCTCGAATGCCAGAGCCTTGAACGGGATGAGTCCCTGATCATGATACATCGCCAGAACAGCATCGAACTTGCTGTAATTGCCCAGTCCGAAGAAACCGTCCGGAGAGTACGGCCCAAAAGCCAGAATCCCTTCTGCATTGGCGGTCTGTACGGCAGGAAGGATTATCGACTGCTCCTCGTCCCCGAGCAGCCCGCCGTCCCCGCAGTGCGGATTCAGACCCAGTACGGCAATTTTCGGAGAATATATCCCGAAGTCCCTTTCAAGGGAGGCCTTCATCAGCCTGAGCTTGGTCAGAATCAAATCCTTGGAAAGTTTTCCAGGCACATCTTTCAATGGAATGTGTCCTGTCACTACCCCGACTTTCAGTTTGTCGCATACCATTATCATGAGCACATCGTTCACATCGAATTCCTGCTGGAGGTATTCCGTATGTCCCGTATAGCCGAAGCCTTCGTTCACCATCGCCCTTTTGTTTATCGGGGCGGTGACAAGAGCATCGATATCGCCGCTCTTAAGGTCCGCAACTGCTCTTTCAAGAGCCGTCATGGCAGATTTTGCCGATTCCGGAGTAGGCTGCCCGGGCTCCACGAAAACATTGTCGGGCAAACAGTTGATGATATTTACCCTTTTCTGGTGAACTTCCCTGGCGGAAGAAATAACGTTAGTATTGATCTGGTCAAGATAATGTATCTGCTTTTTATAGAAACCGAATATCTTTGATGAACCGTAAATCACGGGGGTGCAGACATCAAGCATTCTTTCATCTGCCAATGCCTTGATAATCACTTCATAACCTATTCCATTCCCATCTCCTTGGGTTATACCTATTGTAAGTTTTCTAGCCATAGCTCGCTGTTTTTACTGAATGAACTGAACCTCCGACCGACGGTCGGTCGAACAAACTTACAAAATTAACGAATAGTTTTGATTTTTTCAACTGTGCGCCAGTCCATGGTGCAGGGAAAACGGTTCAGCGCCTGTTTATGAATTTTGAAGCCAACCACTTGCGCAGAGGGATATCGTAAAAGCGGAGGCAAAGGTAAGCCAGTATGATGCTTGCGATTATAACGACAATCGCTACAGGCCATGCCTGGGAGAAAGGAATCTTCTCTTCCCCGCTCCACAGCCACCAGTAGAACAGATACATAAGCGGATAATGCACGACATAGAGCGGATAAGAGATATCTCCGAGAAACTTGCAGACAGTTGAAGTCGCCTTGTCCGTGGTCTTGCCGGAAGCGCCGAGCCAGACCAGCATCGGAAATATCACTATGGCGCATACCGATTCGTAAAGTCCGTTTATCCACAGTCTGTCGGCCCCTCCGAGATGAGGCACGGTAAAAAGGACAGCAAGGACAGCGCTGCATATCCAGAAAGCCCCTTTTACATTTACCGGCTTGAAAATGCGAGACATCAGCAGGCCGACGGAGAACGAGAACATCAGCCGGAGAAACCCTCCGAGAAGGTTGTAGTCAATCATGGACCAGCCGACTCCCAGATGCCCGTAACCTGAAAGGTTGAATATCCCGAACGAAGCGAGTCCGGCTGCTGCTGCGATTACCAGAACTGTCAGTGCCCTGGTTGAAAACTTCCTGATGAACAGGGCGTAAAGGATATTGCCTATATATTCGAAAAACAGCGACCAGCTCGGTCCGTTGAGCGGATACATTTCGTTGTTTCCCCTGACATCGGCTCCGGTTCCGGGAACTACCGGAAGCAGGAAAAGATTCAGCAGCAGGGCTATGAGCACCATCGTGAAAGGCACCTGTGTACCGTCCCATTTCACGCTGCCTTGGATGCAGTAGGAAACCGCGCCCAGAAGCGCTCCCATTATGACCATCGGATGCAGCCTGATGAGCCTCCTTTTGAAGAATCCCTTGAGTGTCAGAGTGGTTTTCCATCTGTCGTCGTATGCATACCCGATTACGAATCCGGAAAGGATGAAGAAGAAGTCGACGGCCATGTACCCGTGGTTGAAATGCTGGTCCAGGGGGCTTGTCGCGAAGCCTTCGAAGATATGGTAGCATATCACCAGCAGGGCTGCGACTCCGCGGAGTCCGTCCAGAAGTTCATAGTGGGGTTTCGAATCCGAAAATGCGGCGGATGGAATGTCTTTCATGGCACTTGTCTCTTAATCGTTTATCCTTTGCTTTCCAGATACTGCGGAAAGCAACCGGAGTGCAAAGATAATCACCTTTGCCTGATTTTCAATCCGGATATCAGACGATTGCATCCGTTTTCCCGGACAATTACCTAAGTGGCATTCTCGGGAAAATTTGTAATTTTGCCGTATGGAACGCAGTGCATTGGAAAGCGACATACAGTTTCTTCCGGGAGTCGGTCCCAAAAGGGCCGAGCTTCTGCGGAAAGAATTGGGCATCAATACGTTCGGAGACCTGATCAGGTTATATCCTTTCAGATACATCGACAGGAGCAGCATTGTCCCCATAAGGGAGATAAGGCCGGACATGGCCTATATCCAGGTAAAGGCCAGAGTGTTGGCCCGGGAACTGTACGGGAGTGCAGGTGTCATAGCCGCAGACAATATCTACGGTCAAAATCAGGACGTTTCCGGCAATGGCGCTCCGGCTGCAACAGGCTCCGGTGCGGACATCAGATTCAACCTGGTCAGACGGATGCGTGTGGTAGTCGAAGATGCGACTGGAAGGCTGGAGCTTGTCTTTTTCAAAGGGATCAAATGGATGTACGGGAAGCTCGAGCCGGGCAAGGAGTTCATTTTCTTCGGCAAACCTACGGTTTTCAACGGTCTGGTGAACATAGTGCATCCCGAGGTGGACAATGCTCCCGACAGGCAAAGCACGCGTTCCGGAAACGCACGGCAGGCACCCGCCGGAGGGGTCCGGAACACGGTGCAGCAGACTGACGCTCTGACAATGACAGGAGTCTATCCGAGCACCGAAAGGCTGAAGAACGGCGGAATAACAGGCAAGGCAATGTGCAGGATGCAGGAACATGCCCTGAACGCCTGCCTGCCGGATATAGAGGAAACGCTGCCCGTATGGTTCCTGAAGCAGCAGGGACTGGTCCCGCTTCCCTTCGCCCTGAAAAACATACATTTCCCGAAAGACCAGCAGTCGCTGGAGCGTGCAAGATACAGGCTTAAATTCGAAGAGTTGTTTTTCCTTCAGCTTTCTCTCCTGAAACAGAAATACATACACAGCCGCGACGAACACGGGATACAAATGCCGAAGGTCGGTGAAGCATTCAACAGATGCTATGAAGCCCTGCCTTTTCCTCTTACCGGAGCACAGAAACGCGTGATTACCGAAATCCGCAATGACATGAAAAGCGGACACCAGATGAACCGTCTGCTGCAGGGAGATGTGGGAAGCGGAAAGACTATGGTGGCAGTGCTTACGGCACTTATAGCTATAGGGAACGGGTATCAGGCATGCATCATGGCCCCTACGGAAGTGCTTGCCCAGCAGCATTTCAAGAACATTTCAAAATATCTGGAGCCCACCGGTGTAAGAGTGGCCCTGCTCACAGGAAGCAGCAGGACTGCGGAGAGACGTGAAATCCATGCCGGTCTGGAAGACGGGAACATAGGCATAATAGTGGGGACTCATGCCCTTATAGAGGACGATGTACTGTTCAGGAATCTCGGTCTGGCCATCGTGGACGAGCAGCACCGCTTCGGTGTGGAACAGAGGGCGAAACTGTGGAGGAAATCAGCCTGCGGGATGCCGCCGCATATACTGGTCATGACGGCTACCCCCATTCCGCGGACCCTTGCCATGACCCTGTACGGCGACCTGGACGTGTCTGTCATTGACGAACTTCCGCCGGGCAGGAAACCCGTGCAGACTATCCACGCATCAGAGAACAGACGGCCGGCCCTGTTTAAATTCATGCGTGACCAGATAGCGCTCGGAAGACAGATTTTCGTAGTGTATCCGCTTATTTTCGAAAGCGAAAAGATGGACTACAAGAATCTTGAGAACGGTTATGAGCAGATAGCCAAGGCATTTCCGTTCCCTCCTTACAGGACTGCCATAGTACACGGGAAACAGTCCAATGAAGAAAAGAAATTCAATATGGACGCTTTTGCCGCGGGGCGTGCGAATATCCTTGTAGCTACATCCGTGATAGAAGTCGGCGTGGATGTGCCGAACGCCTCCGTGATGGTGATAGAAAGTGCGGAAAGGTTCGGACTGAGCCAGCTTCACCAGCTGCGCGGCCGTGTCGGCAGGGGCTCTGAAAAGTCCTACTGCGTGCTGATGACCGGCCAGAAGCTGAGCAAAGAGTCCAGACACCGCATCCAGCTGATGTGCAGCACAGAAAACGGGTTCGAACTTGCTGAGGAGGACATGAAAATGCGCGGACCTGGCGATCTGGAAGGCACGCAGCAGAGCGGCCTGCCGATATCGCTCAATATCGCCTCGCTTGCAAAAGACGGACTGATACTCAATGTGGCACGCAGCTGCGCTGAAGCCATTCTGGAAGAAGACCCTACACTGTCTCTCGACAAAAACCTGCTTCTGATGCAGGAACTGAAAAAAGACAAATACAACATAAAGGACTACAGTAAAATCAGCTAAGACGAATCCGGCATACCGGAATCCGCAAACATCAAAAAACTATGGTACCGGAACTTCTTGAAAAATATATCTGGCTTATCAATACGTTCCTGAGAGCCCGCGAACACGGAATCTCGCTTCCGGAACTGCAGGAAATGTGGGAAAGGCGCTATGACGCAGCCTACTCCCGCAGCTCGTTCAACCATCACCGGGAGGCGGTATCGCAGATTTTCGGGATAGAAATCGAATGTGACCGAAGGAGCAACAGATATTTCATCAGATACAGCGATGACGTCAAAGATTCAGATGCCGCATCATCCTGGCTGATAAACACTTTCACGATCAACAACCTGCTTTCCCTCGGCAAGGAAAGACTTTCCGGACGTGTCTCTGTAGAAGAAATACCTTCCGGCCACAAATATCTCACGTCTGTCATGGAAGCCATGGACTACAACCTGGAAATCCGGATCAGGTACAGGAAATACACCGGCACTGAAATCTCAGAATACACCCTGAGACCGTACGCTGTCAAAGAAAGTGCAAGAAGGTGGTACATAGTGGCGTATTGCGTTGAACGGGAAGGCATGAGGGTCTACGGCATGGACAGGATTGTATCTATGGAGGTCACCGGGAGGCACTTCGTGATGCCTGATGATTTCGATGTGGACGCGCTGTTCCGCAACAGCTTCGGGGTATATCTTCCTGACAGCAGGCCGGAAGAAATCGTTTTCAGGGCATCCGGGAAAGAGGCCAGATATCTGGAAGACCTGCCCCTGCACCATAGCCAGAAAGTAATCGCGAAAGACGGAAATTCAGTAACCTTTTCTATCTTTGTGTGCCCGAACGAAAGCCTTGTGATGGAGCTTTTCAGGCTCGGCCCGAGAATCGAGGTGCTGGAGCCAGCCCATATCAGGGACGTGATTGCCGCAATGGCATTGGAAACGGCGCGGCTGTATGAAGAAAATGTTAATTCATAATAATAATGAAAGAGAAGAACTTAAAACTGTGGCATGCGGTATCGACATGGGGAATACTCATTGTACTGTTGCTGCTTCTGATTGATTCATTTACGGATTTCACATCAATTGACGGACTTAAAAACAAGATGAAAGAGAAAAAGGCTGATAAGGAGGCTTTCATCGGAAAGCCTGAAATCGAAATAAAGGACGGTGTATTCACACCTGAAGCCATGCTTGCAATGGGCCGCCTCTCGGATCCGCAGGTATCACCTGACGGGACAAAAATCCTGTACGGTGTATCTTACACTTCCATTGAACAGAACAGATCTTGCAACAACCTCTACATCTGCAACATAGACGGCTCCTCCGTCCAGAGGCTCACAGCAGAAGGGAAAAGTTTCTCAAATGCACGCTGGAGCGCCGACGGGGAAAGCATCGCCTTCATTCAGGGCGGTCAGATATGGACAGCTAAGCTGAAGGGGCGTGAAGGAGCGTACCGTCTCGGCAAAAAAGTGCAGATATCTGACGTACCTGCAGGAATAAGCCAGTTCACACTGTCTCCGGACCAGACCAAAGTTATGTATGTCAGCACTGTCCAGAGTGCACTCAAAAAACCTTCGGACCTTTATGAAGATCTGGACAAGTCGGATGCCATCTCGGCCGACGACCTGATGTACAGGCATTGGGACCACTGGGTCAAGGAAGTGCCGCACACATTCGTGGCCGGTTTTGCTTTCGGGAAAGAGGGCAAGAACAGCATCGTACCGGAAACTTCGAAAGACATACTTGCAGCAGAGACGGAAATATACGAGCTCCCTACCGAACCTTTCAGCGGCATAGAGCAGCTCGCATGGAGTCCGGACGGAAAGACCATAGCATATTCGTGCCGCAAACTGACAGGTAAGAAATACGCTTTTTCCACAAATACGGAAATCTATTTTTACGATGTGGAATCCGGTGAGTGTACGCAGCTTACGATGGGAGGAGGATACGACACCAACCCCGTATGGTCGCCGGACGGAAAGAGGCTCTGCTGGATAAGCATGGAAAGGGACGGATATGAGGCGGACAAACAGCGGCTCATGACAGCCGACATCGACTGGGCTGTACCGGTAAAAGGTTCAGGCTCGAACGCATCCCGGCTTCCGCTGGTTTCAAACATAAAGGACATCACGTCTTCCTTCAAGTACAATGCATCCGCCCCTGTCTGGAGTTCCGGCTCCGATAAAATCTATTTCTCAGCCCTCGCTGAAGGTCTCCAGGGGATTTTCAAGGCGGAATATGCTTCAGACTGGAAAATAGTGAGGATTACCGGGGACAACCTCTGGTTCGATTTCGGTTCCCCGTTCCATATTTCGGAATCCGACGGCACTGTTACCCTCCTTGCAGACTACAGCAGCATGGACTTCCCTACCGAACTTGTTTCCATAAGAATCGGGGAAGACACGGCCGGACAGGCCCAGGACGGCAACGTGAAGATGACTCCGCTCGAACCGGCCCATTCCACTCCTCTTGAAGCAGAATGTGAAATCATCCCGGAGCCTGTACATATCAGCAGGATTTCACATGTGAATGACGACATTCTCTCGCAGCTTGACCCGGTAAAGACAGAAGCACGGCATATCAGGACCGCAGACGGTAAAGACATGCTTACCTGGGTGGTCTATCCTCCTCATTTCGATGCCGGGAAAGAATATCCTTCCATCCTTATCTGCCTTGGAGGCCCACAGGGCACTCTCAGCCAGGGCTGGTCATACAGATGGAACTACCGTCTGATGGCTTCACAGGGATATATCACCGTACTTCCGAACAGACGAGGTACTACCGCATTCGGACAGGAGTGGACCGAGCAGATTTCGGGCGACTATCCGGGACTGAACATGCAGGACTATCTGGCTGCAGCGAAAACACTCAAGGCTGAGCCTTATGTAGGGAAAATGGCAGCCTGCGGAGCGAGCTACGGCGGTTATTCGGTCTATTATCTGTGCGGCACACATGGAGATACGTTCGATGCATTCATAGCCCATGCCGGGATTTTCAACGAAGAGCACATGTATATGACCACAGAAGAAATGTGGTTCCCGAACTGGGACAACGGCGGGCTCCACACCTGCGAGACCGACCCTCGCGTAGGGACTGCCGACTGCCCTGTAGGCCCGGCAGGTGACGGTGAAACGTTCGGCGGCATCCGTCAGGGAGGCTCTCCCTGGAGTTCGGCGCCTAAGGCAGAACGCCATTACAGGCTGTCGCCTCATAACCTTGTGACAAACTGGCACACCCCTATCCTGGTGACACACGGCGGAATGGACTTCCGTGTCCCGGCCGATGAAGGCATGGCGGCGTACAATGCGGCACAGCTGATGGGAGTGCCTTCGCGTCTGATTGTCTTCCCTGACGAGAACCACTGGATTCTGAAACCGCAGAACGCCCTCTACTGGCACAGGGAGTATTTCCGCTGGCTCGACAGATGGCTCAAATAATATGGAGCAGGCTCTGACCTGCGACTGTGATTTAAGATAACCGGATATGAAACACTTGACTATAGCCTTACTGATCATTTCCATCATAGCATGCTTTCCGGCAGCCGGAAGGCAGACCGGCATGGACACCGGAACCTGGAAACAGGAGGATGACACTGCCTGTGTACAGAAAGAAAAAGCGTTTTTCCCTGTAGACAATATAGACATGTCATTCCAGATGAGGGGCTCGCTCCGGGGGGATTTCCCGCGCGGAGGAGAAGCGTCCGCACGTTTCCGTATGGACGACCTCAGATGGAACATCGAAGGATGGGCGGGAAAGAAGGTGTATTACCGTTTCAGACAGGCGCTTACAAAAGGATTTACATCCCTTTCGCTCGAAAACCTCGTCTCGTCCGTGAACTATGCTTTTGTCAAATGGCACGCTACCCCGAAAACCACTTTCACCTTCGGGAAGCATGTATTGTCGCTTGGGGGGCATGAGTTCGATGCAGTCCCGGTATATGTGATCCAGTTCAGCGATTTCGGAAGCAGCTTTTCGTCCTATCAGATGGGGGCGAGCGCGGAATGGCACATCAGTCCGTCGCATGACCTGGTCTTCCAGATGAGCAACTTCAGGGGCGTTTCCGACAGCGAGTTCTATTACGGACAGCTCCCGGACAATATCAAGGCCACCAACTTCCCTCTGATCGGGACGGTCAACTGGAACGGGGATTTCCTCGATGACAAATCCTTGAAACTGAGGTATTCCGTATCTTACGGACACCAGACGACCGACAAGGGGGTCTGGATAGTTTCGCTCGGGCACTCATACAGGAAACCGAAACTCGGCGGGTACATAGACCTTATGTGGTCACGCCAGGGGCTTGATGTCAGCGGCATAATGAGCCGGTCTGCCGCTTACTCCGACGGCACGCCGAGGACATTGCAGAACACCGAATACCTGACTGCCGTAGGCTATCTGCATTTCTTTTTCAGCCCGAGCATCGCGGCATTCGTGAAAGGAGGATGGGAATGCGCCGGCATATACCAGCCATACGACGATATAGTAAAAGGAGTCCACAGGACCAACTGGAACGCCCAGTGCTGCTTCCAGTACATGCCTACCCGTGACAGTGACTTCAGGCTCTTCGCCCATTACAACTATTACGGACGGCATGCCACGGACAAAGGACGCGCCCTCGGGATGGCAGATGTCACCGAGCACAGGGTTTCGCTCGGAATCATATACATAATGAAGGTATTATAACGACAGAGGACAATATGCTGAAACTTCAGACACCGGTAGATGCCGGGCAGAGCCGTATCGGTATTTCATACAAGGACAGGATCATGATTCTGGGAAGCTGTTTTGCCGACAACATCGGCAGGAAAATGTCCGACCTGGGATTCAATGTCTGCGTCAATCCTTTCGGCACCCTTTATAACCCCGTGTCTGTCAGCAACTCTATCCACCGTCTGGAATGTGGCATACCGTTTTCAGAAGACGACTGCATCCGGATGGGAAGCGGCTCGCCGCTGATATGCTCCTTCAGCCACCATACTTCTTTCGCAAGAGAAACGGCGGATGAATTCCTGGAAAACGCGAATGTCAGGCTTGCGGAAGCCTCGGAGTTTTACCGGAACTGCAACAAGGTGATAATCACCCTCGGGACCAGCTGGTGCTACAGACACACGGAATCGGGCCTTATAGTATCGAACTGTCTGAAAAGGGACGCAAAAGAGTTCACCAGGGTACGCCTGGATCTGCAGATGGAAACGACCGTTCTGAAGAGCATATTGGAGAAAGCCCCTGAAAAGAAATTCATCTTTACTGTAAGTCCGATACGCCATCTGAAAGACGGCGCCCACGGGAACCAGCTCAGCAAGGCCACCCTGCTTCTGGCAGAAGACGAACTCTGCGGGATGTTCCCTGACAGAAGCGAATACTTCCCCGCTTACGAAATCATGATGGACGAACTGCGGGACTACAGGTTCTATGCGGAAGACATGACTCATCCGTCAGACCAGGCCGTAAACTATATCTGGGAGCGTTTCTGCGATTTCGCCCTCCCTGATTCCGAGCGCCAGCTGCTTGTAGAAAAAGAAAAGGAGTTCCGCCGGTCCAGGCATATCGAAGGCAGAAGGAAATGACTGCCATTAAAAAAAATTTGCAGGAAGACTTTTTGTTTCTATATTTGCAGTGTATTAATAAACTAATACAGCAAGTATTCAAATCAAAAACATACTGCAATGATAAACATTGACAATATCACCTTCAGCTACGGAAACAATATCGTACTGAAAAACATCACGATGCATCTTGAAGAAGGCAAAATCTACGGTCTTCTCGGGGAAAACGGAGTCGGCAAGACTACCCTTCTCACCCTTCTCTGCGGACTCAAGAAAGTAAAGTCCGGTTCTATCGAAATCGACGGACACATCCCTTTCAACCGGGAGCCGTCATTCCTCTCTCTCGAATATTTCCTAAGCGACGAAGTCGCACCGATGCCGGTTCCGGCAGAGAAATTCGCATTGTCATACGGAAAATTCTGGGAAAAGTTCGACATGGGCAAATTTTCGGAACTTATGGGCATCTTCGAGACAGACGCTTCCCAGAAAATGAACAGGATGTCGTTCGGACAGCTCAAGAAGACCTACATTTCGTTCGCCCTCGCCTGCAACTGCAAATACCTTTTCATGGACGAGCCTACAAACGGACTGGACATCCCGTCAAAGGCACAGTTCAGGAAAGCGGTCACGAAATACACCGCAGAGGATTCCACCCTTCTCATTTCGACCCATCAGGTCCGTGACCTGGAAAACATCATCGACCCGATAATAATCCTCGACCGCCAGGATGTCCTGCTGAACGCTTCAATCGCGGAAATCGCAGACAAACTCACATTCAACTACAGCAACGAAAAGAATCCTCATGCCCTCTACAGCGAAGTGACCCCGGGCGGCAGCGTCCAGGTGTACATGAATACCGGAGATGAGGAAAGCAAGGTAAACATAGAGGCCCTGTTCAACACCGTCCATCTTCATAAGGAACTGATCAAAGGACTGTTCAGAAAATAAAACCGCCATGGCACGCAAAGATTCATTCGATTCAGACAGATTCGGGAAATACTTTTCCTTTGAACTGAAAGAGACTGTCCGTTCGCAGGGGCTGTTTGTCTTGCTGTCCGGACTGGTGCCGCTGATTTTCTTCATCATATCGGTCATTTTCTCATTACTGTATGATCATGAGAATCTTGAAGATTTCTGGAGCGGATACTTTTTCTTCAAGATACTGATAGCCACAGTGGCATTTGTCCTGTTCTTCCTGGTCTTCCCGATAGTCAGATACGGAAACCTCACTGACAGGCGGGAAGGCGTGATGCCGGTCCTTTTACCTGCATCACATACGGAAAAATTCTTCTGTTCAGTGCTGGTTTCCGTGATAATCGCCCCCGTTGTCTTTTTGACACTGTATCTGGGAAGCGATGCCGTACTTGGCGCATTGTTCCCTTTATCCGGCAAATCCCTGGCTGGATATTTCCTTGAATATAAACTCGTTTCATACAACGAAGAATTCGGTTTTTCACTTGCCGGCACTTATGCATTCTTCCTGCCACCGATGGTATCGTTTGCCGGACTTGCCGGAGGAGCCCTGTTCAAAAAGAACAAGATAACCAAGACATTCTTCTCATGCGCCGTCGCACTCATCCTGTTCCTGATGATAGTGATCAGTATTGTCGACTCTCTGTATATGAGTGCGGAGCAGACCGCTGAAATGGTAGTCAGCAACTGCACATGGTTCTGGTACACCGTGCAGACTGTCACGGCGGCAGGATTCGGATTGTATTATTGGGAACGGACCAGAAAAATAGAACTTTAGATATTATGAATAACGATATATTCTCATTCTCACGATTCGGAAAATATTCCGGAAGCGGACTTGCCTCCATCTGCTCGGGCAAAGGTCTCAGCATACTCGCTTTCGGCCTTATGCCTGTGTATGTTTTCGTACTTGACATTCTGTTTTCTTCATTCGGAGACAGCTACGAATACATGTACGCCTCTTCAAGAAGTATATTCTTCGCCATCACCGGATTCATATTCGTCATCTGGATGCCGGCAGCCTGCTACGGCCATATCACGGAAAAACGTGCCGGCTCGATGTTTACGCTTCTGCCTGTATCAAGCCTTGAAAAGACTCTCAGTATGATTATCAATACCATGATCATCATACCTTTGTCTTTCCTTGCAATATATTTTGCCCTGGACCTGCTGATCACCCTGGCCGTGGGCAGTCCTGTCAAGGATTCGATAATGGTGTATTTATTTAGGGAACAGCTGACTCCTGCGGAACTGCCGTTTTCCGACATGCTGCTTTCCGCTGTCAACAACATGCTGGTTTTCCTGCTGGGTGCGGTCATTTTCAAAAGGCACAAGATCGCAAAGACAATACTTGTGCTGATGGGTATCTCCATTGTGGTCTCTTTCGGTGCAGTATCGGTAATAAATGCCATTGATATGGATTGGGAAACCGTTGCCCGTATAGACATCGAGAGCCTTTCCGTATGGAACACCGTATGGACATGCATCCTGTGTGCTGCGTTAAGCGCAGGCATATTTTTCAGAATCAGGAAAATACAATACTAGAAGATCATGGAATTCGATTCAAACAAACCTATATTTCTCCAGATTTACGACTCGATATGCGAGCGTATTCTCAGCGGAGAGTCCCCGGAAGGGTCAAGGATCCTGTCCGTGAGGGATCTGGGCGCAGAAATCGGAGTAAATCCCAACACGGTAATGCGCAGCTACGAAAGGCTTACCAATGACGGAATAATCTTCAACAAGCGTGGCATCGGATATTTCATCTGCGAAGGGGCCAGGGAGAAGGTGCTGGAAAAGATGAGGGAGGATTTCATGCAGAATGAACTCCCGGGTATCCTGAAGAAGATCAGGCTGCTGGGACTCAGTCCGGAAGTACTTGCCGGAAGCTGCAGCAAAGATACAGGCGAATAACCTGGAACACACGACATAAATATTGATTTTGAGGGTGCACCGGAAGTGATTTCAGTGCTCCCTCGAATTTTTCAGTTGTTTTCCTTAACTATCCACCTGTCAATGTTCCGGGTTTCGGAAGAGAAGTTTACTCCTATCGTGTAGACCGTACGGCTATCCTTGGCGAATGGAAGCGCATATTGTTTTTCCTCTATCTGCTGCAAAGCCTGCTCCGCGCTTCCGTCCAGCTTGAATTCCATGACATAAATATAACTGTCGGTCTGAAGCACAAGGTCTATCCTGCCACGCGAAGTATGGTATTCTACCTTTGTGTACAGGCCGGACAGACGGAAAACGATAAAAAGGACGTTCTGGTAATGCAGCTCAACATCTTTCGCCAGTTCGTAAGGGCAGTCAGCCAGAAATGACTGGAGACGCTCCATGAAGCCGTCGATATCGCCCGATTTGACATCGGAGATGAAATCCCAGATGGCAAAACCGCTCTCGGACTCCTCGACCGGTGTATAATAAGGCAGGAGGAAATCCATAAACCCTTCCTCCACCTCTCTGTTAGGGAAGCCGAGTTCATATATCCTCGGCTCGGGGATATACCCCTTGATGGTGAGATAGCCGCTCTGGTAGATGACAGGAATAGGATTGGTCGATGACGCATCGATGCTGTCAAGAACCCTCGCAGTAGTCTTTTCATGGGCCATCCTGTACAGGTCATACTTGTGCTTCTTCAGCAGCTCGACAAGATAGGTCGGCGTTCCGGTCTCGAACCAGTAGCGACCGTATTGTCTTTTCTTGAAGGTGTTGAGCAGGCTGAAAGGATTGTATATTCCTGGACTGTCCGGAAAAAAATGATAGCCGTCATAGTCTGTCTTTAGCTGTTCGCAAGCCTGCTCGAAAGTCTGTCCGCTGGCAGAGGCTAGTTCCCGGATGTCTTCGCTGAAGTTTTTCCGGAGTTCTTCTTCAGTGATGCCGCAGATGTCGGAATATGCCGCGTCTCTGGAAATATCCTCCAAGTTGTTAAGGTCACTGAATACGCTCACCTTACCAAACTTCGTCACTCCTGTCAGCAGGGCGAACCTGATATAGCCGTCCATTGACTTCAGCACACCGTAGAATGGCTTGAGGGTATTGCGGTATTTCTCCTGCAGATCAGGATTGCCTATCGTCTGGAGCATCGGCTTGTCGTATTCATCCACCAGTATGACAACACGTTCACCGGCTTTCCCTGCCGCATTTCTGATCAGGCTGACAAATCTGTCATCAATGGTAACATCTTCCGGAACGCTTCCATAGACAGACTCATACACTAAAAGCTGCCTATCAATCAGACGTATAAGATCATCTTCCGTATCAAATTTCTTGGCATTAAGATCCAGATGAATTACCGGATACTGTGTCCACTCTTTCTCCAACTCCTGCATGGCAAGGCCCTCGAACAGTTCCTTCTTTCCCTGAAAATATGCCTCCAGCGTGCTGACCAACAGGCTCTTCCCGAACCTTCTCGGTCGGCTCAGGAAATAGTAGCTCCCGGTCTTGACAAGCTGGTATATCTTTGCGGTCTTGTCTATATAGCAGTATCCGTCCTTGCGGATTTTCTCGAAATTCTGTATCCCTACCGGATATAACTTTCCCATATCAGATTTTGATTGACCATTCAAATTTTCAAAGATACGAATTTATCCGATTGGAATTAAAATCCATATCAGCAAATTTCCGACATAAAATCACACCGATACAGGAAATTTGTCTGAAAAACACGTTAAGATCATTCCGGACCCGGATCCGGAATCTACGAAGTCATTTCAGCATGACCGGCATTGCAGTATTTCACTTCAATGAATATGTGTGTATATTTGCAAAGTTTTCAATGAATTAAATTAACAAAAATTACCAGCCCGATATGAAAAAGATAGGACAGATTATGACAGCGGCTGCCATATCCATGGCTCTGGCCGGGTCCGGGACAGCTTACGCCGATGAAGGAATGTGGCTGCCGTCACTGATTTCACAGAGGATAAAGGATATGCAGAGCAAAGGGTTCAGGCTCGATGCCGAGGATATCTACAGTATCAACCAGGCTTCGCTTAAGGATGCCGTGGTGCTTTTCGGAAGAGGCTGCACTGGAGAGGTGATTTCACCGGAAGGGCTGCTGCTTACCAACCACCACTGTGGCTACGGACAGATACAGAAGCACAGCAGCGTGGAACATGACTACCTTCGGGACGGATTCTGGGCAATGACCCGTGACGAGGAACTGCCGAATGAAGGGCTGACCGTCAGCTTTCTGGAAAGGATGGATGACGTGACGGACAGGATTCTTGACGGATATGTTACTGACATGACGGAAAGCCAGAGGGACTCGGTCGTAAAGGCCAATTCCGATGCACTTGTCAAGGAAGTGACAGCCGAAGGGAAAGGGCTGAGGGCCACTGTAGAAGCCCTGTATTACGGAAACCAGTATTTTCTGTTCCTGTACCGTGAATACAGTGATGTCCGCCTGGTAGGCGCCCCGCCTTCTTCGATCGGCAAATTCGGAGGTGACACCGACAACTGGATGTGGCCCCGCCACACAGGGGACTTCTCCATTTTCCGTATCTATGCGGACAAGGACAACAACCCTGCCCCCTATTCTCCGGACAATGTGCCTTACACTCCCAAAAAGTTCTTCAGGATATCCCTGAACGGTGTCCATGAAGGTGATTTCACTTTCATCTACGGATTCCCTGGAAGTACACGCGAATATATCATGTCGGAAGGCGTCCGGTATATTTCCGATGTTTCCGATCCGGCCAAAATCGCGCTGCGCACCCAGAGACTTGACATACAGAAAAAATATATGGACCGGAGCCAGGCGGTCAGAATCCAGTATTCGTCCAAGAATGCAGGCGTAGCCAATGCCTGGAAAAAATGGCAGGGCGAAGCCGGGGGAATCAGACGGCTCGGGACTGTCGCGGCAAAACAGGAGTATGAAAAGAGGTTTTCCGAATGGGCCGAAGGCACCGGCTATGAGACCGTCCTGCCACGACTGGATTCTCTTTACGGAGCACTTGAGCCGTATATGTTCACTCAAGAATACTACATGGAATCGGCCAGGACAGTAGAGCTCTGCAATTTCGCCATGAGCATCTGGAAACAATTCAAGGAATACGGCAGATTCCTCGGATCAGGGAAAGCTTCTGACGCAGCAGCAACAGACTCCGCTGAAAATGCTTTCTTCTCCGGTATATCCAAAACAGCAAAGTCTTTCTACAAGGACTATTACGCTCCTATTGACAAGGAATCTTTCATAGCTGTCATGAGTTCTTTCGCCGAAGATGTACCGGAAGATTTCCAGCCTGCATATTTCAAAGACGGTATCGCAAAGTACGGCAGTATCGCTGTCTGGGCGGACTCGCTGTTCTGCAATTCCATTTTCTCGGACAGTACGCGTGTGCTGACCCTTACTCCGGCTGACAGTGCTGCCGTCAGCGATGATCCTGCTTTCATATTCGGAAATTCCTTTGCTGAATGGTTTACAAAAGACATAGCCCCTGTCTGCAAACGGATAAACAGTAAAATCACCCTCCTTTACAGGACTTATATGAAAGGCCAGATGGAGTTCGAACCGGAAAAGGCGTTCTACCCTGACGCGAACCTCACTCTCCGTGTGGCTTACGGGAAAGTCCAGGGATACTCCCCTGCCGATGGTGTTTACTATGAACCTTCGTCCACTCTGGAAGGCATAATGGAGAAGGACAATCCTGAAATTTTCGATTATGACATTCCTCAAAGACTGAGGGATATCCATTCTGAAAAGGATTATGGCAGATGGGCTGTCACTGATGCCCAGGGCAATACGACTGTCCCGGTGTGTTTCATCGCTACCAACCATACTTCCGGAGGAAATTCAGGAAGCCCTGTCATAAATGCCGACGGGGACCTTATGGGGATAAATTTCGACCGGGTGTGGGAAGGGACGATGAGCGATATCGTCTTCGACCCTGACTACTGCAGGAATATCTGCCTGGATATCAGATATGTACTGTTCGTAATCGACAAGGTCGCCGGGGCGGAGCATCTTCTCAATGAGATGGTTTTCGCAGGGATAAATACTGAAAAGTAAATCCCTACTCAATAAGCAAATGAAGCCCCCTTTTGGGAGCCAATGTCATAAAGAACCGTCAATGGCTTTGAACATTCATCTGTTCACGGCAAATTTATCGTATCCGTCACCTCTGTTCGGCAGATTTAAAATCTGATGAGGCGATGCAGAAGCGCAGCTTGATGCAGATTGAAAATATAAAAAAATAAGAATAAGGGCTGAAGTTCAAGGCGTGCACAGCAAGCACAACGCAGAAATTCGGCCCTTATTCTTTTTTTTAATACTGGTCCCAGGACTTAATCTGAATATCATCCTGCCCCATCTCGCAGAACGCCCTGATAAACGCGGTCGCAAGGCGTGCATTGGTAATCAGCGGGATGTTGAAGTCGATTGCCGCACGGCGGATTTTGTAACCGTTGTCCATCTCGAGAGTACTGTAGTTCTTAGGGATATTGACAACAAGGTCTATTTTCTTGTCCTGCAGCATTTTCAGAGCAGATTCAAACTCAGCGGCAAGTACCGGGTCTTCGCTCTCGCTCGGCCAGAGGACCCGAGTGGCAGGAACATCGTTCTCCACCAGATATTTATAGGAACCTCCCGTAGCATAAAGAGTATAACCGTGGTCGGCAAGCAGTCTGCAGGCTCCGAAAAGGTCGGCTTTCTGCAGAGCGTCGCCGGAAGAAATCAGGATGTTCTTTGACGGGATCTTGTAGCCTACCGACAACACCGATTTCAGAAGAGCCTCGTTGAAATCATCTCCGATACATCCTACTTCACCTGTAGAAGCCATATCGACTCCGAGGACAGGGTCGGCCTGCTGCAGTCTGGAGAACGAGAACTGTGAAGCCTTGATCCCCACATAGTCAAGGTCGAACGCGCTCTTGTGAGGCGGCATCGGTTTCTTGCCGAGCATAACCTTGGTAGCGAGTTCTATAAGGTTGATTTTAAGAACCTTGGAAACGAAAGGAAAACTCCGTGACGCCCTCAGGTTACACTCTATGACCTTGATGGCGTTTTCCTTGGCGAGGAACTGGATATTGAAAGGCCCTGAAATCTCCAGAGCGGCCGCGATTTTCTTCGCGATTTTCTTGATACGGCGGACGGTCTCGATATAAAGTTTCTGCGGAGGGAACTGGATGGTAGCGTCTCCCGAATGGACTCCGGCAAACTCGATATGCTCTGAAATGGCGTATGCGATGACTTCTCCTGCATCAGCCACAGCATCGAACTCGATTTCCTTGCACCTCTGCATGAACTGGCTGATGACGACAGGATGCTTCTTGGAGACTTCAGCCGCCATTGAAAGGAAGCGCTTGAGTTCGTCTTCGTTGTAGCATACGTTCATCGCGGCGCCTGAAAGCACGTATGACGGTCTTACCAGCACAGGGAAACCTACCTGTGAAACAAATGCGTTCACATCATCCAGCGTGGTGAGTTCCTTCCACTTAGGCTGGTCTATCCCCAGAGCGTCTACGATAGACGAGAACTTGTGCCTGTCCTCAGCCTTGTCTATGCTGGAAGCCTTGGTCCCTAGGATATTGACTCCGCTCTGGTCAAGCCTGAGGGCAAGGTTGTTCGGAATCTGTCCTCCCACTGAAACCACCATTCCGTGCGGCTGCTCCAGTTCATAGATATCCATCACCCTCTCGTATGTAAGCTCATCAAAATAGAGCCTGTCGCACATGTCGTAGTCAGTGGATACCGTCTCCGGATTGTAATTGATCATTACACCCCTGTAGCCTTCTTTCTTGATGGTATTCAAGGCATTGACCGAACACCAGTCGAACTCAACGGAACTTCCGATCCTGTACGCTCCTGATCCGAGGACGATTACCGAGCGGTGGTCGTGCAGGTACCTGACATCATTGTAGCTGCCGTTATATGTAAGGTAAAGATAGTTTGTCTGCGCCGGGAATTCAGCCGCGAGGGTATCTATCTGTTTTACGCACGGCACGATACCGTGTGACTTTCTGAATGCACGGACGATATTCTGGGCGTCTTCGCTGTCAATCTTGTCCTTGTATATGGCCCTTGCTATCTGGAAATCGGAGAATCCCTGCTGCTTGGCCAGACGGAGAAGTCCGGCCGGCATCGCCTCGCAGTTGTCATAAGTCTGCATTTCGTGATAAGTCCGCACTATCCCGGCAAGCTTATGCAGGAACCATTTGTCTATCTTGGTCAGATCGTGTATCTGGTCAACGGTGTATCCTGCCCTCATTGCCTTGGATATCACGAATATGCGCCTGTCGGTAGGTTCGCGCAGAGCCTCATCCACATCAGCGACCTTCAGTTCCTTGTTACCGACGAACCCGTGGGCGCCCTGACCTATCATCCTGAGACCTTTCTGTATAGCCTCTTCAAAGCTGCGGCCTATGGCCATCACTTCTCCGACACTCTTCATGCTGGACCCGATCTTGCGGGAAACACCGTGGAATTTGGAAAGATCCCAGCGAGGTATCTTGCAGACAATGTAGTCAAGCGCAGGCTCGAAGAAAGCAGGAGTCACCTTCGTGACGGAGTTCTTCAGATCAAACAGCCCGTATCCCAACCCGAGTTTGGCCGCCACAAAAGCCAGAGGATAACCTGTCGCCTTTGACGCAAGAGCGGAAGAACGGCTCAGACGCGCATTCACTTCGATTACCCTGTAATCCATAGCATCAGGGTTGAAAGCATACTGGACATTGCACTCTCCGACGATACCTATATGACGCACGATCTTTATGGAAAGCTCGCGGAGATAATGATATTCTTCGTTTGTAAGCGTCTGGGACGGTGCCACTACGATACTTTCGCCTGTATGGATTCCCAGAGGGTCGAAGTTCTCCATGTTGCAGACCGTGATACAGTTGTCATATCGGTCGCGGACAACCTCGTATTCGATCTCTTTCCAGCCCTTGAGCGACTTCTCGACAAGCACCTGCGGAGAGAACGAGAAAGCCTTTTCACAAATCTCTTCCAGTTCCTGCTCGTTGTCGCAGAACCCTGAACCGAGTCCTCCCAGCGCGTATGCTGCGCGGATTATCACAGGATAACCGAGTTCCAGGGCAGCAGCACGTGCCTGCTCCATATTCTCGGCAGCATGGGACTTGATGGTCTTGACATCGATCTGGTCCAGCTTCTCCACGAAAAGTTCACGGTCTTCCGTATCTATAATCGCCTGCACAGGCGTACCGAGTACCTTGACTCCGTATTTTTCAAGTATTCCGCTCTTGTAAAGCTCCACTCCGCAATTCAGCGCAGTCTGGCCACCGAATGCCAGCAGAATCCCTTGCGGTGCCTCCTTCTTGATGACTTTCTCGACAAAGAACGGCGTCACAGGAAGGAAATATATCTTGTCGGCGACCCCTTCGGAAGTCTGGACAGTAGCGATGTTAGGGTTGATCAGGACTGTCTCGATGCCTTCTTCTTTCAGAGCCTTCAAAGCCTGTGAACCGGAATAGTCAAACTCACCAGCCTCCCCGATTTTCAGCGCACCCGAACCGAGGATTACGACTTTCTTTATATTGTTGTCAATCATTGTCTTTCAGATTTAAAGTTTGGATATGAATTCATCGAAAAGGAACTCCGTGTCTGTAGGACCGCTGGTAGCCTCAGGATGGAACTGGGCGGAAAAGAAAGGTTTTGTCTTGTGGCGGATGCCTTCATTGGTCCCGTCGTTCATGTTTATGAAAAGCGGCTCCCAGTCTGACCCCAATGTGCTGTTGTCCACGGCGAAACCGTGATTCTGGGAAGTGACGAAACATCTGTTCGTGCCGACCATGCGCACAGGCTGGTTGTGGCTGCGGTGCCCGTATTTGAGCTTGTAAGTGGACGCTCCGCCTGCAGTGGACAGAAGCTGGTTGCCCATGCATATACCGAAAACCGGCTTGTCTTTCTTAAGGGCCTCCCTTATATGGTCGACGGTCACTGTACAGAGGGCAGGGTTTCCGGGGCCGTTGGAAATGAACAGCCCGTCATAGTCCAATGTATTGAAATCGTAGTCCCACGGAACGCGGATGACCTCGACTCCCCTGCGGATGAAACAGCGGATGATGTTGTTTTTCACCCCGCAGTCCACAAGGACCACTTTCTTGTCCCCTTTTCCATAACGGACCACTTCCTTGCAGCTGACTATCGCCACCTGGTTTACAGTATTCGGGTCCTCGATCGGGAAATCCCTCGTGACCCCGTCCGGAACTATGATTCCGAGCATCGAGCCATGCTCTCTCAGGACTTTTGTAAGCTCCCTGGTGTCAATTCCGTAAATACCAGGTATCTGCTGGGACTTCAACCATTCGTCAAGGCTCCTGGCAGCTTTCCAGTGGCTGTATTCAAACGAATAGTCGGAGATTACAAGACCTCTGACATGAATCCTGTCAGATTCGAAATTCCTGGATATCCCCCACTCGTCCACGCCATCTGCAGGGACGCCGTAATTACCTATAAGAGGATAAGTTATACAAAGAATCTGTCCTGAATAGGATGGGTCTGTCAAACTCTCCGGATAACCTACCATGGCAGTGGAGAAAACCACTTCCCCGTCGCATGGCCCGTCATACCCGAAAGAGTATCCCCTGAACTCCATTCCGTTCTCAAGTCTGAGTGTAGCACCGAGTCTCTTGTCCATTGTCCTTATACTGTTAATATTCAATTAGTACATATAAAAAAAAACGACCATCCCGAGAAGGAACGGTCGTCTCTCTTTCCATTATATTATTTGCTGGATTTTCTGCATTACAAAGTGTTCAACATTTCAAGGTGCAAAGATAGGAAAAAACATTACATTTCTGCAAAATATTTTACAGACTGATATGGAAGCCGGCGATGACTGTCGCCTTAGGCATAGGATAGCCGGCATTGATTTCATACTCCTGAGCAAGAAGGTTTTCTCCACGGGCCCAGACACTGAGCCAGCCGGTGATCCTGAATGAAGCGAACAGGTTCCAGAGAATGAAATTTTCCTGGAGATTCATTCCATTTCCGTTTGTAACTACCTGTGTATAAAGGCCGTTAACATACTGCAGACCTGTCGACACCTTCCAGCGCCCTTTAGTGAAAGAGCCTCCGGCATAAAGTTTATGTTCCGGTGCACCGATAACAGGATATTTCATATGGAGAAAACTGTAATTGGCATCGACCGACCATGTCCGGTTTATACGCCATGCCGCCTGCGCTTCCAGCCCTGCATTTCTAATGGCCCCTGTATTCATATTCAGCGGTGTCGTACCTTGCCTCGGTACTGCAACGATCATGTTTCTTCCATTTATATAGAACACGTTCACTCCATAAGACAGCCTGCCTTCGAGCAGTGTCTGGGAAAAAGCCAGTTCGTAATTCCACATGCTTTCCGGCTCAAGATCCGGATTCTGCGGAGGAAACATGTACATTTCTCTGATCGTAGGGTAACGGAATCCTTTGCTCGTTGAAGCCTTGAGTTCCATGGAATGAGGAAGATGAAAGGACATTCCGGCCTGCGGTATCCACTCTGTGCCGACACGGGAATAGTAGTCCGCCCTCACCCCGACATCGAACGTAAGCCATGAACCGATGTCCTGTCTGAAATCAATGTAACCGGCAACTTCATGCTCTCTCTTGTCCGCAATCTCTGATATATTCCCTTTCTTTTCTCCCTCAATATAATTGTTCCAGGCGCGGCCTCCGAAACGGAACCAGTCAAAACCCGCCGTCAGACGGTTTCCTTTGAACAGTCTAGCACTCTGATAGATAGAGATTCCCATCATGTCATCGCGGGAGTTAAAGCGGTAATCAAGCGGAGCCTCCCCTTTCCCGGGCTCATAACCGTCATTTATCCAATGGTTTCCCCAATTATAGAAGAAACTCACCGCTCCGGATGTCTTTTCATAACTGTTCTCTATGGCCAACGATGTCATTCCCCTGGTAACCCTCTGGTCGGCATCAAGCAAAAGGGCGGATACCGGACCTGGCTGGGAAGCATTGAAATGAGTTAAGTTCGCATCAGCTCTTATTTTCCATTCGTCAGTCACATCATACCCTATCTTGGCATAACCGCCGTACTGCTCAAAGCCCATATCGGTTCTATGACCGTCTGTTCTGTTGTATGACAGGCTCGCTACACTAGAGAAACGTCCCTTCCTTATACGGTTTGTCACATCAGTCTGGAGAGTATTGTAAGAGCCATAGCCGGCATTGAGATCGGTCCTGACCCCGTCTTCGGACATCTGTCTGGTGACAATATTTATCACACCTCCCATGGCATTGGAACCGTAAAGCATGGACGCAGGCCCTCTCAGGACCTCAACACGCTCGGCAATAAAGGACTGATACGCATCAGCTATCGGATGGCTGAACATGCCCATATACTGAGGATGCCCGTCAATCAGCACCATAAGACGCCCGGAACCCCCGCTGAGACCGCGCAGGGACATACCTCCGGCTGCACCGTCCGAGACACCATAACCCATTATCCCCCTTGATGTTATAAAAAGCCCCGGAATCTGCTCTGTCAAGACCGGAAGCAATGACGGCTGGTTTGTCTGGCCTATCCTGCTCCGGTCAATTACTGATACAGTCTGGGACAGATGCCTGATATCTGTCCTGCTACGGGTTCCGGTTACCACCACTTCACTGATTTCGCCATTCCAGACCGCTCTGGCAGTATCTGCTGCAACATCAAGCCTATCCTGTTCTATAGAATGGTTTTCTTCTGACCAGGCAGCAACAGGTACCAAGGCCAATACGGCCAGACTGACAATTTTTCTCATAAGATTCATATTCCCGATTATAAAAGCCGCCGGACCCCACTACCGTCCGGCGGCCGATGTTTCTGATGCTTAACAGGTTAGCTTAGCCAATGCTACTATACGACAAAGGTTCCCCCTCAAACATTAACACAAATGCAAAGATAATACAGGAAAACATACATATAAATACCCGTTTTACAGTTTTTCTACCCTGTTTTACATTTTAAACGGATAGGAATGCCAATATCATAAAATTCAATATGTTGCCTGAAAATATTTTTTATTTTGCTGCAAAATTTCTGTTAGATGGCTCTAAAAAACCTTGTTTCAGAATATCAGAAAGCTGATTTTTTAAATTAAACGTTTATTTTTTCCGTACACGGATAATCTTCGTCTACTTTGCAGCCCATTTTACATTTTAACTGTTATTTATGAAAACGAAACTCTGCTTGATTACACTCATTATTCTTGCAATGACTGGCTGTCAGCAAAAACTGCAGCCTGATGTCCCAGCCGGGCCTGTCCCGGAGACACCATGTATATTCTTCAAGGTCTGCCCCCCAGAAGAAAACCATAATGGAAGAAGCCATATATCCGTGAATGACAGCAAGATCAGCGATCTCAATATTTTCGTGTACAGTAACGGGACCCTGCTCGGCGAGCAGTATATCATCGGCCAACAGACCGGCAGCATGGAAATAGCATACCGCGAATCCTATACATATTATGTAATTGCCAACGCCGGAAAAGACATTACAGCTCCATCCGATGAAGAAGAGATAAAGGCATACTCCTACAGATTGACGGATATGGATTCTATCAACGGAACCGGATTCCCGATGGCACAGAGCGGTTCGTTCCATGCCGCGGATCTTGGCAGTGAAATCACCGTAGAACTTGAAAGGCTTGTAGCCCGGATCGATTTCGGAATAAACACAGAAGATTGTCCAGGACTGCATGTGAAATCAGTGCAATTGAAAAACTCTCCCTGTGATATCACTCCATTCACTTCTTCCAGTGCTGCTATGACTGTCATGCCTGGAGATCAAGCTACTCCGAACGATATAGAATCCATCAATGCAGGAAAAAGGGCGAGTTTCTATATGCTGGAGAACTGTCAGGGCGTACTTCTTCCCAACAACAAGGACCAATCGAAAAAAGTTCCCGAAAACATCCCAGGGAACAAGGCGAAGCTATGCACTTACATAGAAGTCTCGGCAACCCTTGACGGTGCGTTCGGAGTAGAGGGACCTCTAACCTACAGATTCTATCTCGGGCAGGACGAAACCACCGATTTCAACATATACCGGAACACGGTAAACAAAATAACACTGACAGCGACCAAAGACGGAGTCAATGAAGTGTCATGGAGAGTCGACAACAGCAGCCTCACACAAGTATCCGTACCGATAATAGCGGCAGGTACAGGAGGACATGTATTCTATACCGAAGAAAACAACAAACTTGTGACTCTTACAGTCGGTACCAATGACTGGAACTGCATAACATATGGAAAAAACAAATATGTCATTGGAGGGAGCGAAGGCAATATAATATATTCAACTGACGGCAAATCATGGAAAACGGCACATGCCGGTACATGTGACTGGAAAGGGATAGCATACGGGAACGGAAAATTCGTAATAGTCGGGACAGACGGGTGTATGGCCTATTCTACGAACGGTATTACATGGAGCACAACACAAACTGAATCATGCACTTGGAATGCAGTGACTTACGGAGAAGGCCTGTTTGTTGCCGTAGGAAAAATCAACAGCTATATCGGAGCCATAGCATATTCTTCAGACGGAATAAACTGGGAAATGAAATCCAGCACGCAGTACGCCTATACAATGAATACCATCACTTTCGGAAACGGAAGATTCGTCGCTTTAGGAAAAGCGAATTCCGGTATCGGGAAAGGAGGATGGAGCGAAGACGGCAAGAACTGGACGATAGTAAATGCAGGAGTCGGTATCCATTATTGTGTCACATATGGAAACGGGAAATTTCTCGCTATCGCACGCAATGAAATTATATTTTCGGAAAATGGAGAAAAGTGGGACTATGAAAATCTTTTCTCGAGTTACATCTTTGAAGCTGTATCTTATGGAAACGGGAAATTTGCCGCAACAGGTTATTTCGCACATAATGCTATGGAGTCACGCATCATGTATTCAACAAATGGCAAAAACTGGAACTTGCTGACGGATCTTACAGACGTCAAACTAAACACAATATACGTAATACAGTAAAAAAAATTTTGGATTTACTCGAAAATCCCCTGTAAAATTCATAACATTAAAGGGGCCGGCTCTAAAATAAAAGCCAAGCCCCTTTTCTTTCCCCATGAGCAAATCAATTCCGTCATTTCCCGGCATCAGAGAAAATATCTGATTCCAGAACTACCGGAGAATCTGCCCTTGAACATAAATCAAGTCCGTAGCTGCCGGTCAACGATTCACCGGAGGTCCAGTCAAACACGCAATCCCTGGTAAATGAAAAACCGGTTTCTTCTGTTCCTTTCTTGTTTGCAAAATCAGACATGGCAAAAGTTTTTGGGTTTGAAAACTAATTTCCTTACTCTTTATTTTGCATTAAAGTTACAGATTTCAATACTATAATACAATACATTAGAGTATATTTTACATAAATTTTAATGATTATCCGCAAAAGTACCCATAAAATCTGAAGATTCCTTGTCCTTTAGTTGCTTATCTTGCCGGGATTTCG
>CALVAJ010000023.1 GCA_944325505.1 uncultured Bacteroidales bacterium
ATACTACCGGGTCGGTTATCATGCTCCCGGCAAGGGTCACTACGGCGGCCATAAGAGCCGCCCCCCAGCCTTTCAGCCTGCCGAAATGACTGCTGTCCAGTGCATATCCGGGATCGAAGAACTGATTCCTTCTGCTTTGGTATGAAGCATACCACATGGGCGGCAGGAACATCACCGGATAAGACAGCAGCATGCCATAGTCTGCAGCTGTCCCGGCATCGGTCAGGAATATCAGCAGCGCTGTCACCAGGTTTCCCAGGCAGGCCCCGACAAGCAGCATTGCCAGCAGTATGAGCGCCCCTCCGATCCCCGGGACATAGAATGAAAAGCCGGAAAGCAGGTCATACGACTTCGTACTTGGACGTCGGAAAAACTTCGCCATACGGGTCGGAACTTTTTATTTGTTGTATAAAGGTGTCGGATAAACCCCTTTGTCGGCGAATTCCTGGAATTTCGCTACGACTCCCGGCCTGTCTTCCTTGAAAGTCACTCCGAACCAGTGCGACGGAGTTGAAAGCAGTTCTGTCTCCGCGCTGTTTTCCCTGATCATGCAGTCGATAGCGTAAGGGATATAGAACTCGGCTTTAAGCTCATTGATGTTCTTTGTGATGAAATCCGTGAAAATCCTTTCGCTCTTTTCGAAATAATCAGGGGTGAATCCCCACATGTTCATGGATGCCAGTGCCTTGCCGTCCAGCTCGACCTTCTCGCCCTTGCTGTTGTCTCCATAGACTTTCCCGTCTGCGGCCTTGGCGATATTGTGATGTTCCTCTACATGGGTGAGGATGTGCCCGGCATCAGCCTTGCAGATTCCCCTTGAAACCCCGCCTGACTCCGAGAGTGTGTGGTCGAGCTCGAAACCTACCATGCAGTAGCGTCCCGTAGAGTTTTCATGCGCCCTGAGCCAGTCTGCGAGGATACGGAAGGATTCCTTTCCGTAGTAGTCATCGCCGTTGATCACTGCAAAAGGCTCCCTGATTACGTCCTTGGCCATGAGCACTGCATGGGCTGTTCCCCAAGGTTTCTGCCTTTCAGGGTTGAGGGTAAGCCCTGCCGGTATCCTGTCCAGTTCCTGGATGACGAATTCGAACTGCAGAGGTGTCCCGTCAGTACATTTGACATGACTGTATTTCTCTTTTACCAGCTGCTCGAACTGATCCTTGAAGGAACTCCTTACCACGTAGACGACTTTTCCGAATCCTGACTGTACGGCATCGTAGATTGAATAGTCGATAATGGTTTCACCGTTCGGACCGAGTCCGTCCATCTGTTTCAGTCCGCCGTAGCGGCTGCCCATTCCGGCAGCAAGAACAAGTAGTGTTGGTTTCATTTTGACTGTATTTTAATTAGTTATCAGTTCTGTTTGAATTTTGCTTTCCCGAAAGCAAAAAATCTTTCAAAAATAATTATTTTTGCGCAGAAATCTTCAAGTAAAGACAAAAAGTGAAATGGCCAGGTAAAATATTCAACGGTCCCCATGGCGGATTTTTCAGATACGCTGCGGTCATTACGGCTTTTTTCATCCTTCTGATGCTGTTCAAGCCGGGAACGAATGTCATCCGCTGGATACAGTCCGGCCTTGAAATCCGCCGTCAGGAAAAGCAGATCCGGATGTACAACGAAGAAATCGGCCGGATGGAGCACCGTATAAGGATGCTCACATCCGACCGTGACACACTGGAAGAGTTCGCCAGGGAGGAATTCTATTTCGCAGAGCCTGGCGATGATGTCTATATCATTGAGCGTTAGCCGGTTCGTTCTGACGGAATCCTCCGCCTCCCAATGCCCTGTACAGGTCTGCCTGCAGTTTCATCCGTTCTGTTTCCAGCCTTACATAGGACTCGCAGCATTCGAAGTAATCCCTGTCGGCTGACAGTACCTCCAGATATCCGATGAACTGCATCCTGAAAAGTTCGTTGGCGCTCGCGGTTGCCTTTTTCCCCGTACGCATTTCTTCTTTTTTAATTTCAATGCGTTCCAGTATGTTTTCGTAGCTTTCGACAAGTCCCGCGACTTCGGCATATGCCTTCACAACGGTCTCCTTATATCCGTTCACCGCGATATTCCTGCGGACAATGGCGTTTGAATATTCATTCCTGATACTCCCTGCATTGAAGATCGGTGCGGTAAGCCCGGCAGCCACCTCATAGGCGAGAGAAGCGGGTGCCAGAAAGAATTTTCCTATGTCGAAAGAATTGAATCCTCCGCTGCCGCCTATCCGAAGACCCGGGTAGAATGCCCTGCGTGCGGCTTTTATGTCGCAGTCTGCAGCTGCAAGCATCATTTCCGCCTCCCTGATGTCGGGCCTTCTGGTCAGGAGCAGGTCGGGTACTCCGGTATCGCTGAGGTACCGCATGCTCCGGAGTCTGTAGAAGTCGCTGCGCTCGACATGTTCAGGAAATTTTCCCATAAGGACGCAGAGGGCACGCTCCACCGAGGCTATTTCATTCTCTGTTTCCAGCAGTTCTCCTTTGAGCTCGAGGAGCCTTGACTGGAATTGGTCGACGGCAAGCTGTGTCATTTCCCCTGCATCTTTCAGATCTTCGGTCAGTTCACAGGACTTCGCGATGAAATCTATGGCGGCTGACGTTATCTGGTGTTTCATGTCCAGGTTTACCAGATCGAAATAAGTGCGGGCGATTTCTGATACAAGGACGGACCGGGCGAGCGAAGCCGCCTCTCTTGAAGCCATCCATCTGCTCAGGGCCGCCCTTTTTTTCTGTGTGACCTTGCCCCACAGGTCCACTTCCCAGCTGAACGATACTCCGAGTCCGAAATCCGGATAAGGATCCGGGATGTGTTTGCTGCGGTCGAGGTCAGGGGTATTGGTCGTGGCATTGCCTACTCCGTCCATGGTATATTCCCCGAACCGTTCCAGACCTGCGGAAAGCCCGGCCGAAACTGACGGCCAGTATCCGAGCCTGGCCGTTTTAAGCTCATTTTCCGCAAGTGTGATCCGGTCCATGCAGCTGCGGAAAGAAAAGTTGCCTTCCAGTGCGGTCCTGATATGTTTCTGCAGCAGCGTGTCCGGGAAAAATTCCTCCCATCCGATGTCCGCGATTGTCGTGGTGTCTGCGACAGGCGACGGATAGTTTTCGGGAAGCTCGATCCTGCTTTCTGTCAGCTGTACTGCAGGAGCACAGGAGACAGCCGTCATGACGGCCGCCAATATTGTAATTCTATTCATCGTCTTCATCTTCTTCCTCCTTGTTTTTGGCGAATCTTCCGCCGATTTTCTCGAATATCACGTACAGTCCCGGAATCAGGAACAGTCCTATAAGGGTTCCCACAAGCATTCCTCCCGCGGCCGCCGTACCTATGGACCTGTTGCCGAGCGCTCCTGCACCATGTGCGAAGATGAGCGGAATCAGGCCGCAGATGAATGCGAACGAGGTCATGAGAATAGGTCTCAGACGGCTCACCGCGCCTTTGAGTGCGGCCTCGGCTACCGGCATGCCTTCATGTCTGCGGAACAGGGAGGCCATCTCCACTATCAGGATGGCATTCTTTCCGAGCAGGCCTATCAGCATGACCAGAGCTACCTGGGCGTATATGTTGTTTTCTATTCCGAGCATCTGGAGGAACAGGTATGATCCGAACACTCCTGCCGGAAGCGAGAGGATTACAGGGAACGGAAGGAACACGCTTTCATACTGCGCGGACAGCAGGATGAAAACGAACAGCAGGCATATTCCGTATATCATCATGGTCTGTCCTCCGCTCTCCTTCTCCTCCCTGGTCACTCCGGACCACTCGATGTCATATCCGCGCGGGAGGTAGTCCTTTGCTATTTCCTCTACCGCCTCGATGACTTCACCGGAACTCACGCCGGGAGCAGCCTCTCCGGTTATCAGGGCTGATGTGAACATGTTGTATCTTGTAATCTGGCTCGGCCCGTAGACCCTTTCCATGGTAAGGAAGTTTGAATACGGGACCATCTGCCCTCCGGTATTCTTGGCAAAGAAACGGAACACATCGTCAGGGTTCATCCTGTATTCAGGGGAAGCCTGCATCATCACCTTGTACATCTGTCCGAATCTCACGAAGTTGGACGAATAGAAACTTCCGATATAGCTCTGGAGGGTTTCCATTGCCTCGTCTATGTTTATTCCCAGTTTGGCAGCCTTCTGCAGGTCCACTTTCAGCATGTATTGAGGGAAATTCGGATTGAAACCGGTGCTGACTCCTTCTATTCTCGGGTCGGCCTCAAGCTTTTCGATGAATCCCTTGATCACGTTGTCCAGATCCTGGAATGTACCGGAAGTCTTGTCCTGGAGCCTCAGCTCGAATCCGCTGGCATTTCCGAATCCTGGAACGGTAGGAGGCAGGAAGAACTGGATGTCGGCGTCCTTGATGTGCGAGACCCTTTCCTCGTAGTCCTTCATCAGCTGATAGACGGTCTTGTCCCTCTGGTCCCATGGAATGAGGTTGATCATACCCATTCCGAAGCTTGCCCCCTCCGTTTCGGTCATAAGGCTGTAACCTGCCAGAGTGGAAATGTTCTCGACTTCCTCGAGCGGCAGCAGTTCTGCCTGTATCTTGTTGAGTGTGGCTTCACTACGCTCGAGTGTGGCACCTGGAGGGGAGTCGACGTTGACATAGATCATTCCCTGGTCCTCGTTAGGGATGAACCCTGACGGCAGGAACATCGATATGACCACTACTCCGGCGACAGAAAGCAGGAAAACCAGAACCGTGTACCTCTTTTTCCTGAGGAAACGTCCAAGACTCCTGGAATATGCTCCTTCAAGGGCATCGTATTTCCTGTTGAACCAGCCGAAGAACCTCGACAGAAGGCCTTTTTTCTTCTCTCCGTCTGCCTCTTTCCTTTTGATGAGCACTGCACAAAGCGCAGGTGAGAGTGTAAGTGCGTTGATACCGGATATTATAATGGCCACGGCCAATGTCAGCGAGAACTGCCTGTAGAATATCCCGACGCTGCCCTGCATGAATGCAACGGGTATGAACACTGCCGACATGACGAGCGTGATGGAGACAATAGCCCCTCCGATTTCCTTCATAGCCGCGACAGAGGCCTTGTACGGAGAGAGTCCCTGGTCGTGCATTTTCACATGCACGGCCTCGACGACCACTATCGCATTGTCCACCACAATACCTATGGCAAGTACCAGTGCGAAGAGTGTCAGCATGTTTATGGAGAATCCCAATGCCTGCATGAAGAAGAAGGTTCCCACCAGAGACACAGGTACGGCAATCGCCGGAATCAGCGTCGAACGGAAGTCCTGCAGGAAGATGAACACTACCAGGAACACGAGCAGGAACGCTTCCACCAGTGTCCTGAGCACTGAAGATATGGATGCGTCCAGGAAGCGCGATACGTCGTAGGAAATGTTGTAGTCCATTCCAGGGACGAAACTGCTTTCCTTGATTTCCGCCATCTTGGCCTTGATGTCGTTGATGACTTCACGTGCATTGGACCCGGGGCGCTGCTTGATCATGATAGAAGCAGACGGCTTTCCGTCCGTCATTGAGACCATCTTGTAGTCTTCGGAGTCGAATTCTATGTCCGCCACATCCGCAAGCCGTAGCAGGGAGCCGTCAGGAAGCGCTTTCAGGACTATTTCGCCGTATTCTTCAGGTGTGCTGAATTTACCTGTATACTGGAGGACATACTGTAGCTGCTGCGGGAGTTTGTCGGAGCTGACTCCGGTTTTTCCAGGAGCCGCCTCTACGTTCTGCCTGCGGATTGCTTCGGTCACATCCTGAGGGGACATCCCGTATGCCGCCAGCCTGTCAGGGTTCAGCCATACACGCATGGCGTAGTCTCGCCGGCCCATTATTTCGACGAAGCCTACTCCGTTTATACGTTTGAGCTCGCGCAGGATATTGATGTCCGCGAAGTTGTAGACAAACTTTTCTGTATGTGTGCTGTCCGTACTGAAAATGTTCAGGTACATGAGCATACTGTTCACTTCCTTTTCCGTGACGACACCGGCCCTGATGACTTCTTCGGGAAGCTCGTCAAGGATGGTGGATACCCTGTTCTGTACGTTCACGGCAGCTACGTCAGGATCTGTGCCTACCTGGAAGTAAATGGTAGTGAGGGACATACCGTCGTTGGTACAGACGGTGGTCATGTACGTCATGCCAGGCACGCCGTTGATGGCCCGCTCCAGAGGCGTTGCCACGGTCTTCGACATTACGTCCGCACTGGCTCCCGTGTATCGTGCAGTGACCGTGACCGAAGGAGGTACTATGTCAGGGAACTGCGTGATAGGCAGGGAGTTGAGCGCAATCAATCCCAGGCATGTTATGAGCACTGAGATGGCGGCCGAAAGTATCGGCCTTTTGATAAACATCTTGAACATGGCCTGCTATTCTTCTGTATTGGTGTCGGTTTCTTCATCGGCTGCGGTGTCTTCTGTTTCCCCGCTGTCCGTGCTGTCCGTTCCGGAAACCTCGACCGGCTTTATCTTCATACCGTCCTTCAGCCTCTGGATACCCGAATATGCTATTTCTGTCCCCGGCTCGAAGTTTTCGGCTACATAGTATCCGTTGAATCTGGCCAGAGGTTCGAAACTGCGGATCTTTGCGACATTCTCGTCATTTATGGTGTACACGTATGTGAATTCCTGTATCTCGAAAGTAGCCTGCTGCGGTATCAGGTAGACGTCATCCATCTTTGTCATCATGTTGATTTTTCCTGATACGCCATGTTTGAGAAGTCCTTCAGGGTTCGGGAAACGTGCTCTGAACGCGATAGAGCCGGTCTGTCTTTCGAAATCCCCCTCGACTGTCTCCACTATTCCCGGATGCTCGTAGAGTGTCCCGTCCGCCAGGACCAGCTGTACGGTATCAGCTCTGGCATCTTCTTCTCCGCGGATGATTGCCCTGCGGAATTTCAGGTACTCGGTCTCGTTCATCTTGAAGTAGGCGAATACTTCCGCCACGTTGCTTATGTTGGTGAGCAGGGTTTCCGTACCGACGAGACTTCCTACCTTATACGGTATCCTGTCCACATAGCCGTCGATCGGGGCGGTTATGGTGGTGTAGTTGTAGTCGAGCTGTGCCCTCTGCATCTTGACTTTCGCCTGTTCGACCTCGAGTTCCGCCACGGCCAGTTCCGCCTGCGCCTGCTTCAGCCTCACTTCCGCCAGTATTTCCTTTTCCACCAGCTTGCTGATGCGGTCAACATCGTATGCCGTCATCTGATATTCGGCCTCTGCCTGTCTCAAGGCTGCTTCCGCTTCCCTTACTGCTTCGTAATATTCGATTGCGTCAAGCTTGAAAAGCACGTCGCCCTTTTTGACTTCCTGCCCTTCGTCGACGTGGATTTCCTTGATGAACCCGCCTACTTTGGATTTTACTTCTACGAACTGGATTGCCTGGATGTCGGCTACGAATGATCTCGGTACTTCAATCGATTCAGGGTAGAGTTTCCTGACAGGTATGTTCCTGTCTTCCGATGATACGATGGTCCCTCCTTCGCGGCAGCCTGTTGCTGAAACCACGGCAAGGCAGGACAAAATGAATGCTTTGAGCATCAGTTTGCTGGATTTCATTACTTGTATATTTGAAATGGTTATTTTCTTTATTTACAATATATTACGGGAAGAGGCGACCCAAAAGCACCCTTTTGAGTCACCCCTGTCGATTATTTGCATCTGCTATATAAGCAGTGTGCAGGTTATGCGGAGCGTTTCCTGAGTATGTTCATGTGTCCGGAGCATGTCGCCGGCAAGGCATGTCATGCCCGTGCGGCAGTCTATATCCGGAATAGCGGGCGAGCCTGTCTCTGCGCTTTCCCTGTGCTGGCGGATATAGGTGAAGAATACCCTGATTCTCTGCTGACGTGTGCGGATAGTATTGTCTACCTGTATTCCGGCGGTTTCATGCTGGGATACAAGCAGTGTGTCGGATGAGGACGCACAATACACGGCCGGCTGCATGCTGGCCGCGATGAAAAATATGAATAGCAGTTTCAGGAAGAACTTCATGAGAGTGTGCCGCCGGTTTTTAGAATCCTGTATAGGTCATAGGGGAAATGGCCCTGAGTTCTTCTTTGACGCTTTCGCTGACATCCAGTGTCTCGATGAAATCGGCTATGGTCTGATGGTTTATGGCTTCCCCGGTCCTTGTAAGGGCTTTCAGCGTCTCGTAAGGGTTAGGGTAGTTCTCCCTGCGCAGGATTGTCTGGATGGCTTCCGCCACTACGGCCCAGTTCCTTTCAAGATCCGCCTTTATCGCAGGTTCGTTGAGGATCAGTTTGCCGAGTCCTTTCTTCAATGAGTTCAATGCTATCATCGTGTGTGCGAAAGGTACGCCGATATTCCTGAGCACTGTGGAATCCGTAAGGTCTCTCTGCAGACGGGAAACCGGAAGCTTCATCGACAGATGTGTGAATACCGCATCTGCCATTCCCAGATTGCCTTCTGCATTTTCAAAGTCGATAGGGTTTACCTTGTGCGGCATGGCAGAAGAACCTACCTCGTTCTTGTTGACTTTCTGATGGAAATACTCCATTGAAATGTATGTCCAGATGTCGCGGCTCATGTCAATCAGGACGGTGTTGATGCGGCGGACGTTGTCGAATATGGCCGCCAGGTTGTCGTAATGCTCTATCTGGGTGGTCGGGAATGACCTTTTCAGTCCGAGGGATGAGACGAACCTGTCACCGAAGGAAATCCAGTCTATTTTAGGGTAAGCGACCTTGTGTGCATTCATGTTGCCTGTCGCCCCGCCGAATTTTGCGGGATAGCTGAGCAGGGAAAGCTGCCTGAGCTGTTCCTCGATCCTGACCTGGAACACCTTGAATTCCTTTCCCAGACGGGTAGGGGAGGCCGGCTGTCCGTGGGTCTTGGCAAGCATCGGGATGTCTTTCCATTGTTCTGCCATCGATTTTATGGTATCCAGGACTTCGTTCATCAGAGGCAGATAGGCATTCTCGATGGCTTCCTTGAGGGAAAGCGGAACGGAAGTGTTGTTTATATCCTGTGAAGTCAGACCGAAATGGACGAACTCACCCCATTTCTCGATGCCGAGCCCTTTGAACTTCTCTTTGATGAAATATTCGACGGCCTTGACATCATGGTTGGTGACCTTTTCGATATCCTTTACTTTTGCAGCATCTTCAGGAGTCAGATTCCGGTAGATGTCCCTCAATGTCCCGAACTTGCCGTGGTCGAAGTCCGCAAGCTGCGGGAGCGGGATTTCGCACAGAGCGATGAAATACTCTATCTCGACGCGCACTCTGTACCGTATGAGAGCGTATTCGCTGAAATATTCACTTAAAGGTCCTGTCTGGCGTGCATATCTTCCGTCGACCGGAGATACTGCGAGTAAAGCGTGATTGTCCATTTCTGTCGTTCTATAAAATCAAACGTACAAAGATACGAAGAACAGATGACAATACGATATTTTTTTGACGGGATTCTTTACAGTTGCCTGTAGACCTGTACCGTACGTGCGGCTTCGGCGACATCGTGGACTCTCAGTATGTCCGCCCCGCGCTCAAGAGCGGCGAGGTGAAGGACCTGGGTTTGTGGGAGAGATTCCTCGGGAGTAATCTCCAGTAGCTTGTATATCATACTCTTGCGTGAAACTCCAACCAATATCCTATGGCCGAGGACGGTAAACTGCCTGAGATCCGCGAGCAGCCTGTAGTTCTGTTCTATGGTCTTTGCAAAGCCGAATCCGGGGTCGAGTATCCAGTCCCGGATGCCCGCTTTTTCGGCTTTAACGGCAAATTCCCGGAAATACCCGATGACCTCGGCGGTGACATCTTGATATGAGCACAGGTGCTGCATGGTCTGCGGAGTTCCTTTCTTGTGCATGGCAACATATTCCAGTCCGAGCTTGCCGACTGTCGGGAGCATTTGCAGGTCGTCTTCTCCGGCTGATATGTCATTGACAATGAACGGGCCGATGAGGTCATACGCTTTCCTGACCACGGAACTCCAGTATGTATCTATGGAAATCCTTGCATGGGGGAATTTTTTCCTGACTGCCTCCAGGACAGGTTCCAGCCTTTCCCATTCAGTGTCTTCTCCGACAGGCTCCGATCCCGGGCGTGTTGAACACGCCCCGATGTCTATGATGTCCGCTCCCTCGTCCAGCATCATTCCGATGCGTGAGAGAACCTTGTCCGCTTCAGGCCTCCCGTCGGCACCAAGGCACCTGCTTGCCGCAAAATACGAATCGTCAGTGATATTGACGATTCCCATTATCTCTATCTTCCTTCCTTTTCCTTCCATTCCTGCTCCCATGTACGGTCAGAACCTGTATCCTGCGCTTATGAACCAGGCTGCGTCCATATAGTAGTATAGCGTACCGTAGTTCCGCCATCTGTTTATCATCCCCGGATAATCCCTGTATGTACTTTCACTGAAATCGATATCCTGCGTGTATGATCCCGTCAGACCTATGGCAATGGTGATGCGGTTGAGCTCAACTCCTGCGGAAATATTGAAATACGGTCCCTTCGTCCTGACAGCCTGATACCGGAGCCCGCTTCCGTAACGGGAGTCATATGTATCCATTGAACTGACCGCATCATATAAAGGTATGGCATATCCCGCTTTACCGTCTATATAGGGACTGCATTTCCTGTTGTTTATGAAATAATATCTTGCGGTGGCGAACAGATGGGCCGACATGGATGTTTTCCTTGTGGGGATGTATGTGCCGGATCCGTCATACGCTATTTTCAGGCTTGCTCCCGCACCGGCTCCTACGAACAGCTGCGGCGAGATATAGTACCCTTGCGAGGTGGTAAGGTCGAACCATCCGTAGTACATGGTGCTTATCCCTCCGAGGGCTTCAATGAAAGCCCCGTATCCCGGTTTCCTTGATGACGGGGTATGGTTTTTCGGCATTCTGCCGTCTCTGGTAAAGCCGCACAGCATCCGGTATTCCCTTTGTGAAAGCATTTCCTGGCTATGGGATGCGACATCGCTGCTGTCGAACTGCTTGAAAAGCGTACCGTCGGCTGTCCTGAAATATATGGAAGAGTCAGTCCTGGCCACTATTTCCCCTTTAAGGGTATTCCCGTTTTCCAGTCGGATGACATCCACCTTTGTCTGGGCGGAAGCTACGGTCAAGGCCGAGAGGGCCAGAACGGCTGTAAATATCAGTTTCTTCATTTTCAATAACTGCTCTTTTCGGTATGGTTGTCTTTCCCGGGATATATCTATTCCGTGAATTCTATTATCTGCCCGGACGCTATGAAATCATATTCCCACCAGAAGAGGTAGAACCTTGCTTTCACCGTGGTCGTGACATTTGTAACAGCCTGCGCTCCTGTAAGGTTTGCATTCCTGTACATGTCGGCTATGGCGTTTTCCTTTATGGCACGTTTTGACACTCCGCCTATTCCGAGTACGTAGGTGGCATGGGCCGAGCCCTCGACATTCCCTATGACCTTGAAGTTGTCCTGTGAAAGGTGCAGCGTGGTCTGGGCTACGTTATAGTTTGAAATCATGTGGGAGGTCCCTCCGCACGAGGTGAGCGTGAACACTGCCGCCACTAAAAAAATGATTAAGCCTGTATGCTTCATAATCAGATGTTTATGATACAGCCGCAAGGACATCTCCACCTGCGGCTGAACACGGTTTGGAATTTCGGATAGCAAAGATAAGATAATTTTCTCTCTCCGCAACGGTATGGGATGATGAAGCCATATTGCACTATTTTCAATATCTTTGCGCCTTGAATCTTTAATATCATATTACCGCAATGAAGAGAATATTTTCCCTCGCGTTTCCGGCATTCCTCATGCTGGGCGCCATGACAGCCTATGCGGCTTCGGATGACGCTCCTGCAGGCCGGAACGATGTGCCTCTATGGATGAGATACCCGAAGATCTCTCCGGACGGAAGCAAGATCGCATTTTCCTATCAGGGTGACATCTATTACGCCCCGGTTGACGGAGGCGAAGCAGTAAGGCTCACTGCTACAGATGCTTATGAGTCGCAGCCGATATGGTCGAACGACTCCCGGACCATAGCGTTCGTATCGGACCGTTTCGGCAGTCTGGATATTTTTACTGTAGGGGTTGAAGGAGGCAAGGCACTGAGAATCACGACCCATTCCGGCACGGAGACTCCTCTGGCTTTTTCTCCGGATGACAGATACATTTACTTTTCCGCCGCCATCCAGGACCCGGCATCGAGCGTGATGTGGTCTTCTTCCTGGGTTACTGAACTGTACAAGGTCAATGCAGCCGGAGGGCGTCCCGTGCAGGTAACGGCCACTCCTGTATGCTCGGTAAGTTTCGATACTGACGGAGAATCTTTCCTTTATTATGACCGTACAGGAAGCGAGAACATCTGGCGCAAGCACCATACTTCGTCCGTCGCCCGCAACATTTTCTACTACGATGCGGCAGACGGCACCCATACGCAGATTACTTTCAATCCGGGCGAGGACCGGGACCCGATATTTTCAGGCGAGGGGCAGATGGTATTCCTGAGCGAGAGGGACGGAGGCTCTTTCAATGTATATACCGCATCCGTGGATGATGCCGACAATGCCACTGCGCTCACCCGTTTCAAGGATCATCCGGTGCGTTTCCTCAGCCGCGCGGAAAACGGCATGCTCTGTTTCGGCTATCAGGGTGAAATATATACCATGGAGCAGGGCGGGCAGCCACGCAAAGTGTCTGTAGGCATTTTCAATGACAATCTCGACCACCCTTCGGAAATCCGTCTCGGCGGAGTGGATGAAATGGCAGTGTCCGATGACGGAAAAGAAATTGTCCTCCTGAGCCGCGGAGAGGTGTTCGCCACTACCGGTGAATACGGTACCACCAAGCAGATTACCCGTACGGCTGCGGCAGAAGCCGGCGTGACCGTATCTCCTGACGGCAAGACCATAGTATATGCTTCCGAGAGGACCGGACGCTGGAATCTGTATAAGGCTACGAAAGCAAAAGAAGATGAACTGCATTTCGCTTATGCTACGCTTATAGATGAAGAACCGCTTTTCAAGGATGAAAAGGCAGAGCGCACCTGGCCGTCTTTTTCTCCTGACGGAAAGGAGGTCGCATTCATAGAAAACGGCAATGTGCTGAAAGTTCTTGATATTGAATCAGGGAAAGTCCGTCAGATCACGGACGGCACCCAGCATTACGGTGAGTTCGAATACGACTGGTCTCCTGACGGCAAATGGTTTGCGCTTACGCTGATTACCAACCGCCGCGACCCGTACAGCGACATAGGAATCGTGTCCGCTGCCGGTGACGGCAAGATATACAATGTCACCAACAGCGGGTATATCGATGTCTCTCCGGAATGGGTGATGGACGGCAATGCGATTATTTTCGTTTCCAACCGCCTCGGCATGAGGTCCCATGCTTCCTGGGGCAGCCAGGATGACGTGTTCATAGCTTTCATGAACAGGAAGGCATACGACGAGTTCAACATGAGCGAGGAGGAGTATGCCCTGTATAAGGAGCAGAAGGAAGCTGCGGAAAAGAAAGCTGAAGAGGCAGAGAAAGCTGAGAAAAAAGATACCAAGTCCAAAAAAGATAAGAAAGCTGAGGCTTCTGCCGCAGATGAGGAGGACAATAAGGATATAGTCATTGAACTTGACGGGCTTGAGGACCGTATCGTCCGCCTTACCCCTATGTCTTCTAACCTCAGGTCTGCAGCTATGACGGAAGACGGGGAGACCCTGTATTTCCTGAGTTCCTTCGAGAAAGGTTTCGACCTGTGGGAGCTGAAGACCCGTACAGGTGAGATTTCACAGGTCAGGAAAGGAGTCCCGGCCGGGCGGATGTGTCTGGACAAGGACGGAAAGAAACTCTATATACTCGGCAGTCGTCCTCAGGTCATGTCGTTGGGAGACAAACAGTTGAAGCCTGTTGATTTCAATATGGACATGGATCTTGACAGGGCCGGGGAGCGGGCATACATGTTTGAGCATGTGTTCAAGCAGGAGAAGAGGAAATTCTATAGTGCGGACTATCACGGAGTGGATCTGGACCGTCTGCAGAGGGAATACGAACCGTTCCTTGCCCATATAAACAACAATTATGATTTCTCAGAGATGCTTTCCGAGATTCTGGGCGAGCTGAATGTTTCGCATACCGGGTCGGGATATCGCGGTCCCGGTGCAGAGAAGCCTACGCCTGCCCTCGGTCTGCTTTTCGATATGGATTATGACGGAGACGGGCTTAAAGTGGATGAAGTCCTGGAGCCCGGGCCGTTCTCGATTTCCGGATCCAAGGTCGTTCCCGGCGTGATTCTGGAGGAAATCGACGGTGAGCGGATTGTGGCGGGGGAAGACTGGTTCCCTCTGATCAACGGCAAGCAGGGGATACTGACCCTGTTCTCTTTCTATAATCCGGAGACCGAAGAACACTGGGACGTAACGGCCAAACCGGTTTCATCCTGGGAGCAGAATGAGATGCTTTACCGGAGATGGGTCAAAAGCCGTGCGGCAGCAGTCGACAGTCTTTCAGGAGGACGTCTCGGGTATGTGCATATCCGCTCGATGGGAGACGAAAGCTACCGTGATGTCTATGCCGATATCCTGGGCAAATACAACCTTCGTGACGGCATAGTCATCGATACCCGTCACAACGGCGGCGGACGTCTGCACGAGGATATCGAAATTCTGTTCAGCGGTGAGAAATACCTCGAACAGGTCATTCAGGGGACAGTGGTCTGCGACATGCCGTCCCGCCGGTACAACAAGCATTCTATCATGCTTGTCAGCGAGGACAACTATTCCAACGCCCACGGAACCCCTTGGGTCTACCAGCATCAGGGTCTGGGCTCTATAGTGGGTATGCCTGTGCCTGGCACAATGACTTCCGTGAACTGGGAGACCCTGCAGGATCCGTCGATGTATTTCGGTATCCCTGTCATAGGCTACCGTACTCGTGACGGGCATTATCTGGAAAATTCGCAGCTTCAGCCTGATTTCGTCGTAAGGAACAGGCCGGAGGATGCCGTGAACGGGCGGGACGAGCAGCTGGAAGTCGCTGTCCGTGAACTGCTTAAGCAGATTGATGCTGATTCTGATGTTTGGTAATTCTGCAGTATGACCGGGGCAGGATATGGCGTTCCACCGGTCCTTCCCGCTTCGCGGGCCCCTTCCCTTTTCGGGAGCCAATGCCGGCTTCAACCATATCCTGCCCCTGCCTCTCTTGCAGTAAATTTCAGATATGCAGGTACTCTTTCAGTACTTTGACATATTCATCCAGAGCCGTGCGCCCTTTCTCGGTAATCGAGCATGTGGTGCGCGGCTTTTTTCCTATAATTTCTTTTCTGACTGCGATATAGCCGGCCTCTGAAAGTTTCTCTATCTGTACGCTGAGATTTCCTGCAGTAGCCTCTGTCTTTTCCTTAATCCACACGAAATCAGCCTCTTCTACACTGAGTAGAAGAGACATTATCGCCAGCCGGAGCTGTGAATGGAGCAACGGGTCCAGTTCTTTCATGACTTCCTGGCTTTGTAGTTGAGGATATGTCCCGGGATTACAAGTGAGAACAGGAATGAAAGGCCGCCTGCCAGATTCCATATCGGAAGGTATTCGTCCCCGGAAACCATGCTTATAAGCAGCAGTACCGGCATTGCAAAGCTGATGCATGTCATTCCGGTTATGCTTCCTTCGTTGATGGTAAGGCTTGTGATAAGGGTGCCGGTACATACGAATATGAGTGCGAGCGGCAGCATCAGCTGGAGGTTTATGACCCCGGAGGCCAGTCCTGAAAAGACTATTACTATGAGAGACAGGATCATCAGCTCCAGTACGACAGTCCAGGTATTAGAAATCATTTTGTCAATATAACTGACAACCTCCGGCTTTTCCTTGCGGTCTTTTGCCCAGAGGATTACTGCTGGCAGGAACATCATCAGCCACAGCAGATTCCATTTCCAGCTACCTCCGAATTGAGGAATCAGGAAAGTTGCCACTGAAATGGCTAAAGCCGTGTATCCGTAACAGAGGAATGGATTCCCGCTTCCGGCGGCGATTCCTTTTTTTGTTTCACTGATCATATGGGCAATCAGTTCCAGACTTTCTTTACTTGTAAAATTTTTCGCTTCCATGGCATTTGTTTTTTGAGTTTGCGGCGTTGTTGCCATTTGAACAGGATATGCGCAACTTTCCCGTCCTCTTTGCAAATATAAACTACTTTATTTTATAAACCAAATTATTCCGGATAATTTTTCCCGAAATACCGGATTACCTGAGCAGGGGACATCCTCCGTAATATCATTATCCGTAATAGTTCCTATGTTTATGCCGGGGGTATGTCTGCAGTAATCAGTTTGTGTCCCTGCCGTTGTCCCGGAAAGGTTCCGTCTTCGCCTCCATCCACCCTTCGGACGAGTTCGCCACTGCCTCTCTCGTCCTGTCGGGAGCCGCTCACGAGGCCGCGGCCGGCCACGCCTTTCCGTGGCCAATGGCCTCTGAACTGTCCCGAACGATTACGGCAGACAATCACAGCCTGCCTCAATATGAGGATATTTTTTCATACCGCATCTTCGACACGCCTGCAATTGTGGTTTTTCGCGAACGTGTTGAAATACAATGTATTGCGGAAGTGCAATTTTCCCAGGTGTAACACATTTAAGCACACCTTCAGTGCCTGATGTGCCCTGCAGATGCCTGGAATGGGGTTTCGTTACTGCAGGTGTGCCGGGAAATGTTACACCTGCAGTAGGCACATTGGGGAAAGTCATTGACAATTAGGCAGTTTCTGGACTCATCCATTTCCAGGTGTGCCGAGTTCGTGCATACCTTCAGTGCTGGATAAGCTTATAGAAAACTGTTATTGGTGGCTATAGGCGTATCGGGATCGACAAGGTCGTCTTATTGGGTTACCTTATACAAAGGATTCTTCTTGCAATAGAGTCGGGAGTGCCATACCTGATGACAAGTTCCAGCATGATTTCTTGTTTCTGGTTTGCTTCTAATGTTTGCAAGTCAGCGGTTCCAAACTTGCGGGATGAAATCTCAAAGGCTCTTTTCATGGCAGTGACGTCGCAGCAAAGTTGTTCCTCTTCCATGTCCAGATGTATAATGTTCCTGTTCATACTGTCTTTGTCTCTTTTCTGGATGAAATAGTTGAAACTTCTTTCTGTCCGGAACAGCTTTTCTGCAATGGTCTTGTCTACAAAAGAATCAAATGTCACCATACCGTCGGAAGTGAAGTGCCATGATTCAGGCACTTCATCCTTTGTCCGGAGAATCTCTTTTTTCTGCCATTGCTTCAATCCGGATATTTCTGCAGGATGTCCTTTGAAATCAATGTATTTGCCGACTTGGTCGAAGGTCCGGTCATGAAAATGTATATTGATGGAACTCCACGGATAATAATATGGATTGTTTGTTTCTGAATGCCCTGCCGGATTTTTATATACATAGCAGATAGCTTCTTTCATATAGTCTATGTCTGAACACTTGAGTACAGCATGAGGCCATCTGCGGAAAATTTTACTGTCCCCATATCTGGAGGAGAACCACATGCTGTATGCCTTTTTGAATCTGACTACAGCTTTTTCTGCATCTGTTTCATTTCCTTCAGCAATGAAATGTACGTGATTCGACATCAGGCATACGGCTGCCAGTCTGCAAAGTCCGTTAAATGCCAAGGCAGTTTTGTTTACCCCTTGAATAAAATCTGTTTTGTCTTTGAACAGGAGTCTGTCCGTGAACCCTTTTGTGCAGATATGAAACAGAGACATATTTACCTTGTTTTATTGTTTTGAGTGCTGCAAAGCTATATTTCATTATCCGTTTACACAAAGCATTGTTACACCTGCAGTTGTGATTTTTTACGAATGTGCTGAAATACAATGTATTGCTGGAATGCAATTTTCCCAGGTGTAACACATTTAAGCACACCTTCAGTGCTTGATGTGCCTTGCAGATACCTGAAATGGGGTTTCGTTACTGCAGGTGTGCCGGGAAATGTTACACCTGCAGTAGGCGCATTTGGGAAAGTCATTGACAGCGAGGCGGTTCCTGGAATAATCCATTTCCAGGTGTGCGGGGTCGGGTGTCATTCATTCACAAAAAGCGGAAGATGTCCGGGCTGAGAGAATATGCTGACGCTAACATAAGATGAAATGCTGGCAAAAACGGTCGGCTGGATATGGTTCGGAACGGGTGAAGAGTTTTCAGCAAACGGGAAATTATGTAAATTTGTGCGCGGTTCGGGGAAAGGACAGAAGAAGACATGAAGCAGACATGAAGCAGAGGCCTCGATACCGTGCTGGAAGAAAAGATGTGTAATCAATTATCTGTAAAATGCTTATAGTTCTGGAAGGGCTTGACGGGGCGGGGAAGTCCACGCAGGTCAGGAAGTTGAGAAAATACCTGGAGTCCATTTGCAAGTCGTTGGAATACATACATTTCCCGAGATATGACGCACCTGTGTACGGAGACCTTATAAGTCGTTTCCTGAGAGGTGATTTCGGGGCCAATGATGCTGTGCATCCGCAGCTGGTGGCACTCCTGTATGCGGAAGACCGTCACGGGGCAGCACCGCAGATGCGACGGATCCTGGAGCACGGCGGGGCGATTCTGCTGGACAGATATGTGTATTCGAATATTGCCTACCAGTGCGCGAAAGTCTCCGGCCATCAGGAAAAAGAGCGGCTCAGGCAGTGGATTTTCGATACCGAGTACGGAGACTTCGGCCTGCCGGTTCCTGATCTTAACCTTTTTTTAGATGTGCCGATTTCCTTTGTGGAGAAGAAACTGACGGCAGACCGCAAAGGTGATGACCGCAGCTATCTGGCGGGCGGACATGACATACACGAGGCCGACATGTCATTTCAGAAACGCGTCCGTCAGGTCTATCTGGACCAGTGTGCCATAGACCCGAAGTTCATCCGCATCGACTGTTCCGATGCTGACGGAAACATGCTTCCTCCGGATGATATATTCGCGAAGGTGAAGGCAGCGGTGGATCAAACTGTCGCTGCTTTGAATCAGGTTGGTTCCACGGCCCTGTCAGTCGGCACCTCCCGGAATGACAGATAGGTATCCGGCCCTCCGACAGGAAACCCCTCCGGAAGAGGAAACAAGACAATAACAAAGAACAATATAAAAGGACAACCCGAAAACTGACAAAACATAGGAGCAGCGGAGCAGTGACAGGGCCCCCGGCGAGGGGGCGGTGGGGGGGGAGGCGCCCCTTGAAAGGGGCTCCGCGCAGCGGTGGGGATTCAGACTGTTTCATATTTTTGTCAGTTGACATACCTCCATAAAAAGAAATAAGACAATAACAAAGAACAATATAAAAGGAAAACCCGAAAAACTGACAAAAATATGAAACCCTTACCGATGCGAATCCGCCGTTTCTGCGCCTTTATCACAGGTGTAGTATTCTTTCTGTCCGGAATATTCAAATTGCTGGATCCGGTAGGGGCAGGACTGGTAATGGAGGATTACTACAGGTTCTTCCATTTGGATTTTCTCGTATTCTCTGCAAAGCCGGTGGCCCTGGTACTCGCATTGCTGGAGACAGTCACAGGCGCAGCACTGATAACGGGCCTGTGGCGTAAAGTTACTGCAATAGCGGCATCGGTTCTTCTGGGGTTCTTTACACTGCTGACACTCGTCCTTGTGATATTCAATCCTGTAATGGACTGCGGATGTTTCGGGGAGGTGATACATCTGACCCACATGGAGACATTTGTCAAGAACCTGATTCTGTGCGCATTGGCACTTGCCGCATTCCTTCCATACCGTGATTTCGGACATAACAGGCGCAGGAAATACGTGTCATTCACCATGGTCATGGCAGGAGTCATCGCCTTTACCGTTTATTCCCTGCTTTACATTCCGCTGGTAAACTACACAGATTTCAAGCCGGCGTCCAGGCTTCTTGCCGCAGAAAGATTCCATGAAACGGATGGAGAAGACATGTTCGATTATGTCCTTGTCTACGAAAAAGGCGGAAAGCAGAAAGAATTTTCTTTAGAAAACCTGCCGGACTCTACCTGGACGTTTGTAGAATCGAAAGCCGTCCTGAAACCGGGGTACAGGCATGAAACCTTTCCTGAACTTTCGTTTACGGATGCTTCCGGAGAGTACCGGAACAGATTGGCTGTCAGGCATCAGGTAATGGTTGTTTCCGTTTATGATGTAAAAAATACCGGATGGAAAAAGTGGGGTCGGATAGCCGCATTCATTGAAAGTTCCGCCGCTGCAGGCTTTAATCCGATTCTGATTGCCGCTTCATACCCGGAAGCCCTCCGGCACGCCCTCGATGCTACGGGGCTGGACCCTCGTGTAAGGAAGTACCTGACGGACAATGCCTGTTATGCCGACTACAAGACCCTTATCTCAATGAACAGGTCCAACGGCGGGGTAACCTATTTTGACAACGGATATCTGGTCCGTAAATGGGCTTATGCCAACATGCCGGACAAGGAGGATCTCGATGAACTCGCATCCGGTGACATTACAGAAACCCTGCTTGACTTCAGTACCTCGGGCAAACTGACATTCAAGGGGTTCCTGCTCTATTGCTTTGCCGTGATGCTGCTCCTTTAGGACAGGTCACGGTATAATTCAAGGTCTCCGGGGAATGAATAAGTGTAGATAGTGTGTAGTATATTTTCATAGTGCTTGTGTGAAACCATCCCCCGAAGGCCTGAATCGGTAAATCAGATCATTTTACATGCCGGGGCCGGAACCCTGGTCTTTTACATCCCGGACACAGCGGAAATAGTTGTGTGCCGTCTTTGAATATTGTTCGGTCTTGCCGCTTATCATAGAATGGTCCTCTCCGTCAGAGCCGCTCTGGCAGAAGCATACGCTCCAACCGTACTGGCTGCCCGGAACATCTCCTACCGCCGAGTTGGACTGTGTCGAAGACCAGTAGAAAATATGGTTCCCGTTGTCCCCTTCACCCGGTATGTCCGTATCGAACTGCTCCATTCTCAGCTTGTCCTTAATCTGATTGCGCATTACGTACATCAGCATAAGTTCGCGCTGGGTAGGCATTCTCCAGTCATTGCCGAGACTGTGGCATTTTTCCTTGGCCTCATCCCAGGTGTCTCTGTAAGAACCGTTGTAGTCCGGGGATACTATACCTGACATGATTTCCGCCGATGCGACTTCGAATTTCGAAGCCACTTTATTCGCCGCGCTTATTTCAGTATGGTTGTAGTTGTCTTCATAATTCCACGGATCGGTATTCACGTCCCTGACATATTCCGGCCGGACCCCTCCGTATCCGTCCCGTGACACTATTGTATTGCTCTGTCCGTTCCCGTCCTCGACATAAGGGTAGACGAATCCTTTCTGCATCCTTTTTACCGCCCAGATAGGGTATTGGTTGGAACCTACGTCCTGGCTGCTCAGGAATTTCGTGATGCCGGAGCCCAGATTTACGAACCATCTGCCGCTGACCGTACCGTTTACAGGTTCTCCGGCCCAGGAAGTATTGCCGGTGAAATTACTGTTGTCATTGCTGAGGTATATCCATCCGAGCATCATGTGCTCTTTGGCGGCAGTCTCCCATCCGGCTTGAGTGACGGCATCGGTTATCTGGGCGCTCCATTCGCTGGTGGCGTCATTGCCGGCGGCAAATACTATCCATGGCGAGCTGTTGTCGGTGTAGTCCAGATAATTCTGGGGATCCATATCATTGATACGCGTGTCGATTCTGTCCGGGCCGAGGATTGTGGCCGTGACTTTGTAGTTGCTGTTCCTCAGGATATTGTAATCATCGGTGTTGTTCTCTCCGAGGAAGATGCGGTATTCGGTCAGTGTGACGAGGTTGTCGGACTTGTAGTATCCTTTTATCTCGATATAAGTGCAGTATTCCTCCTGGCCTGCAGGGGCTGTTTCCGCGCTTTTCTGTCTTTGGTCCGTGGCGCTGCCCGTCCCTCTTGCGTTTTCCGGCAGGTAATACAGACAGGAGTATCCGTCGGTCCCGTCGAGGAGCTTTCCTGTATGCGGAGTCGTGCCTTCCGTCATATATCTGAGATCCGTCCATCCTTCTATGGCAGTCAGCCTGTCTGAAGCAGAGGCCACCTGCTGCTCGGTGTAGTCGGCAAGATCATCCGTCGAATTTATTTCCGGATAGACTGCGACCGTTTCAGAAGGAAGGAGCCTGTCCTGATCTCTGTGGTAGTACATTACCTTCGGGACATTGCACATCCGGATGCTGTGCAGTGCAAATTCGACACCCGCTCCGGCCAGAAGAGTAAAGTCCACCTTTGCTATGGCCCTGTACATTTCTACGGTAAAATCAGGGTCTCCGGAATGCCATACTCCTGACATTACGGTCCTGTTGTCATTGGTCAGGGACGCTTCACCGTTGGTGAGACTCTTGCATTTCAGTCCGAGGTCCGCCAAAGTTGAGACTCCGCCGATTGCACCGCTGCCTGCATTGGCGATAAAGCATATCCCGTCGGTCTCCTCGCCGACCGATACTTCTACTGTATTGTCGGCAGTGTTGAATTTGTCGTTATCCGAAGAAAAATACTCATTGGAAAGTACGGCGCCGTTCCGGTCGAACTGGATTGCATACAGATTGTTTATCGATGTCTCATCTATCCCTGCAATATCCTTTACTGTCACTTCCCTCCCTGAATCAGGGGACAGGGTTATAATGATCCGGCCCTCCGGCCGCCCGCCGTCCGGTCCTGAAAGCCTTTCCGTACATCCCGACAGCAGAATGAAAGCCGCTCCGAATCCTGCCAATTTCAAAATATCTGGAATCATGGTCATGTGCTCCTTAAATTTATCAGTAGTCGATGCTGTTTGCGATATCCCTTACGCAACGGACATTCCCGGTTTCACTCGATGCCGCACTCTGCCGGACGTATGATTCCGCGTCCATGTCTACGTAATAATATGAACCGTTTCCGGCTTCCGTGCATGACCAGTAGTTCCCTTCAAGAGGAACGTGGCCTTCCTTGCATAGCCGGTCCTGGTATGTCCATATGAGTTTCAGTTCCTGTTCTGTCGGAAGATGCCACCCTGACGGGCAGACGGTGCCAGCCGTGTTCCAGTCCGCACTCCCGGCCGCATCGGAAACGGCTACTTCCATCACAGGAGGTACGGTGTTGCCGCTTGCCTGGGCCCCGGCCCATTCGTCATCCCGAACATCCCACCCGGAGGCATTCCCGAACATGTTGCGAGTGATGATATAATTGTCTCCGCCACGTACATAAGGTTCAGTCTTTCCGATGTCTACCGGCTGTTCGACTGTTTTCCATTCAGCCGGTACAAGGGTGAACGTCACGTCATCCTGCATAAGTTCCAGCCTGATTTTGTATGAATATCCGGCCTGGAGATCAGGCGTCGTTATGCCGGATTCCTGGTATGAATTCCGGTCGATTGCTATTTCACTTTCACGGACTGTTCCGGTTGCATCTTCTGCCGTAATATATATTGTCAGTGACCCGTTTCTGCTGCTTAAATCCCTCGGCTCGATCATTACAATGCCGGCAGGCGAATATGCATCGTCCGTAACCGTAACGCTTCTTGCCGGCAACGCTACATCGAACTCGCTTTTCCCTGAAAACCTTCCGCCTCCTATATCATCGGGAGACGGGTCTGCGGCATTGCCTTCTTTTGCCGTACCGGAAAACAGGTCGTGCGTGTACCTGTCGGACTCGTCCGTCAGAGTAATCGCCGTGATTTTCCCCCACTGGCTCGCCGCTATGGCCGATACGGCCTTCACCTCGAACTGCAGCTGGGTCAGGACATGGTAGAAATGGTACAGGCGGTCGAGGCCTTTGCTGAAGGTGGAGCCCTGTCCTATATCCGAAATGAGCACGTCGGTCTGGCCGTCAAATCCGATGTCAACGTATCCGCCGACTTCATCGATCCCGAATTCCCCGTTTGCAGGATACCATCCCTGAAGGCGGCTGACCCTTTCATCAGGATAATAATACTGCGCCGGGGCAAACTTAAGGTATGCTTCCGTTTCACCGGAGCCTCCGACATATTCATTGCATGTCGCCCCAATCGGATTTTCCGCGACTTCCCAGTCCCTTCCGCTCTGCTCGCTTCTTGCAAAACCGAAATCCATCTGCAGAAGGTACACATTGCCCATCGAGCCTGAAAGCGGTTCAGGTGCCTTTAATGTGACGCTCGGGGCTATCTGCCGTATTTCGGTCTTGTCTTCCGGTGAAGAAGGTTCTTCCGTGTGCCCTTTGGAGCACCCGGCCAGCAGAATCCCGCCTGCCAGCAAGGCGGCAGGCAATCCTGCCCCATGTGAATGAATCATGCTGAACATAACTGTAGTTCCTCTTTTTGTCTGGCGACCGGAAAGGGACATTCAATCCTGTCCGGCCTTAAAATGCATTCCGGGAATACTATTCTACTATGTCGCCCGGCTCGACAGGTACCGTAGATATTCCGCCTTCAAGCCAGTCGGTAATCGTTGCGGTAGCTTCTATGATCTCCGCTTCGAAAGCCAGGGCGATAGTGAATTCATATCCGGCTGTCGACCCGGTAAAGGCTTGTGAATCTTTTGTCTGGAGTCCTACGGGAACTTCGTATGCGTTACCGTTGGCAAGAGTGATTTTCAGCTTGAAATCATCCGAGCCGTCAGCAGTAACCGGAGCGCAGAGCGTATAGGCGGCAGGAACTGCTTCTTCTCCTTTTCCCGGCAGAGTGACATCGAGTACGGAAGCGTCACCGTAAACGGATTCTCCGCTCCATGAGTAGAACGGAAGGCTTGCGGTATTGCCGCTGAAAGTCTCTGACAGATCGGTTGCGGATACGGTGAGCGTATTCTGGATAGAAGTACTTCCGCCTGCTTCGATAAGCTCTATGCCGGTAATGTTGTCCCAATAGCCTTCTCCTTCAGTGACTTCAGCTGTGACAAGAAGTTTTGTGAGCCTGTGGGCGAAAGTAAGGTTCCCCGGCTGTTTGCCTTCTCCTGTATTTGCTGCTTTGCTTACTGCGACTTCAGGTGCCGTCATTGCATCCGTCTTTCCGTCGATTGTAAGGGTATAGCTTTCCGAGCCGGGCGCTCCCCATGAAGCGTGCGGGTACAGACCGTAAAGATATGTGGTGTTTGCCCCGTCATAGTACTTGTCCTGCTGGGTCCCGTCTGCAGTGCAGAATCCGGAAGCGTCCGTTCCGTTGAATTTCATGTACATGTTTGCTGTTTCTCCGTACAGGTTGTCGCTGGTATAGTTCCCTGATACAGTAGAAGCCAGGACAATGGCAGTCTGCCCGGTGAATGTCGTCCCGTCGACCGGCGCTTTTGTCGCAACGCCTACATTTGCTGAAGTAAGCCTGATGACACTGTCATCGGCCTGAGGTGCTGTGCCGACCTGCTCTTTATTACAAGCGGTCAGGGCAGCGATTGCCATGATTGAATAGAAAATCTTTTTCATGTCTTTGGAATTATTGATTATGAATTTCTAACGTTATCTTAACCTTCAACGACTATTTCAGTCTTCCCGCCGTCTTTCCATGGCTCGATCGTTGCCTTGGCCTGGATTTCATTTACATTGAAAGTCAATGAAACAGTGAATTTGTACCCTGCCGTATTCTGGTCGAAGGCTCCGGCATCGCCTGCCTTTTCCAGTTCTACCGGAATCGTCTGCGGACCTCTGCCTGTGTTGATGGAGAGTGTGTAGTCATTGTCCGATAAGCCGGCATCTACCGGTTCGCACAGCATATAGCCGATTGATGTTTCTTCCGTTGTCAGTGTATAGCGGCTGCTTTCGGTATATTCCTGATTGCAGATGAACTTCATTCCCGTATTCTGTACTGCTCCGGAGAAAGCCGTCCTGACATCATTTCCGCTGTAGGTGACAGTGACGGTATTGTCCGGATCGGCCCTTCCGGCCTTGGACAGGGTGATGTCATAGATTCCGTTCCATTCGGTGACGGCTGCCGTCCCGCCTGCCTTGACGGTCAGTTCCAGCTGTGTAAGCAGATGCTTGAATGTGATTGCCTTGTCGGCATCGAAATATTTCGGGGAAGCTGTTCCGGAACTGTTGCAGAATCCCGTAAGCGCACTGCTTGTAAAATTCATATAGCCAGCATCGGCACTGCCGTACTCGCCTGTACTGAAGTCATTGGAAGTGGACGCGAAGACTCTTGCCAGAAGAGGATTTTCCTCTGATGGCTCTGTCGCATCGTAGGCGGACTTTACATCTACCGACACTGAAGATACCGAGAGTTTTATCTCATTGTCCGGAACAGCGTCCCTCTGCGGTCCCGTGATATTTTCCTTGTGGCATCCCGCAAGCGTGGCGGCTGCTACGGATAATGTTAAAAAATACCTTTTTCATATTCTTGTCTGATTTATATTATCGTCGATTCTCCGGTTGCGGATTTCCATTCGGTTACACTTGCCGTCAGTTCTACTTCCTGCTGGATGAACGTAAGCTTTATCGTATAGGCTGTTCCGGCATTTACGGCATCATCGTCTACTGTTACGGTGACATCGAACGGATCGTCAGGATTGGTGCTGGTGGTGACTTCCAGCCTGATGGCCGTTCCGTCTGACGGCCTGACCATTACAGGCTCTCCGGCCTGTGCTGCGGCAGGACCTATTATCTGCGCCCCGTCGATTCCCGGTACAGTGAGCCCTCCGTCCGCTGCAGGAGTGAAAACCGCTTCTCCGGCCGCAAGGTCGAATCCTGTAGGAAGTTCCGCGTCAAGTACCTTTATCGAAGTGATTGCCGTATTCGCTTCCAGGCCTTCGCCGCTGACTACGGTGAAAACCAACTGTGCGGTCATATGGCTGAATGTAAGGTTCTTCCCGTTTTTGTCTTTCCTTGATCCGGTCACAGCATCGCTCAGCATGGCATCTACTGAACCGTCGGTATTCTCAAACCTTACAATACCATCTGCCGGAACGTCCGTAGCGGGATACCATCCCCTCATGTAGGTCTTATATGCATCGTCCGGTTCATAGTATGGCTGCGGGGTAAGTGTTATTGCCTGGTGGTCGGCCCTGCCTCCGATTTCTGAAGTCACGGCTGTCCAGTCGGGAGCTTCCGTATATTCCGCCGCTCCGGTAGCTGATACCCATCCGCCTACGCTTGCAGTGAATACGGAACCGTCGGTTATCGGACTTTTGACCCCTATGTAAGAAAGCCCTGCGCTGAGTCTTACCGGGACCTTCTCGATGCCCGTGTCCCCTGGAGCCGCGACTTCCGTCTTGGAACAGCCCATAGCCAATATGGAAGCCAAGGCGATAGATGTGAATGCAATCCGTTTCATAATGTATGTCTGTTATGCTCAGTCAAGTGTCGCGCTTCCCGTACCTTGGAATAAATCGGCACCGGTAAAAACGTGGATATAAACGTATGGAACGGGGGTTTGAGGGAATATGTAAACAAGTGAGGAAAAATAATTTAAAAAAAGGATACGATATATCCTTTTAAAAGTGTATATTTGCTTCACGTTTGTATGAACGTTTAATCGATTCCATAGCATCCGTTCCGGTTCCGGACGTTTCTCCACATTTTTTTTCGGCTTATTGGCGGGAATGCTTTTCTTTACCGTTTTTTCTGGATAACCGTAATGTCTTTTCCAGATTTTTTTCAATCGACAGGAGTTATGGTAACAGGTTATTTAAGGGTTAGTACCGAAAAACAGAATCTGGAAAACCAGAGAGACGAGATTCTCCGGTTTGCCGCAGAAAAGAACATGGTCGTCAACAGTTGGGTCACTGAGGTTGCGAGCGGTGGCAAAAAGGAAAGCGACAGGAAGCTCGGGCTGCTGCTCAGAAAAATGAAGGCCGGGGATGTAATTATAGTGACCGAGATTTCCAGGCTGAGCAGGAAACTTACCGATATTATGGCCATAATGGGCAAATGCCTTAAGAAGAACATTTCATTGTACACCACGAAAGAAGGGTACTCGTTCGACAATACTATCAACAGCAAAGTACTGTGTTTCGCTTTCGGACTGGTAGCGGAAATCGAGAGAAGCCTGATTTCAATGAGAACGAAAGAGGCCCTTGCCGCCAGAAAGGCCAGCGGTGTGGTGCTCGGCAGGAGGAAGGGCAGTTACAGAAAACTCAATATATTGATGGACAACAGGCAGCAGATACTGAAAATGTTCGGGAAAGGCATGACGATAGCCGATGTCTGCAGACATTACAAAGTGTCCAGGGATACGTTCTCCAAATTCAGGGCGAGATATCCCTCGGTCCAGAAGGCTATCGGCAGATCAAGGGAAGGCAAGGCGTAGGTCGGGCCGGGGCGGCGGATCGGACTCTGCCGGTCTATCCTTCCGTCCCGTCATCGTCAAATCCGAACTCGGATGCGAACATGTCGGAAACGTCATCCGGAATATCGTCGAAACTTAAAGAGTCCCAAAGCGATTCCATCTGGCGTCTGTCCTTTTTGGTAGGACGTCCGGCGCCTCTGTCGCGTCTGAGGAAAAATGTCTCTACCGGAGCCTTGAGTTTCGCGAGTTCTTCCGGAGCGGTCATGTTTTCGGCGAACTGGGGTACAAGCCTGGCTCCCTGCCGCTTGTCGATCGGGACCAGGACCCGGTATGTGTATGTCACCGCTCCTTTGCGTGCGGTGACGATATCCCCCGGCTTTACTGTCTTCGAAGGCTTGGCGTCAGAGCCGTTTATGCGTATTTTCCCTCCTTTGCACGCGTCTGTGGCATCGGTCCGGGTCTTGAAAACACGTATTGCCCACAGGTATTTGTCTATTCTGGTTTCTTCTGCCATTTCACAATGATTCTTTAATATCAGTTCCCCTCTTCATCCCCTTCATCTTCCACACCTCCGTAATCCTCGCCTTCAAGATACGGCTCGGTATCAGGGTCGATGTAGCTGTCGGTTTCCTCGCGCTTTTCCGTCATGACTTCCAGCACGGCGGTATCCCTGTCTGTGGGAACGATGAAGAAATCCGGCATATCTGCAGGGATGAGTACCGTTTCACCCTTTTTCAGCCTGTAGTCCTCCATGCTCTTCCCGCCGTTTCCGGACGCTGCCGGGACCTGGATGTCCGCTTCGCCTTCTATGCATATGTATATCAGAAAACTGCCGTAGTGTTCCGTAGAGATTTTCAGAGGCTCCCGGACATCTATTGCGGTAACGGTGAACTGCGGTACCGACACCAAAGTCTCCGTGACATCGGAGCGGGAGTGCCTTCCGGCCCCGGCTGCAGAAGCATCCGTTTCCCATAGAGGGCCTTTCCTGTAGTCCGAACTGTCATACGCTCCCATGTCGATGATGTCGAACGCTTCCTCCAGATGCATCATGCCGGCGGCTGCGGACTCCCTGTCCTTTCCCCAGTCGTACAGCCTGAAATCGATATCTGAAGATTCCTGTATCTGGGCTATGAGCAGACCGCCTTCTGCCGCATGGACAGTACCCGGTCTGACAAGCAGGGAATCCCCTTTGCGCGGATGTATTACATTCAGCACCTCTTCTATACTTCCGTCCCGGCATCTGTCATAAAGCTCCTGCGCCGGAATTTCCCTCTTGAAGCCCATATATATTTTCGCATCCGGAGAGGCGTCCATTATATACCACATCTCGCATTTGCCCAATGCGTCATACCTCTGCCCGGCCACTTCATCGTCAGGGTGGACCAGCAAAGGTGTGCGGCCCTGGATATCGAGGAATTTGACCAGTACCGGAAACTGCCTCCCGTAATACCGGCAGACCTCTTCCCCGACTATCCTTTCTATATATGTCTCCATTATTTCTCCGAACGTATTCCCCGCGAGCCATCCTTCGGCCACTACCGAATCGATAAAGCCCATGTCGGAAATCTCCCAGCTTTCCCCTATCCTGTCAGAGGCGGAGAGCCTTGCTTCATTCCCGTCCTTGTCGCATTCCACGAACTCTTTCCCGAGCTGCCTTATCAGTGCATTTCCTCCCCAGGGCTCCTTCCTGGCAACCGGAATGAACCTTAAAGGATACAGGTTTTTCTTGTTTTCCATAAATATTCCATTTAACCGCACGCAAAGATAAGTATTTATGCAAAAATCAAAACAGATTCCCTATCTTTGAAAAATTAACTGTATTCATGTATGAAGGCTATACTTCTTAAAAATATAAAGATAGCGGGGAGAGAAGACGGGGAGCACGATATCCTTATCGAAGACGGGAAAATCCGCGGTATCTCCTCCTGCTGCGCGAGAGAGGATGCGGAGCAGGTCGATTGCAGAGGGAAGGTGGCGGTCCCCGGATTCGTGAATATGCACATCCATGCGGCCATGACCCTTATGCGGGGAATGGGGGAGGATGTGCCTTTTCATATGTGGCTCAAAAAGATATGGGACATAGAGTCGGCGGTGGATGAAGAACTCGTCTACTGGGGTACCAGGGTGGCATGCCTGGAAATGGCAAGGACCGGCACCACGACATTCAATGACCACTACTGGTTTCCGGCGGCTTCATATCGTGCAGCGGTAGAGTCGGGGCTGCGTCCGGTGGTTTCGCATGTCTTTATCGACAGGAACGACAGGGAGGCTGCGGCGGCCGAAAAAGACCGGTGCGAAGAAATGTTCGGGCAGTCGAAGACCTGGGAGAGGGGAACGTTTGTAGTGGGAGTCCACTCCATATATTCAGTGACCGAAGACCTCATGAAGTGGGCTTCGGAATTTGCAGCCGGAAACGGTCTGAAGCTGCATATCCATCTCAGCGAGACCAGGAAAGAGGTCGAAGACTGCATCAGGACCCACGGACTGACCCCGGTGCAGTATGCAGACAGGCTCGGCCTTCTGGGACCGGACACCATCGCCGCCCATACTCTCTGGCTTTCGGAAGAAGACATCGAAATCCTCGGCCGGAGGAAAGTGACCTGTGTACATAACATAAACTCAAACCTCAAGCTCTCATCCGGTTACAGATTCCTTTACAGCGAACTGAAATCCGCAGGAGCGCGTATCTGCATAGGAACCGACGGCTGCGCTTCATCGAACAATCTTGACATTCTCGAAGCCCTGAAGACCGCGGCAATGGTCCAGAAGGCATGGCGGGAGGACCCTGCGTCAATGCCTCTTGACGATCTTCTCTCGATGGCTGCCGCCAATGGGGCTGATGCCCTCGGCCTGAATACCGGACGCATAGAGGAAGGCAGGGAGGCGGATATCCTTATCGTCGATACCGGCAGTTCCTTTTTCCTCTCTCCGGCTCCGTTCCTTGCCAACTTCATCTATTCGGCGCACAGCGACTGTATCGACTCTGTCATCTGCCGGGGAAAGTTCGTCATGCGCGGCCGTGAGATTCCTGGCGAGAAGGAAATCCTTCATGAAGCTGCCCGGGTCCTGTCAAAGCTCAGATAGTTTTACCACAATAATACCGACACAATATGAACGAAGATCCAAGAGTTGAGAAAATCAGAACGGCGGCGGAATACGTTGCCGGAAAAATCGGAAACAGAAAACCGTTTGCGGGGATAGTACTGGGCAGCGGTCTGGGGAAACTTGCAGACAGTATCGCCGATCCGGTCGTGATCCCTTACAGGGAGATTCCGGGATTTCCTGTTTCCACTGCAGTGGGCCATAAGGGAAATTTCATCGTCGGGACACTCGGAGGCAAGACTGTAGTGGCAATGCAGGGCAGATTCCATTATTATGAAGGATACCCCATGGAGCTTGTCACCCTCCCTATAAGGGTAATGAAGGTCCTCGGAATAGAATATCTGTTCGTCTCTAATGCGGCAGGGGGCGTCAACTTCGATTTCAAGGTCGGGGACCTTATGATAATCCGCGACCATATAAACCTTCTGCCGAATCCTCTGATAGGCAAGAATATGGATGAGTTTGGTCCGAGATTTCCCGACATGACCAGACCATATGATCCGGAACTTATACGGAAAGCCGAAGTCATCGGTGCGGAGAGCGGTATCGAACTCAAGAGCGGGGTATATCTGGCCGGTACGGGGCCATCCTATGAAACTCCTTCCGAATACAAATATTTCCGTATGATCGGAGCCGATGCAGTAGGAATGTCGACTATACCGGAGGTTATAGTCGCACGTCACATGTCTGTTCCTGTATTCGGCATGTCGGTGATTACCAATGAAGCGCATGACGACTATGCCGATGATTATGAGAATAACGGCGATGACGTCGTAGCGGCTGCAGATGCTGCGGCAGACAGGATGACCATGCTTTTCACCAGGCTGATAGAGTCTTTGTAGAGGGTGCGGCGGTATCCTGCAATTCCGCTATTGGAGACATTGAATCCTTTTGGGTTATCTTTTTTTCGGTCTTGTAGCCTCCACTTCTTCTACGCTCCGCAGGGAAGGGAGGCTGATTCCGAATTTTACGGAAAGTATCCGGATGAGGATTACGGCAGTGGCGGCGATTATCTGAGTGACGATATGCGAGCAGCCGATCCATGTACAGATATAGTATGCGACTCCTCCGCCTACGCAGGCAAGGGCATAGATGTCTTTTCTGAAAATCAGGGGGACCTCATTTATGAAGATGTCCCGGAACATTCCTCCGGCGGCTCCGGTAATGGCCCCCATTATGATGTTGACCCATACGGGGTACCCTGCCGCGATGCTTTTTTCGACCCCGACAACGGTGAAAAGACCGATGCCGATGGCATCGAAGATGAAAAAGGTGTTGTCAAGCCTGACCACCTGCCTGCGGAAGATGACCACGAAAACGAGTGCCAGTGCAGTGATTATCACATATGAAGGCTGCTCCATCCAGAACGGTGTTACGTCCAGCATGACATCCCTGAGCGTACCGCCTCCTACGGCTGTGACAAATCCGACCACATAGGCCCCGAACCAGTCGAAATTCTTGGCTGCCGCCAGACGGATTCCGCTGATTGCGAAAGCAAATGTTCCAAGATAATCTATAATGGTAATGAAGTCCATCCTTTTTTGATTCCAGGTTTGATTACAAGTCCGATTCCGGGTCCGGTTTAGGGCTTGATTCCATGATCGGTTTCAGACTTGATTTCGGGCGGCAAATATAGGATTTGTTTTTTCAACCTGTACTCTTTCCTTCGAAAATGATGATCTTTGACCTGACTCTGTCCAGGCCTGCCGGTCCACGCGCTGTCCTGTCCTGAAAAAAGTTTACGGGGAGCGACTGTCGCGGTGGCAGGTCTTCGGCGTTCTTGGCGTTTCCCCTAAATCAACATGGATTTTCCGTTGATGCAGTATAATTGCAAAAACGGGGGTGCGTTTGGGGGTGCGTCAAAAAGAAAAAGGAGTTGCGAGAAATTCGTAACTCCTTGATTTTTAGTGGCTCCTGAAGCAGGACTTGAACCTGCGACCCTCTGATTAACAGTCAGATGCTCTAACCAACTGAGCTATTCAGGAATGTTGTGTCATCCGGTATTTCCCGAATGGGATTGCAAAGGTACTTATTTTTTCTTATCGTGCAAATTTTTTTACGTTTTTTTGATGTTTTTTGTGTTGCCGGCCGTGTTTTTTTCCCGCCCGGGGAAACAAGGATGCAGGAAGCAAGGAAATTATCCAATATATGCTAACTTTGCCGGGAAAATGTTTTTGACGGGCATGAGCCTTTGACTGTATTTTGGTTATGGATATTGATCTTCTGTCTAAAATGATAAAGGAGCTGATCCTGGAGCATGACAGGGTGGCCCTTCCGGGATTGGGAACGTTCGTTGCCGAGATGATGCCGGCATCGTTTACAGATAAAGGATATACTGTTACCCCTCCTTACAGGAAGCTTTCTTTCCGTCCTGTCCAGGGGGATGACGGGCTTCTGGCGGCTCTGTATGCTTCTGCGAACGGAGTCGGTGAGGATGTGGCGATGGCGGCTTTGAGCGATTTCATTGCGGGAATGAGGGAGATTCTGGAAAAGAAGAAAAACGTTGTTTTCCCCGGACTGGGGCGCCTGAGGGCAACGCGGGAGAATAATTTCTTTTTTGTTGCGGACGAGGATCTGGATATATATCCTGAAGGTTTCGGCCTCGAGCCGGTATCGTTGAAGACACATGAGGAGACCCGGGAGGAACTTTCATCCGCCATCGGCAGTCTGAGGTCCATTATGGACAGTCCGGAGGAGACAGGCGGTAATGCCGGCGCTTCCGACCCTGAAAGGAAAGGGCAGGAACAGGCCCCGGAGAGTAATCAGGCCAATGAGTCAGGCTCCCTCAGTGAAGGCATTCCTGACAACGACTCCGGCCAGGACATCCTTCCCGACGCTTCCGAAAAGGAAGACTCTGACAGTACTTCCGGAAAGAATCATGTCAACGTCCCCGAAAAGGAAGTTCCAGCCGATATTTCTGAAAAGAATTCCGACGATGCTGTCCGGCAGGACGTCCCTGCAGATGTTTCCGGAAGTGATGCTGTCTCCGATACTGTCGGGACCGGCGGGAAATACAGGGCCCTGTACTGGATACTGGGAACATTGGGGACGATAGTACTGCTTCTGGTGCTGTATATGGTCATTGCAAGGATTTTCCCGGGAGTCATGGACGGCATACTTTATAATAAGGAGGATTATGAGATTCTCCATAATATTTCTCAATTCAAAAATTAAATGCTACTTTTGCACGCCGCTTTGCCGGCGGAAAGGGAAATATTTGCTATGGAGAACAGATTCAGACAGCATATACTGATCCCGTGTTACGATACGGATGTCGCGCAGCTGCTCAAGCCGGCGTCTTTCATGGACCTGGCTCAGGAGGCGGCGAACCTGCATGCTGACATATTGGGATTCGGATATGACAACCTTATGGAGACCAGGACGGCCTGGGTCCTCTCGAGGATGCATATCCGTTTTGTGCGTCATCCCCGCTGGAGAGAGGAGGTGGATCTGGAGACATGGCATAAGGGACTGGACAGGATGTTCTACCTGAGGGATTTCCGGATGACAGACGCCACTGGGGCGATACTCGTGGAGGCCACCACATCGTGGCTCGTGCTGAACATCGACACCAGGAGGATAGTGCGTGATGCAGGGTTGACGGAAGAAGGCATCTGCGCCGAGAATGCTGTGGCAGAGCCATGCGGCAAGATCAGGATTCCGGACGGGTGCGCCATGGAGCATGTATGCGTACACAGGGTGTCATATTCGGATATAGACATGAACGGGCATGCGAACAACGCCATGTATCTGGTCTGGTCGATGGATGCCGTGGACTATGATTTTGCATCCGGCCGTCCGGTGAAAGAGGTGCGGATCAATTTCAACCATGAAACGAAGCCGGGGGATGAGGTAACCATCAACAGGGCCTGCACAGAGAGAGGGACTGATACAGTCTATTATATAGAGGGTGAGGTATCTGGCAGGACGGCATTCATGGCGGAACTGGTATTTTGATAGAATAAAACCAAAGCTTAGTAATAATATGAGAGATTTGTTTTTCGGTCAGGGAACAGGGCACTCGATCATGCTGCTCGCTTTTGTCATTGCGACCGGAATATACCTTGGAAGGTTCAAGGTAAAAGGAGTTTCGCTCGGGACTACCTGGATTCTGTTTGTGGGTATTCTCCTTAGCCATTTCGGATTCCGTGCTGATGAGAATCTTCTGCACTTCCTCAAGGAGTTCGGCCTTATCCTGTTTGTCTTTTCCATCGGACTCCAGGTCGGTCCGGGATTTTTCCATTCATTCAAGAAAGGGGGACTGACACTGAACATGCTGGCGATATGTCTTGTGCTGCTGGGTGTCATCACCACATATGTCATACATCTTGTCACAGGGGAGAATCTCGTGACGCTCACCGGTGTAATGTCCGGAGCCGTCACCAATACCCCTGGCCTGGGTGCAGCACAGCAGACCTTCTATGATGCGACAAGCTCCGGCTCATTCCTGTCAGAGGTCGGGTCATCTGAAATATCGGCATCGCTTGCTTCCGGTTACGCTGTAGCCTACCCTCTCGGTGTGCTGGGCGTGATAGCTGTCCTTATGATTGTAAAGGCGATCTTCAAGGTCGACCTCAAAAAGGAGGAGGCGCTGCTTGACGGGGAGGAAGCCGGGATAGAAAGCGCGGTACGTGTGGCTTTCCAGGTTGAGAACCCTGCCATCTTCGGCAAGACTCTCGTTGAAATCGACAAGGAGATCACCAACAAGTTCGTCGTGTCAAGGATATTCCGTGACGGTGCTGTGGAAGTTCCTCTCGCGACGACAGTCATCAATAAGGATGACAAGGTGCTTGTGGTCACATCCCAGTCATCGGTCGATGTCGTGACCATGCTTTTCGGCAAGGCCATAGACATGCCTAAAGAGGTCTGGGACAAGCTCGATACCACAATGTCCGTAAGGAAGCTCATAATCACCAAGTCCTCCCTTACCGGAAAGAAACTCAAGGAGCTCAAGATACGTTCAACATATGGTGTCAGCATCACCAGGGTGTCCCGCTCCGGAGTGGATCTTGTTGCCAACCCCAACCTCACCCTCCAGCTCGGTGACGTCATACTGGTCGTTGGTCCGGACAATGCGATAGACAAGGTCGCGAAGGCTGTCGGTAACTCCGAGTCGAGCCTCAGCCATCCTCACCTGATACCTATATTTTTCGGGATTGCCCTCGGTGTGCTGCTCGGGTCCATTCCAATGAAGTTCCCGGGAATCCCGCAGGCCATAAAATTCGGCCTTGCCGGCGGGCCTCTCATCATAGCCATACTTATCGGGTATTTCGGCCCGAAGCTCAAGATTACCACATATACGACTACCAGTGCCAATATGATGCTGCGTGAGCTCGGTATCTCCATCTTCCTTGCCGCCGTAGGTCTCGGGGCAGGAGAGAATTTCGTAAGCTCCATCGTGAACGGAGGCTACTGGTGGATACTTTACGGTGCCCTTATCACAATCATACCTACATTTGTAATCGCCCTGCTGGGAAGGCTTGTATTCAAGCTGAACTTCTACCAGATCTGCGGACTGCTGTCAGGAAGCTGTACCAATCCTCCTGTACTTGCATTCGCGCAGAACGCATACGGGACTGACTATACTTCAGTAAGTTATGCTACGGTTTATCCGCTGGCGATGTTCATGAGGGTGCTTGTGGCCCAGGTGCTCATACTGATAGCTGTCGCATAACATGACGCAGGAATACGTAAACGACATAGCGGATTTCATATCCAGGTATGTGACACACATGCTCGGCGCGGGGGTGCATACTTC
>CALVAJ010000024.1 GCA_944325505.1 uncultured Bacteroidales bacterium
ACCTGCATCATGCTGCGCCTGTAAGGCTTCTGTTCATAGCTGATTTTGACTTGGTAGACAGCGGCTTCCAGTCCGAAAAGCCTGGCTGCGTAGGAAAGCGCCGTTCCCCATTGCCCGGCTCCGGTCTCTGTGGTGACATTCGTTACCCCTTCCTTTTTACAATAGTATGCCTGGGCCAGAGCCGAATTCAGTTTGTGCGACCCCACAGGGCTTACGCTTTCGTTCTTGAAATAGATATGAGCCGGAGTGTCCAGGGCTTTTTCAAGACCATAGGCGCGGACAAGGGGAGTCGACCTGTAATATGTATATTGTTCGCGGACTTCATCCGGGATGTCGAACCATCTGTGAGTCGTGTCGAGCTCCTGCCTGCAAAGTTCTTGTGCAAAGACAGGATAGAGGTCTTCTTCTTTTACCGGCTGCCCGGTCGCCGGGTTCAGCATCGGCTGCGGTTTTACGGGCATGTCCGCCTGGATGTTGTACCACCGGGAAGGAATCTGGTCTTCCTTCAGGAAAAATCTCTTTTGTTTCATTGGAAATCAGTTTTGTGTAAAGTAATGTATAAAAAAACGGGCCGCCGTTTTCGGCAGCCCGTAAGTCGTTGTTATCTGAATCCCGGTTAGCAGCAGGCCTCGAGGCAAGAATTTACTGCTACTATAGCGAATCCCAGGAAAATGATAGTCGCGAAGACGTATGCAATGACTTTCAGTCTGCCGAGCCATATCCTGTTGTCCCAGCCGATGGTCTGGAATGCGCTCCAGAAACCGTGGGTGAGGTGGAACCAGAGGGCTCCGAACCAGATGATGTAGATGACTACATTATACCAGTGACCGAAAGTGGCGGTAAGCAGGAGATAAGGATCTTCAGCGTGACTGCCTGTCCACTCCTGCAGCTGCATGTCAGCCCAGAAATGAGTAAGGTGGAAAGCGAGTATACCCAGAACGATGATACCCAAAACGATCATGTTCCTGGATGCCCATGAATCGGTTTTTGCCTTGCTGGCTACTTCGTAACGTCTATATCCTCCGCGTGCTTTCAGGTTGCTGAAAGTAAGGATAAGCGCATAGATGATGTGGATGATGAATCCGAAAGCAAGGACAGGAACCATTACTGTCACTATTGGCAGGGACATGAATTCGCATCCGGCTGCAAAAAGCCCGTCCGGTGAACCGAAAGTGCCGTTGAGGGAGTCGATCACCGAGAAAAGATTGATCGTCATGTGCAGAAGGAGGAAGATGATGAGGAATAGTCCGCTGATGCTCATTATGAGCTTCTTGCCGATTGAAGATGTGAAAATGTTCGCCATATCTTTTATCTGTAATTTATTATCATTACGCTAAACACCGTGCAAATATATACTCTTTCTTGCAAGTTTCATAATAATTCGATACTTTTGTTTCGATAAAATCATCAGGAATTTATAAGTTTCAGCCTGAAATATCTGACAATGGGACAGTACAGAAGAGTTTTGCTCAAGCTCAGCGGAGAGAGTCTCGGCGGGCCGTCAGGCAGGGGAATCAGCGAGGATGTCCTTTCTGCCTATGCTCAGGAAATAGCCGGTGCCGTCAAAGGCGGTCTGCAGGTTTCCATAGTTATCGGAGGAGGAAATATTTTCAGGGGCCTTTCCGGAGTCGGGAAGGGCTTTGACCGTGTCGTAGGCGACCGCATGGGCATGCTTGCGACAGTAATAAATTCTCTTGGACTTTCGTCGGCGATTAAATCAGCCGGAGTGGATGCCGAGGTATTTACTGCTACACCCATGATGCCTGTCGCCAGATATTATATGAGGGACGAGGCAGTTGCCGTGATGGAAAGGGGCGGCGTAGCCCTGCTGGCCGGAGGAACCGGAAACCCGTTTTTCACCACGGATTCGGGAGCGGCCCTGCGTGCCCTTGAGATCGGGGCCGACGCCTTGCTGAAAGGGACCCGTGTGGATGGAGTCTACACGGCTGACCCTGAAAAGGATCCTTCTGCCGTAAAATATGACGAGCTGACATTTGACAAGGCGATGGAAGACCATCTTAAAGTGATGGACCAGACCGCGTTCGCCCTGTGCAGGGAAGGCAACATGCCGATTGTCGTTTTCGACATGAACTGTCCGGGCAACCTCCTTCGTCTGCTCGGCGGGGAGAAAGTCGGGACCCTCGTGCATCTTTAGGGTTTCCCTGCCGGCCCGGAGCCGGGAATCCGCATGATGGAAATACAGTATTGACAAACATTAATCCAATATACTATGTTAGACAAAGCTAAAGAAATCCTTGACGGGGCGAAATCCAAGATGAGCGACGCCGTGAGGTTCCTTGAAGAGGATCTGAAGACATACCGTGCCGGAAAGGCCAATCCTCTTGTCTTCAACAACATAATGGTAGATTACTACGGCTCCGAGACCCCAGTTCCGCAGGTGGCTTCGGTGACTGTTCCGGATGCCAAGACCATCCTTATCCAGCCATGGGAAAAGAAGATGATTCCTGTCATCGAGAAGGCGATCATGGATGCCAACATCGGGCTGACTCCTCAGAATAATGGCGAACATATCCGCTGTTCCGTTCCGCCTCTTACCGAGGAAAGGAGAAAAGAGCTGATAAAGAAGGTCAAGACAGCAGGGGAGAACTCGAAGATCGTGATAAGAAATGCTCGCAGGGATGCCATCGATGCTTTGAAGAAAGCCCAGAAGGACGGCCTTCCTGAAGATGTGCAGAAAGATTACGAGCAGAACGTGCAGAAAGAGACCGATGCGTATGTGAAAAAGGTCGATGACCTCTGCGCTGCAAAGGAAAAGGATATCCTTACAGTCTGACAGCATTTCGGACAAACCGGGAAAATCGGATATTCCATTCTTTACGGCAAAGCCGGGAGGATGGAATATTTTTTTTGCGGGGAATGGCGCCGGGTTAAAAATCGATAGCAGAATGCCTTCAGAGTGCGATATTCTTTAATTCTTTACAAATTGTCAGGAGGGTGGAAAACCCGGATTTTTATTTTGAAGTTGGAAGATTATTACATACCTTTGGCGCTTGTCTTTTTGCGTAAAGTAGATTCAATGGCAGTTTATATGGACCATATGGCAGTATCGCCCGATCTTCTCTTCCTGTTTATGAGTCAGGGGGGGGGTAGACCTTACGTATACAGGGAAAGACTATCGGAACGGCAGTAGGAGCAGACAGGCTCTTGGAAGCATAGGCAGGTCCGGCATTACTTCAGGTGATGCCAGACCTGTCCGTATATATGGCGCAGTTGCGGCCTGAGAAGGCCGGGAACTGCGCCATTACTGTTTCTATGGGTCTGCGAGGTGAATATTTATGTCTAATCTTTAAAGTTAAATGAACAAAATCAGATTTTTAGTCACAGCGTTGGCTTCTCTGGTACTGTGTGCGGCAGTCTATGCGCAGGACGTGTCGGTATCCGGAGTCGTCACGGACGCATCCAGCGGAGAGCCGGTGCCATTTGCTACAATCCAGATCAAAGGAACCCTGTCGGGAGGAAGCACCGATGCTGAAGGCAATTATTCTATTTTAGTGGAACCCGACGCCGTCCTCATCTTTTCATCTATAGGTTATGTGAGCCAGGAAGTCGGGGTGGACGGCCGCGCCCGTCTGGATATCAGGCTTGCTCCCGATGCACAGATGCTGGAAGAAACGATAGTGGTGGCATTCGGTACGGCTACAAAGGAATCCTTTACCGGATCCGCTACGGTCGTAGAGTCTTCGGACATATCCAAAGTCCAGTCTTCCAACCCGACCAGAGCTCTCGAGGGCCTGGTGGCCGGAGTCCAGATGACAACCTCCTCCGGAGCGCTCGGCAGCAGCCCTTCCATAAGGATCAGGGGAGCAAGTTCCATCAATGCGGGGACGGAGCCTCTTTATATAGTGGACGGTGTCCCGTACTCGGGAGACCTTAACAACCTCAACTCAAATGATATCGAGTCCATGACAGTCCTGAAGGACGCCGCCTCCAACGCCCTTTACGGCGCAAGGGGAGCCAACGGAGTCATCATGATTACCACCAAGAAGGCAAAGGCGGGCAGGATGACTGTAAATCTCGATGCGAAGTGGGGCTGGAACAGCAAGGCTCTGAAGAATTATGACTATATAACCGATCCGGCCAAATATTATGAGACCCATTATGCGGCCCTCTATAACTATTACGTGAACGAAGAAGGGATGACCCGGAGCCAGGCCCATCTCGCCGCATCTGAAAATGTTACCGGACCGTCGGCAAACGGAGGTCTCGGATATCAGGTATATACCGTTCCGGAGGGACAGACGTTCATCGGTCCGGACGGCAAGATAAACCCGGCCGCGACTCTCGGAAAGATAGTGAACTACAACGGGAACCGCTACCTTCTCTATCCGGACAACTGGATGGATGAGACCTACCACTCCTCCCTGAGGCAGGAGTACAATGTAAGCCTTTCCGGCAGTACCGGGGATGCCCAGATATTCGCATCGTTCGGCTATCTCAACAACAAGGGTATCATCGACGGGTCGGACATGTACCGTTATTCGGCCAGGCTGAGGATTGACTACCAGGTGACCAAATGGCTGAAATTCGGAGCGAATACGGCATATACCAATTTCAACTGGGACAACGGCAACTCCGGCGAAGGCGGCGCCTCGACCGGAAATGTCTTCAGTTTTGCCGCCTCGATGGCCCCTGTCTACCCTCTTTATATAAGGGATGCGTCAGGGAATATCATGATAGACCAGTACGGACTGAAGATGTATGACTACGGTGACGGAGGGAATGCCGGAATGTCGAGGCCGAACGCGGCCAATTCCAACGCCCTGCAGTCCCTGACCCTCGATGTCAACAATTCGGAAGGGAACGCCATCAACGGTTCTGCCTATGTAACGGCCGATTTCCTTAAAGATTTCTCTTTTACGTTCAATATAGGCCTGGGGCTCGACGAAACCCGTTCCACATCCGTACAGAACAGTTATTACGGGCAGTTCGCCCCGGGAGGCGGAGCCGTGTCGAAAAGCCATTCCCGTTCTTTCTATCTCAACATGCAGCAGCTGCTTTCGTATGACAAGACCATAAAGAACGACCACCACATAAATGTGATGCTCGGGCATGAAAACTATGTGGACAGGAGCTATGGTCTGGGAGCGAGCAAGACTCTGCTTTTCTCGATGTCGAATACTGAGCTTGACGGTGCCGTGCTTGACGGGCAGTCTGCGTCTTCATCCAAGTCGGTATACAACAATGAAGGTTATTTCGCAAGGGCCCAGTACGACTACAGGGGAAAGGTCTATGCGAGCGTTTCATACCGCCGCGACGCTTCTTCCAGATTCCATCCCGATCACAGATGGGGAAACTTCTGGTCGCTCGGTGCCGGGTGGCTGATCAATGAGGAGCCATGGTTCAGGGCCCCGTGGGTGGACATGCTCAAACTCAAGGCATCCATAGGTTCACAGGGAAATGACAACATCGGAGACTATCTTTATGTGGATGTCTACGAGGTGTCCAACAGCAACGGCGAACTCGGTATCCCGTTCGTCAGAAAAGGAAATCCGGACATCACGTGGGAGACAAACACGAACTTCAACGCCGGAGTCGATTTCGATTTGTTCCGCGGACGCCTTTCCGGTTCGGCGGAATATTTCTACAGACTTACCTCGGACATGCTCTTCTTCTTCCCTTTGCCTATGTCCAACGGATATGACGGGAAGTACGACAATATCGGCGACATGAGAAACTCCGGTATCGAAGTGGGACTCAACGGTACCCTCATAGACAACAGCTCTCTGAGATGGGACATGAACCTCAACTTCACCCACTATACCAACAAGGTGGTAATGATTCCGGACGAGAACAAGAGCACCGTAATCAACGGCCACGGTGGATATGCCTCAGGCAACAAGTTCATCGGGGAAGGGCTGCCTCTGAATACGTTCTACATGAGGAAATATGCCGGGGTGAACCGCCAGACCGGAGAGTCCATGTGGTACAAGGATGTGACGGACAGCCAGGGTAACCCTACAGGACAGAGGACTGTCACCACGAGCTATGACGAAGCTACCCAGTACCTGTGCGACGATCCTACACCGAAGCTGTACGGAGGATTCGGCACATCGCTTTCATTCTTCGGGTTTGACGTATCGGCACAGTTTACATACTCTATCGGAGGACTTACATACGATTCCGGCTATGCCACTCTTATGAATCCTCCGGGAGGATCCATCGGCAACAATTACCATAAGGATGTCCTCAAGGCCTGGACTCCGGAGAATCCCGATTCGGACATTCCGAGATGGCAGTACAATGACCAGAATGTCGACGGGACATCGGACAGGTTCCTTATCGATGCCAGCTATCTCAATTTCCAGAATGCCCAGATCGGATATACCTTCCCTGAAAAGATCACCCGCAAGCTCTATGTCAGCAGGCTGAGGGTATATGTATCCTGCGACAACATCGTATACTGGTCCAGAAGGTCCGGTCTCGATCCGCGCTATAGTTTCGACGGGTCTACCAACAATCTCGTGAACTCTCCGGTAAGGACCCTTTCCGGAGGACTTAACATCACATTCTAATGACAGCCGATATGAAAAGAATACTGACAAGAATTTTTGCTTCTGCAGCCGTATTGGCATTCTCTACCGGCTGTATATTCGAGACATTCCCTGAAGGGGCTTCCCAGACGCAGGATCAGGTGTCGTCCAACAGCGCGGCGCTTGAAGCCATGGTCAATGCGATTCCGGCAGCCATGATGCGGGCCAATACGGCCGGTTATGCCACCCAGTACGGCGACCATCTGGATTTCGGTATACCGGCAGTGCACATCATGACGGAAAACATGCTGGAGGATCTGGCGACAATGGGGGACAACCCTTATTATAACCGTTTCGTCGGCTATGCTTCCAACAGCTATATGGGAGAGGATTATGTCCAGTGCGCCTATTTCTGGGCATATTATTACAACTGGATAAAGCTTGCAAACGATGTCATCCGCCTGATCGGGCCGGAACCTTCTTCTGAAGAACAGGAAAGGTATCTCGGCATCGCCTATGCGTACAGGGCGATGTTCTATCTGGACCTGGCGAGGCTGTATGAGCCGAAAGAGAACGGACTGACCGATGTCTCCGGCGTATTGGGGATGACTGTCCCGTGGATGGACGAGAATACATCCGAAGATGCATCCAAGAACAATCCGAGGGCCGAGCGCACGGTCATGTACGGGCATATTCTCGATGATCTTTCAAAAGCGGAGACCTGTCTTGCAGGCACATCGTTTTCATATACATCCCCTTCTCTTGCCGCTGTTTACGGCATGTATGCCCGGGCCTATATAGAGATGGGTGCCGCCGGTGATGAAGGGGCGTATAAGGAAGCCGAGCGTTATGCCAGGCTTGCAATCGATGAAAGCGGGTGCACGCCTCTTACGCAGGAAGAGTGGGAAAATCCTACGACCGGCTTCAACAGCGGGGCTGCCTGCAACGCGTGGATATGGGGACTGCCCCTGGCAAGCACCAATATAGGAAACCTGCTGACATTCACGGCGCATATGTCCACGGAAGCTACATGGGGCTACGGCCCTCTGGCCCATTTCGGAGCAAGCGCAAGCTTCTACAATGCAATCAGCGACAGCGATTTCAGAAAACACTCCTGGCTCGATCCGGAAAGGCTGACATACTATAATTACCGCTTTGCCGGCTCTACGGAAGACAGGGACAAATTCCTCCGTTCCGCGAAAAATTACGAAGCGCTGAAGTTCAGGCCTGCACAGGGCGAGGTTTCCGACTATGCGGTAGGAAGCTGCGCCGACCATCCTCTGATGCGTGTCGAGGAAATGTATTTCCTTGAAATAGAAGCAGTCGCCCAGCAGGGAAGGCTTTCCGAAGCACAGAAACTGCTGAACGGATTCATGAAATACAGGATAAAGGACGGCAGCTATGACTGTACGTACAGGACTGCGACTCCGGAGGCGTTCCTCACCGAGATGCTTTTCCAGAAGAGGGTGGAGTTCTGGGGAGAAGGAATCCTGATCTTCGACTACAAGAGGCTCGATGCCGGGATTACCAGAAGCTATGCCGGCTCCAACCATGCCGGAGTGTTCAAACTGAACACAACAAGACGTTCTCCGGAGTGGAACATAGTGATTACCAGAGGAGAGACCCAGTCCAACCATGCCATAGGCACCAGGTTCAACAACCCTGACCCTTCAGGCAAGATTCCTCTGAACCAGTAGCAGTTAAACCCAGAAAGACATAACAAGAAGTCAATATGAAAAACAACAGCAATATGACATTCAGACTTTCAGGATGGATCCTTGCGGCAGTGGCCCCTGTCCTGTTCTTCTCATGTACCGGGGAGAATCTTCAGGAGCCGGAAACGCAGCTGCCCGACGACTGCTACGGGGTCTATTTCCTTGAAGAGACAGACAACGTAGGGGAGGTGGAAGTTTCCCCAACGGGAGACAAGACCTTGACCTTCACCCTGCTCAGGCAGAAAGACGATGAAAAGATAACGGTTCCTGTAAACATGACCTCGAACCATGAAGGGATATTTTCAGTGTCGGAGGCCGTTTTCGAGCAGGGCCAGACTGAAATCGAGCTGACCGTCTCTTTCCCGGATGTGGTCAAAGGCACGGAATACACATGCAGGCTGTCGATAGATGACCCGAAATACGCAATGAAGTACGGCAAATACCCTACTTCGGCAGAGTTTACCGTTACCGTTGTCCAGTGGAACCCTCTGCAGGGGAGCGGCAAATGGCGCGATGACCTGATATCATCGATGTACGCCAATGTTACCAACCCGTATGCGGAAAGGGATATAGTGATGTACGAAAGGGATGACCGTCCGGGATATTACAGGATAGAGCATGTCTATACCAAAGAGTACCTTGCGACGCTTTTCTATGGGGACGAGTCCTATGCTTCCGCCATACCTGCATGTACGGAGACATATACTTATGTCGATGCCACGAATCCTGAAAAGGTGTGGCTCCCTTACCAGTCTACCGGTGTCCTGCTTTCACAGGCGGACGGAGAGCTGTCGATAGCTTCGGATGTACCGGAGCTTTTCGGAGAGCAGTCGGCAGGCGTATACGGAAAGCTCGAAAACGGAGTCATTACGTTCCCGCAGTTCGCGGTCCTGGCCAATTTCAGCATGGAACCATCCAGCTGGTACAGTTCCAACGCTGCAGGCAACCTCCGCATCGTCCTGCCGGGATACAGGGTGTACGACTATTCCGTGACTCTGGCGGCCGGACAGACAAACCAGTCTACGGGCCTTCTTCCTGTATATTTTGTATTCGGAAGGGATATCAGGAATGTCAAATACGATATTTATGAAGGAACCCTTACGGAAACCTCGGTCGCATCGCTCTCCGAGACGATATACAGCGACCCTGACTGCCCGAGGATTGCCGAAAGCCAGCAGTTGGGCGTCGCTCCGGAGTCCGGCAAGACAGGGGAGTATACCCTCGTGACGGCAAATATAGACAGGACAGGAGCCTACAGGGGCTATTCATACGTATCGTTCTCGTACGAATCTCCGGATGATCCTGTCGAGGTCGTTCTCAATACCGGACTTATCGTTTCGGACAAGTATGCCCCGAAAGGCTATACGAAAGAGAATTCCGTGGAATTCTACATCTCCGGCAAGGGCATCGAGGAACTCCGCATGATTCTGGTCAAGACTTCAGATATTGAAGACATGACTCCGTCGGAAGTGGCAGAACAGATGCAGAGCAATATAACTCCTGTCACTTCGGCCCAGCTCGATTCCATCAACACTACCGGCTATTCCGGCATCGTCGGCACTCTGGTCGCAGGTACCGAATACGGACTGTATGTGCTGGCCACCAACGGTTACAGGACAGTCATCATCCCGGCTACGGCCTTTACCGAGGGAACTCCGGACCCTATGGATGTGGAATATACCATGGCGGATATGCTGCCGCAGCAGCCGGAGTCGGTCAGCGAGTATTTCAAGGAGTGGGACTACTATGCGGTCAGCGGATTCGATGACCTGCTCGGATCGAACGCGAAGCGCTCCAGGGTCGGCACCGTGACCGTTTCCGACAGCGAAACACCGGACGCGGACGGATTCGATTATGTATTATTCAAGGGACTTTTCGGAGAGGCTTCGACCAATTACGGTGTGCAGGAAAGCGTGGAGATGGTGTACTACGGAGGATATTTCTTCAACCTCGCACTGCTTCTGGATGAAGTCAACGTAAACGGCCAGATGGTCTATCCGATAATGGCTTCCGTCACCAAGAACGGCGGTATGTCGGTAGGAGACATGACTCTTATGGGCGGAATGGTAGAAGACGGCCTCCTGGCATTTGTGGATGCCGGTTCGCTTCAGGGAGAAACGTTCGACGGAATATTCGTCATGGGATTCAAGGACCCGTCTCTTACTACCCCGATAGGCGGACTGGCCTACTATAAGGATATCCTGCTTGTAGACCCGCAGGTTTCAGAATCGGACGGCGAATCTTCCGGTACGGCCGTGACTTCAGGCGGAATGGTCCCTGCAGAAAGTCTCAGATCCGTACTGAAAGGGTATTTCGGATCCGGAATGAATTGTGTCGAGACTCCTGAAGGCCGTATCAAGTCCATTGTAGACAGTCTGTCCGGTAGGAAGTTCCGCAACTACATGAATGTATCCATGACAGTACCGTATTCTCCGGAGCCGGTCAAGGTGAAGTTCAGGCAGGAACCTGTCCGGACTACTCAGAGCCTGCAGTCCCCGGAAAAGAAAGGAGGACTTCATTCAAGGGAAATGGTTATCGAATAGCAATGCATATAAAACATGAAAAGATATCATAGAATACTTGCAATAATTACCGGAGCAGCCATGCTTGCGGGCTGTTCTGCCGACGGACTTGCTCCGGATTCCGGAAAGGCCGGAGAAAGTTCTTCTTCCCTGCCGGTAATCACGAAGGCGGTGAATACCATGGCAGAGGCGGACAGGTCCACCCTGCTGCTGTTCCTTGATGATGCGGAGGCCTCCGCATCAGAGGGAATCTGCGAGGCTGTCAAGGCTACAGGAGCCCTGTCTGTCAGACGGGCCATACCGTGTGCAAAAGGAAAAGAAGCGCAACACAGGAAGTACGGACTGGACAGGTGGTTCGTGGTTACGCTGCCTGAAGATGCCGACCTGGAGACCGCTGCGGAAAAATTCGCTTCTGTAGCGGAGGTGGAAAAGATTCAGTTCAACACAAGGATGCAGAAAAACTGGTCCGGCACCGTGCGTGCCTATGTCCCGACAAGGGCTGTATCGCAGGACATGGTCTTCAATGACCCGATGCTTGCAGACCAGTGGCATTATGACAATATAGGGGATACCTACGTCTCCCTGTATTCAAAGCCGGGGGCGGATATAGGAGTCAGTGATGCATGGCGTCTTTCCGGCGGGGACAGCAGGATAATCGTGGCAGTGGTAGACGAGGGCGTAAAATACACCCATCCCGACCTTGCGGCCAACATGTGGGTGAATGCCAAGGAGATATCAGGAAATTCAACGGATGATGACGACAATGGCTATGCAGATGATATCCATGGCTATAATTTCGTCTCCGGCGGAGAAATCACCTGGGCCAAAGAGGATGATTCCGGACACGGGACACATGTCGCCGGCACCGTAGCCGCAGTCAATGACAACGGTACCGGTGTCTGCGGCGTAGCCGGCGGGACAGGAAAAGGAGACGGAGTCAGGATAATGAGCTGCCAGATATATGACGGGGAGGAAGGCGGAACAGTGGACTGCACAGCTGCGGCGTTCACTTATGCCGCCGATAACGGAGCTTCGATCCTGCAGTGCTCTTTCGGATATCCTGCTGGAGTCAACATCACTTCGGACGAAATGTATGAAAGTGCCGCCCGGCTTGAAGTGGCTGCGCTGGAGTATTTCCTGGACAACGCGGAATGTCCTGTCTTTGAAGACGGCGGCGGGCTCGCCATCTTCGCCGCAGGAAACGACGGAGCCTCCACGTCAGCCTACCCTGCAGCCTACCGCAAATGCATATCCGTAACATCTGTAGGTCCGGACATGCTCCCGACAGTATATACCAACTATGGCCCGGGAAGCAATATCGCGGCCCCTGGCGGAGAGATAGCCATCGGCAATGAAAGCCGTGCCGGAGTCCTGTCCACTATCCCTTCCGAGGTGGAAGCGACAGGAAGCGACTACGGTTATCTCGAAGGGACTTCCATGGCATGCCCTCACGTATCGGGCGTAGCCGCCCTCGGTCTTTCCTATGCCCTGCAGCAGGGACTTTCCTTCACGAAGGAAGAATTCACTTCCATGCTCCTTACATCGGTAGATGACATAGAGTACTATCTCAACGGGACAAAGGATTATTCCACTTCCCCTCTGGTGCTGAGCCGTTACAGGAAGCAGATGGGTACAGGCCTTATCGATACGTGGAAGCTGTTTATGCAGATAGAAGGGACGCCGTGCCTGACTGCGGAGATAGGAGAGAAGACCATGCTGGACCTTGACCTGTATTTCGGAGGCAGCGCAGGAAACCTGACGTATACAGGCTATGAGATGTCTGAAGAAGACAGGGAGGCTCTCGGGCTTGCGGAGGATCCGGAGCTCAGATACGGGAAGCTTTTCCTTGTGTGCACGAAGCCTGGAGCGGCAAAGATTACCGTCAAGGCCATAGCGGGCGGCCCTGTTGAGGGAACCGGCCAGAATATCGGCGGCATCCCTGTTTCCAAGGAGATTTCCATAATCGCCAGAGGCGTCAGAAGTGAAAACGGAGGCTGGCTGTAGAGACTATAATCGAGAATTGAATATGAAACGACTGGTTTATTATACAATGTTACTGATTGCTGCAGTCTGCACGGTATCCGGCTGCAGCAAGAATGCCGGAGAGGAATCTTTTCCGGTAGCCGGAGAATGGCATCTCGCTTCGGTTACGGGTCTTGATATGGAAGACCTGGATGTGTATGCCGTATTCGGAAACGACGGCAGGTTCGAACTGTATCAGAAAGTCGGTGCCGGCAGGCACTGGCGTTTCGACGGCACATATTCTCTGGCCGGCACAGTCCTCAGCGGGACATACAGCGACGGCACCGAATGGGGGAGTACGTATGAATACTCTTTGGCCGGAGACGGACAGTCCCTTACCCTGAAAGCTCTCAACGGATCGGAGGAGGAAAGCCTTTATGACAGGCAGGACGTTCCGGATGAAATCAGGTCCGGTGCCGTGACCGTGAAGGCTGCAGGCGCAGAGAAAGCCCCGGAACCGTTCCTGTAATCTGAAATCCACTATTTTTTAATATCTATGTATCTATGAAAACCTTTAAGTATTTGACCATCATGTTTCTTGCCCTGTTGTGTATGGCAGGTTGCAAGAAAGAATCCCTGGATCCGGTCGTTTACCGGATAACTGCTCCCGAGTCGGATATCTATACGGTATCCTGCCTGGAGTATGCCGCTGCCGGAGAGACTGTCGAGGTCACGGTCACCGTAAGCGATAAAGCCGCAAAGGTGACATCCGTACTTTACAATGATTCCGCTTGCAAGGAAGTTTCTGCGGAAGGAGACAAATACGTTTATTCCTTTGAAATGCCTTCCCGCGATGTCGAGCTGAAGGTAAACACCAGCAGTGAAAGGTACGGCATCCGCTGCATCGAGGATGACTACTGTATAGCGTATGACGTGCCTGAAGATGCCGTAGCCGGTTCTGAAGTCACTTTCCGCCTGCAGCTTCTGGAAGATACATATACCATCACATCGGTATCCTACGGAACCGCAGAGGACGAGGTCTGCGAGCTTGTCGGCTCTGACGAGATTGAATCTCCGAATGACCCTTCCCTTACATTTACCGTCTATACCTTCAGGTTCACCATGCCGGCCAGGGATGTCACCCTGAAGCCGGTATCCGAAAGGCCGATGTTCAGGGTGTACAGACCGGGTTACAAGGAATTCGGGGAATATAAGGACGCACATGTATATGTCAGGGTACAGAACCACTACCGCGTGGATTATGATGATCCTACTGCTGACGAATATGGTAATGTCAAAGATCCGGATGATCCGTACTGGCCTGATGCACGTATCGTCGAGAGTGTCAAAGGCGACGTGGTCATGTTCCTCGTAGACTTCGACCTGGGATATGATTCCCCTGCATATCATGACAACAATCCGCAGGAATTCATTACCGTTACGGGTATCGATTCAGGAGTAGAATGCCCGGTTTCATGGACACTTGACCAGAGGACCGGCCTTGAGGCCTGGGGCTTCACCATGCCGGAAGAGGATGTCCTTATAGAAGGCCACACTACGGAACTTACCACTTATGAAGGAGAAGAGTTCGTAGACACATACGACGGATACTATATCCACTGGGGCAACGAGTTCGCAAGCACTGTGCAGACTGCTTCTGCTGCCGATATCGACCTGGAACTGAAAGCAAGCACGCTGTTCCTTGTAAACTCTACCGATACGGACAGGACTCCTGGGTATGACTATGACAATGAAGGTCTGTATTCTTACAGCGAATCGGACAGTTACATTGCCTTTGACCATGACTCCTGCGCCGATGAGCAGGGCCGTGACAAGGACGGGTTCGGCATCCAGGGACAGTATGCTCCGGAGGCATGGGTCGTAGATGTCATCGACCTCGAGGACGGCGGCCTGTCAGAGAATATCAGGTATTTCTTCACCGTAAAGAAATCTGCCGGGGTAAAAGGGTTCATCGCAGCTTCCAATGGCAGCGGAAGCCGCTTCCTTATCCAGGTAGTGACGGCTTCCGGCACTGAATACTGGTATTACTATGCTCCTGCGGGTGCAAGAAGCCTGTTCAAGGTGACTGCGGATTTCAGCGGAAAGGACATCAATGAAGAAGGTGCCGTTTCCGTAGTGCGCAGGGCGGATGACGATGCCATTGTCTGCAGGTATTCCTACACTGACGGCGCACCTGTATTCGAGAATCCTGGCAGCGAGGCCGGAACCTATACCGGAGAGTCGGGCGAGCTTGTCCTTGACGGACTCGGAAACGGTACACTGGACGGGAAAGAAGGGACGTATACTGTAGATGTCAATATCATTACATTCACATCAGGAGATACGGCTGTCTCATTGGTAATAGACAGGTCTGCTAAAACCTATACGATTACTACGGGAATTGCAGAATGGACTGGCCCGCTCCATTATACTCTGACGACCGAAACCGGGAATGGAGGACCTGGCACTAAGGTGATTATGGATCTTGTCCTTAATTCAGGAGAGAAAGGTATGGCCAAAATTCAGGTGGCATTTGCCAGTCCTTATTCCGGCGATCTCGGTTATGGCTCAGAAGATATTATAAATGACGTACGGTCTTATGTCTATGATTCAACATCAGGGACCATTACCATAAGCAACGTCCTGCAAGGGAAGGTCTCCGGCTGGGGACAGGAACGCAGGGACATTGTTCTGAAGGTTTCAGAAGACAAGAACAGTCTTGCATTTACTGTAGACAAACTGATATCGACTACGAACCCTAACAAGTATGTCACAGTCACCGGCCTGAGTATGACTGCAACAGAATAAACCACATTTTTTAAATACCAGTATTATGAAAAAACATCTTTATTTACCTGCGCTGGCGATGATGGTATCAGCCGCTGCGCTCAGCCTTACAGGCTGCGAAAAGACGAAGACGGAACCCGTTCCGGATCCTGTCCTTGAAATCACTACAGAGAACAATATGCCTGTAGCTGCTACTGCAGCTACGGCTTCCATCGAGTATTCGCTCTCCAATCCTGTCGAGGGCGGTAAGCTGATGGCTTCTTCCGATGCTTCATGGGTTAAGGACTGGGATACGGAGACTTTAGGAAAGGTTTCTTTCAGCGTGGAGGATAACACTGCCTATGGGTCCCGTTCCGCTGTCATCACTCTGACTTATGAATACGGGGCCGCCCAGCCTCTTACGGATCAGATTACAGTAGTGCAGAGCGCGTCATCCGTAGTCCCTGAACTTAAGGTGACCACTTCTGCTGAAGACCTGACAGCGGGAGCGGTAGGGGAATCCCTGACTGTAGGCTATACTCTCGATCCGGATGTAGAAGGGACGATGACGGCAACTTCAGAGGCTGTCTGGATAAAAGACTATACTTATTCAGACGGTGCCGTAACCTTTACCGTGGAGGCGAATGACACGTACAGCCAGAGGTCAGCCGTTGTCAAACTGTTGTTTGATTATGGTACAGACACTCCGGTTACGGCTGATGTGACCGTAAACCAGGAGGCTGCACTGCGTCCTGTCTTCACTCTTGCCGGCGATGCATTGGTTGAAGGGAAAATATCCGTTGCTGCAGAAGGCCAGACAGGAATCACCCTTACCGCTACGGTAACCAATCCTGCCACAAACGGAGTCCTTTCAGCATCGGCGGATCAAGAGTGGATTTCTAATATCAAAACTGAAGGCAGTACCATAACATTCGATGTTCTTGCGAACGATGTAGAAGAATCAAGACCTGCCACCCTGACCGTCACTTACACCTACGGTTCAGAGACCCCGGTAACAAAGACAGTCCAGATCGAACAGGCTGCGGCCGAGCCGGCAAAACCGGATTATGAAATAGAGATAAGCTCTTGTTATTATATGCAGTGTGATTTCGATGACAATATAACTCTGTTGCTCAATTTTATGCAGAATCCAAACTATACGATCGTACTGAAACAAAACAGCGGGTGGTATATGGGGCTCTCGGTTGAGGAGAAATACGGATATTCAGTACCTGCATTTGCTGCCGGAACATATGAATATGTGAACGGTATGCCATCTGCCATGCAGTTCGGAACGACATCCAAGATATCCGTAGATTCTGAAACAGTCGGAATAACGTCCGGTACATGTGTTGTCGGAGAAAAGGCCGCAGACGGAACGATAAAGATCGAGATAAATGTTACTGATGCAAATAACAAGACGCATCATGTTACATTTAATTCGACTATTCAGTCTATGAATTGATTGAACCGAAACGTAGTCCACTTAATATGCCATTCCGGACATAAACGAAACGGAATGATAGAGTCAGCAAAAACATTATAACATTGCATACAGAAGCCGGTCGCAGAGCATATTGTGACCGGCTTTTATTGTCCATTGTCCTGGCGGTTTCCTGTATTGTTCTGGCGGATTTGTAAATTGTTCTGGCGGATTTGCAATCCGCCAGCCCGCACCACCGGCAGATTACAAATCCGCCGGAACAAAGCCCACTTAAAATGTCTTTCCGCCGGTGTCCCCAACAAAAGAATCCTCAGATGCTGAAACAAGTTCAGCATGACCTGCCCCACGGTCATTCCGGGCCTGACCCGGAATCTGCGGAAAACCCCGTCCTGAAAAATTGCCGGGATGGCGGACCATACTGCAAATTTTCAGAAATAATGCGGATACAAAACATTTTTTTTGTAGCTTTGTTCCCGTTATGATGGATTTTCGATTTAACGCTTTCGGTTTTTATTACTTCTATTACCATGTAAGGTGATGGACCGGAAGTCGTGTATCGTAATATAATGAGGTTTTATGGGCTGTCCGGTTGCATTCCGGGCAGCCTTTTTTCGCATCAGACGGTCTGCATAAAAAGAATATAAACTGGTTATAATAAAATGGACAAAAGGAAAAGAGTAGCTATACAGGGTTTTTCCGGTTGCTTTCACGAGCAGGCGGCAAGGCTGTTCTACGGTATGTCCGGCGGTTCCCTTGCCGGGAATGGAAAGGAGTCCGATCTGGAGATAGTGGAATGCGGTACATTCGACGGGCTGTATGACGCTATGGATACAGGAAAGGCCGATGCCGCTATCATGGCTATCGAAAATACGGTCTCCGGCGGACTGCTTCCGAACTTCGAACTGCTCCGAAGGCACGATGAAAAGATAAAGGGGGAGGTTTTCCTGCGTATCTGCCAGAACCTGATGGCGCTTCCAGGCCAGAAGATAGAGGATATCCGCGAAGTGAGGACGCATTATATGGCCATAAACCAGACCAGACAGTTCTTTTCAGGATATCCGCACATCAGGATAGTGGAGTCTGAGGATACGGCGGGAAGTGCAGCCGATATCGCCTCAGGGCGGATTTACGGGGTGGGAGCGGTCGCATCGTCGCTGGCCGCAGAACTTTACGGGCTGGAAATCATCGCCCCGGGTATCGAGACCTATAAACAGAATTTCACCAGATTCCTCATAATGGACGACGGGATAACGGTACCGGAAGAAGATATAGACAAGGTCTCGCTCTGCTTTACCCTTCCGCATAAGGCCGGCTCATTGGCACAGGTGCTTACCATCCTTTCTTTCTATGACATGAACCTGACCAGGATCCAGTCCCTTCCGATTCCGGGCCGCGAATGGCAGTATTTCTTCTATGTAGACATAAAATTCGATTCCTATAAGCGTTATACCCAGGCACTTTCCGCGGTCCGTCCGCTGATGGAGGACCTGAAGGTGCTGGGAGAATACAAGAGTTTCAATCCTTCTATATCATGATAATAAGACCGGCTGTCAGGACAGAAAACATAAACGAATATTATTTTTCTGCCAAACTTAAAGAAATAGACCGTCTGAACGCTGCCAGAGCGGCAGAGGGTCTGGACAGGATAATCAATCTTGGCATAGGGGCCCCGGACGGAATGCCGCCTGCTCCTGCCATAGATGCCCTGATATCGTCTGCCGCAGAACCCGGAAACCATGCATACCAGAGCTATGTGGGAATTCCGGAACTCCGTCAGGCTTTTGCCGGATGGTATGAACGGTATTATGGCGTGGATCTCGATCCCGCTTCGGAGATACAGCCTTTGGTCGGGTCCAAGGAAGGGATTCTGCTGCTTTCGCTGGCTTTCCTGAATGCCGGAGACAAAGTGCTGGTCCCTGATCCTGGCTATCCTACATATTCTTCGGCCACGGCTCTGGTCCAGGCTGTTCCGGTGAAATATGATCTGGTGGAGGAAAACGGATGGCAGCCTGATTTTGACGCTTTGGAACGTATGGACCTTTCCGGCGTCAAGATGATGTGGACCAACTATCCGAACATGCCTACCGGAGCTCCTGCGACGGCGGTCCTTTACAGAAGGCTGGTGGATTTCGGGCTCCGGCACGGGATAATGATATGCAATGACAACCCTTACAGCTTCATTCTGAATGACCGTCCTCTTTCTATTCTGGCGGCTCCGGGAGCGAAAGAATGCTGCGTGGAACTGAATTCCCTTAGCAAGGCGCATAACATGTCCGGCTGGCGCATCGGGATGGCGGCAGCGGCACCGGATGTGATTTCCCAGCTTCTGAAAGTCAAGAGCCAGATGGATTCGGGGATGTTCAGACCGTTGCAGCTGGCTGCGGTGCAGGCTTTGGGACAGGGTCCGGAGTGGTTCAGGACGTTGAATGAGGAATACGGAAGAAGAAAAGTCCTGGCTGGAAAGATATTCGACATTATAGGAGTCGGATACGATCCTGACAGTACGGGCATGTTCCTCTGGGGAAAGATAGGAAAGGACAATCCTCTGGCCCAGGAAAACCCTCCGTCTGCATGCAGGGGCGGGCTTGCCGGTCATGGAGGTGAAGAAGTCTGTCAAATGGGAGCCGGGGCCAGCCGCTCGCTCGGGGAGAAAATATCGGACAGGATTCTGTACGGGGCAGGGGTATTCATTACACCCGGGTTCATTTTCGGGAAGAACGGAAGGGACCATATCCGTATTTCGCTGTGTGCCAGGCCTGAAGTCCTGGAAGCGGCTGCCGGGAAAATCAGCGGACTGCTGAGTGGACTCTGAAAATCCGCATAAAAGGGAAACGTATGAAACATCAGTATACAGTAACAGTCATAGGACTGGGTCTTATAGGCGGCTCGATGGCCGTCGATCTCAGGCGTCGCGGGTTCGCTTCCCGTGTCATGGGAGTGGAAGCCGACCCGGTCAATGCCGCTGCAGCACGGCAGATAGGTCTTGTGGACCAGGTTATTCCGTATGACAAATGTCTGGATGACAGCGATGTGGTAATTCTTGCCGTTCCGGTTGGGGAGGCGGTGAGGATGTTGCCTGAACTGTTGGACCGGATAGGGAAATGCGGGAAAGGAGAAGGTCCGGAGGAATATTGCCGGAACGGATACGGAAAAACAATCATTGATGTCTGTTCCACCAAATCCGCTTTGGTGAAGGCGGCCGAAGGCCATCCGATGCGTGGCCGGTACGTCTCTACCCATCCTATGGCGGGAACGGAATACTCGGGCCCCTGGGCTGCAATGTCCGGGATGTTCGACGGCAAGGCGTGCGTGATATGCGACAGCGGAGAGTCGGACCGGGATGCGTTGGAGACGGTTGAAAAACTGTATGATGTCCTGAATATGAGGACAATACGGATGGAGGCCGCTAATCACGACATGCATGCGGCCTATGTGTCTCATATTTCTCATGTGACATCTTTCGCCTTGGCTCTTACGGTGTTGAAGCAGGAGCGCAGCGACAGGCATATCTTTGACCTTGCCTCGGGAGGATTTTCATCGACTGTCAGGCTTGCAAAGAGCAACGCCGACATGTGGGTGCCGATTCTTTCCCAGAACCGGAACAACATCCTGGATGTCATTGACACTTACATGGATGAGATGAAAGCCTTCCGGGATGCAATAGCGGCTGGGGACGAGGCCGGAATCCGGGAACTTATCGGAGAGGCGAACAGAATCAGAAGGATTATAAAATAAAGAGGTTGAAAATCAAATCGGAAAAAATATGGAAAGAAGATTGGAAGTTGTACCGGCAGGTCAATGGAACCTGTTCCCTGAAAGGCAGCCGCTGGTGATAGCCGGCCCCTGCAGTGCCGAGTCGGAAATCCAGGTAATGGAAACGGCGAGACGTATCAAGTCGCTGGGTGTCAATGTATTCCGTGCGGGGATTTGGAAACCTCGCACCCATCCCGGGACATTCGAGGGAGTCGGGACTCCCGGCCTGAAATGGCTGCAGAGGGTCAAGAACGAACTCGGCATGAAAGTATGTACTGAGGTTGCAAGCGAAAGGCATGTTTTCGACTGCCTGAAATACGGGGTGGACATGGTGTGGCTCGGCGCCAGGACTACGGCCAATCCGTTTCTTGTGCAGGAGATAGCCGAAGCCCTTAGGGATGTGGATATTCCGGTGCTTGTAAAGAACCCCGTCAGTCCTGACCTGGATCTGTGGGTAGGTGCGTTGGAGCGGCTTAACCAGGCGGGCGTCAAGAAGATAGGAGTCATTCACCGGGGATTCTCTACCTCCGACAGGATTCCGTACAGGAATTCCCCGCATTGGCAGGTGGCCATAGAACTGAGGAGCCGCTGCCCCCAGCTTCCGTTTTTCTGCGATCCGAGCCATATGGCGGGATGTACGGAGTATATAGAGGAGATTTCCCAGAGGTCTCTTGACCTGGGGCTTGACGGACTGATGATAGAGACGCACTGCGACCCGTCATGTGCCTTGAGCGATGCCAGGCAGCAGCTGACTCCGGAGCAGCTGGGAGAACTGCTCGGCAGGCTTGTTGTCCGCAACCAGGATTCGGACAATGTAGAGTATAAGGAGAATATCGACCAGCTCCGTGCCCAGATAGACGTCATCGATGACAATATCCTTTATATCCTGGCCTCCCGTATGAAGATCAGCCGCAAGATAGGGGAGTACAAGAAAAAGAACAATATTGCCATCCTGCAGACTTCCCGCTGGGACTCGGTGCTGGAAAAGGTCACGGGAAAAGGAGCCGAGTACGGACTGTCAGAGAAGTTTGTGACGACCCTTTTCAATGCCATTCATGACGCTTCCGTGCAGGAACAGAACGCTATCCTCGGAGCTTCGAGTCAAGAAGGGAAATGAATGCGGACCTTTCTTCATCCGAAAGGAAATCTACGGTAATCGGCACCCGGAACATTCTCTGTCGGAGAGTTCCGGGTATTTTTTTGCAGTCGAGCAGCCGCTGGCTGTCTTTTTCCGTGGTTACCAGCACGGCGGTGGGATGAGCGTCGGAGACTTTGCCGATCTTTTTTATATCGGCCGGCGTGAAGGCATGGTGGTCGGGGAAAGAAAGTTTCTCTATGACCTTATAGGTGTCGCTCAGATACATTGCCAGAGGTCTGTCGTTGGCTATCCCGGTGAAAAGGACGGCCTGTTTTGAATATGAATACCGGTGTTCCCCTTCAGGAAATATGGTTTCGATGTCGGAGTAGCGGATTTTGGTGAAAAAAATATGGACATGTCTGCCCTCTGGCGTTTCCGCTTCGCAGGTCTGAGGGTTGAAGCCGCGGACCATCAGCTCTCTGGAAACATATTCCTTTTTATCGGAGTCTTCCAGGTATGCAGGCGATTTGGTAATGATGATGATATCGGCCTTCAGCGCCCTTTCGGGGAGATCCCGAAGCCTGCCCAGCGGCATCAGGCGGTCTTTGAATACCGGCCTGTTATAGTCCATAAGCATTATGGATACGGTCGGCGTAAGGGCCCGGTACTGCAGAGCATCGTCGAGTATTATAAGGTCCTGGGCCTGCATGTCCTTGTCGATGCATTTCCTGGCTTTTTTGGATGTTTTCAGTTTCACGGGGTCTGCCAGAAAGCTGCATCCCTGAATACGGTCCCTGTCGACGGCTACGGTCGTGTGCGGAAACTTCCTTTTGATCTGAAGCGGCTCGTCCCCGTATGCGCTTGCAGGGCCGTCAGGGCTGACCTGCTGGAAACCTTTTGTCTTCCTTTTGTAGCCGCGGGAAAGGACTGCAATGTTTTTTCCGGCCCATGCCGGCTCCAAGGCCAGCAGGCGGAGCAGCATTTCCGTATGCGGGGTCTTGCCGGTACCTCCTACGGTGACATTGCCCACGGAAATGGTCGGGACTTCCGCCCTCCTGCTTTTCCTTATCCCTCTGTCATACAGGAAATGCCTGAATTTCAGCGCCATGTAGTACGGTGCAAGTAATATGTTGTCTATCATCTAATCTTTGTTTTTCAATTTTTTTATCTCTTTATCAAAATCACTTTCATACGACAACATTTCGCGTTTACGGTAGATTTCAAATTCTTTTTCAGCTTTTTCAATGGCCTGTTTATGCGAAATGTTTCCTTTGCCGGTCAAAACTTTCCGTTTACTGGCAATAATCTGACTGTCAAGAGCCTTGATCCAGTCTTTCATTGTCATGGGATTCATTTCCAGTGCCTGGAGCTCTGCAAAATCCAGAAATCCTGAAACCAGAAGATTCAAGCGCTGCAGTTCAATCTCAGATAAATAATTCTTGGCGATTTTCACATCGTCTTTAGTTACATAGTTGCCTTTAAAATTGGTCATTCCTACAAAAGGTTTTTCGTTGTCTACACGATGGTAGATTATTTCTGCGGCGGTATTTTCATGGACGGCATAATGTAACTTGTTTTGTACAGTGGCAAAGAAAGTTTTGGTCATCTCACTGCGAGGGTCATAATCCGTTGACGTGGCATAAATATCCGTAACCTGCTGATAGAAATTACGCTCACTACTACGGATATCCCTGATTCGCTGCAACAACTCACGGAAATAACGGTTGCCTCCTTGCTTTAACCGTTCGTCATCCAGAGCAAACCCTTTCTGGATATACTCATGCAGCCGTTGTGTCGCCCATCTGCGGAAACGGGTTGCGACCTGAGACTGGATACGATACCCCAAAGCTATAATCATATCAAGATTATAATGGTCTATGTTACGTTTTACCTGACGATTGCCTTCCTGTCGAACTGACAAGAATTTCTTGTTAGTTGCTTCTATGTTGAGTTCTCCATCTTTGTAGATATTGTCCACATGTCGGCTGATATTCTGCTGGGTAGTACAATATATTTCCGCCAGCTGATTCTGTGTCAGCCACAAATCCTCATCTGCAAACCGCACCGATACGCTGGTTATCTCGTCATCGTCCTGATAGATTATTATTTTGTTTTCGTTATTCATGATTCTATCATCTCTTCAGATTTTGGTCACAAATATACGCAGAAGCCGAGCGCAATGCAAGCTTGTTTGTATTGCCGAGGCGTAACATATAAATGGGCGCAGACCGTATATATTGCAGCAGGTCAGGACAAGACACGGAAGCGCTATGGGATTGAAGGACCTGACGGTAATTACTGCCCGTAGATAGACGTCGCTGCCGGAGGATCGGCATCTCCCCACCGGTCTGCGATGTAGTCGAGGGTGGCGTAGAGTTCCTGCGGGTCGTTGAGGGTGACGAGTTTCAGTCTGGTCTCCTTGAAGTCGGGAAGCCCTTTGAAGTAGCAGGACAGGTGGCGGCGCATCTCCAGAATGCCTACGCGGTTTCCCTTGAATTCCAGAGACTTGGCCAGGTGCCGCTTGGCCAGCTCCACTCTGTCGCATACGCTCATCTGCGGGAGAAGCTCTCCGGTCTGCAGGTAGTGCTTTATTTCCTTGAATATCCACGGGTGCCCGTAAGTGGCACGCCCGATCATGATTCCGTCCACTCCATAACGGTCAAATGCTTCTGCTGCTTTCTGAGGCGAGTTTATGTCACCGTTGCCGATTATCGGGATGTGCATGCGCGGATTCTCTTTTACTTTCCCTATGAGTGTCCAGTCGGCTTCCCCGGAGTACATCTGGCAGCGGGTGCGCCCGTGGATGGTGAGGGTCTGGATCCCGACGTCCTGGAGCCGCTCGGCGAGTTCTACTATGATTTTCGAGTTCTCGTCCCAGCCCAGACGGGTCTTGACTGTCACGGGCAGTTTTACGGCATCGACCACCATCCTGGTGATTTCCACCATCTTGTCCGGTTCGCGCATCATTCCGGAGCCTGCTCCGCGGCGTGCTATCTTGCTGACCGGGCATCCGAAATTTATGTCGACAAGGTCAGCGCCGTGCCCTCCTGCTATTTCTGCAGCGTTTTCCGCCATCTTTGCGGCATCGACCATAGCCTCGGGGATATTCCCGTATATCTGTATTCCGATCGGGGTTTCGTAATCGTAGGTGACGAGCTTGGCCAGCGATTTCTTCGCGTCCCGTATCAGGCCGTCGGAAGAAATGAATTCAGTATACATCATGTCCGCACCGAACTCCTTGCATACAAAACGGAAGGATGCGTCTGTCACATCCTCCATCGGGGCCAGGAAAAGCGGCTTTTCCCCCAGATCCAGATTACCTATTTTCATCGGCTGATAAATTTCCGGACAAAAATACGGCTAATTTCATGATTACGAAATAATCATTTATATTTGTGCGGTTCAAAAAGAGACAGAAAGATATGGCAAGGAATATTTCAACTATCGGCGTCCTGACTTCAGGAGGGGACGCACCGGGAATGAACGCGGCTATCAGGGCCGTCACAAGGGCATCGATCTTCAACGGCTGGAAGGTCATGGGTATCTACAGAGGCTATGAGGGCCTTATCAACGATGAGATACAGGAGATGACCTCGCAGAGCGTCAGCAGCACTATCCAGAGAGGAGGCACCATCCTCAAGACGGCAAGATCCCAGGAGTTCATGACTCCGGAAGGAAGGCAGAAGGCGTTCGACAATATGCAGAAACACGGAATCGATGCCCTTATAGTCATCGGCGGGAACGGTTCGCTCGCAGGGGCGCAGGTTCTTGCCCAGGAATATGATGTCCCATGCATAGGGATACCGGGAACTATTGACAATGACCTTTATGGTACGGACTCGACTATCGGCTACGACACGGCACTCAATACCATAATGGAGTGTGTCGACAAGATAAGGGACACCGCTACTTCCCACAACAGGATTTTCTTCATTGAGGTGATGGGGCGCGATGCCGGATTCCTTGCACAGAACAGCGCCATCGCAGCCGGGGCCGAGGCAGCCATCATTCCGGAGGACAATACCGACATAGACCAGCTGGAGCAGTTCATCAGCCGCGGATTCCGCAAGAGCAAGAACAGCAGCATCGTCATCGTGGCGGAGAAGGACGGAGGTGCCATGCACTATGCCGAGCGTGTCCGTAAGGAGTATCCGCAGTATGACGTGCGTGTATCCATCCTCGGTCATCTCCAGAGGGGAGGGTCTCCGAGCGCATATGACCGTATTCTTGCAAGCCGTCTGGGAACAGCCAGCATCGAAGCCCTGAAAGAAGGGCAGCGCAATGTAATGGTCGGCATTTCCAACGACGAGATTGTCTACGTGCCGTTCAGCCGTGCCATCAAGAAGAACAAGCCTATCGACAAGGAACTTATCAATGTGCTGAATGTCCTGTCTATCTGACGCAGTGACGGTTATTGCTGATGGACAGGCCCGAATCTGTCATTCAGGATTGTACGTGCCTCATAGAATGCCTCGTGGAAGTCTCTTGCGAGGATGGTCCCGTCAGGTCCGATCAGTATGAAGTACGGCCATCCTGTGATCATGAACGTTTCCGAGACAGCCTGGTTCCGGACACAGCCGGTTTTGAGCTCTGCCTCAGGCCATGGATGTGCAAGCATCCCGTCCATTCTGGCTTTCAGGTCGTCTATCCCTATTGACGGGGAGGATGTCCCTTCCGGAATCCCTTCTGCAAAGCCCCGGAATTCATCTATCGACTCGGTAATTCCTATGATGCAGAGGCCCTTGTCCTTGTATTTGCTGTACAGGGACTGTACTTCGGGGTCTATCTGCATGGAGCCCGGACACATCCCCCAGTGGTAGATAAGGAGGTATTTTCCATTGAAGTCATCTTTCGAGACGGTTGTTCCGTCAGTCAGGGAAAGTGTGAAATCCGGGGCCTGGCTGCCGACGGCTATGGCTTCAAGCCTGCATAGCAACTCTGCCGATGCCTTGCCGAAGTAGCTTTCCTTTACTTCGGGAGAGTAGGAGTCATAGTCTTTCTTCGCCTTGTCTATAGGTGTGTACGACATTTTCTGGAGACGTTCGACAAGAATGTAGTTGTTCCCTTGCGGGTTGTCCTTGAAATATTCACTGATGAGCTCTTCGGATCTGGCGGCACCGGGGTTGTCATTATAGAAACTGTTGAATTCTTCGCTTATCTTGCGGGCTGTCTCGTAGTCTTCGGCGGCATTAGCTTCTTCAATCCGTCTCATGATGTCGCCCCTGGCAGCTCCCACAGAATCCTCGACTGCCAGGCATTCAGCCAGAGCAGGGTCATCGTACACGCCGCCTTCAAGCCTGCTGTAATAAATATAGTCTCTGGATCCGCTGAGTCTTATACGGTCATTTCCGGCGATTATCATCGTCTTTCCTGACCTGTCACACTCCGGAGCGCTCCCGTTTACCGGGTGGTATTCCATGATGTAATACATGTCATGCTCTTGAGCGCCTTTGTATTTGAACCTGCCGTCCTTTTTCAGGACAACATCGAAAGTGTCCCCGTCTTTCCACCCGGGAAGGATTATCTGCCTGAACCTTAGCGTGTCTCCTTTTTCAAGTCCGTCGATGTTTCCCGAGACAGTAAATTTCTGCTCCTGTGCCGGCAGTGCCATCGCTGCGGTAAAGGCCAGGAATATGGAAAGCAGTGTCTTTTTCATCATTTCATTTTGAGTTTAAGTTGATCGAATCAGTACAAATGGCGCGCAAGCGTCAAATATAATGAATCTATGCTGACTCTACAAATCAACAACACTGCTCTAAAGCCGTTCTTTTCAAGTCCGGGGAGGATATTCCCGGGCAGGGGTAAAGATTTGGGCGATACATACAACTGCCTGAAAATGAGTGCGAAAATTGAGAAAATTTTGTTTTGATGAAAATAATTGCTACCTTTGCGCCCCCTATGTAGTGTAGGGAACGCAGTTTTTATAGTATTAACCAATTAAAAATCAAGACAGTGGACACACAGAGTTACAAGACTGTATCGCTCAAGGCGGGCGATATCAAGAAAGAGTGGGTCGTGATTGATGCTACCGACTTGGTGCTCGGCCGTCTTGCTTCCAGAATCGCGCTCGTTCTTCGCGGTAAGAACAAGCCGAGCTTCACTCCTCACATGGATTGCGGTGACAACGTCATCGTTCTCAATGCAGACAAGGTAAGGCTCACTGGAAAGAAGATGACCGACAGGGTGTATGTCCGTCACACCGGTTATCCTGGTGGACAGAGATTCACTACACCGAAGGAGGTTCTTCAGAAGAAACCTACCGAACTTCTCAGGATGGCTGTCAAAGGCATGCTTCCTAAGAACCGTCTTGGTGCAAAGCTCATCAACAACCTCTATCTTTATGAGGGCAGCGAGCATCCGCATCAGGCACAGAATCCGAAAACAATCAAGTTAAACGAAATTTAAGCAGAGCATGAAACAAGTAAACGCCCTTGGAAGACGTAAATCAGCAGTCGCTCGCGTTTATGTCGTGCCTGGAAAAGGTAACATCGTGATCAACGGCCGTGACATCAACGATTATTTCTGCGACGAGTCACTCCGTTATATCGTGAACCAGCCTTTTTCCGTAACAGGAACGACAGCACAGTTTGACGTGAAGGTAAACGTTGACGGTGGCGGAATCAAAGGTCAGGCAGAAGCTATCAGACTCGGTATCTCACGCGCTCTTTGCGAGGTGGATAAAGAGGCTTACCGCTCAACCCTGAAATCAAACGGATTCCTTACCCGCGACGCTCGCGAAGTCGAGAGAAAGAAACCTGGTCAGCCTGGTGCACGTAGACGCTTCCAGTTCAGTAAACGTTAATCGTTATCTGTTGATTTACAAAAAAGTGCAGTCCGTAAGAGAATTTCGGGACCATGGCTGCGGATGCGAATCCGCCCATGCTGCCTAAGAGATTGGCGAGGCTGCGTAAAACCGGCGGGACCGGCAAGGCCGCTACTCCCGGTTGATGAAAAGAGCCCGACAGGGAAAACGGCAAATACCTGAAGGGAAATTAAAAAACAAGTAAAACTTTAAAACAATGCCAAGAACAAATTTCCAGGAACTGCTTGATGCAGGTGTTCATTTCGGACACTTGGCGAGGAAATGGAACCCGAAAATGGCCCCTTATATCTTTGACCAGAAGAACGGGATCCACATCATCGACCTGCATAAAAGTATAGTAAAAATCGATGAGGCTGCGAATGTAATGAAACAGCTTGCGCGTTCTGGCCGCAAGATCCTTTTCGTAGCCACAAAGAAACAGGCAAAGGAGATCGTAGCCGAGAAAGCGGCTGCAGTCAACATGCCGTTCGTGACAGAGAGATGGCCGGGCGGAATGCTTACCAACTTCCCGACTATCCGCAAGGCTGTCAAGAAGATGAATACCATCGACAAGATGATCGAGGATGGTACTTTCGATACTCTTGCAAAACGTGAGCGTCTCCAGATCACCCGCCAGAGGGCAAAACTCGAGAAGAACCTCGGTTCTATCAAGGATCTGAGCCGCCTTCCTTCAGCACTTTTCGTAGTGGATGTACAGAAAGAGATGAATGCCGTCAAAGAGGCAAACCGTCTTAACATACCGGTTATCGCAATGGTTGATACTTGCTGCGATCCTACTCCGATTGATTATGTGATTCCGGCCAACGATGATGCTGCAAAGTCTATCGCCCTTATCATGGACGTAGTCTGCGGCGCTATCTCAGAGGGTCTGAACGAAAGGAAGCTGGAGAAAGACAAGGAAGCTCCTGAAGCAGGCGAGGAAAAGGCTCCTGCAGGAAAGAAGCTCCGTGCACGTAAAAGTGCAGTCAAGGAAGAGACTGCAGCAGAGGCTCCTGTAGAAGCTGTCCCGGCAGAAACTCCGGCAGAGGCAGAAGTCCCTGCAGAGGCACCTGCAGCTGAAGCTCCTGTAGAGAAAGCTGAGTAATCAGAGTATTAACATTAAAAATTCATCAGAACAATGGATATCAAAGCAGCTGACGTAATGAAATTGCGTCAAATGACCGGAGCCGGCATGATGGACTGCAAGAAAGCTCTCGTTGAAGCCAACGGCGACTATGAGAGGGCACAGGAGATCATCCGCGAGAAAGGCAAGCTCGTAGCAGCCAAGAGGGCTGACCGCGAGACTACAGAAGGTGCTGTAGTCGCACGTGTAAACGGTGACAAGGCCATTCTGGTATGCCTCGGATGCGAGACCGACTTCGTTTCCAAAAATGCCGAGTTCCAGAAACTTGCAAACGACATCGCCGATGCCGCTATCAAGGATCTTCCTGCTGATGCAGAGGCTCTCAAGGCCTGCACCCTCGCTGACGGAAGGACAGTAGAGGCTGCCATTACCGAGCAGACAGGAAAGACCGGAGAGAAGCATGTGCTTGTAGGGTATGAGAAGGTGGAGGCACCTTTCATCGTTTCCTATATCCACGCTATCAACGGCAAGCTCGGCGCTCTCGTAGGATTCAACAAGGAAGTGGCTTCAGACCTCGCCAAAGGCGTGGCAATGCAGGTGGCTTCCATGAACCCTGTCGCCATCAACAAGGATAGCGTTCCTCAGAATGTCATCGACAACGAGCTTACAGTGGCTGTCGAGAAGACCAAAGAGGAGCTCGTGAAGAAAGCGGTGAATGCAGCTCTCGAGAAAGCAGGCATCAACCCTGCACATGTCGACAGTGAAGACCATATCGCTTCCAACACAGCCAAAGGCTGGCTCACTCCGGAGCAGGCAGACCAGGCACGCGAGATCATCAAGACCGTCTCAGCAGAGAAGGCTGCAAACCTTCCTGAGGCAATGATCAACAACATCGCAAACGGCCGTCTGAACAAGTTCTTCAAGGAGAGCACCCTCGAGGAGCAGGAGTACCAGATGGGCGACGGCAAGACATCTGTCAAAGCAGCTATCGCTGCCGTTGACAAGGATGCCAAGGTGGTTGTGTTCAAGAGATTCTCTCTCAACGACTAATACAATAGAGTCCATATATGATAAAAGCGGTCGGATTTCCGGCCGCTTTTATTTTTAAAATTGAACCCCTATTTCCTTATGGCTTCCCATCCGTAGTCGATGTATTCCCATGTAAGAGTGTCGTCTGCACCGACATGGACCAGGACATAGCCTTCCTGGGTGTCGGCAAGAGGTCCGTACCACCATGAAGAACATATGGCTCCGCCCGTGATGAACCTCTGGCCGCGCTCCAGGATTTCCTCATGGATGTGCTGGTGCCCCTGGAGGACCAGTTTTACATTATAGTTCCTGAGCAGGTCGATAACCTGACGCGTATCGCTTATCATGTCCGTTATGGCTTTCGAGGCGGTAATGTCCCCTTCCACGACAGGATAGTACAGAGACAGGACCGGAATATGGAGGGATATTACGGTCGGGGTCCCGACTCCGGCGGAGTCCAGAGCGGACTTGAGCCACTGCATCTGTTCTTCTCCGATTGAACAATGGCCGCCTTTGTCGTGTACAAGGCTGTTCAAAGTGATGAAATGCACGCCTTTATGGATGAACGACCGTCGTACCGGACCGCAGAATTTTTTCGAAATATTCATAACCCGTAACAGCTTCCTTTCCCTCGAACCGGTCGAAGGTGTCGTGGTTGCCGATAGTGAAATGGCACGGGATGCCGGACTCATCGACAATCTTTCTGAAACGCGTGTACATGTCGATTACTTCATGCTCGTGCTCAGGGCCGGGATAATAGTTGGCCTCCACATTGTCCCCTCCGAACAATATGAAATCGACGCCCCTCTTTTTCACATCGGCAAGGGCCGTGCGGAATCCTTCATCGCAGTTCCCTTCATTTCCACGGTTCAGATGTACGTCGGTAAAGAAGGCGAACGAGAACTTTTCTTTGGCGGCTTTTGCTTTCCCGGTCCTTTCAGAGGCATCCAGCCCTGCAGGAACTCCGAAAAGGGCAGCTGGTACGGCCATTCCGCATATCTGCAAAAATCGTTTCCTGTCCATAATTCCTATGTTTGTCTACAGTTTTTTCAGCCTGAAGCAGTCGATATCCGGGGCCCATGTGTAGGAACTGCCGATTGTGACCCTGTTGTATCCGGGTTCCAGTTCTATAGGGACGGTGATGCGGCACAGACCTTTGGTCCGGTCCTTTTCTATCTCCTTGAGAACGGTCATATGTCCGTTGACTTCGACTTCCATGCGCTGGTCATCGACTGAAAAGTCTCCCGGAGGAGCAGGGATGTATGATATTTCTATTTCATACGCCCCTCCTTCACGGCTGTAGACCTCGTTCCACGCCATGTGGTTTTCCTTCCTGGTGCCGGCATTGCTGACTGTCATTCCTCCGGATGCGCCTTCGAAAGGCTTGAAACAGATCCCTTTCGGGTTGCGGCCCAGGTCATTGAACAGAGGGAGGTAGGCCCATTCTGCCTCATATAGGGAAGGTTCAAGCCTTTCTTCCCCTTCCAGAAGCAGGATTCCGGTCCCGTGCGCAGGGACATCCGTTTCGATCCGCTCCGACACTTCGCCCAGATCAGTGCGGAGCACCAGATCCCGTACCCGTGTCTTCCCGCCGAGCTCCAACAAGGAAAGCGGGACGGAGAAATGCATGAGTGTATCTGACGGGTTGTAGAGCGCCACGGCACGGACAAGGCCACGCTTCTCCCGGATGTCTTTTACCAGGACGTAACCTTCTCCCTGATGCTGGACGACATAGGCCTGCAGCCCGAGCGGATCCTGGTTCAGGGCTATGAGCTCGGGGTTTTTCAGGAGTTCCAGCGAGGATTCGGGAATGGTCGTCAGGTCGCATCCGATGAGCAGGGAGAGCTCATTATGCACCATATTCCGAAATGTGTCCGTTCTTCATCGGGGGAGAGCCCGCGGCCTATTTCCAGCATGTCCATATCGTTGTAGTGACCGCCGCCTGCAAAGGCCGAGAGATACATGTTCTTGGCGATGATGCTCTTGACGGAAGCCCAGGAAGGGTTGATGTCCGGGCTGATTCTCCATGAACGCGCCAGGTCGCGTGCCCATGTGCCGGGGAATGCCCAGCGGCAGATGTTTATCGAGATATTCCTGTCGCAGACTTCACGGATAGCTGCGCAGATGGCGCTGTACCTTTCCTGTTCTTCAAGGTTCAGGTGCTGTCCCGCCCCGCAGTAGTCTATCTTTATGAAATCGAAGCCCCAACGGTTGAAGTACATGTCGGCATCCTGCCTTTCATGTCCGTAGAACCCCACTCCTACGCCCAGGGCATCGTTGTCCCACATAGAGCCGCACGTGTTGCATCCGGCATCGGAATATATCCCGGCCTTCATGCCCCTGGCGTGGATGTAGTCCACTATGCCGTACAAGCCGTCGGGGAATCTTTCCGGGTGGGTCACAAGATTTCCGTCGGAATCGCGCCCTCCGAAAAAGCCGTCATCGATGTTGATGTAGATGTAGCCTGCGTCCCTGAGTCCGAGCCGGACCGCCGCATCGGCCTGTTTCCGGATAAGTTCGTCGTTTATATTCACCCTGTAGGTGTTCCATGAACTCCATCCCATTACAGGAGGGAGGAATTCCTGGCCGGAAGCGGCGGTGGCGCAGAGCAGCTGGAAGAGTGCCAGAGCTGTCGGGATAAAATATTTCTTCATTTGAAACCGGATATGAATGTGGGTTAGCGGCCCTCAAAGTTATAAAATTTATTTTTCCGGAAACAGCATTCCGATAAGATCCGCCAGCTCGTCAGGGGCGTCCGTGGATATGTAATCGGTCTTTAAGTTCAGTGCTGTCATGAATTCCGACATGCTGTTGAGTGTCCAGACATTGACAATCATGCCCAGATCATGTGCCTCCGCTATCCAGCCCGGATTATTGACATAAGGAGCGAGAGAATAGTCGACTCCCTTGAGTCCTGCTTCATGGAGTTCTGTCGGAGCCTTGTCACCGTTCAGGTAAGCGACGATAGCATCGGGGTCATTGATCAGAACCCTCTTGCAAAGGTTGAAATCGAATGCTATATACTCGACATTATCCTCCAGTCCTTTCTCTTTGACCAGCTTTACGGCCTCATCTGCAGCCCGGTTTCCCTGTTCGATGCTGCTGTGGCTTTTTATTTCTATGATAAGCTTTGTCCCCGGAACTGCTGCAATCTGGTCGAGCATTGCTTCCAGGGTAGGTACTTTTTCACCGTTTGCAAGCGTAAGGTCTTTGATTTCGCTGTAATTATGATCCTGGAAGGCAACTCCTCCGATGTTGCCGTCATGGCCTACCACGACCTTGCCGTCTTTCGTACACCAGATGTCTATCTCCGCTCCGAATGCACCGAGATCCTGGGCGGCCTTGAGAGCCGCCATTGAATTTTCAGGTGCGTTCTTATGGAAACATCTGTGTGCCACCACTTTCGGTGCCGGAACCTCTGCAGGGTCGCTTACTACGGTAAGGCTGGCCGTTCCGAGCAGATGTGTTTCTCCCCTTCTTTCAAGCAGAAGGTTATAGCTGCCGGAAACGATGTCTTCAGGAAGGTCTATGACAATGCCTTGCTCAACCAGTTCGGCCCGGCATTCCCAGCTGCCCGAAGAATTGCCGGAGGATTCGATCAGGACATAATCCCCTTCCTGATAGCCTGAGCCGAGGATGAGATATTTCGCTCCGGCGCAGACTTCCCTTCCTGTCATGAACTGGACATCCTGGGTATTTATGGTATTTTGCGGGTACTCTGCCCTGGCATCGTTGTAAAGGTTACGCACGTCTTTGTCTGTAAGGGCCTGGTCATAGACACGGGCGATCACGACATCTCCATTCCATGCGTTCTCTCCGGTCACTCCAGCATCGGCACCGATTCCGAACCATTTTTGCCCGCCGGGGAATACGAAGTCTCCGGTAGCATTTGCAGTCCCTTTCAGTTCACCGTCTATATAGATTTTGGCTTTGCCGGCTTCTTTATCCCAGACGCCTACGGCATGATAGTATTTCCCTTTTTCAGGATATACGTTACTGTACGGTTTTGCATAGCCGTTGTCAGTCGTATTTATACAGAAAATGATGTTGTTATCACTGTAAATTACTCCTGTCCCTCCTGCGTCATGGCAGGAAATCATCTTGGCTTCCCAGATATCTTCAGGAGAATGCAGGTCCGTGTTGGCCATGAATACGGTTTCGATGGAATGCCCGTCGGCAAGCTTGTCCTTGAAGTTTCCCTGATTGGCCGTAAAGTCCATCTTGTAGTACCCCGTATTCGTACTGATATTATAGCCTGCCCGGTGGTTGAACCTTGCTACGTAGTTGCCTGACATGCTGTTGTAATACGTGAGCAGTTCAGGTCCTTTTATGGTCTCTATCGTGTTTTTCAACGGCGAGATATCCTCCGCAGTCCCGTCTGCGTTGAATTTCACATCTAAGATCAGGCCCTGCATCAGGCCGGCTACAAGGTTCCCGGCCTGGCTGACTGTGACCGTTACCGGCTCCTCCAGTCCTTCGACCGTGAATGTCAGGTCTGCCGTTCTGGTTTCTTCGGCCGTGTTTTCGCTGACTTCTACAGCGACCTGAGAATCTCCTTTGCCTTCCGCCGGGTCTACTGTGAGCCATCCGGTTCCGCTTTCGGAAATTTCCGCGGACCAGGCGGCATTGGACTTGAGGTCTATAAGCCGGAATTCCTCTTTCCTGCTGAATGTCATTGATGTCAGTGAGGATCCTTCATAAGTTATGGAGAATTCCGTTGCCATGGGAGTTTCCGTAGTGCCTTCAGGGTTTTCCGGATTACAGGATAAGGCACATATTGCAGCCATCGATATGGCTGCCGGCGCTAAAAAGCGTGATTTGATGTTGGATAGATTTGTTTTTTCCATTGTATCAGTTTTAAATGGTTGTGTTATTATCATCTGCTGCCGGATTACCTGCATTCAATGGTAATTCCGGCAGATTCCAGACCGGGAGAAGCTGCCGAGAATGTGATTTTTCCCGGTTCTCCGCTATTGCGTACTACTGCAAGGCATTTCCCGTAAAATGCGTTGCGTTCTGTGGCTTTGAATTTTTCCATTGAAGTCTGGCTTCCATTGTCCACTCCTGCGATGGTTCCGCTGCCGGAGATGCTGAATGCGACCTTGTTGTCGGCCAGCGGACAGAGTGTCCCGTTTTTGTCGAGTATCTCTACGGTGATGAAGCAGAGGTCATCCCCGTCTGCTTGAATAATACTGCGGTCTGGCCTCAGGCGGATTCTGGCCGGAGCACCGGCCGTGGACCTTTCAGTTTCCTGTACGGTCTTTCCGTTTTTACGGGCTACCGCCTTTATGGTTCCGGGTTCGAAGACCACTCTCCAGCAGACATGGGAGCCGTCCTTTCCTTTGCTGCGTGTCCCCATGGACTTGCCGTTACAGAAAAGTTCGACTTCATCGGCATTGTTATAACAGGCCCATACGTCTACAGTCTGCCCGGGCGTCCAGTTCCAGTGGGGAAACAGATGAAGTACCTGTTTTTCCGGACACCATTCGCTCTGGTACATGTAGTAGATATCTTTCGGGAAACCGGCAAGGTCTATGATGCCGAAATCATTAGTGTCCACTAAAAAATCATAGAAGTTCTTTGAAATTATTGAAATTCAATTTGTTATAGGCAATTATAGAT